>JAZLLV010000014.1:0-22441 GCA_045598365.1 Lachnospiraceae bacterium
ATATTCACTAGGTTTCATATAAGTCCGTTCGACTTGCATGTGTTAAGCACGCCGCCAGCGTTCATCCTGAGCCAGGATCAAACTCTCGTATTAAAGTTTGTCTCTCATGATAAACTTGCTAGCTTATCTTATCCCCGTCAGCTCTTATTTTTATAAGCTCTGACTTCGTTTACTGTGTTTGGGTCGATTTGTTTATAGTGTGTTCGCTTTCACACTTGTTATCCTGCAATCGCTTGCCGGATAACTCACTGAATAATCTCAAAGATTTTCAGGGTTGCATTGTTGTTTGATTGTCAAGGTTCTTTAGGTACTTGGAATGTACCAAACGGAGAAGGAGGGATTTGAACCCTCGCGCCGCTATTAACGACCTGCACCCTTTCCAGGGGTGTCTCTTCAACCTCTTGAGTACTTCTCCAAAAGCCTGAATTAATTCAGCTATTCAATTAGTACCACGCGGAGAGGATGGGATTCGAACCCATGCGCCCTTTCGGACAAACGGTTTTCAAGACCGCCTCGTTATGACCACTTCGATACCTCTCCATGTAAGCTTCTTACAAAGCTCTGCAACTGATTTTTAATCAGCGCAAGGTTTATATTAGCAAACGACTTTATTTGTGTCAACAACTTTTTTCATTTTTTTGAAGAAAATTTTCAGCCACGGAAAAGTCTTCTTTTGTAGTTATTTTTATATTCTCGTAAAAGCCCTTTGTTATATGTACGGGAAGACTTCCAAACTGCTCCATAACCGATGCATCATCCGTGACCGTTGCCCCTTCGCACGCAAAAAAAGCCTTATAGCTTTCAATAAGATCTGCACATACAAAGGTCTGGGGAGTCTGGATATTCCATAAATACTGTCTGTTCGGGGTTGTTACCACAAAGCCCTCATCATTAACCACCTTAATGGTATCCTTTGAAGGCACTCCGACAACTGAGGTACCAAAGCACTCCACGTCTTCTTTTGCCTTTTTAAGAAGCTCCAAAGAAAGCATGGGTCTTGCTGCGTCCTGTATATATACATAGGAATTTTCAGGGGAGGAAACACACAAAAGGCCGTTATAAACCGAATCGCTTCGTTCCTTTCCGCCCGCCACAATGTGACTTACTTTTTTAAAGGAATATCTATCAACAATATCCTTTTTAACAAATTCCTCGTCCCCTTCTCCCACAACAAGAATAATTTCATCAAGGAAACTGTCCTGCATGGCTTTGAGGGCATAAAAAATCACGGGGTTTCCGCATAAATCCATATATTGTTTTGGAATGTCCCCGCCGACGCGAAGGCCCTTTCCCGCAGACATTATTATCCCGATATGTTTCATTATCTTTCTCCAAGTCGTAAGTTAGGAACAGCATTTAAGTCATAATCGCTGACATTTCCCTTTATAAACTCGTAGTAGCCCGCCGCACCTATCATAGCGGCGTTATCCGTACAAAGAATGGGTGACGGTCTGTAGAATTCCACACCCGCTTTTTCACAGGCCTCTTCAAGAGCCTTCCTTAAGTGGGAATTGGATGCAACTCCGCCGGCAATAGCAAATTTTTTAACCTGAAACTCCTTAATCGCCTCCATGGAATGTTCCACAAGAACATCCACAACCGCTTTCTGGAATGAAGCAGCCACATCTGCCTGAACAATCGGCTCTCCCTTCATTTCGCACTGGTTAAGATAGTTAAGCACTGCGGATTTTAAGCCACTGAAAGAAAAATCGTATACGGAACCTTCAACCTTTGCTCTGGGGAATTTAATTGCCTCCGGATTTCCTTCGTAAGAAACCTTATCAACCTTGGGCCCACCGGGATATCCAAGGCCAATGGCTCTTGCAACCTTATCAAAAGCTTCACCTGCCGCATCATCCCTTGTTCTTCCAAGGATTTCATATTCTCCGTAATCAAGAACTCTTACAAGGTGCGAATGGCCTCCGGATACAACAAGACAAACAAAAGGAGGCTTAAGTTCCTTATTTTCTATATAGTTGGCGCTTATGTGTCCCTCAATATGATGCACTCCCACAAGAGGAATTTTGCTTGCAAAGCTCAAAGCCTTGGCAAAAGAAACGCCCACTAAAAGAGCCCCAACAAGTCCGGGGCCGTAGGTTACAGCTATTGCATCTATATCATCAAGGGTTACTTCAGCCTTTTTCAAGGCTTCTTCCACCACCTGATTTATTTGCTCCGTATGCTTTCTTGAAGCAATTTCCGGTACAACTCCTCCATACAATGTATGCAGGTCAATCTGTGAAGATATAATATTTGAAAGAACTTCTCTTCCGTTTTTAACCACTGCTGCCGCTGTTTCATCGCAGGAGCTTTCAATGGCAAGAATCAGTTTATCAGCCATTTTCCTCTTTCCAGCCATAAATCTTCCAATGGCTTTTATCATCTTTTCTTAATACAAATACTTCCGTAACATCCTTTTTCTCTTTACCGGATTTGATGGTAAAGATACAGTAAAGTCTTGCCCACTCAAAGCCGTCTTCCTGAAAGTAAAAAACATCCGTGCTGGCACTGGTGGAATAGCCACCGATCTTATAACCGTTTTCATTATAGAATCTTATGTCCGATTTTAAGTCAAACATATAATCGGAAAAATTCTTATAGGAAACAAGCTCATCATCGTACAAAAGTAACATCTGACGTGCCAGTGCTTCAATATCAGCTTCATCCTCAAATTCTTCATTATAGTAGCATTTGGTGATTTCACTGAAATATTTAACTACTTCTTTGGGTGTGCTGGGATAATTACTGTTAAGGTTTCTTTGTAAAACCGTTTCCACCGCAGAAATTTTCTGAGGCGCATCCGGCTCCGGTGTTTTCTTGTTATTCATTCTAAAGAAGAAACCAAGAAAGCACATGGATACAAAGAACAGCATAAGTACCCCTTTGAGTCCTTTGAACTTCATCAATACTCCTTCAAACAGAAATACTATTCTTCAAAAAGCAGATCCACGGTCTCCCCATCATGACTGATTACCGTATCTGCAAAAATCTTTCTGACCTGGTCTTTATACTCCTTGGGTTTAGATAAGGAGGGTGAAAAATGAGTAAGCCAGAGACTTTTAGCATTAGCCCTCTTAGCAAGCTCTGCTGCCTCATAGAATGTCATATGTTTATGCTCTTTTGCTTTTTCAAGCTTATCAGGCTCACCGTACATTCCCTCGCATATAAACAGATCCGCATTCTTTGCATTTTCCACAATGGAATCTGTGGGTCTTGAGTCGGTGCTGTAGGTTACCTTAAGACCTTTTCTTGCGCCCATAAGGACCATGTCCGGAGTATAAACCACACCATCCTCTTCGCAGCAGTTTCCTTTTTGCAAAGGATTCCAGAATTTAAGCGGTATATTAAGGGCTTTGGCTCTTTCCGGGTCAAACTTGGGATTTCTTTCTACAATAAGACTGTAGCCATAGCATAAAACATTATGATTAACCTTAAAGGCTTCTATTTTGAAACCCTCAAAATTGAATACCTGAAAATTCTCCTGTATTTCCAAAAACTTTATTTCAAAGGGCAGTTCCGGTGCAATGGTGCGAAGTGCTGAAACAACTCTTGAAAGTCCCTTTGGACCAATCATTACAAGGGGAGTCGTTTTCTCTGCGTTTCCCATGGTCAAAAGCATTCCCGGAAGTCCGCTTATGTGGTCCGCATGATAGTGGGTAAAGCACATAACATCTATGGGCTTTGGACTCCACCCCTGCTTTTTAAGGGCAACCTGAGTTCCCTCACCGCAATCTATTAAAATACTGCTTCCGTTGTATCTTGCCATCATGGCTGTCAGGAAGCGGTTTGGAAGGGGCATCATACCTCCGGTTCCAAGAAGTGCAATTTCAAGCATAGTTACCTCATTTATTGCCTAAGCCACATGACTTCGGCATTCTCCACAGGCTTTTCGTAAAAATTTTTACGAATACCCTCAGACTTAAATCCAAGGCTTTCATACAAGGCCCTGGCAGGTGCATTGGACACCCTTACTTCAAGTGTATATTCATTGATTCCACGGGCACGGCCTTCCTTTAAAAGTCCTTCAAGCAGGATTTTCGAATAACCCTTGCCGCGGTAGTCGCTGTCTATTACAACATTATTTATATAACCCTCAAAACCATTATAGGTATATCCTGCCGTACCGATTACCAGCCCGTCTATGGTTATCACCATATAATGTGAATCGTCCCGTTCTATCATGTCCTTAAAATCATCTCTTTTCCAGGGCATGGAAAAGGACTTTTCCTCAAGTTCACAAACCCGGTCCAAATCATCATCCGTCATGATTCTGGTATCAATTACCATTCATAGCCTCATTTCTCTCCCTTTCAGCCTGGGAAAGTCTTAAATATTCCGGTACATGATCTCCTGCCTTAACCCACTTGCCTTCTTTGTACAGCTTAAATCCCAAAGTTGCCACCGAGGCAGCACTCTGAAGATTCTTATTCATAGGGGCAAAAGAAACCGGCACAGTTATTTTTTCAAGGATTTTTTCTTTATAAACCTTTACCCCGTCACCAAGAAAAATAACAGGTCTGTTCAGTTTATTGATTCTTTCTACAGTGTCTTCTATGGGTTCTGCTGTTGATTCCTGTATTGTAACAAGATTATCGTCAGAAAATTCGTAGAGACCGGTGTACACCTGGTCTCTCTTGGCATCCATTATGGGAGCCACCAGTTTATCCGTTCCCACCATATTAAAAGCAAGACCGTCAGTGGTAGGTACTTCTATTATCGGTATATTAAGGGCAAATCCCAAGCCCTTTGCGGTGGCAGAACCGATTCTTAGTCCTGTAAAAGATCCCGGACCCTTTGCAATTGCAATGGCATCCACAGTTTTAAGGTCAAGTTCTGTCATTTTTACAATCTCATCAAGCATTGGAACCAATGTCTGTGAGTGTGTTTTCTTATAATTAACAGTATATTCCGCCACAAGGCTTTCCTCATCCACTATTGCCACCGATGCGGTAAGTCCCGAGCTGTCCATTCCTAAAAGTTTCATATACTAAAACTCCGTTATTTCAATTTCTCTAAAATCAAAGCCGCGGCTTAAGTCTTTTCTTATTTCAATTCTTGTATGCTTCTTTGGAATTATACCTTTAATTAAATCCGCCCATTCGATAAAACATACTCCGTCGCCGTAAAAATATTCTTCATAGCCGATTTCATCCATTTCCGATTCATCGCCTATTCTGTATACATCAAAATGGTAGAAAGGTAATCTTCCCTCATCATAAACCTGGAGAATTGTGAAGGTGGGACTGTTTACAGGCTCTGTTATCCCAAGGCCCTCTGCCACGCCCTGTGTAAAAACGGTCTTGCCCACTCCAAGGTCGCCTATAAGTGTAAAAACACTGCCGGGCTCTGCCTTTTCTCCAATGGATTTTCCTAATTCAAATGTCTCGTTTGCACTGTTTGTATTAATCTTCATAGTTACTTAAATTGTATCTTGAATGGAGTGCAGTTGCAAGGGGAGTTTTATTCTCCCATAAAAATATCCCGGGGCAGCCTGTGCCCCGGGATAAGCATCATTTCTTATTCAATTATATAATCTCTTCCTGCCTCCAGGTCATTGTGCATTTCTACGGATAATTCTTCAAAGGAATTAAATTTCTTTTCAGGTCTTCTGAACTCGAGAAGTGTAACCGTAATTGTTTCTCCGTAAAGGTTACCGGAAAAATCGTATATATAGGTTTCCACGTTAACTGCTTCGCCATCGTTTACGGTGGGTTTTCTGCCCACATTGGTGATTCCTTTATATATTTTTCCATTGTACCTGACCCTGGAATAATATACGCCAAAGGCAAGTCTGTCGTAATCTTTTGGCAAAAGAAGATTTGCCGTAGGCATGCCGATGGTGTTTCCAAGGCGGTTACCCTTTTGCACAACTCCTGAAATTTTTAACGGAAAAGAATACTTCAAAATACAGGTTGTAAGCTTTGCTTACTCTCCTTTTAAGATTTTTGATAAAGGCTTATAAATAACAACGGTAATAACCACTGAAATAAGTCCCTTAATAATTGTAAACGGAAGATTGAATACAATCAAGCACTGCATAATGCTCTTCATACTAGGAAGTATAACCTGATATGCCTGGAGTACAACTTCTTTAGGCATAAAGTTGTAATAGAAAGGATATACAACAAAATAGTTTGAAGGAAGGCTTATAAGTCCCATAACTAATGCACCGACAATACCACCTACGATTGCAACGGTTCTTGTCTTCTTCTTAGCATAAATAAAGCCTGCTGTGAAAGTAAAGGCCGCGCCAAGGATGAAGTTTGAAAGTTCACCAACGGTAAAACTCTGGGAAGCTGCGCAATGAATTATATTTTTAACAAATTCAATGAGCACACCTGCAAGAGGACCGTAAGCAAAGGCACCGATAAGTGCGGGTAAATCCGATAAGTCAAACTTAATGAATCCCGGCATAAGAGGAATGGGGAATTCAAGGTACTGAAGTACGCATGCCACAGCGGCAAGCATTGCTCCTCCCACCATGATTCTTGTGGTGATGGTCTTTTTTGTGTTTTGGTTCTGCATGTTTTTTCCTTTCTGATGCGGGAGCATCAAGAAAAAAGAAAACCCCGGGCAAAAAAATGCTCGGGGAATACACTTCAATTAAATATGAAATGTCTATCTTCTTTCATCCAGACTTTACTGTCGGTTTTGGAATCTCACCAAATCAGCCGGAAAACCGGGTCGTGGACTTGTATGCCAAAGCATCATCACCACCGGTAGGGAATCACACCCAACCCCGAAGATTAATATTTTTATTACGATATATTGTATACTACTTTTTATCCTTCTCGTCAAGACGCATTGTAAGACTGATACGCTTCTTAGCAACATCCACATCAAGGACCTTAACATCCACAATGTCACCTACACTCACTGCCTCAAGAGGATGCTTGATGAATCTGTCGGTAATGCGGGATATGTGAACAAGACCGTCCTGATGAACACCTATATCCACAAATACGCCAAAGTCAATGACATTTCTTACGGTTCCCTTTAATATCATTCCGGGCTTTAAGTCCTTCATATCAAGAACATCGCTTCTTAATATGGGAGCAGGCATATCCGCACGGGGATCTCTTGCGGGCTTTTCAAGTTCTTTAAGAATATCATCAAGGGTGATTTCACCGATTCCCAGTTCCTCTGCGGTTTTCTTCTTGTCCTTTATCTTTGAAGCAAGGCCTGTTGCCAGGGGCTTTTTAGCAGGCTCTTCCTTTTTAGCTTCTTCTGTAGCGGTAAAGCTTCCGCCAAGAGCTGCTGCAAGTGCTGCACCCATAGCAGTATTGGTATTTTTAATAACAATCTTTGTTTCTTTTGGCTTAGTCTGTTTCTTTTCAGGTGCCTTGGCAGCTTCCTTCTGGGCCTTCTTTGTATTTTTCCAGTTTTCTTTAATATCTTCCATTGTAAGACCAAGCTTATCAAGAAGCTTCATTGTGGCTTCATAGGACTCAGGATGCACGGAAGTCGCATCAAGAGGATTGTCACCGTCAATAATTCTCATGAAGCCCGCGCACTGCTCAAAGGCCTTGGGGCCAAGCTTCGGAACCGAAAGAAGCTCTCTTCTGTCTCTGAAGCGACCATTCTTTTCTCTGTATTCCACAATATTTCTGGCAATAACCTTTGAAACACCTGAAATATACTCAAGCAAAGGTGCTGATGCTGTATTGATATCAACACCAACTTTATTAACGCAATCCTCGACTACGCCGGTCAACGCTTCTGACAGCTTTTTCTGGTCGCAGTCATGCTGATACTGGCCTACGCCGATGGATTTTGGATCTATTTTTACAAGTTCAGCAAGGGGATCCTGAAGTCTTCTTGCCATGGAAGCAGAGCTTCTTTCTCCAACATTAAGGTTAGGAAATTCCTCTGTTGCAAGCTTACTTGCGGAATATACGCTGGCACCTGCCTCATTAACAATAATATACTGAACCGGAACATCCAGTTCTTTGATGATTTCCACAATTACCTGCTCGGATTCTCTTGAGGCTGTACCGTTTCCAAGGGAAATAAGTGACACGCCGTACTTTTTGATTATCTTCTTAATTACATCCTTGGTCTCTGCAATTTTATTCTGAGGCTCTGTAGGATAAACAACGGTTGTTGTAAGAACCTTACCGGTGGGGTCGACTACGCAGATTTTACATCCGGTTCTGAAAGCAGGGTCCCATCCAAGAACAACTTTTCCTGTTATGGGCGGTGCCATAAGAAGCTGTACAAGATTCTTTCCGAATACATCTATTGCTCCGTCCTCTGCCTTTTCAGTAAGTTCATTTCTGATTTCACGCTCAATTGCCGGAGCGATAAGTCTTTCATAGGCATCTAAGCATATTTCCTTAAGTACCGGCGTAGTAAAGGCATTGTCTTTCTTAATAACAGAGGTTTCGAGAAAACGAATAATTCTTTCCACAGGAGCATTGACTTTTACAGTCAGCACTTTTTCGTTCTCACCTCTGTTAAGAGCCAGAACTCTGTGACCTGCAACTTTTTTAACAGGTTCTTCATATGCATAATACATTTCATATACGGACTGAGCCTTTTCATCCTTTGCCTGGGATGTGATAATACCCTCTTCAAATGTGGCATTTCTGATATAGGTTCTGTAATCCGCCTCATCGGAAATCTGTTCTGCAATTATATCCTTAGCTCCGTTAAGGGCATCCTCAGCAGATTCAACACCCTTTTCTGAATCCACATACTTTGAAGCCTCCTCCAAAATATCGCTTTTGGCATCCATAGCAAGGATGTACTCAGCCAAAGGAGCAAGTCCCTTTTCCTTTGCAACCGATGCTCTGGTCTTGCGCTTTGGTCTGTAGGGTCTGTACAGGTCCTCAACAAGTACCATTGTTTCTGCCTGAAGAATCTTTTCCTTTAATTCATCAGTTAACATGCCCTGGCTTTCAATACTTGAAAGAACGGTTTCCTTCTTCTCCTCAAGGTTTCTTAAATATGTAAGTCTTTCAGCTATATTACGAATCTGCTCATCGTCAAGAGAGCCGTGCTTTTCCTTACGGTATCTTGCGATAAAGGGTATGGTATTGCCCTCATCAATAAGAGTAGCAACCGCTTCAACCTGTCCCTTCTGTATTTTAAGTTCTTCTGCAATTTTTAATGCAATGTCCATTCATAAACCTCTCAAATTTCAAAATCTTGTGTTTAATCACTTATTTATTATACAAAATATCGTATTTTTAATCAACATTTGTATATTTATCCGAAGGATGGTAATATTCTTTATGTATACATTTTATAGAAAAATGGTGAATAACATGGACAAATATTTGCACGAGGAATACAGACTGCTAATGGTAAGACGGGCCAGAAATTTTGGTGTGGCTTCGCTGTTCTTTCTTTTTCTTCTTTTTTCATTCCCCATTGTTGCCGGCTTTTTAGGTTTTTTTGCAATCCTTTTTGCAGTTCTTTCAAAGGGTTATAACGATAAAATGGACCGGGAGGCTGCTTTTGGCGTAAAGCTTGGTGTAGTATCAATTGTTATAAGCATTGTCATAACCGCTTCTGCCTACATTAAACTTTATACCGATGAAGACTACAGAAGAGAAACCTTTACTTACATAGATGCCCTTTACGGCGAACAGTATAAGGACGAATTCGGCGTCACTCCTTCAGAACTGGTGGAGAAGTGGATTGGAGGTACTTCAAATGCAAAATGAAACCCTTCAGTTTATTAAAGATCTTAATAAAAAGGCAAGAGGTCAGCTTATAGGCCGTTACAATGTTGCCATCTTTGTGATAATGACCGTAGCCTTCATTCAGTTTATAGTCCTTTCCATGACAGAAGGCGCCTACACCGGAAGTGCCTCTTCATATCTTCTTAGATTAGTCATTTCAATAATTGTGGACCTTTTGACAGGTGCCCTTATATTCGGAAAAAGCCAGTTCTTTTTAAATCTTGTGCGTGGTATTGAACCCATCACTCCAAAGGACATGTTTGCAGGCTTTAAGTCAGGCATTATCGATAAGGCCATCTGCATTCAAGCCTTTTATACCGTTATAAGCCTTATTACAAGCCTTCCCTCCATTTTACTCAGTTTGGGAATGTTTGAGATAAGTTATGAAGAGTATCGGAGCATAACTGCTGTAATCAGTCTTATAAACATAGTTATCCTGTTTATTGAAAAGCTCTTTATCGGACTTAGCTTTTATATACTAAGCGACAACCCTGAAATGAGCGTTCGGGAAGTTATAAAGAAAAGCTTTACGCTTATGCAAAATAAAAAAGGCAGATTATTTCTAATCTACCTTTCATCATTACCGCTTCTTATATTAAGCATTTGCGCCTTTTTCATAGGCTGCCTTTGGTTTTTATCATTTTTCGAAACAATGCTTGCAAACTTCTATCTTAGTACCATCGGAGAGGAACCTGCGAATCCTTTCACAAGACCGGAGCCTACTCCTGAGGCTTAGCATTATTCCACTTAAGATATGAGTTAATGAATAAATCAAGATCTCCATCAAGAACCGCTGAAGCGTTGGCATTTTCAGCATTGGTTCTGTGGTCCTTAACCATTGTGTAGGGCTGTAATACATAGGAACGTATCTGGGAACCCCAGCCAATTTCCTTAACTTCACCGCGAATGTCTGAAAGTTTTTCGGCATTCGCTTCTTTTTTGAGAAGATACAGCTTAGCCTTCAGCATCTGCATAGCCTTGTCTTTGTTCTGATACTGGCTACGCTCGTTCTGACACTGTACCACAATACCTGTGGGAAGGTGTGTAATACGAATAGCCGAAGAGGTCTTATTAACCTTCTGACCGCCGGCACCACTGGAACGGAACACGTCGATACGCATATCCTCTTCGGGAATCTCAATATCAAGATCCTCTTCAATATCAGGCATAACATCCATTGATACAAAGGATGTCTGTCTCTTACCCTGGGCATTGAAGGGGGATATTCTTACAAGTCTGTGTACACCCTTTTCAGATTTCATATAGCCATAGGCATTAAGGCCGTTTATCTGGAATGTTACGTTTTTAATACCTGCTTCTTCGCCCTCAAGAAAGTCCAGCACTTCAATGGAAAAGCCCTTTCTTTCGGCCCATCTCGTATACATTCTGTAGAGCATGCCTGCCCAGTCACAGGATTCGGTTCCACCGGCACCTGCGTTGAGCCTTAGGATCGCATTGCTCTTATCATATTCCTCACTTAAAAGATTGGAAATTCGAAGTTCTTCAAACTTGGCAATAAAATCATCCAGCTCGCTTCGAACCTCAGAGGCATAGGACTCGTCGGTTTCTTCCTCACCCATTTCAATAAGGGTTAAAATGTCCTCAAACTGTCCCTTAAGACCCTTAACCGTATCTCTGATACCCTGAAGGGTCCTAAGCTCGATTGTAAGCTTATTGGCCTTATCAGGATTGTCCCAGAAACCGGGAGCCTCCATTTCCATCTCCAGTTCTTCTATTCTTTTTTCATTGGAATCAAGGTGAAGTGACTGCGCAAGCTCCTCAAGGGGCTCTTCGTAGCCTAGAACTTCAACCTTCATATTATCAAGTAAAACCATTAATTCTTACCACAACACTGTTTATATTTTTTACCGCTTCCGCAGGGGCAGGGATCGTTTGGATATATCTTGCCTTCCATCTTTCTTACCGGGGCTTTTGCAAGACTGTCATCCTTATTGGTTCCCGTAACCTTGGCTGCCTGCTCACGCTCCATTGAGTTACCAACCTTAATACGCATAAGAGTGGTTACAGTCTGCTCCTTAATGCTTTCTGTCATCTCATCGAACATATTAAAGGCTTCGCCCTTATACTCCTGAACAGGGTCCTTCTGGGCATAGGCCACAAGACCGATACCATCTCTTAGCTGCACCATATCATCAAGGTGAACCATCCACTTTGAATCGATTGCCTTTAAGAGAACAATTCTTTCCAATTCACGGATAATCTCAACCTGAGGAAACTCTGCTTCCTTACCCTCGTAAAGTTTAACTGCCTCTTCCTTAAGCATCTGCTCAAGTTCATTTTTCTTACGGCAGGTTACACGTTCTTCAGTAATAAGCTCGAGGGGAATAATGGGCAAAAGAAGCTGATTAAGCTCTGTTAAGTTCCATTCTTCCTTCTTCTGATCTTCGCCGATTACCGTATCAACAGCCATCTCAACGATATCTGTAATCATCTTATAGATTACTTCTCTCATGCTTTCGCCTTCAAGAACACGCTTTCTCTCGGCATAGATTATTTCACGCTGCTCGTTCATAACCTGGTCGTATTCAAGAAGTCGCTTACGAGTGTCAAAGTTACGGGCTTCAATCTTCTTCTGAGCGGATTCAATGGCCTTTGTAACCATTTTGTGCTTGATTTCCTGACCATATTCAAGACCGATTGACTGGAACATCGCCTTGGTTCTGTCAGAACCAAACAGTCTCATAAGATCGTCCTCAAGTGAAATATAGAACTTAGATGCACCGGGGTCACCCTGACGGCCTGAACGTCCGCGAAGCTGATTATCTATACGGCGTGATTCATGACGTTCTGTACCGATAACCTTCAAACCGCCTGCCGCTCTTGACTGCTCGTCAAGCTTAATATCAGTACCACGACCTGCCATGTTGGTAGCAATCGTAACCGCGCCGAACTGACCTGCATTTGCTACAATTTCAGCTTCCATTTCATGGAACTTAGCATTAAGTACTGTATGCTTAATGCCCTTCTTCTTAAGAATTCTTGACAACTCTTCAGATGCTTCAATGGTAACCGTACCAACAAGGATTGGCTGTCCTGTTGCATTTGTTCTTGCTATATCATCAACAATTGCATCCAGCTTCTCCTGTCTTGTTATGTAAACTGAATCATCCATATCAATTCTGGCTACCGGGCGGTTTGTGGGAATTTCAACAACATCCATTCCATAGATATCCTTAAATTCCTGTTCCTCGGTAAGAGCTGTACCTGTCATTCCTGCCTTCTTATCAAATTTGTTAAAGAAGTTCTGGAAGGTAATTGTTGCAAGAGTCTTGGATTCTCTCTTAATCTTTACGTTTTCTTTGGCCTCTATTGCCTGATGAAGACCGTCTGAATAACGACGTCCCGGCATGATACGACCGGTAAATTCATCGATGATAACAATTTCGCCGTCTTTGATGATATAGTCCTTGTCCTTAAACATAAGATTATTTGCCTTAAGGGCAGTTACTATACAATGCTGAATTTCCACATTTTCGGAATCAGCAAGGTTTTCAATGTGGAAGAAACGCTCCGCTTCTCTCACACCGTTTTCAGTAAGTGTGATAATTTTATCCTTTTCATTAACGATAAAGTCGCCGGTTTCCTCCTGGACATTACCCATCATAAGGTCAAGCTTTCCGACCTCTTCCACATCCTTACCTCTGTGGAGCTGCTTAGCAAGCATATCCGCCATGGAGTAAATACTTGTGGACTTTGTGCCCTGTCCTGAAATAATAAGGGGAGTTCTGGCTTCATCAATAAGAATTGAGTCTACTTCGTCGATGATTGCATAATGAAGGCCTCTTAAAACAAGGTCCTTCTCATAGATTGCCATGTTATCACGAAGATAGTCAAAACCAAGTTCATTGTTGGTAACATAGGTGATATCGCAGGCATATGCATCACGCTTTTCCTGAGGAGTCATTGCATTAAGAGAAACACCGACCGTAAGACCTAAGAATTTATGTACTGCACCCATCCAGTCAGCATCACGCTTTGCAAGGTATTCGTTAACTGTAACGACATGAACACCTTTTCCCTCAAGTGCATTAAGATATACGGGAAGGATGTCTGTCTGTGTCTTACCTTCACCGGTTTTCATTTCCGCAATTCTGCTCTGGTGAAGAACGATACCACCGATAATCTGCACACGGAAGTGCTCTGTATGGATTACACGTCTTGTGGCTTCTCTGGCAACTGCAAAGGCTTCAACAAGGATGTCATCCAGAGTTTCTCCCTCTTCAAGACGCTTCTTGAATTCACGGGTTTTTCCGGAAAGTTCCTCATCGGATAAGGCCATCATATCGGCTCTCAGAGCCTCAATGGCTTCCACAAGCGGCATAATTTTCTTAATCTGTCTTTCGCTGTATGTTCCAAAAACTTTATCAATAACTTTCATCAAAAATTATCCTTTCAAGTGCCTATAATACATAATGCACCGATGATTATTGTATCAGATATAAGGGCACTCTTCAATAAAAAGAAAAGGCCCCTTTTGTAAAAAAACTATGAACGAATCAGCATTTTGCAGCCGTCTTCTTTATATAGCATTCTGCCGCGCTGTGCTTTGCAGACTTTTATGTAATAAAAAATCCCGGGAGATTCTCCCGGGATTTTATATACCAATATTAGTATTCGCAAGCCTTTTCTTCGCCTGTGATAACTCTTAAGCCGCCCTGGCAAAGAGCAAGAAGCTCATCCTCACCGGGATAAACTGTGAAAGGAGCAATAAAGCCTGCTCTTTCCTTGATAGCATCACAGGTAATCTTACCGTATGCAATACCGCCTGTAAGAATGATCTGATCAACCTTTCCTTCAAGGACTGTAGCCATTGCGCCGATATCCTTAGCTACCTGATAGTGGAATGCATGGAAAACTTCTGTTGCAAAGGGATCTCCCTCAAGAGCCTTAGCCTCAACGATTCTTGCATCATTGGTATTAAGGTATGCATTAAAGCCACCGTTACCAACAAGTTTCTTATATACTTCCTTCTCGGAATACTTTCCTGAGAAGCACATCTTTACAAGATCGCCTGCGGGAACCGCACCTGCACGTTCGGGAGAGAAAGCACCTTCTCCGTCAAGAGCATTATTAACATCAATAATACGACCACCCTTGTGGGCACCTACAGAAACACCGCCGCCCATGTGAACAACGATTAAGTTAAGGTCTTCGTACTTCTTGCCGACTTCCTTAGCATATCTCTTGGCAACAGCCTTCTGGTTAAGAGCGTGGAATACGGAACGTCTGGGAAGTTCAGGCACACCTGATAATCTTGCAATATCAGCAAGTTCATCTACTACAACAGGGTCAACGATGAATGCGGGAATTCCGAGAGAGTCACCGATTTCTCTTGCAAGAACACCACCAAGATTTGACGCATGCTGTCCCTGCTTACCAATGATAAGGTCCTCAAGAAGCGCGTTTGAAACCTTGTATGTACCACCGGGGATGGGCTTTAACATACCGCCACGTCCTACGATGAAGCTAAGTGATGATAAATCAAAATTCTTTTCTTTAAGAATGTTTAAGATAACATTCTTTCTGAAATCCTTCTGCTCGTAAATAGAACCATACTGAGCAATTTCTTCGGTTGTGTGACGAAGAGTTTCATCAAAGAGTAACTTCTCGTCTTCAAAAACACCAATCTTTGTGGATGTTGATCCGGGATTAATGATAAGGCTTATGTATGACATAATAATCTCCTTTTTATTAGCGCTTCATTGCTTCTGCAACTACTGCTGCAAGGGCAATTGAATTAAGTTTAACTTCCATAGTGTCTGAACGGCTTGTAAGAATTGCGGGAGCGCTTGTACCTGTTAAGATACAACCGTTTTTGCATTCTGCAGTATGAACAAGAGCCTTGTATACAAGGTTGCCTGCATGAATGTCAGGGAAAAGAAGAACATCTGCATCACCCTGAATCTTTCTGTCTGTTGCATTTTTGTGCTTAGCAGCTTCAGGATCGATTGCAAGATCAAGCGAAAGAGGTCCATCAACGATACAACCGGTAATAGTGCCTTCTTCGTTCATCTTTGTAAGTTCAGCTGCCTCAACTGTAGCAGGCATCTTGGGATTTACAACTTCAACTGCTGCAAGGGGTGCAACCTTGGGATTCTCAATACCGCAGGCATTACATACCTTTACAGTGTTTTCAATAATAGCAATCTTATCCTCAAGAGTGGGATAGGTCATAAATGCAACGTCTGTTAAGAAGAAAAGGTGATCATAACCCTTGATTTCAAATACAGCAACATGTGATAAAGGCTTACCTGTACGAAGTCCCACTTCCTTATCAAGAAGGCTCTTTAAGAATGACTTTGTATCAAGAATACCCTTCATATACATATCAGCTTCGCCGTTATGAACAAGTGAAACAGCCTTTAATGAAGCCTGAACAATATCCTTCTCGTCAATTATTCTGTAGTCACTAAGATCCATATTGATTTCCTTAGCGATTTCACGGATTTTTTCCTCATCACCAACTAAGATTGAATTGGCAATACCCTGCTCTTTAGCAGCCTTAACAGCCTCAAGAACAGGCTTGTCCTGTGCACAAGCTACAGATAATGTTTTGGTAGGTAATTTTGTAACCTGACCGATGATTGCATCAAAACTCTTACTCATTTCATCCTCCGATATAAAAATAGGGTTAACCCAAAATATGCATAAACATCCGTAAAATAATAACACAGTTGAAAAAAAAAGTACAGAGAATAGACTTTTTTCGTCCATTTCTCTGTACTTAAATTTACTTTAATGCCTTAAGTTTTTCTGCATTCACTATCATCTCTTCGACGATTTCTTTTACATCCCTGACGATTTCACGATTGTTTTCGGTGATATCCGCTGTTGATGAAGAATGTGCAGTAACCTCCTCGGTGATGGCGGAGATTGTCTGTATGCTTTCTACAATCTCACCGTTTGACTTTTCGAGCATTCCCACAATCGATGAAAGCTTTTCTGAATTATCCTTAATATCGTCTGAGTTCTTAACAATCTTTTCAAAGCTTGCAGCGGTAACCTTTGCAGATTCGCTTTGAATTCTGTTGTTGTCAACAAGCTTTGTTATGGCAGCTGCAACTTCGCTCATTTCAGAAGTAATGTTTGTGATAAGCGTGTTTATTTCTTCTGTGGCTTCCTGAGTCTGGGATGCAAGCCTTGAAATCTCACTTGCCACAACAGAGAAGCCTCTTCCCGCTTCACCTGCTCTTGCAGCTTCAATTGACGCATTAAGAGAAAGAAGACTGGTCTGGGATGCAACATTACTTATCATTTCAATAATTGATTCCATCTTATCTGTGGAAGTCTTTAACTCTTCAACTTCCTTAACGGCACCGTTTGCAGCTTCTTCCGAAGCAGTTGTCTGAGCTATAAGACGATTAATATTGGCTCTGCCATCACTTATTGCTGCAATGGAAGCCTCAACATTGCTTCCGATATTTTCTGTTGCAAGAGCAACACTTTCAATCTGTCCGGAAATATCCTCAGTCTTATGTAACTGATTCTGAACCGCCTCGGCAGATTCATTTGAGCCATCCTGCACTTCTTTCATGGAATTGATGGTCTCTTCGGAAGATGTTTCAAGCTGCTCAAGTTTACCTGAAACAACTGTAACTTCATCAGCAAGTGTGTTGGCAACATCAAGGATTTTTGTAAGCATCGTGCCGGTTTTTTCGTTGGCATCATTTATATCCTCAAGCTGCTTTCCCGTAACGTCGATTAGGAATTTGTTTGAAATAATGGAATACAATCCCACAAGTGTTGCCGCTGCAATTTCAATTTCAAGGGCTGCAATCGATTCAGGGCTGAATCCTGCTTTAATCATGCAGTTAACCGCATGAACAATTGCAATAACCGTAACCGCCGCCGAAACCGTAATGGAAAATTTAAGATCACAGTATATTCCCACTACAATAATCATAGGGAACACAAAGGTGAACACCATCTGTTCCTCACTTATCATGCAGATTGCAATGAAGAAAATACCGTATCCTATACCGATTATATGTTTTATAAGCCCACTGTCCGGCTGCTTTTTATAAAAAAACAGAGCTCCGAAAACGGGAACCCAAAGGGTAACCATCAGGATAATGAACTGCGGTACTCCGATGCTTTGTTTACTAACCTGTAAAATATAGCTCAGTGTCAAAATAATAACTACCGCAAGCTGCAGCTTTCTGCCCAGGGCATTTGCCTTTGCAATATCGATTACATTTTCCTTTTTCTTTTCCATGGTACTCTCCCACCGAAATAATTTTCCCTTAATGTATCATCCGGTAATTAATGGCAAGTAAACAAATTCAAGAAAAATGTACAAAAAAACTCCGGTGCTTTTGGCACCGGAGCCTTTATCTTACAAAAATTATTTTGCAGCGATTTCAGCCTTTAACTTTGCAGTAAGTTCGGGAACAATCTTGTTAAGGTCGCCTACGATACCGTAGTCTGCAACATCAAAGATAGGAGCATCTTCATCTTTGTTGATAGCGATGATGATGTCTGATTCTTCCATACCTGCTACGTGCTGAATAGCACCTGAAATACCGATAGCGAAGTATACATTAGGTCTAACAGTCTTACCTGTCTGACCTACCTGTAAATCCTTGGGCTTCCAGCCTGAATCAACAACTGCACGTGAGCATGAAACTGTACCGCCAAGAACTTCTGCAAGTTCTTCAAGCATCTTGAAGTTTTCTGCTGAGCCAACTCCACGTCCGCCTGAAACAAGGATCTTAGCATCCATGATATCAGCAACGTCGTTAACTGCCTTAACAACTTCCTTAATGGTTACATACTTGTTGTTGGGTGTGAATCCGGGATTGAATTCAACGATGTTTGCCTTAGCACCCTTCTTAGGCTCAATCTTCTGCATAACGCCGGGACGAACTGTAGCCATCTGAGGACGGTTGTTAGGGCAGGCGATTGTAGCGATTGTGTTACCGCCAAATGCAGGACGGGTCATAAGTAACTGGTTGTGCTTCTGTTCTGCTTCCTTACCGGGAACGGGAACAAGAGGGAAATCACCGATTTCAAGCATTGTACAGTCAGCTGTAAGACCTGTTGCAACTCTTGCAGAAACTGTAGGGCCAAGGTCACGACCGATGGCTGTTGCACCAACGAGCATGATGTCGGGCTTGAATTCATTAATAACGGAAGAAAGAGCGTGAGCGTAGGGCTCAGTTCTGTATTCCTTAAGTTCAGGATCATCAACAACGATGACTCTGTCTGCGCCGTACTCTGCAAGAGAGTCGGCAAGGTTCTTAACGTCAGAACCAACTAATACTGCTGTAACTTCAGCCTTTAAAGGTGCTGCAAGTCTTGTAGCTTCTCCAAGTAATTCGTATGCGATGCCGCTAACCTGATTGTCAACCTGCTGCGCAAACACGAACACTCCCTTATATTCTTCTAAGTTCATTTTTGCCTCCTAATTAGATAACATGCTTTTCTTTAAGCTTGCCAACAATAATGTCAACAGCATCTGAAGGTGTTTCGGGAACAAACTTCTCGCCTGCGCCCTTTCTAACCTTATCTGATGCACGAGCAATCTTTGTAGGTGATCCAGCAAGACCGATGTTGCAATCATCAACATCCTTAAGGTCTGCACGTCCCCAAGTGATAACTTCTGCCTTGCAAGCATCGAAAATTCCACCGGGTGTCATGTATCTGGGCTCGTTTAATTCTGAAAGAGCTGTAATAAGGCAAGGCATCTTAGCTTCAACCATGTGATATCTGTCATCATACTGACGCTTAACGATTACCTTATCTCCGTCAACCTTGATTTCCTGAGCATATGAAATAACCGGAACACCAAGATGTTCAGCAATCTGGGGACCAACCTGAGCTGTATCACCGTCGATAGCCTGACGTCCTGTGATAATTAAATCATATTCAAGGTTTCTGATAGCACCTGCAACTGTTGTTGAGGTAGCCCATGTGTCAGCACCACCAAGTACTCTGTCTGTTACAAGAACAGCCTTATCAGCACCCATAGCAAGTGCTTCTCTTAAGGTATCTGCAGCCTTGGGAAGACCCATGGTAAGTACGGTAACTTCTGCGCCGTACTGATCTTTTAAGCGAAGTGCTGCTTCAAGACCTGCCTTATCGTCAGGGTTCATGATTGCAAGCATTGCGCTTCTGTCAAGAGTTCCGTCGGGGTTGAACTTAACGCCACCCTTAGTATCGGGAACCTGCTTAATACATACAATAATCTTCATATTCTCGTTCCTCCTACTTTAATAAGTTGGCGCTGATAACCATACGCTGAACTTCACTGGTACCTTCGTAGATCTCAGTGATCTTAGCGTCTCTCATCATACGCTCAACGCCGTATTCCTTGATGTAGCCGTAACCACCGTGTAACTGTACACACTTTGTGGTAACTTCCATAGCAACTTCTGCTGCGTAAAGCTTAGCCATAGCTGCTTCTACAGAGTAGGAAATCTTAGGATTCTTTGTATATTCGTCCTTCTTAGCTGCTGCCTTGTAAACAAGTAACTTAGCTGCCTCAACCTTGGTAGCCATATCAGCTAACTGGAACTGTGTGTTCTGCTGCTGAGCAATTGTCTTACCAAACTGCTTTCTTTCTTTTACGTATGCAATAGTGGTTTCAAGAGCGCCTTCTGCAATACCAAGAGCCTGAGCAGCGATACCGATACGTCCGCCGTCAAGAGTATGCATTGCGATATTGAAGCCCTTACCCTGCTGGCCAAGCATGTTAGCCTTGGGAATACGGCAGTCTGTGAAGATGAGTTCGTATGTGGATGATGCACAGATACCCATCTTGTTTTCCTTGGTACCGAATGTGAATCCGGGAGTACCCTTTTCAACGATGAATGCGGAAATCTCTTTGATGAATTTGCCGCGCTTTTCAATCTTGCCTGTTACAGCGAAGATTACATATACATCAGCTTCCTTACCGTTTGTGATGAAGCACTTGGATCCGTTAAGAACCCATTCGTCACCATCTAAAACAGCCTTTGTCTGCTGACCCTGAGCATCGGTACCAGCACCGGGCTCAGTTAAACCGAAAGCACCAAGCTTCTCACCCTTTGCAAGGGGAATAGCGTATTTCTGCTTCTGCTCTTCAGTACCAAATGTCATAATAGGATCTACACAAAGTGATGTGTGTGCAGAAACGATAACACCTGTAGTACCACAAACCTTTGACATTTCCTCTACGCACATAGCATAGGTTAAGATGTCACAGCCCTGACCACCGTACTGCTTTGATACGGGAATTCCAAGGAAACCATACTTTGCAAGCTTATCAACAGTTTCTCTGGGGAATCTGTGAGCTTCATCAATTTCCTGTGCGAGGGGCTTAACTTCATTTTCAGCGAAATCTTTAAATAACTGTCTCGCCATTTCATGTTCTTTGCTTAAAGAAAAATCCATGATTTATTATTCCTCCTAATATAGTTTACAAATTAATTACTGAGCATCAACAGCAGTCTTGGTTCTGTCTGCATTGTAAACATAGAAGCCCTTACCGGACTTAACACCAAGGTTGCCGCCACGTACCATCTTACGGATAAGAGGACATGCACGATACTTAGAATCACCTGTTTCCTTATAGAGAACGTCCATGATAGCAAGGCAGATATCAAGACCGATATAATCGCCAAGTTCAAGGGGTCCCATAGGATGATTAGCACCTAACTTCATAGCGCTGTCGATACCTTCGATATCAGAAACACCTTCCATCTTGATGAATGCTGCTTCGTTAATCATAGGGATAAGAATACGGTTTACAACGAAACCTGCTGCTTCGTTAACCTGTACAGGTGTCTTACCGATTTCTACAGAAATCTTCTTGATAGCTTCAACGGTTTCAGCGGGAGTATTAACACCTGCGATAACTTCGATAAGCTTCATACGATCAGCGGGGTTGAAGAAATGCATACCAACTACAGGTCTATTTACACCCTTACCGATTTCTGTGATTGAAAGTGAAGAAGTATTTGAAGAGAAGATACACTCAGGCTTGCAGATAGCGTCAAGCTCCTTGAATGTGGTCTGCTTTACTTCCATGTTTTCGAATGCTGCTTCTACGATTAAATCGCAGTCTGCGCATAAATTTTCCTTAAGACCGGGAGTAATCTTTGATGTGATAGCATCAACAGCTTCCTGTGTAAGTTTTCCTTTTTCAACAAGCTTAGCGTAACCCTTTACGATCTTGTCTTTTCCGCCTTCAGCCCACTCCTGCTTGATATCGCAAAGAGCTACTTCATAGCCTTCGGTCTGAGCAAATGCCTTTGCAATGCCCTGTCCCATGGTTCCTGCACCAATAACGCCAACTTTCATTTTGTATATCCTCCTATTTTTCATTGTGATTGATTAAACAACACATTTATTTATTCTGGAATGGTACCACTTTAAGCTTCTTCTCTTTATCCTTCTCTAAGAAATTACCCATACCAGCCTTCTGATCTTCAGTTTCGAAGCAGTCACCAAACAACTTCTCTTCGATTACGATAGCTGCATCCATATCTACCTGAAGTCCATCATTAATTGCCTTCTTACAGTTACGAACTGCGATAGGTGCCTGTGCAGCAATTCCTGCAGCCATCTTCTTAGCTGCTGCCATAAGAGCATCCTTAGCTGAAACTGTAACTTCACCAGCTTCATTAACCTCTGCTGAAATAACCTGGTTAACAAGGCCAATACGATAAGCCTCTGCAGCCTTGATGTTACGAGCTGTATAAATAAGCTGCTTAGCCATTCCTGGGCTAACAAGACGAGCAAGTCTCTGT
>JAZLLV010000015.1:0-39311 GCA_045598365.1 Lachnospiraceae bacterium
AGATATTACAGTTTCGCGCAGAAGGATTATTTAGACAATGTAAGGGCGATTCTAGATTCTATGGATGGGGAAGACCCTGTGGAAACACAGGGAACCCTCAGGGAACCCCACAATATCATCCAATTTTCCAAAAAAGAAAGCTCAGAACGCTTGATTTCTCAAGTATTCTGAGCCTCTTACCCTAATGCGGAAGATGGGACTTGAACCCACACGACTGCAATAGCCACAAGATCCTTAGTCTTGCTCGTCTGCCAATTCCGACACTTCCGCGCGACGTTGTTTCATCAACACGCAAGTAAGATATTATCATCAGAGTGTTGGTATGTCAATACGATTTTAGAAAAAAATCATAAAAATTTTCAAGTATTTTTTCTGCCATTGAAACTGTAATTGCAGAGGTAGAATTTCCATTTTTTTATATGGGCTAAAGTGCTGTTTTGAACATGGTTTTTTCATTGACAATATGACTATTAAACATTAAAATACGTTTGTATGCAGGAATGGCGGAATGGCAGACGCGCACGGTTCAGGTCCGTGTGTTAGCAATAACATGTGGGTTCAAGTCCCATTTCCTGCACGCTTGGGCGGCTTATTAAGCTGCCCTTATTATTTTTGACGGAGATTGTTATGAGGGATAAAAAATTAGAAATTATTACGATTGTACTTGCGTGCTGCATTTTAATTACAGGGCTTGTGATTATCTTTGCCGGAAGAGAAAACAGACTTATTAAAAAGGCAGATGCTTTGTACTATGCAGGCAATTTTGAAGAAGCGGCGAAGACCTATGAGATGGCTCTTGGTAAGGGGCACAATGAAAAGGCTGTTTACGGTCTGGTGTCAGCCCTTATGACATATAATAAGGAAGCGGCCAAAGAAAAACTTGTTTCGGAAGTGAATACTTTGAATGCAAAAAATGCTGATTTTACCGAAACACAAAAGAAAACACTAACGGATTTATTTCTTCTTACCCCTGAAATAATGACGGATGATAAGGCTTTGTGTTATGAGACTCTTTTGCGTGGGTTTGAGCTTCTTAAAGAGCCCGGAGAGTTAAAGCCTGCTTTGGCGGAGGCGGCGCTTTCAAACGGAATGTTTGAGGCGGCTCTTTCGTATTCCGATGGGGCGGAGAGCGTTATGGAAGCTATTGCATCGAAATAATGACTTGAATTTGTTTATCAAGCGGGTAGGAGGCCACCTACCCGCTTTTTAATATCAGCCAGAATCCACAGTGGCCTTTTTGCAGCACCAAAGTCTTTTTTGAAATTCCGGGAAATCTAAAATATATGGAAAATTTACAAAATAAAAAAAGGATTATACACACCTTTGCAGAACAATAAGGGTAGGGAGTTTTTTGGTGCAATTGTCGCAGGGGTTTTCCCGGGCGAAATGGAGATTAGTATGCTGATACGTGAAAGACTTGAAAGACTTGAAAAAGACAATCTGTGCAAATACGCCAAATTAAGCAGTGAATCCAAAGGCAGACTAAGAGAAGAGGAGCAGTGTGACATAAGACCCTGTTTCCAGCGTGACAGAGATCGAATTATTCACAGTAAATCCTTCAGAAGGCTTAAGGATAAGACACAGGTTTTTTTGACTCCCGACGGAGACCATTACAGGACCAGACTTACCCATACCCTGGAGGTTTCTCAAAATGCCAGGACCATAGCAAAGGCTTTAAGGCTTAACGAGGATCTGGTGGAGGCAATTGCCCTTGGACATGATCTGGGTCACACACCCTTTGGTCATGCAGGCGAGAGGGCACTTAACAGAATCTGCCCCTTTGGCTTTGAACACGCTGAGCAAAGCGTCAGAACGGTTGATGTTCTTGAAAAGGACGGTCAGGGAATCAATCTTACCTATGAAGTAAGGGACGGCATCAGAAATCACCAGACAAAGGGCATGCCCGAAACTCTTGAGGGCAAGGTGGTTCGTTTTTCCGATAAGATTGCATACATTCATCATGATATGGATGATGCAATAAGAGCCGGCATATTAAAAGAAAGCGATGTGCCTAAAGAAATCGGCGATGTAATTGGCTATACCACCGGTGAAAGACTTGACCATTTTATTCATGACATAGTAATGACCAGCCTTGATAAGAATGATATTCTCATGAGCGACCCGGTCGCAAAGGCAATGACGGATTTACGATCCTTTATGTTTGAGAGGGTTTATCAGAATCCGGAAGCCAAGAGCGAAGAGGGTAAGGCTGAAGCACTTATAGAGACTCTTTACAATTATTACATGGCAAACTTCGACCTTTTGCCGGATGAAATGAAGGCCCTTTACGATAAGGGTGATGCGAAGGAACAGATTGTCTGTGACTATGTGGGAGCAATGACAGACAGATATGCAATGTCTGTGTACGAAGAAATATTTATACCAAAGACCTGGCACTGGTAGAAAGGAGAGAGGATGCGATATCCGGAAGAACTTGTTGAAGAAATCATACAGCGTAATGACATAGTGGATGTAATCGGAAGCTGTGTGAAGATTCAGAAAAAGGGTTCTTCATATTTCGGTCTGTGCCCTTTCCACAGTGAGAAATCCCCTTCTTTTTCCGTATCCCAGAGCAAGCAGATGTATTACTGCTTCGGTTGCGGCGCCGGGGGAAATGTGGTTTCTTTTGTTAAAAATTACGAAAACTATAACTTTCAGGAAGCAATTAAGTTTTTAGCCGACAGGGCGGGAATCAAGCTTCCGGAAATAGAATATTCCGAGGAGGCCAAGAAGAAGGAATCAAGACGAATCCGTCTTATGGAAGCCAATCGGGATGCTGCGGGATATTTTTATTATCAGCTTCGTCACAAGGGCGGCGAAACCGGATATAAGTATCTTAGGGAAAGAGGCTTATCTGATGAGACCATTAACAAATTCGGTCTCGGCTTTTCTCTCATGACCAGCAATGATCTTGTAAAATACCTTGAGTCAAAGGGCTACGAACACGATTTAATAAAGGAAGCGGGCCTTGCAACCTTTAATGAAAAGTATGGTATGTCAGACCTTTTCTGGAACCGTGTAATGTTTCCCATTCAGGATATAAATCACAGAGTAATAGGCTTTGGCGGACGAGTTATGTCCGATGCAAAGCCCAAATACCTAAACTCTCCGGAGTCACCTGTTTTTGACAAAAGCAAGAACCTCTACGGCCTTAATTTTGCAAGAACTTCAAGAAAGAATCACTTCATTCTTTGCGAAGGCTATATGGATGTAATAGCAATGCACCAGGCAGGCTTTACCGAAGCGGTGGCTTCCCTTGGAACTGCATTCACTTCAGGTCAGGCCAATATTTTAAGAAGATATACGGATACGGTGTATCTTGCTTATGACTCAGACGGTGCCGGCGTTAAGGCTGCTTTAAGAGCAATAGGGATTCTGCGAGATACCGGTATGATAGGAAAGGTTATAGACCTTAAGCCTAAAAAGGATCCTGATGAATTCATTAAGGCCTTTGGAGCAGAAGCCTTTGAAGAGAGAATTAAAAATGCGGAAAACAGCTTTTTCTTTGAAATAAGGATGCTTGAAACCCAGTATGATTTAAAGGATCCTGATGACAGAACCAGATTTATTAAGGAAATCGGTAACAAGTTAATGCAGTTCTCCGATGAAATAACAAGAGATAATTACATGTCTGCGATTGCGGAGAAGTATTATATCGAATTATCCAACCTAAAGAATCTTGTGGCCACCAATGTGGCCAAGGGTGCTGCTGAAATACGGCCCATTGAACGGCCCAAATCGGGAATACACAAGGAAGAGCCCGGTGAGAAGATTAAAAAGGTCCAAAGACTTTTGCTTACCTGGATATCCGACGAACCGAAGGTTTATGAAAAAATAAAAATGTATGTTGAGCCCGCGGACTTTACCGACGAGCTTTACAATAGAGTGGCGACGAAGCTTTTTTCGGACTGTGAAAAGGGAGCATTAAACCTGCCGGCCATAGTGTCCATGTTTGAAGATGAGGAAGAACAGGCACAGGTTGCGGCAATATTCAACACTCCGTTAACTGAGATTACCAACAGAAGCGAACGGGAAAAGGCGTTGCACGATCTTGTTTTCAATGTTAAGAAGATAAGCTGTGAGGCGGCTGCATTGAAGCCTAACCAGACCATTGAAGACCTTATGAAGGGCATCGAAAACAAGAAAGCTCTTGAAAAACTTAAAAAAACAGAATTTCATTTGGACGAATAGAAAGGGAGAGTAGATAATGGACGAGAATTTACAGGCTAAATTTGAGGAACGTATAAAAGAATTCCTCGCACACTGCCGCAAGAAAAAGAACATGATTGAGTATCATGAGATTACTGATTTCTTCGGTGAGCTGAATCTTGAAGAAGAACAGTATGATAAAATTATGGAGATTCTTGAAGCCTCCGGTATTGATGTAATGCAGCTTCCCGAAGAGGATTCTGTAGATGATGATTTTCTTCCCGACGATGATTTGGAAGATGTTGATGTGGAAAACATCGACTTATCCGTTCCCGAAGGTGTTAGCATTGAGGACCCTGTACGTATGTACCTTAAGGAAATCGGTAAGGTACCGCTTTTAAGTGCAGAGGAAGAAATCGAACTTGCAAAGCGCATGGAGGAAGGCGATGAGGATGCAAAGAAGCGTCTTGCAGAGGCTAACCTTCGTCTTGTGGTATCAATTGCAAAGAGATATGTGGGAAGAGGAATGCTTTTCCTTGACCTTATTCAGGAAGGAAACTTAGGTCTTATTAAGGCAGTTGAGAAGTTTGACTACCGTAAGGGTTATAAGTTCTCCACATATGCAACCTGGTGGATCAGACAGGCTATTACCCGTGCCATTGCAGACCAGGCACGTACCATAAGAATCCCTGTGCATATGGTTGAAACCATCAATAAACTCATCAGGGTTTCAAGACAGTTGCTTCAGGAGTTAGGACGTGAACCTACCCCTGAAGAAATCGCAGCAGAAATGGATATGCCTGTGGACCGTGTAAGAGAAATCCTTAAAATATCACAGGAACCTGTTTCCCTTGAAACACCCATCGGTGAAGAGGAAGATTCACATCTTGGCGACTTCATTCAGGATGAGCAGGTGCCGGTTCCCGCAGATGCTGCTGCATTTACTCTTCTTAAGGAGCAGCTTGTTGAAGTACTCGGAACACTTACCGACAGAGAGCAGAAGGTATTAAGACTTCGTTTCGGCCTTGATGACGGCCGAGCAAGAACTCTTGAAGAGGTTGGTAAGGAATTTAACGTAACCCGTGAACGTATCAGACAGATTGAAGCAAAGGCATTAAGAAAGCTTCGTCATCCCAGCCGTTCACGTAAGCTTAAGGATTATCTTGACTGATGAATTTATCCGACAGACTTAATATAGTTTCAAATACGGTTATCCCCTGTGACACGGCCTGTGACATTGGCTGTGATCACGGGTATGTTTCAATCGACCTTTTAAGGCGTGGGATTGCAAAGAAAGTGATTGCCTGTGACATTAATAAGGGACCGCTTCTTCAGGCGGATGCAAATATCACGGCAGCAGGCTTCAGAAAATCGATTGAAACAAGATTATCGGATGGTTTACATAATGTAACCGCTGAAGATGCCCCGGAGGTGGTCATCGCCGCCGGTATGGGTGGTCGTCTTATGATGAGAATCCTGGAAGAAGGAAGACATGCCTGTAAAAGAGTAAAACAGTTTGTGCTTCAGCCCCAGTCAGAACTTTTTCTGGTAAGAGGGTGGCTTCGGGAAAACGGTTATAAAATCGTTCGTGAGGAAATGGTTCTTGACGCAGGAAAGTACTATTTTGTAATGGATGCAAGAGTGGGAGAAAGTCCTGTTTATGAGCCGTCGCTTCAGAAATTGTATGATACATATTCGGAATATCTTATTAAAACAAAGAATCCTGTTTTGAAGGAATATCTTAAGCGTGGATTGGAAGTTAACAATACCTACTTAAATTCCATGGATCAAAGCAAAGGAACTTCATTGTTAGAGACCAACAGATTGATAGAAGCCGCTCTTTCAATGATGGAATAGGAGGGGACTATGCCAGAACTTAACATTAAAGGTACCAAAAAGGTATATGCTGAAGGTACCACTTATGAAACAGTTGCAAAGGATTTTTCAACCGGGTGCGAGGACCCCATTGCCCTTGTAAAGGAAAACGGAAAAATCAAAGAGCTTTTCAAAACCGTAAATAAGGATGCTGATGTGGATTTTATCACTGAATCCGATTCCATAGGTCACAAAACCTATGCAAGAAGCGCCATTATGCTTATGGTAAAGGCTATTTATGATGTTTCCGGCAAGGATTGCAATGCAAGAGTTAAGGTTGAATTTGTTATCGGTGACAGCTTTTACTGTACTCCCAAGGGCAGTTTAACAATAACTCCCGAGTTTCTTTTGAAGGTTAAGGCCCGCATGGAGGAACTTGTGGCTCTTAATGTTCCTTTCATAAAGGAATCAATGTCAAAGGATGATGTTATCTCACTCTTTACAAAGTACAATCTTGAGGATAAGTTAAGCCTCTTTAAGTACAGAAGAAGCTCAACCGTAAATGTATATCGTTTGGAAGACTATTACGACTATTATTATGGCTATATGCTTCCTTCCACAGGATATGTTAAACTTTTCGACATTATTCCCTATGACGAAGGTTTCATGCTTACAATTCCCAATAAGTCAGCTCCTTCAGTTCTTAAGCCTTTTTCAGAAAGAGCACATCTTTTTGAAACACTTAAGGAATCCACAAAGTGGAATGAAAAAATGGGTGTTGACACAGTAGGTGCTTTAAATGACAGCATCTGTAAGGGTGAGATGAATGACCTGATTTTGGTCCAGGAAGCCCTTCAGGAGCGTAAAATCGGTGAAATTGCCTCTGAAATCGTTAAAAGAGGCGGAGTTAAGTTTGTAATGATTGCCGGCCCTTCTTCTTCGGGAAAGACCACCTTCTCCCACAGACTTTCTGTTGAATTAAGAACCTATGGCTTAAAGCCCCATCCCATTCCTGTAGACGATTACTTTGTAAATCGTGAGGATACTCCAAAGGATGAGAATGGTGATTATAACTTTGAATGTCTTGAGGCAATTGATGTGGAGCAATTCAATAAGGACATGACCGCACTTTTAAAAGGTGAAAGAGTTGAACTTCCTACCTTTAACTTTAAGACAGGCCAGAGAGAGTACAAGGGCAATTACAAGCAGCTTGGACCGGATGATGTTCTTGTTATCGAAGGTATTCACGGACTTAACCCTAAGATGTCCTACAGCCTTCCAGACGAAAGCAAATTCCGCATTTATATAAGTGCTCTTACAAGCATTAACATTGATGAGCATAACAGAATTCCCACCACAGACGGACGGTTGCTCAGAAGAATGGTAAGAGATGCCCGCACCCGCGGAACCAGCGCCCAGAATACAATTAAGATGTGGCCAAGCGTTCGACGTGGCGAAGAGGAGAATATCTTCCCCTTCCAGGAATATGCGGATGTTATGTTTAACTCAATTCTTATTTATGAGCTTGCGGCATTTAAGACATATGCAGAGCCCCTTCTTTTTGACATAGGACCGGATGAGCCTGAATATTACGAGGCAAAGAGATTACTTAAGTTCCTTGAATATTTTGTGGCTTTGGATCCCAAGGTTGTACCTAATAACTCCATATGCAGAGAGTTTATAGGCGGAAGTTATTTTAATGTTTAATTAAGTTAATATATGTGAGTAGGACAAGTGATCGCGGCTGCGTAAGCAGGTGAGGAAAGTCCGGGCTTCATAGGGCAGGATGCCGGATAACGTCCGGTGGAGGTGACTCCCAGGCCAGTGCAACAGAGATATACCGCCTGTCGTAAGACAGGTAAGGGTGGAAAGGCAGTGTAAGAGACTACCGTGCGCGTGGTAACATGCGTAGCCATGTAAACCCCATCCGAAGCAAGACCAAGAACACCGTAAGGTGGGAAAACAATAGATTTGCCCGATCTGTTTTCCGGTAGGTCGCTTGAGACCGGTGGTAACATCGGTTCTAGACAGATGATCACTCAACGACATAACCCGGCTTATCGTCTTACTCACATTTAATATTAGAGATTATGGGTAGTAAAAAGTTAAGAAAGCTTCTTTTGTTTTTACCTCTTTTGGTGCTGCTTGGCTGTGGAAAAAAAGAAAACGAGGCTTTTAACGAAGAGGAATTTATTCAGTCACTTATACCGCCGACGGTTATGATAACGGTCGGTTTCGGTCATGCAAGTGGCGTAATAATTGAAAATACCGACGATAGAATTGTAATAGCGACTGTAGCCCATCTTTGCGAAGGCTTTGATCAGGGAATTATTTCTTTTTCAGATGGTCATGCGGGCTTTGGAGATGTTTTCTTTTTGGATACTAAGGATGATGTGTGTCTTATGAGTATTCGTAAAGAAGACATGGATGAGTCCTTTGCCAATTCGATTGTTGCGGCAAAATCGGATATTTCACATTATGATGAACTGTCCGTGGATGATGAAATATATGTGGTCGGTTCAGCGGTAAACGGCGTAATTAATGTTTCAAAGGGCACGTTTAAGGCCCGTGACTATTATGTGCCGGAATTTGACCAGTATATGATTTATATGTATTGTGACGTTTTTGAAGGCTTCAGCGGCTCAGGCTGCTATGACCAAAACGGATATCTGATAGGACTACTTGCCGGAGGTTCAGATACCTCGGAGGCTGTATGCATCCCGATAACGGATGTTTATAAAGATTTGAACGGAGGAATGTAAAATGACAAAAATTGATATTGTTTCAGGCTTTTTGGGCGCAGGAAAGACAACCCTTATCAAAAAGCTTTTATCAGAGGCACTTAAGGGCACCAAGGTAGTGCTTATTGAAAATGAATTCGGCGAAATCGGTGTTGACGGCGGTTTCTTAAAGGATGCGGGAATTGAAATCAGAGAAATGAATTCAGGCTGTATCTGCTGTTCACTTGTTGGCGATTTCACAACCTCTCTTACAGAAGTAATTGAAAAGTATTCTCCCGAAAGAGTACTTATCGAGCCCTCAGGTGTTGGTAAGCTTTCAGATGTACAGCGCGCTGTACTGGAGGCTTCAGAAAAGGCAGGCGTTGAGCCCGGCTCATCTGTTGCTGTTGTTGATGCCTCAAAATGTAAGGTTTATATGAAGAACTTCGGTGAGTTCTTTATCGACCAGATTGAGCATGCGGGAACCATTATTTTAAGCCGTACACAGAATATGGCAGAAGATAAGCTTACAAAGGTTGTTGAAATGATTAGAGAGCACAACAAGGATGCTAAAATCGTTACAACTCCCTGGGACGAGCTTTCAGGTCAGTATATTCTTGAAACCTTTGAAGCAGTTACTTCTTTTGAAGAAGAGCTTCTTGAGGAATTTAAGCACGAGCACGAACATCATCATCACCACGACGATGATGACGAATGCTGCTGTCATGACCACGAGCATGAGCACGAACATCATCATCACGACGATGATGACGAATGCTGCTGTCACGACCACGAGCATGAGCATGAGCATCATCATGACCACGGTGAGGGTTGCACCTGTGGCTGCCATGATCATGACCATCACCATCATCATGCAGATGAGGTATTTACAAGCCTTGGTATGGAAACAGCTAAGAAGTTTACTAAGGAAACCGTAAATGCATTCCTTGAGGCACTTGAGGATGATTCAAAGTACGGATATGTTCTTCGTGCAAAGGGTATGGTGCCTTCAGAGGGCAGCGAGTGGATTTATTTTGACTACACACCCGGCGAAATCAATGTTCGTACCGGTGCTCCGGAGTACACAGGTAAGCTTTGTGTAATCGGTTCAGAACTCAAGGAAGATGCGATCAGAGAATTAATTTTGAAATAAGGTGATTTTATGAAGTCTGTATTTATGATAAATGGCTTTCTCGACAGTGGAAAGACACAGTTTATAAGCTATACACTTTCACAGCCCTATTTTCGTACTAAGGGAACAACTCTTCTTATTGTATGCGAAGAGGGCGAAGAAGAATACGATGAAGTGCTCTTAAAGGCCACAAATACCATAAAAGTTGTAATTGATGAGGAAAGCGAAGTGGCTCCCGACAAGCTTGTGGAGCTTGATAAAAAGTATAAGCCCTCAAGAATTATTTTTGAGTACAATGGCATGTGGAATTATAAAAATCTTAAGCTTCCCTTCATCTGGAAATTAGAACAGCAGATTACACTTATAGATGCTTCTTCTTTTGAACTTTACTATCAGAACATGAGATCTCTTCTTGCTGAAATGTTAAGAAAGTCGGAGCTTATAATCTTTAACAGATGTGATAACTTAAATGAAAAGCTTCCTTCATTCAAGAGAAACGTAAAGGCTCTTAATCAGGGAGCGGAGATTGTTTTTGAAGATAAGGACGGAGAGGTTAATACCACTCTTGAAGAGGAACTTCCCTACGATCTTACCAAGGATTTAATCGAACTTAATGATGATACCTACGGAATCTGGTATCTTGATGCCCTTGATAATCTTGACAGATACATTGGAAAGACAGTTTCTTTTGTTGCAAGCACACTGGTTCCGGGCGGCTTTGCGAAGGGGATGTTTGTTCCCGGTCGTGCCATTATGACCTGTTGTGCCGAGGATATTCAGTTTTTGGGCTTTGTGTGCAAATATCAGGGAGAAGTTAAGGATCATTCCTGGGTAAAGGTTACTGCAAAGGTTTCAAAGGAATATTTTGAAGGCTACAAGGGAGAGGGCCCTGTACTTATTGCAAGCTCTGTGGAGCCCTGCAAGGCACCTAAAAAGGACGTTCTTACCTTCTGATTTAAGGAGTTAAAATGATACCTTACACACCGCTTCAGTTGCTGTTTTTCTTTTTTGTATACTGCTTCTTTGGCTGGATAATCGAGTCTGCCTGGGTTTCCATGCACCAGAAGCGCTTTGTTAACAGAGGCTTTATGAGAGGTCCCTTCATACCTATTTACGGCTTTGGGGCAATGACACTTCTTCTCGTGGGCACACCGTTGCTTAAATGGCCTGTTTTGGTCTTTTTGGCAGGTCTTTTTGCGGCAAGCCTTCTTGAGTACCTCACAGGCGTTGCCATGGAAGCAATTTTCAAGGTCAGATATTGGGACTATTCGGACAAGCCCTTTAATTTCCAAGGCCATATTTGTCTTTTCACCAGTGTTTGCTGGGGTATTTTAGCCCTGCTTTTAGACTATTTTGTCCATAAGCCGGTGGAAACCTTAAGTAATATTCTTACGGACAAAGAACTTCTTTTGTTTGTTGTATTAACCGCTGCATATTTTGTTATGGACGTTTCCATGGCCTTTAAGGCAGCCTTCGACCTTCGTGCAGTCATTATCAAGATGGAAAAGGCAAAGGACGAGCTTCGTATTATGCAAAAGCGTCTGGATGTTATGCTTGCTTATGCCAATGAAAGCAGGAATGAGTTCATTGAGGAAAGCAGGGAACGCATGGAAGATATGTTTGACAGCATAGAAGAGAAGTTTGCAAAGGTTAAGACGATGCTTGAAGAAAAGCCTGCAGACTTAAGTGAAAGCTTTAAGGCTGAATTTGCGGAGTTAAAAGAAAAGTTTTCAAATAGCAAATTAAAGAGACCGGATTTGTCCAAGTTTAAGAGCTTTTATAAGAGGGGCATCTTCCTTGGCAACCCTACTCTTGCATCAAGAAAGTTTAAGGATTCCCTTGAAACCGTTAAAAGATACGTTGAAAGGGATAAAAAATAAAGAAAGGCAGTGGATATGAATCAGACCGGGAAGTTTAAGAAAATATCGCTTATTGTTGTAAGTATGCTTTCTCCGGCCATTATTTTAAGCCTTTTGTCACTTATATGTAAAAAGAACCTGTTTTTGGCTGTCCCCACATGGTCGGACGAGCTTGACTATTTCAGAGAGGTCTTTTCTTTTTCTGAGAATGGTTTTAAGTTCGGCGGCTCCCTTTTTGTGGGGTATGCCGCAAAGGTTGGGCCACTTGGTGCCCACTCCTTTTCACCCCTTGTTGTGTGGGGGATTCCTGCCATTCTTATGGGCTTTGGTGCCCATTCCATACTTGCACTCAACCTGATATATCTTGGTATTGCATGGGCTCTTCTGTTTTTAGTTCTTAAAGAGAAACTGAATGATGCCTGTCTTTTTCTTGTTCCGGCATTTCTTTATGCACCTGCAATAATGTATATTTTCACATCCATGATAGAAATACCTCTTTATGCCTTACTGATAATCTACTATGCGTTCTTTTACGCCTATGGTAAAGACAAAAAGGCAGGATACCTTGCAGGTATGTATATAGCCGGTGTGCTTTGTATCGGAGTCAGAATCACTTATATAGTTATTCTTTTTCCGGGGATTATGGCTTTATCGGATTATAGGGTAAATAAAAAGACCATAAGAAATCTTTGCATTTATGTGTTTTTCTTTTTGGCTTTTTATAAATTCTATAATATTTTCTGTGCAGATTATCCGGACTGGGTTACTTCACGTATATCTGAAACGGTGGGAATCACGGGTAAGCTTAAGGTTATAATTTATAACACTTTATCCAATCTAAAGGCATATTTTTCCATTAGCGGAGAAAGAAGTCAGATTGTACTAAGATATGCTTATGGTTTTATGATTGTTTTTCTTTTCATATTAAGCATCATAAAGACTGAAAAAGAAGAAAAAAGATTTCCGGTGGACGGTTTCTTTTTCTCACTTTTTGTGATGACCGGTGGGTTATGGGCCATCATGATTCTTCTTTATGATATTAAGGACTGGAGAGATTTCAGAACCTTTGCTCCGATTTTGTTTTTGGACATGCTGTTTTTATTAGGAAACGGTATCAGGGATAAGAGAAAAAAAGCGGCAAAAATATTTGTTGTTGCCATAACTTTGTTATTGTTTTTTGTTTCAAATATTTCTTTACTTACTGAGGACAGAGCAATATCAAAGGATATTGTTGAAATTACAGAACTTGCGAACCTTGAAAGTAAGGACTCATCATGCCCGGTACTTGCGGCAAGCATGGATGTTAACTGGGGGGATCAAAGAGTTCAGCAGTCAGTTCCGTCAAACTTTGGATATCAGGTTTTTTATAACGACATTATTACGCCGGAAAACCTTGCTTTGGTGGATTATTTCTTTACAACCGAAGCTTTTCTTGAAAACAGGACCGAACTTATTCAAAATCTAGAATTTGTGGCTCCGATAACCGGTTACGGCGATTTATATAAAGTTAAAAAATAGTGGGGGCTTTTATGTTTGAATGTAACTATTCCCGTGAGCCTGTGGATTTTAAACTTTTATGGCTCAGAATGCTTAGAAAAATATGGCTGATTCCGGTTTCTATTATAGCGGGAGCTGCTTTGGTATGCGGTTTTTATCTTTGTGTTAAGCTTGCAATAATGGGCAGAAGCTACACCGTAGAGAATATTTACTATATAGATTTTGCAGAGGATTCAAGCGGAAAGCAGTATGACTGGGTTAACCAGTACACCTGGTCTTCACTTGCGGACATGAATGTGTTCATTGATGAAATCTATGCAGACCTATCAGGTGAAGTATCAAAAGAAGTAATAAGAAACAGTTCCGATTGTACGGTTGAGGCGGACGGAAGATATTTATATATGCGCGTGACCACAAAGTCAGAAGAACTTTCAATGAAAATCAGTGGTTCCTATGAAAAAGCGCTGTTTTCTTTTTGCAAAGAGCATAAGGAATTTAAGAATATAGTATGTGAACATAAGGGCGAGGTGTTTGATAGTTCCAACTTAAGAATCACCGAACTTAGTATTGTGGGTGCAGTTGTGGGCCTGTTTGTTTATATACTGATCTTTTCTCTTGCGGTTATGTCGGATACGGCAGTTTATATTCCATCCACTCTTGAGAAAAGATATCATATCGTTACACTTGGATGTCAGTCCATGCCTGAGTTTAACGACAATTGCAGCTGCCTTCTTAAAGATGCAGAAAAAGTAGCTCTTGTATATGTGGATAAGGAGCAGGAAAAAATAAGTATTCCGGGGAAAAACGTGGAAGTATTTGAGAATCCCTGCGTAAAAGAAGGCCTTATGGAAGGCATAAGAGCGTGCTCCGGTGCTGTGGTTTTTGTTAAGGCAGGAGTGAACAACGGAAAAATGACAGAGCGGGTTTTAGAACAGCTTTCAAGACATGAAGTTAAGGTTCTGGCACTGGCTCTTGTAGGAGAAGACTTAGATTATATTAAACGCTACTACTAAAGGAAAACTTACATGATACTGTATATTTTTGTAACCTGTCTGGTTGTTTTTCTTGGGTGGTTTGTTAATTCAAATTATAGAAAAAGCCTTATAACCGTGGGAAGCAGTTCTTTTGGTACCACAAGACAGGAATTTATAAACAGAATATTTCTTACAGCCATATTTGCGGTTCTGTTTTCGCTTTCTGCATTGAGAGTGGGAACGGGAAATGACTACTGGGTATACAGAACCGGTTTTCTTATGATTAACGGCGGTGAGACGCCGGTGGCTTATGAGTTTGGCTTTAAGGCCCTTGTACTTATAATGCAGAAACTGTTCTACAGGGATTGCTATATCCAGATATTTGCACTGTGCGCTTTTATCATAGCAATTTTGTTTGTGAAGGGTCTGTATGATACTTCGGACTGGTTTTTCTATACGCTGTTTCTTTTTATGGCTAACGGCTTTTATTTCATGAGCTTTAGCAATGTCAGATATTACATGGCAATTGCCATCTGTATATGTGCCATGAAGCCTTTGCTTGAGAAGAGATATGTTACCTTTGTTATTTGTATACTTGCCGCAGCAATGTTTCATAAGACCGCTATCATAGCTATACCGGTGTATCTGGTTGCATATTTCATTAAGTGGAATAAAAAGACGGTTTTGCTGATTCCCGCTGCCATTGCTTTGCTTATTGCGGGAAGAAGTATCATTAGATGGCTCCTTTTCAAAATCTATAGGTTTTATGAAGGTGATCCTCTTGACGTAAGCAGAATATCGGTTATAAATATTGCAAAGTGCGGCGCCATACTGATCTTTTGCCTTATCTATTATAAAAGGTATATTAAGGACGATGCTAAGGCTGAGTTCCTTTTTAACTTAAATCTCGGAGCCTTTTTACTTTACACCTTTGCATACTACATTCCGGAAATCACAAGAGTCTGCTATTATATGGTAGTCGGGCAGGTATTTTTGGTTCCGCTTTTGCTTATAAAGATAGAAGATAAGCATCAGAAGCGATTTTTCGGAATTGTAATATTTGCGGCATATGCCTTTTATTTTGCGGTGTTTTTGAAACGAGGCTCTGAGCCGGGCATAAACATTTTGCCTTATCTTAGCTGGATATTCGGATAATTTATTTGTCTGACTTATATGAAATAAAAAGAGCTTTCTTACCTTTTCAGGGTAGGAAGGCTCTTTTGGGTTTTGATTATTTTACATTCTCTTTTCTGCTTTTTCTTCACAATACTTACATCTGTATACTTCGTGCTTAGGATCTGTAAGTACGAATACATGGGGAAGTTCCTGCTCGATGGAGGTTATACATCTGGGGTTAGTACATTTGATTACATTTGTAATCTTTTTAGGAAGGGTCAGGATTTTCTTTTCAACAATTGCGCCGCCCTTTACAACATTTACGGTTATGTTGTGATCGATAAATCCAAGTACATCAAGATCAAGCATTTCCACGTCACATTCAACCTTAAGGAGGTCTTTTTTGCCCATCTTGTTACTTTTTACGTTCTTGATGATGGCAACGGTGTTATCAATTTTATCAAGTCCAAGCTTGTAGTAAATGTCCAGGCTCTGTCCGGCCTTTATGTGGTCGAGCACGAAGCCTTCTTCAATTTGTCCGATATTTAACATTTATTTTACCTCCAGATTAAGAAGTGTCATTATTAAGGCCATTCTTACGTATACGCCATACTGAGCCTGCTTAAAGTAACATGCTCTGGGATCGTCATCCACTTCTACGGATATTTCGTTTACACGGGGAAGGGGATGAAGGACGATACAGCTCTTTTTTGCCTTTTCCATCTTCTCAGGGGTGAGGATGTAGAAGTTTTTAAGTCTTACATAGTCCTCCTCATTGAAGAAACGTTCTCTCTGAACTCTTGTCATATAGAGAATGTCAAGTTTACCAATCACATCATCAAGCTTTATTACTTCTTCGTAGGTTGCATTCTGCTCGTTAAGTTCGTCAATGATGTAGTCGGGAATTTTTAACTCCTCAGGTGAAATGAAAACGAAGTGAACATTGTTGTATCTTAAAAGCGCTCTGATAAGTGAGTGAACGGTTCTGCCAAACTTTAAGTCTCCGCAAAGACCGATTGTGAAACCGTTAAGGTTTCCGTGAAGTGACCTTATGGTAAGAAGGTCTGTAAGGGTCTGAGTGGGGTGCTGGTGACCTCCGTCACCTGCATTAATTACAGGAATTGATGAGCGGGATGCTGCTACCATGGGAGCACCTTCCTTGGGATGTCTCATTGCGCAGATATCTGCATAGCAGGAAATGACGCGAATTGTGTCTGATACGCTTTCTCCCTTTGATGCGGAGGAACTTGAAGCCTCGGAAAAGCCTAATACATTGCCACCAAGATTCATCATTGCTGCTTCAAAGCTTAAGCGGGTTCTGGTGCTTGGCTCATAGAAGCAGGTTGCAAGCTTTTTTCCGTCGCAAACATGGGCGTATTTTCCGGGATTCTTCTCAATATCCCCTGCCAGGTCAAAGAGCTTATCAAGTTCTTCAACGGTGAAGTCCAAAGGACTCATTAAATGTCTCATAATCTATCTCCTCTAATAAGATTTATCTTAAGCTGTCCTTAAAAAAGAGAAGGCTGAGCCTTCTCTTCTTAATTAATCCAAATATGAAACTAATTCTGCCACTTCTTTTCTCTTTGGAGCTGAAGGAGTGGAAGCGGGATGTCCGATAGCAATAAGGGCAGCAACACCACGATCCTCAGGAAGGTCAATTACCTTAGCTACCTCATATTCATCAAATATACCCATTATTACTGTTCCAAGTCCCTTTTCGTGGGCTGCAAGACAAAATGCTTCAGCTGCGATACCGCAGTCAAAATTCTGCCAACGATCTTCCTTTGAAGTGGAGAAGGAACCATCGCGCTCAAATCCTGCACGATTCTTAACATATGTGAGGACAACAATCATGGGAGCGTTGTCAGTAATGTTTTTATTTCCTACCCAAGCACTAAAACAAGTTTCGGAAAGTTTATCCTTTGTGGTACCGGTGACTGCAACATATCTTGCAATCTGAGTGTTCTTCCAACTGGGAGCGAAACGGGCTGCATCGATAACTTCTTCAAGAACAGCGGGAGTAACGGTTTCCTCAGTAAATTCACGGATGGATCTTCTGCCTGTAATACACTGAATTGCTTCCATAAAGCCTCCTAATAAATTCATTTTTTCAATGATATCACACTTTATTTGCTGTTTCAACGAGTATTAAGGGTACAAATTATCAAATTTTTATTAATAGACGGGTTATATAATTTATTTTTGGATGAATTAACAATTGTGGAAAAAAATAAACAGAATACACTTAATTTGTATTTATAAACAGGAGGATACCATGCAGCTTGATATGACAAAGGGAAGTCCCTTTAAGCTTATAGTAAGGTTTATTGTGCCGGTTTTGCTGGGCAATGTGTTCCAACAGTTTTACAATATGGTGGACACGATTATTGTGGGCAGATTTGTTGGTTTTGATGCACTTGCTGCAGTCGGTGCCACAGGAACAATTATGTTCCTTATTTTAGGCTTTGCCACCGGCTTGACTTCAGGATTTACAGTTATAACGGCCCAGAAATTCGGTGCCGGGGACAAAGAAGGTGTTAAGGTTAGCGTTTACAATGCCCTTTTGTTATCGCTTTTTGTGACGGTCTTTATGACACTTATAAGCGTAGGAGGTATGAAAACACTTCTTCGTATAATGAATACCCCTGAAGATATTTATCAGATGTCCTATGATTATATAATAATTATTACTTCAGGTATGGCCTTTACGATTTTTTACAATATACTGGCAAGTCTTCTTAGGGCAGTCGGTAATTCAAAGGCTCCTCTGTATTTCCTGATTATATCTGCGGTATTAAATATTGTTCTTGATTTAGTGTTTATCAGAACTTTTTCCATGGGCGTAAGAGGTGCTGCTCTTGCAACCATCGTGGCCCAGGGCATATCAGGTATTCTTTGTGCTGTTTATACTGTAAAACATGTGCCGATTCTTATACCTGAAAAGTTTTTACGAAGAGCAAATTCCCAGTGCATAAAGAATCAGCTTTTCATTGGCATCCCCATGGCACTGCAGTTTTCCATAACCGCAGTGGGAACAATTATGGTTCAGGCTGCCCTCAATACCTTTGGCTCTGTGGTAATAGCATCCTATACAGCTGCCAATAAGGCATCACAGATGATGACGCTTCCTTATGGTGCACTTGGTGTTACAATGGCAACCTACGCTGCCCAGAACCGCGGAATAAATGATATAGACAGAATCAGAAAGGGTGTTAAAGTAAGTTCTTTCATGAATGTAGTATATTCTGTTATTATTTATGGTGTGGCTATGTTATCATTGTCACCCTTAATGAAATTGTTTATTGATACTTCTTCCCTTACGGTTCCTTTTTCGGAAATCTACGAATACGGAAGAATTTACATGCTCATTAGCGGTACATGCTTTATAGCTCTTGGAGAAATATTCATATTTCGAAATGCAATGCAGGGATGCGGATATTCATTCCTTGCCATGATGGGCGGCGTTGTGGAGCTGATTTCAAGGGCTGTTATTTCTGTGATAGCAACCGCAAAAATGAGTTATGTGGGAGTTTGCGCAGCAGACCCTGTTACCTGGCTTGTTACGGCTATTTTCCTTGGAATATCCTATTTCCATACTGTAAGAAAGATGGCAATGGACAAGCTTGATTTTCACACAAGGAAAGCAAATTAATGAATTATAATGAAGCGGCAGAGTATATGCAGGAGCTTGGCACCAGAGGAATCCACCCCGGGCTTGAGGGAATAGGTTTTCTTTGCAATGCTCTTGGAAATCCTGAAAATGAACTTAATATTATTCATGTGGCAGGTACCAACGGTAAGGGTTCCACTTCGCAGTTTATTGCCTCAATGCTCAGGGCTTTTCATAAAAAGGTTGGCGTTTATTCCTCACCTTCCGTTTTTGAAGAACTTGAAATAATAAAGGTTAACGGACGAAACATTTCAAAGAAAGACTATGCCTATTTGGTGGATAGAATTCAAAGGGTAAATACTTTCGGATGTACACGATTTGAAGTCGAAACGGCGCTTGCTTTTTTATATTTTAAGGAAAAAGAATGTGACTATGTAATAATCGAAGCTGGAATGGGTGGGCTCCTTGACGCCACAAATATCTGTAAGAATTCTGTTGCAAGCGTTTTTACCTCTATAGGAATGGATCATGTAAACTTCCTTGGGGACACATTGGAGAAAATCGCGGAGAATAAGGCCGGTATTATAAAAAGCAATTCAATGGTTTTTTCGGCACCTCAGCAGGAGAGCGTTATTGAAATACTTAAGTGTAATGCGGAAAAAAATGCTTCTTCTTTTGTCTGTGTGGACAGGGAACTTATTAAGGATATTAAGTGCCGATTTAGCGGGACTGTTTTCTCGTATAAGGATTTTAAGGGGCTTTCAATAGAACTATTAGGTACATACCAGGTAATCAATGCAGCACTGGCAATTGAAGTGGCTGTTTCATTGGGTGTTTCCGAACAGGCGGTAAGAAAGGGCCTTAAGGCGACCTACATTCAGGGACGTTTTGAAAAGATATGTGACAAACCCATGATTTTTATAGACGGTGCCCATAATGAACCTGCGTCGCTGGTACTTAAGGATACTCTTGAAACCTATTTTACAAAGAAGAGGTTTATCTATATAATGGGTATGTTAAGGGACAAGGATGTGGAAACGGTGGTTAGAAACCTTGCGCCCATGGGAAGTATTATTTTTACGGTGGCAACTCCAAATAAAGCTAGAACGATGTCTTCTTTTGAACTTGCGTCTGTTGTAAGAAACTATAATGAAAACGTTACAGCTCTTGACAGTATTGAAGAAGCGGTGGAGATGGCACTCATGTTTTCTGACAAGGATACGGTTATTGTTGCATTTGGATCTCTTTCGCACCTGCGTGTTGTTAAGGATGCCGTAAACAATCGGAAAAATATTAGAAAAGATACTCACGGAGAGAAATATGATAGATAAAGAAAAAGTGAAACAGGGAGTAAACTTAATACTTCAGGGTATGGGTGAGAATCCCGACAGAGAGGGACTTAAGGAGACTCCTGACAGAATTGCCCGTATGTTTGAAGAAATATACGGAGGCCTCGATATGGATGCTTCCGAAATCCTTAAGAAGCGTTTTAAGGTTGATAACAGTGAGATGGTTCTTGAAAAGGACATTGTATTTTATTCAACCTGTGAACATCATCTTCTTCCTTTTTACGGAAAGGCTCATATCGCTTATATTCCTTCGGGTGAGGTAGTTGGGCTCAGCAAGCTTGCAAGGACTGTGGAAGTGTTTGCAAGACGTCCTCAGATTCAGGAACAGATGACGTCCCAGATAGCTGATGCAATAATGGAAAATCTTTGTCCCAAGGGTGTAATGGTAATGGTAGAAGCCGAGCATATGTGCATGACAATGCGCGGAATCAAAAAGCCCGGCAGCAGGACCTGTACTATTGCAACAAGGGGTGATTTTGAGACTGACGAAGCCCTTCAGAGACGTTTTTTTGATATGCTGAGAGGTTGATTGGCTATATCGGGGTTTGTTATATGAAAATAGGTAAATACGATTTTAACTTAAAAAATCATACTTATATAATGGGAATCCTGAATGTAACTCCGGATTCCTTTTCAGATGGCGGAACTCACAATGATTGTGAGGGCGCTTTGCGTCATGCAGAAAAAATGATTAAGGATGGCGCCGACATCATAGATGTGGGCGGAGAATCCACAAGACCCGGGTTTGCTGTGGTGCCTGCAAATGAAGAAATTGAAAGAGTTGTGCCGATTATAGAAAAAATTAAATCTGAATTTGACATAGCGATTTCTCTTGATACATACAAACCGGAAACTGCTTTAGCAGGTATTGAGGCGGGAGCCGATCTTATTAACTATATCAATAACCTTAGAGAATATCCTGAAATGGCTAAGGTCATTGCCGATAAAAATGTTTCATGCTGTCTAATGCATAATCGAAGAGAAATGAACTACGATAATTTTTCGGAGGATTTTTTCCTTGATATGACGGGTATTCTTGATACGGCTATAAAAGCAGGTATCAAGGAAGACAAAATAATACTCGATCCGGGAATCGGTTTTGCAAAAACAACTGAGCAGAATCTTTATGTATTGAATAACCTTGATATGCTTAATCATCTTGGATGCCCCTGGCTTCTTGGTACCAGCAGAAAGAGTGTTATAGGTAATACCTTAAATCTTCCTGTTGGTGAAAGACTTGAAGGTACTCTTGCAACAACCGCTTACGGAGTGTTAAACAATGCTTTACTGGTGCGTGTCCACGATGTTCTTGAAAACAAGCGCTTTATAACCATGATGGAGGCTGTAAGAGATGCAAAACTGTGACAGAATTTACATTAAGGGTCTTAAAATATATGCATATCATGGTTGTTTTGAGGACGAAAAACAGAAAGGTCAGGAGTTTACCGTTGATGTAACGATGTACCTTGACTTAAGCCCTGCAGGACTTACGGATGACCTTGATAAAACCGTTAATTACGGGGAAGCAGCCGAGCTTGTTCAGAAGGTTTTTACAGAATGTTCCTATAACCTTATTGAGTCTGTCGCAGAGGATGTGGCATGTAAAATTCTTTCTGCCTATGGTGCTGTTAATGCTGTGGAAGTTGAGGTATTTAAGCCCCATGCGCCTATTACAATCGACTTTGAAAATGTGTCGGTATTCATAAGGCGTGAAAGACATACAGCCTTCATTGCGGTTGGTTCAAATCTTGGAGATTCTGAAGACACCATTTCAAAAGCAAAAGAAATGCTCTTAAGAACTGAAGGAAATGAACTGATTAAGGAATCGACACTTATTGTTACAAAGCCATACGGAGTAACGGACCAACCTGATTTTATAAACGGAATGTGGAAGGTAAGTACCCTCTTAAAGCCAACAGACTTACTTAAAAAGTTAAATGAGATAGAAGCAAGACTTGGAAGAGAAAGGCTGATTCACTGGGGACCAAGAACAATAGATTTAGATATTATCTATTACGATGATTATTGTGTGGAATCTGAAAAGCTCATTATTCCCCATAAAGATATGCAAAACAGAGATTTTGTGCTAAAACCTCTTATGGAGGTGGATCCTTTTAAGAGACATCCAATAAACAGACTTACAGCTGAAGAGATGCTAGCAAAATTATAAAAAGAAAGTGCTGGTTAACATAACACGAGAAACATTATGTTATGTTAACCAACACTTTTATTTTTTCTTTACGGCTTCTTTTGCGGCAATAAACTCATTTACTGTTCCGTAGCCGGAGGCCGGAACATAGTAGGTCTTTGAATCATTACCAAATTCCTTGAAATATGCATAGGTGGACGTAAGATTTATGCTGTTATATACGCCGCTTGCGATGGTGGCTACGTTGCTTCCGTCCAAATCCATTCTTTTTAATTCGGGGGACTTTTCCGAGGATTTCTGATAGAAGATTACACCCCCACCGATGTTGAAGGTGTCTATTCTGTCGTGGGTCAGAATCTCAACCACATTGGCTGAAAGATTAATGCGGCAAAGTCTGTAATTGTTTTTAACATCCATATAGTAAACGTAATCACCTATGCAGACTGGATTCCATAAATCCCCGGTAAAAACGGTTGTAACTTCACCGTTCTTAACATTAAGGGTGTATAAGTAGTGATCGTTGTACATACCGTTAAAGTATATTAATCCGTTCTGATAAGAAGCAGGATTTATCATGTAATTAAGTGTTTTTTTGCTGCTGTGGGAAGTTAAATCGTGGGTATAAAGGGTTGTGCTTTCTTTTTCCGTGTAATGCTGGTAGAAGATTACATTATCGAGAAGAAGCATGCTCTGAGTCTTTTCCTTTAGCAATGACTTGAATTTTCTGCCATCCTTTGTGACGGAGAAAATTCCCGGTTTTGATACAACCGTGCCAAGACCTTTGCTCTGGGCAATTGGCTTTCCCAAAAAGAATACGGTGTTGCCGCCTGCGTTAATGTATCTTGCGTTGATATTTGCCAACTTCTTAATATTGCTCTGGTCAGGATTCATTACATAAAGGCTGCCGTTGTCATAGGCATTGGAGAAATACACTTTACCGTCTCTCTCGCAAAAAAGCCCATAATTATTCAGGTTTCCGGCATCTGCACCCACAGTACCTTCAGGTATTTTTACACTGTTTGAATTAAGTATTGAAAAAATAACAAACAGTGCTATTAATATACATATTACGGAAAAAAGAATGATTCGCTTTGATAATTTTGACATGGCAATCTCCGAAAACATATTTCTTTTATTTATTATATGACATCTGCTTGCTTGCTATCAAGAATCAAAAGGGGTAGAATGATGAAGGTCCGGAGGAAATAATTATGCGTGAAGAGGAACTTATTGTATATAGAAATTTAGAAGGTGGAGAACTTTTGAAAAAAGTAATCTATCTTATTGAAAATATAAAGAAAACCGAGCACAGCACAACGGAATTACGCTCACTCTTTTATGAATGTTTTCATGAACTTTTGGAACTTGCCGGTAAATATGGATTTTACGGAAACCTTTGGCACTGTTATTTATCACATCTTCTTGTGAATAATGAAAACAGCTATTCAATGTCCTGCGAAGTAGTTGGAGAAATCGAAGGCTCCATAAACACTGCGGTGCTTCATGACATTGAAATTTTCAAGGAACTTTTTGATTATGATTTTACCGGAATGGTGCAGTCTCTTGGAATAGAAGATTTTGATCTTGCGCTTAACTATAATTGTTCCACAAGGGAGAGCAAGGTATATAACACAAGAGTCTGCAAGAGAATAGTTGACCTGGCTGAACGTTTCAGCAAGGACAGTTCCCCCAGTGATATGAAAAAGACTTTAACTGAATTTTACAGAGACTATGGAGTTGGTAAATTTGGCCTTCATAAGGCCTTCAGAATCGTTCACAGAGATAATGGGGCAGATATAGTTCCAATTACCAACATTGCCCATGTAAATCTTGATGATCTTGTCGGTTATGAAGCTGCCAAGAAGAAGCTTACGGACAATACCGAAGCATTTGTTAATGGGAAGCCCTGCAATAACTGCCTCCTTTTTGGTGATGCGGGAACAGGAAAAAGCTCTAGCATTAAAGCAATAGCCAATAAATATTATGAAAACGGCCTCAGGATAATAGAGGTTTATAAGCATCAGTTTATAGACTTAAATGATGTTATTGCTCAGATTAAGGACAGAAATTACAAGTTCATTCTTTACATGGATGATTTGAGCTTTGAGGAGTTTGAAATCGAATATAAGTATCTTAAGGCCGTTATTGAAGGCGGTCTTGAGAAGAAACCGAAAAATGTTCTTATATATGCCACATCAAACAGAAGACATCTTATAAATGAAAAGTTTTCAGAACGCGGTAACTCAGATGATGAAGTACATTTCAGAGATACCATGCAGGAAAAACTTTCTTTATACAATCGTTTCGGCGTAACAATTTATTTTGAGTCGCCCAGTACCAAGGAGTTTAACAAAATTGTCCTTGAACTTGCAAAGAGAAACGGAATCGATATCCCCGAGCAGGAACTTCTTTTGAAGGCAAACCAGTGGGAAATGTCCCATGGCGGCTTATCGGGCAGATGCGCACAGCAATTTATTCAGTATCTTTGCGGTCAGAAATAACAGTTTTAGTAAAAGGAGAAGATTAATGGTTATTTTAGGTTCCGGATCACCCAGAAGAAAAGAACTTCTATCATTGGCGGGAATAGAATTCTGCATACTCACATCAGATGCGGATGAAACTCCCACAAAAACAGTTCCCGAAGAAATCGTAATGGAACTTTCGGATAAAAAAGGTCAGGATGTTTATAATAAAGCCAGAGAAAAAGGCCTATTAACCGATGATGAAAATCTTATTATTTCAGCGGACACACTTGTTTTTTATGGAAACGAAAGAATGGGAAAGCCTAAGAACGCGGAGGATGCTGTTCGTATGCTTAAAGAATTGTCGGGTGCCACCCATCAGGTTATTACCGGTGTTCATCTGATATATGAGAAGAATGGCAGTCCGGTAGAAAAGAGCTTTTTTGAAAAAACAGATGTGAATGTTTACGAAATGACAGAACAGGAGATTAAAGCCTATGTTGCAACAGGTGAGCCCATGGATAAGGCGGGTGCCTATGCTATTCAGGGACTGTTTTGTAAATATATCAAAGGAATAAACGGCGAATATGCCAATGTTGTTGGCCTTCCCATAGGAAGACTTTATAAGGAATTAAAGGAGATTGGATATGTTCGATAAAAAAGTACTTAGATGTTTTCTTGATAATCAGCTGCAGTTATTTCCTGAAGAAGTAGCCTCCAATGAGGAGGAGGCCAGAGAATTCTTAGAGGAGTGCTTTGCATCAGTCTTAAACAGCGAAGACGAGGTAGTTGAGTACTTTGAAGAAGAAGGTCTTGACTATGACCCTGATGATATTCTTTCTGCCTGTGAAGTGTTTGATGTGGGCGATGGAAGATATCTTGTGGTTGAAGCTTAATTAAAATATTTTTCTATGATTTCTATAAGGCCGTCGTGGTTATTATCAAGCTTTGTGATAATATCTGCTGCGGCCTTTGTTTCTTCTGTGCCGTTTATCATGGCAATGCCATGACCGGCTGCTTTAATCATGGATATGTCATTGTCTTCATCTCCGGCAGCAAATGTGTGGGAGATGGGCAGGGGAAGGTAGGATGCAAGAAAAGAAACGGCATCCCCTTTGCTGATTCCCTTTGGAAGAATCTCCAGGTAGTAATCGTTTGAAAAGCAGGTGTCGACCACATCGTGAAGCTCCCGGAGGATTGCCTCACGGAGGCTTATGAGCTTGTTTTTATCCTTTAAGTCTATAAGCTGGACCTTAAAGGAACCATCTGTAAGGTAATCTGCAATGTCCTTTACCTCAATAAAGGGCATATCAATTCTTGAGCGGTAAAACTTCAATTCTTCGTCCACAGAAGTGCCTACAATTGAAGTGTTGGTATAGCAGTGAGCATGTACACCGAATGAATCGGCAATGGATATTACTTTGCGAACAATATTCTGTGGAAGCTTAACACTTCTTAATTCTTTTTTTGCTTCAACATCGTAGATAAGTCCGCCATTGAAAGCAATCGCATATGTATCAGGGAAGTTTAATCCTAATTTAACAATTCTTTCAAGGATGCTCGGAAGCGGACGCCCGCTGGTAAGTATAATCTTATGTCCTCTTGAAACCATTGAATCTATGGCTTTTTTCATGGTTTCGCTTATGGTACTGTCCTTCAATAAAAGGGTTCCGTCCATGTCTGTAAAGAGAATGTTTTTCCCGGCTTTTTTCAGGTTTTCAAGAATTGTATCGTGTACATATAATTTTCCATAACCGCAGCCTAAATCCAGATTAGCTTTGTTGCTGCCGTGGAAATCGCTGCCACCGGACAATAACAGGTGATATTTATCGGCTAATTCCCGCACAACACGCTCATCGGACGCAGAATATGTGGAATAGATGCCTTCTATTCCTATAAGACCATGCTCTTTTAACATTCCTACAAGTGAATCCAGATTGTTTTTGCTCATGTGATAGAGCATAGGGTGTGCAAGTATAGGGAGACCGTCTGCCTGAAGAATAAGTTCAATGGCCATTTCCGGAGAAACCTTTTCTCTTGGAAGATGATAGGGACGATTGTCGCCTATGTATCTTTCGAATGCCTCCGCTGTGCTTTTTACATGACCATGAAGATAGAGAAACTTCGCAAAATGTGCTCTTGTAATTACTGCGCCGGGGAAGGTGGCCATTAATTCGTCATAGGAAACGGGAATTCCATCCTCTGTGAATTTTTCACAGATTTTTTTGTTTCTGTTTTCTCTTGATTCCACAAACTCCTTTAAGTATTGCTCGAACACGGGACTGTGGTGATCAATAAATAAACCGAGTATATGGATATCCTGACCCATATACTCGGTTGAAAATTCTATGCCCGGAATGATTTCGGGCGCATTTATTCCTTTGGATTTTAAAGAGGCTGCGTATTCTATAGCCTCATCGAGGCCCGCAACTGAATCATGGTCGGTTAAAGCAAAGGCACTTAAGCCTTTTTTTACAGCATAATCAACAAGTTCGGTGGGCGTGTAGGTGCCGTCAGATTTTGTAGAATGTACATGTAAATCAACCATGTGTTTTCACCTCTGTTTATTCTTCTGTGTCATCGTCGGATGCAGCAACAAAAACGGTTCTCTTTCTTGCCATCTCATCATTTGCAAGGTACTCATCATAAGTGGTAACCTTATCGATTATTGTTCCGTTAGGTAAGAACTCAATAATACGATTTGCGGTGGTCTGAACTACCTGATGGTCATGACAGGAGAAAAGTTCGACTCCGGGGAATTTAATAAGTCCGTTGTTGAGTGCTGTTATTGATTCCATATCAAGGTGGTTGGTGGGCTCATCAAGGATGAGGCAGTTAGCACCGGAAATCATCATCTTTGAAAGAAGACAACGTACCTTTTCACCACCGGATAATACTTTAACCTTTTTAACACCGTCTTCACCGGCAAAGAGCATTCTTCCAAGATAGCCACGAACATATGTAACATCCTTAACGGGAGAGTAACCTGTGAGCCAGTCAACGATGGTGTAGTCATTGTTAAATTCCTGACCGGGATCCTTGGGGAAGTAAGCAAGCGATGTGGTAACACCCCATTTATAGGTACCTTCATCGGGCTCGATTTCGCCGGCAAGAATTTTGAAAAGAGTAGTCTTGGCCAATTCATTGGAACCTACAAAAGCAACCTTATCATCATGTCCAAGAGTAAAGCTTACATTATCAAGGACCTTCTCACCGTTGATAGTCTTTGAAATACCATCAACAAAGAGGACTTCATTACCAATTTCTCTGTCGGGTCTGAAATCGATGTAGGGATATTTTCTGCTTGAGGGCTTTAAGTCATCAAGCTCAATTTTCTCAAGCGCACGCTTTCTTGAAGTAGCCTGCTTGGATTTTGAAGCATTTGCAGAGAATCTTGAAATGAATTCCTGTAATTCCTTGATTTTTTCTTCTTTTTTCTTGTTGGCTTCCTTCATCTGCTTAATCATAAGCTGTGATGATTCATACCAGAAATCGTAGTTTCCGGCATATAACTGAATCTTTCCGTAGTCAATATCTGCGGTGTGGGTGCAGACTTTGTTAAGGAAATATCTGTCATGGCTTACGACAATAACGGTGTTCTCGAAGTTAATAAGGAATTCCTCTAACCATGCTATGGCATCAAGGTCAAGATGGTTGGTAGGCTCGTCGAGAAGCAGTATGTCGGGGTTACCGAAAAGTGCCTTGGCAAGAAGAACCTTAACCTTCTGGTTACCGTCAAGATCGGAAAGGAGATTGTAATGAAGCTCTGTTTCAATGCCAAGTCCGTTTAAGAGCATTGCGGCATTTGATTCAGCTTCCCATCCGTCAAGTTCTGCAAACTCGCCTTCAAGTTCGGAAGCACGGATTCCGTCTTCATCTGTGAAGTCTTCTTTTGCATAGATGGCATCCTTTTCCTTCATGATTTCATAAAGTCTTAAGTTACCCATGATTACGGTATCCATAACCGTATATGCGTCATATTTGAAATGGTCCTGTTCGAGGAAAGAAAGACGCTGGCCCGGGGTGATAATGATATCGCCGTTGGTGGTCTCAAGCTGTCCTGAAAGAATCTTTAAGAAGGTTGACTTTCCTGCACCGTTGGCACCGATAAGTCCATAGCAGTTTCCTTCCGTAAATTTAATATTAACATCTTCAAACAGAGCCTTTTTACCGACTCTGAAGGTTACATTACTTGCCTGAATCATTTTAAAACCTTTCTTATGCTTATATGTTTACTGATATGACCTTTTTTATTGTACATAAAATCAGCCTTTTTGCAACCCCATACACAGTATATAAAGGTGACTTTATGTGGGTTTGGTGGTAGAATAAAGCAGAATAAATATAATCTTTTGGAGGCCTTATGCTTAAATACACTGACATTAAGGATTGCGAAAATGTAAAGATTCATGGACGTACCGTTAAGGGAAGTTCACCACTTCCTCTTTTTTGGAATCATTCAGGAGTTGAGGTTAACTGTGACGGTTCGGAATTGTGGATAGAATTGGATGTGGACCATGGTTTTCACGAACCCTGGATTGCAGTGGAAATAAACGGAGCCCTTATGTCAAGACGCATGCTGTTAAAAGAAGACAGGGCTGTATGTCTTTTCAGAAGCATGACTCCGGGAGTAGTAAAAAATGTACGTTTTTACAGAGAACTTCAGGCAATGCATGAGGATGACCTTTGCCATGTGCTGGTGAAAGGCTTCAGAACCGATGGTAATTTCCTGCCTGTAAAGGAAAACGATTTCAAACTTGAGTTTATAGGCGACAGTGTTTCTTCGGGAGAGGGAACATATGGCGCCAGTAAGGATACAGACTGGCTTGCTATGTACATGAGTTCAAGCCGTCATTTTGCAACAATTATAGAAAAGGCAATGAATGCAGACGTTCGTATTATTTCAGAGGGCGGCTGGGGAGTATATTCAGGCTGGGATAATGATGTAAGACATCAGATTCCCGCAATCTACGAGCCCATATGCGGACTTGCCTGGGGGGAAACAAATAAAGCTCTTGGTGCCATGGGAAAAAGTGATTACGATGAGTGGCGCCCCAATGCCATAATCGTTAATCTTGGCACTAACGACAATTCTTCTTTTAACACGCCTCCTCTGGATGTTCCGGGAGTGGGCGTTTGCAAAAACAGAAGAAACGAAGACGGCTCCTTTGTTAGAGAGGACCTGCTCAAATTTATAAATGCAGTATATGATTTTCTTAAACTCCTCAGAAGATTGAATCCTTCAAGCCATATTGTATGGGCCTATGGAATGCTTGGAAATGAGTTAAAGCCGGCAATTTTAGAGGCCATGGACAATTATAAGAAGGATACGGGAGATGAAAATGTGGCTTTTCTGGATCTTCCGAATACCAACGAAATTACAGTGGGTTCCCACGGACATCCCGGATATAAGTGCCATATTGAAGCCGCAAAGGTTATTGGCGCCTACCTTAGCGAAAAGTTTAATGTTAAATATGAAGAACCCCAGGGTAACCTGTAGAGGAAGTATACTATGATTAAATTCAACGAAGCGGATAAAATATTTAAGATTGATACAAAGAACACAAGCTACGTGTTCGGAATAGATGACGAGGCAAAATACCTCATTCACTATTACTACGGAAGAAGAATTTCTTCGGACGATGTAAGGTATTTATCAAGGCTGTACGAGGGAAATGTGCTGCCTGAATGCAATAAGAGGGATAAAAACAGTTTCCTTGACTTTGCACCCTTTGAATATCCTACCGGCGGAATTGGTGACTTTAGAAATCATGCCCTTGAAATCCTTACAAAAGACGGAACAAACACCTGTGAACTTTCCTATAAGGGTTATGTTATAAAAAATGACAAAAGAGATCTTCCGGGACTCCCTTCAACCTTCAAAGGGGAGGCTCAGTGTGAAAGCCTTGAGGTGACTTTGGAGGATAAGAATCTTTCTTTTGAGGTCTGCCTCATTTACTCTGTTTTCACAGATAATGATGCAATAGTCAGAAGTGCGGTTGTAAAAAACAATAATAGCGATGATGTTTACATAACAAAAATTATGTCAACCTCGATTGACCTTGATAATGATAACTACGAACTGCTGACGCTTCATGGCTCGTGGGCCAGAGAGAGAAACATAGAATTCAGAAAAATAGCCCATGGTTTCCAGGGCGTAGCTTCAAGAAGAGGAGAGTCAAGCCATCAGGAGCATCCCTTTATGGCAGTTACTTCAAAGGGCGTTACTCAGACTACCGGTGAAGTGTATGGTTTCAGCTTTGTTTACTCAGGCAATTTCGAAGCCTCTGCAGACCTTGATCAGTTTAACTCAGTAAGGGCAATGATGGGTATAAGTCCTTACAATTTTAAGTGGAAACTCGGAACGGGCGAGGAGTTTTATTCACCTGAAGCGGTTATGGTTTATTCACATGAGGGTCTTGGCGCTATGACAAGAACATATCATGACCTGTTTAGAAATCACCTGATACGAAGCCCCTACCTTCATAAAAGGCGTCCCATACTGATTAATAACTGGGAAGCGACATATTTTGATTTTAATACAGACAAGCTCATAGAAATCGCTAAGGAAGCCGCCAAGTCAGGCATTGAAATGTTAGTAATGGACGATGGATGGTTTGGCAACAGATTCGACGATAACAGAGCTCTCGGCGACTGGGATGTTAACACAGAAAAACTTCCCGGCGGTTTGAAACGCCTTGTGGATGAAGTCAACAAAATCGGCTTAAAGTTCGGCATATGGATGGAACCGGAGATGATAAGCCCCGATTCGGATCTTTACAGAGCACACCCCGACTGGGCCATCAAGGTACCTAAAAAGGAACCGTCCCTTGCAAGAAATCAGCTGGTGCTTGATATTACCAGAGAAGAAGTGTGGAATCATACATGGAACAGTATCGAGAAAACCTTAAAGAGTGCCAACATCGAGTACTTAAAATGGGATATGAACAGACAACTGTCAGAACTGAATTCTTTGTGCCTTCCTTCCGACAGACAGGGAGAACTCTATCATAGATATGTGCTGGCGGTTTACAGACTTCAGGAAAAACTTGTATCAACTTTCCCTAATCTTCTTATTGAGAACTGCTCCGGCGGCGGTGCAAGATTCGATCCCGGAATGCTTTATTACAGTCCTCAGATTTGGACTTCGGATGATACGGATGCGATTGAGCGTCTGAAAATTCAGGAGGGTACCGCGCTTGTATATCCGTTATCTTCCATGGGAGCACACGTATCTGATTGCCCCAATCATGCAGTCGGAAGGGTTACCCCTTTTGAAACAAGAGGAAATGTGGCTCTTGCGGGAACCTTTGGATATGAACTTGATGTAACTAGAATTCCAAAAGAAGACAGGGAGAAAATACCGGGGCAGGTAAAAACCTATCATAAATACAACGATCTTGTAAGAGAAGGGGATTACTACAGGCTTGCCTCATACTCTGAAAACGGGCTTTTCGATTCCTGGATGGTTAAATCAAAAGATAATAAAGAGATTCTTGTTACATATGTGAATGTATTAAGACAGGCTAATGTTAAATCGCGCCATATTAAACTTGCGGGCTTGGTCCCCGGTGATATTTACAGGGACGAAGCAACCGGCAGGGTATATTCTGCGGATGTTTTGATGTATGGCGGTTTATCCGTTGAACCCATGTGGGGAGATTTTACATCAACACTTATTCATCTTATCAAGCAGTAACCGGTCTTAAGATTATTAATTATTTATGTACTTTTCAGGCTCAATTATTAATCTTTTTTTAGTAAGTGCCGGTAATGGCAAAAACACTTGAATTATAGGAATATCTTTAATATTCTGTTATAGGTGACGCTTAAGCGGAGGCATTAAATGGAAATCGATGCAAAAAAAGGCATAATAAACGAGGGCGATTTTTCAAGACTTAAAAGGGTATTTGAAAAAGGACAAAGGGGCGAACCGCTGACGATTGGTTTTATCGGAGGTTCAATTACCCAGGGGTGTCTTTCTTCGGTTCCACAAACCTGCTATGCATACAGAGTATACGAATGGTGGAAAAAGAAATTTGAAAAATCCGAAGTGACCTATGTGAATGCCGGTATCGGTGGTACACCTTCGGACTTTGGTGTTGCCAGAGTTGAAGAGGACCTGCTTGTATATAAGCCAGATTTCGTCATTGTAGAGTTCAGTGTCAATGACGGAGCAAATGATTATTATAAAGAGACCTATGAGGGGCTTATACGCCGCATATTAACAGCCGACTGTAAGCCTGCGCTGGTATTAGTTCACAGCGTGTGTTATGATAGTGGTTCAAGCGCCGAAGACATACATCTTGAAATCGGCAGACATTATAAATTAACTTCCCTTTCCATGAAATCAGCAATTTATGAAAAAATTCTGGAGGGAAGTATTAAAAACAGGGATATTACACCTGACGATTTACATCCTAATGATGCGGGACATCTTCTTATGAGCGATGTAATAACGTATTACCTTGATAAGGTGTATTCAAAGTCTGAGCGCAGCGGTGAGAACTTTACTGATGATAAGCTTCCTAAGCCGCTTACAAAAAATCTTTACGAAAAGTCTTTAAGACTTAACAATACTAATTTTAAGCCTGAGCTTTGCGGCTTTTTGCCGGATACAACACCTCAGAATCACATAACTGAGATGTTCCGCAAGGGCTTTGAGGGAAGAAAAAGAGGAGACAGTATTTTTTTTGACGTAGAGGCCTCCTGTATCAGTGTTCAATTCAGAAAAACCATCAGAAAGCCGTCTCCCGTAGCCGGTCTTGTTATTGACGGTGATGAGGAAAATGCTGTTATCTTAGACGGTAACTTTGATGAAGACTGGGGCGATTGCCTCACTACTCTTTCTGTTTTGCATGAAGATGTAAAAATAAATCATAACGTGAAAGTGACTATAATTGAGGATCATTCAGATATTTGCAGTGATGAAACACCTTTTTATCTTACTTCTCTGATTGTTTCCTAAGTGGATTTTATGGCGAATAACAACTTTTTGTTTTTTACACCTGAATATAAGACTCCCATTTGGGGCGGTACCAAGATGCGCGATATTTTCGGATATGATATCCCGTCTGATACAACCGGAGAATGCTGGGCCATAAGTGCCCATGAGCATGGAGACTGTGTTTGTATTTCGGAAGAATATAAGGGAGAGACTTTGTCTTCCCTTTGGAATAACCACAGAGAACTGTTCGGTAATATCGAAGGCGAGATTTTTCCAATGCTTGTGAAGGTACTTGACGCAAAAGAACAGCTTTCTATCCAGGTTCATCCCACTAATGAATATGCCGTAAATGTCGAGAAACAGCCAATGGGCAAAAGCGAATGCTGGTACATTATTCAGTGTGATGAGGGCGCAAAGCTTATTGTGGGACATAAGGCTAAGACCCCGGAAGAACTTCGCAAGCATATAAAAGAAGGCACCATTACAGAAATACTTAATCACATTCCCGTTGCACCGGGAGACTTCATATATGTTCCTTCAGGTACTATTCATGTAATTACAGGTGGAGTTGTTTTAGTCGAAATTCAGCAAAATTCCGACACCACATACAGAATATTTGACTACAATCGTATTCAGAGTAACGGAAAAAAGCGAGAACTCCATATTGATAAGGCAATTGATGTTATTAAGGCGCCGGACAGAGAAGTATTACATATGCATACTTCGGAAGAGGCGGGCGTTTCAAATATTATTTCTGATGAAATCTTTTCAATAGATAAGGTAAAGGTTTCTGATAAACTTATCTATTCCTATGAGGCTCCGTTCTCTATTGTGTCTGTAGTTGAAGGACAGGGAACTGTTAACGGTACTGCAGTAAAGGCCGGAGATCATTTTGTTGTTCCAAACGGAATCAATGCTCTTGAAATGGTGGGAAAAGCAATTTATCTTGTTACTGTTCCGGGCAGTGAAAAGTAGTTTTAAGACACATCAATATACCGTTGTGTTCTTGTAAGACGGACAAATTTATGATATAATTCTTTATGTGCGAGCATCCTGTACACTGTACAGGATGTTTTAATTCTCTATGTGTATAATGGAGGATAAAGGGGTCAACCCCCTATAGCGGGTTGAAAAACGGAATTAATAGAGGGAGAAAATTTTTATGGCAAAATGGGTTTACCGATTTGATGAAGGCTCGGCAGACATGAGAAACCTTCTTGGAGGCAAAGGTGCCAACTTGGCAGAGATGACTAAGATTGGACTTCCCGTACCTCAGGGTTTCACAATTACCACGGAGGCTTGTACCCAGTATTATCTGGACGGCCGCAAGATTAATGACGAAATTATGGAACAGGCCATGGAAGGCGTAAAGCACATGGAAGAAATCAACGGCAAGAAGTTTGGCGATTTGACCAATCCTCTTCTTGTATCGGTTCGTTCAGGCGCAAGAGCTTCCATGCCCGGTATGATGGATACAATTCTTAACCTTGGATTAAATGACAAGGTAGTAGATGCTATGATTGCAGGTAATCCGGATCCTAAGTTTAAGAGATTCGTATATGATTCATACAGACGTTTCATTCAGATGTTTTCCGACGTTGTTATGGGTGTTGGAAAGAAATATTTCGAAGCACTTATTGATGCCATGAAGGCAAAGAAGGGCGTTGAATATGACGTTGACCTTACAGCTGCCGACTTAAAGGCTCTTGCAAAGCAGTTTAAGGACGAATACAAGAATCAGCTGGGTAAAGAATTCCCTTCAAATCCTGTAGAGCAGCTTAAACTTGCCATCGAGGCAGTATTCCGTTCATGGGATAATCCTCGTGCAAACGTATATCGTAGAGATAATGATATTCCTTACTCATGGGGTACTGCAGTAAACGTAATGCCCATGGTATTCGGTAACCTTAACGATCAGTCCGGTACAGGTGTTGCATTCACACGTGATCCCGCAACCGGAGAGAAGAAGCTTATGGGCGAATTCCTCATCAATGCACAGGGTGAAGACGTAGTTGCCGGTGTTCGTACTCCTATGCCTATTGCTCAGATGGAAAAAGAATTCCCCGATGCATATTCACAGTTCATTGAAGTATGTGGCATTCTTGAAAACCACTATCATGATATGCAGGACATGGAATTTACCGTAGAAAACAAGAAACTTTATATGCTTCAGTGCCGTAACGGTAAGAGAACAGCTCCTGCAGCATTAAAGATTGCATGTGACCTTGTGGATGAAGGTCATAAGAGCGAAGAAGAAGCAGTTGCAATGATTGATCCCAGAAATCTTGATACACTTCTTCACCCTCAGTTCGATGCAAAGTCTCTTAAAAAGGCAACTCCTCTCGGAAGAGGTCTTGGTGCATCCCCCGGTGCTGCCTGCGGTAAGGTGGTATTCTCAGCTGAAGATGCAGAAGCCTGGGCTGCTAAGGGCGAGAAGGTAGTTCTTGTTCGTCTCGAAACATCACCTGAAGATATTACAGGTATGAAGGTTGCACAGGGTATTCTTACAGTTCGTGGCGGTATGACATCACACGCTGCCGTAGTTGCACGTGGCATGGGTGCCTGCTGCGTATCCGGTTGCGGCGACATCCAGATGGATGAAGAAAATAAGAAATTCAAGCTTGGCGGAAAGACCTTTACAGAAGGTTCGACAATTTCAATTGATGGTACAACAGGTTACATTTATGCAGGACTTATTCCTACAGTTGATGCTTCAATCTCAGGTGATTTCGGACGTGTAATGAGCTGGGCTGATAAATACAGAAGACTTAAGGTTCGTACAAATGCAGACACTCCTGCAGATGCAAGAAAGGCTCATGAACTTGGCGCCGAAGGTATCGGTCTTTGCCGTACTGAGCACATGTTCTTTGATCCCGAAAGAATTGCAGCTTTCCGTGAGATGATTTGTTCAGATACAGAAGAAGAGAGAGAAGTAGCTCTCGATAAGATTCTTCCTTATCAGCAGAGCGATTTCAAGGCTTTATACGAAGCACTTGAAGGATGTCCTGTTACAATCAGATTCCTTGATCCTCCGCTCCATGAATTCGTTCCCACAGAAGAAGCCGATATTCAGAAGCTTGCAGAGACAAAGGGCAAGACAGTAGAGGAGATTAAGACAATCTGCAACAGCCTCCATGAGTTCAACCCCATGATGGGTCACAGAGGATGCCGTCTTGCTGTTACATATCCTTCAATTGCAAGAATGCAGACAAAGGCTGTTATCCGTGCGGCAATCGAAGTAAAGAAGGCACATCCCGACTGGGCTGTTAAGCCTGAGATTATGATTCCTCTTGTATGTGAGGTTAAGGAACTTAAGTTTGTTAAGAAGCTTGTAGTTGAAACTGCAGATGCAGAAATCGCAGCTTCAGGTATTGACCTTAAGTACGAAGTAGGTACCATGATCGAAATTCCCCGTGCGGCTCTTACTGCTGACGAAATTGCTTCAGAGGCTGATTTCTTCTGCTTTGGTACAAACGACCTTACTCAGATGGCATTTGGTTTCTCCCGTGATGACTCAGGTAAGTTCTTAAATTCATACTATGATACAAAGATTTTTGAGAACGATCCTTTTGCAAAGCTTGACCAGAATGGTGTTGGTAAGCTTATGGAAATGTCCATTAAGCTTGGTAAGCCCGTTAATCCCAACCTTCATGTTGGTATCTGTGGTGAACACGGTGGCGATCCCGCATCAGTAGAGTTCTGCCACAAGATTGGTCTTGACTATGTTTCATGCTCACCTTTCCGTGTTCCGATTGCGCGCTTGGCAGCAGCCCAGGCGGCCATCGCTCAGAAGCAGGAACTCTTCAAGAAGTTAGCAGCAGAGAATCCTGAAATGGCATGGGCTTTCGGTGCGAAATAAGTAAGTCTGGATAGCTAGGATGGCTGTTTCACAGGCTGCCATCGCAGAAATGAAGTAATTAGAGCTATTACTTAGCTAAAGGTTAGCAAATTAAAGTAAAATAATGACTCCCGGTTTTGAACGTAACAGTTTAAAACCGGGAGTTTTTTTGTCTCAATAATCGTTCGAGCCCTTGTAGAATATGGAAAAAGCTATCGGCTGTGATAAAATAACCATTAATGCTTTGATAACTCTTGATAATAGGCAATTAATCGTTTTATTTGGTCAGAATCGTTATTGCGGCAGAGTTCGATTAATTCAAACAATTCTGGATTCGATTCTTTATCGATTACGATTTGTGTGGGCGAAGGGTTGTCTGTAACTCCAACCAGATAATCAACAGAGGTGTGAAAGCATTGTGCAATGACTTCAATAGTCTGAATGGACGGAACTCTTTCACCGTATTCATAACGGCAGTAGCCTATTTTGGATAGATTTAATCTCCGAGAAGCTTCAGCCATTGTGATTCCTAATTTTTCTCTTGCTATTTTCAAACGCTCAGGTATTAATTGTGCAGACATAGTATTCTCCCTTTAATAATTATTGACGGTAACCAATGGATAATAATATAATACAAATATATCCAATGGTTACCATAGCATTGTTTTGAATGATTGACAAGAGGGGGATATGAATGGAAGAACAAAAGAAACAAGAAATGGAGTTTGTTGATGTTACAGACGAATTAATCAGAGATAAGACTTTCGATATTAGAGGGCGAAAGGTGATGCTGGACATGGATTTGGCAAGGATATATGGATACGAAACAAAAAATTTCAACAGGCAGGTTAAGAACAATATTGAAAAGTTTCCGGAAGATTTTATGTTTCAGTTAACTAAAGAAGAGGTTTTAAGGTGCAAAATTTTCACCTTAAACGATAAGGGAAATATGCAAGGCCAGCATATAAAATACTTACCCTATGCATTTACAGAACAGGGTATTTATATGCTGATGACCGTTTTGAGAGGTGAATTGGCCATTAAGCAAAGTATTGCACTTATTCGGACTTTCAAAACGATGAAAGATTATATATTAGAAAAACAAGGATTGATTGGTCAAAGAGAATACTTACAGCTTTCTATGCAAATTTCGGATAACATTGCAGAAACATTGTCTTTACGGCGTAATTTGAATGAGGTGGAAGAACAGGTTGCAGGTGTGGTTGATAAATTAAGTGATATTGTTTACAAATCAGAATTATCTGATATTATGACAGAATTTGGAGAACCACAGATTAAGAGGGGATACTTAGTATTGGATGGACAACCGTTTATGGCGGATCTTGCATATTCTGAGATATATTCTAAGGCGAATAAGAGCATATATATAGTTGATAATTATATTGGAATAAAGACCTTAGAGCACCTTATTTGTTGCAAACCAAACGTGGAAATAAAAATATTCAGTGATAATATCAATAATGGACTTCGAAAGGCAATATATGATGATTTTTGCAAGGAATATTCCGGTATTCAAGTTGAATTAAGACAAACCTGTGGTTGTTTTCATGATAGGTATATTTTCATTGATTATGGTACAGAGGATGAAATTATATATCATTGTGGGGCTTCATCCAAAGATGCAGGAAATAGAACTACATCTATTACCACAATTTCTGATAAAATAAACTATA
>JAZLLV010000016.1:0-3396 GCA_045598365.1 Lachnospiraceae bacterium
CTGTTATTCGTAACATTACCTGCTTCCAATTACCTGAAAATTCTTCAAATTAAAAGAAGGTACAGTATAAATTATTCTGATGCATTATCCGTCAGATTGTTTTATCCTGTACCTTCTGTTATTATAGCCACGTTACTATAAATAAAGAAGCAGGAACCAGCCCCTACCACAGTTCGGTTTCCTGCCTCATGCAAAAACCATGAGCTTGCTCATAGTTCCAACAATGCTATGATAACCTTACTAGTAGAAGAATACAATCCTCTTACACCAAGTTTTTATAATCAAGTGATAAATACCCTCCAGTTCCACATGCTTACGTGCCCTTGCGGTCACTCTGGCTGCCTATCTGTTCATGGTTACTATCACAGATATATCAAGTCTCCAACCGGCAAAGTGCGTTTTCGCATCTGCCGTGTTAAGTGTGAATGCTGTGGTCATACCCACGCCATTCTTTTATCCTCAATGGTTCCCTATTCTCAGGTTTCTACCACTGATCAAATCTCTATCATTAATAATTATCTTAATAAACTTTCTCAGGATTCTGTCATGAATGATAATCCTTACATTGATGAAGGCAGCTTTCGCTATGTCATCAGGAACTATCTTAAATTCTGGCATGAGAAACTATGTTCAGAAAGCATTAAATTATCTCCATTCCATCTGCTTATTAAGTCATGTTTTTCATTCTTTTCGTACCAGTTTATGCAGATAAAAAACACTCTAAATATTCTTTTTCTTAACACCACATAACCTTGCACGACCTACCGTCCTTTTCCTTCTATACTAAAGAAAAAACGAAGGAGGACCCACTTATGGATCAGGAAAAGAAACAGGCAATTGCTCTGATGCGCTATTCAGCCATTGCTCCACTTATCACTGGGCTATCAGATGATTATGATTCTCTGACAGCTTTCTTTAATGCAGCCTCCGTTAAGGGTGTCACCCACCCTGACGGTACTTTAAAGCATTACGCTCCTGGCACTATCGAGCGTTGGTATGCTGCCTATAAAAAAGATGGCTTTAATGCTCTAATTCCAAACGGACGAGCCGACCAGGGTATACCAAGAAAGCTTGACGATGATGTAAAGGAACAGATTAGATATCTGAAAACTAATTATCCCCGCATGTCCGCCGCGGCTATACACAGACAGCTCCATGAAAACGGTACTGTTAAAAAAGGTGATGTTTCAGAATCTACAGTAAACAGATACATCAACCTTTTAGCCCTGGAATTAAAAACTACAACCAATCAAGACATGCGACGCTATGAACGCCCACACATCAATGAGGTCTGGTGTGGCGATTCCAGTGTTGGACCTTACCTTAAAACTCCTGATGGTAAAAAGCACAAAGTTTACATCATTGCTCTTATTGATGATGCCAGCCGATTTATCGTTGGAATTGACATCTTTTTTAATGATAACTTTGTAAATCTTATGTCTGTTATTAAATCTGCTGTTGCCAAGTATGGTCGCCCGCAGATGTTCAACTTTGACAATGGCTCCAGCTACAAGAACAAACAGATGGAACTGCTTGCAGCTCGTATAGGCTCGGTAATTCATTATGACCAGCCCTATACTCCAACTCAGAAAGCCAAGATTGAGCGCTGGTTCCGTACCATGAAAGACCAGTGGATGTCATCTCTGGATATAAGAGATTTTCATTCCCTTGATGAGCTTCGTGGAAACCTGCTTGCCTACGTTCAGAAATACAATCAGACCGTACATTCTTCTTTGAATGGTAAGTCTCCACAGGATAGATTCTTTTCAGAACCTAACCGTATCAGACGCTTATCAGATGAAGATATCGAAAACAGTTTTCTTCTTGAAATTGAGCGCCGTGTATCTTCTGACAGCGTTATTGTTATTGATCAGGTAGAATACGAAGTTGACTGCCGCTTCGCAAAGCAACGTATCAAACTTAGATATTCTCCGAATCTCGATGATATATTTATTGTTGAAGCCGATGGCACCTTAACACCTATCAGACTTTTAAACAAAACCGAAAACGCTTTTGTCAAGCGTGAAAAAATTCATTTATGCAGAGGTGAAGAATAATGGACTACTTTACAAGATATAGTCTGGAATTCAACCCATTTATAAAGAATTCCAAAGAAATCCTGGTTGATACATCTGAATATAAAGAAACCTTATTCAGACTGGACTATCTCGCCAAAACAAAAGGCTTCGGACTTCTTACCGGAAGTGCCGGAAGAGGCAAAACCACAACTATCAGAAGCTGGGCAGCTTCTTTAAATCCGTCACTTTATAAAGTGATTTATTCCTCGTTATCAACTCTTACCCCAAACGATTTCTATCGAAATCTGGTCAAAGAGTTAGGTAATGAACCTGCATTTAAAAAACCTGATAACTTCCAAATCATTCAGGAAGAAATCACAAGACTTGCTGTTGAAAAGAGAAAAACACCTGTAATAATTATTGACGAGGCCAACTACATCAACAATGCAATCCTCAACGATTTAAAAATCCTATTCAACTTTGAAATGGATTCAAGAGACCGAGCCGCCATTCTTCTTGCTGGACTGCCAAAGCTCAATTCAACGCTTCAGCTTCAGATTCACGAGCCGCTTAAGCAGCGTATCGTTATGAACTACAATCTCGAAGGCATTTCAAAAGATGAAGGAAAAACTTACATCCTCGAAAAGCTTAAAGGTGCTGGCTGTAATCAAGTCATCTTTGAAGACGCAGCTATCGAAGCTATCCTCAATGCTGCCGATGGCACGCCTAGACTTATCAACAAGTACTGCAATGCAAGCATGCTCCTTGGAGACAGCAATAAAGCTAATCTCATCACAACCGACATCGTTATGCAGGCTCTCAATGACTGTGAACTTGGTTGACCTTTAATTCCTCATTCACTTTATTTGGATGAGGAATTTTTAATCTGAATAATCAGCCTAAAATAATGTGAAGGACATGATTTCAGCTAGGCTGCTTTAGCATCATTTAATGTGAAGAATGGAGCATCATTTAATGTGCTAAACAACACTTATATTAGCTTAATTAATACTTTAATGCTATTAGCAGCTATTACATAGTTTTATTATGCAAAAAACACTGTCCTATAATCAGACAGTGTTTTCGGTATCAGTATTTTCTTTCTCTATTGCTTTTACCTTGCCGCAAAGATCCTTAATTTTTTCTTCGTCAAGGCCCGTAATTTCTCCAATTTCTGCTACTGAAAATGTGCCTTTATTTAACATATTTGTGGCAGTTTGAATCATATTTTGCATTTGGCCTTCTGCCAAACCTTCTTCTCGGCCCTCTTCAAAGCTAATTGCTTTTTCATTTTTTATATGTCTTTCTTCATCATATTCAAAAATCAATGTCTCTAGCACCTCCGATTTGTCTTTAATGCACAGATCCTTTAAAATAT
>JAZLLV010000017.1:0-28810 GCA_045598365.1 Lachnospiraceae bacterium
TACCTTTAATTTTACGACTCATATGAGCATCCTTTCTGACAGACAGATAACCTTTTATAGGATAAAAATTAAAAAGTGCATGTGCAAGAGTAACTTCCAGTTTGGGGTCAAAGGTATTGAATTTAACAATTCACATTACGACTATAAAAAAATGTCGACGCGCGGAAGTATTGACAAAATGAATTTATATGATATCATAATGATATCACGAAGAAATGAAACGCTCAGACAATTCAGAAAGGAGTTTTGATTATGAGCATGTTAGAGATAAAGAACTATTCAAAAACCTATGGTGAAGGAAAAAAGGCAGCAGACAATGTTTCCCTTACCGTTGAAGGCGGCGATATTTGTGCTTTTATCGGCCACAACGGTGCCGGTAAGAGCACCACAATAAAGGGTGTTGTTGGTGTACTTGATTTCGAAGAGGGAGAAATTTATATTGACGGACATTCTGTTAAGAATGAACCAATGGAATGTAAAAAGGTTACCGCTTACATCCCTGACAACCCTGATTTGTACGAAAATCTTACAGGCATTCAGTACTTAAATTTTATTGCAGATGTTTTTGATCTTTCAAAGGAAGAAAGAGAAGCTAAAATCAGGGAATACGCTGACAGATTTGAAATAACAGATGCACTGGGAGATATGATTTCCTCATATTCACATGGTATGAAACAGAAGGTTGCAATTATTTCAGCCCTCATTCATTCACCCAGGCTTCTTGTTTTGGACGAGCCTTTTGTGGGCCTTGATCCCAAAGCTACATTTGTATTAAAGGAAATAATGCATGACATGTGTGAAAAAGGAACTGCGGTTTTCTTTTCAACCCATGTACTTGATGTGGCTGAAAAACTTTGTAATAAAGCAGTGATTATAAAGAAAGGAAAGATTATTACTTCCGGAACCATGGAGGAACTTACAACAGGTCATTCTTTGGAAGAGGTATTTTTAGAGGTGTACGATGAAAAGTAAAAAACTTTTGCTTCTTAGCACATTGTTAAAATCCACCGGTTCATTAAATATACTTAAATATAGTAAGGATTCAAAAAGAAAAGGAAACATAATAGGCGAGATGGTCGGAATAGGTATTTTATACCTGCTTTTGATGGCTTTTTGCATATTCATGTGCATAGGATATAAAAACATGGGTATCGGTTATGCAATTCCTCCGTTAATGGCCACTTTAATATCCGCAATGGCTTTCCTTTTTACATTCTTTAAGACAAACGGATATCTTTTTGGTTTTAAGGAATACGATATGTTAATGTCTTTACCTTTTTCCGTTAAGACAATAGCAGAGGACAAGTTCCTTTATATGTATGTAAAGAGCCTTCCCTGGTATGTAAGCATTTCGGTGGCAATGCTTGCAGGGTACGGAATCGCAGAGAAACCTGCCTTGTATGTGTATCCGCTATGGCTGGTGCTTTCAATGATTCTTCCACTGATTCCCATGGCGGCTGCGTCTCTTTTGGGTTTTGTAATCGCTAAAATCGGATCGGGATTTAAAAAAGGCGGAAAACTGGTACAGATTGTTTTAATACTGGTACTTGTTGTTTTTGCACTTTTCTCAAGATTCTTCATTGAAGCGATGTTCAGAGAACAGAGAACCGAAGAAGTACTTGGCTCCATATCGGATGCAGTTGATAACATCGGAAGCGTGTATTTCCCGCTTAAGTGGTTTTCCCTGGCGGTAAATAAGACTGATATTGTATCAATACTTCTTCTTGCCGGTTTGTCAGTGCTTGTTTTTGAAACAGTTTTTTTACTGATAGCAAGATCCTACAGAAAACTTAATTCAGCTCTTATGTCCCACGCCGCTTCAAAAAGTTATAAGCTTAAGGGCCAAAAGAAAACAAGTGTTGTAAACAGCATAGCTTTCAAGGAGTTTAAGAGATTTACAGGTTCCGTTAACTACTTGGTTAATGTGGGCATGGGACATATGCTTACGATGGTTTTGGCAATGGCTTCAGTGATTTTCGGACTGGATAAGATGGTGGCAACAATCACCCAGAATGCACCTCTTGATGTGACAAGAGTTTATCCTGCGATTCCTCTTATAATCTATTTGCTGGTAGGCATGATGTCCACAACAACCTGTTCACCTTCTTTGGAGGGAAAGAACTACTGGATACTTCAGAGCCTTCCTATTGAGAAATCAACCATATATAAAGGAAAGATGCTCTTTAATATGTACCTTGCGGTTCCCTTTACGGTACTTGGAATAGTGCTTATGAGCATTTCAGCGAAGGTTTCATTTACTGACACAATTCTTTATATTGTTCTGGGAATTGTCCTTTGCGGCTTTTCCACAACATTCGGATGTGTGTGTGGTATGAAGCATATGAAACTTTCCTGGGAAAACGAGATCGAGGTAATCAAGCAGGGTGCTGCGGTAGTTATCTATATGTTCCCCAATATGATTATTACAATGCTTCTTATTGTGGGTGTTATAGCTCTTGGTGGAACAATGGATGCAAGGCTGATATTATTAATAGTAACTGCAATTGCTCTGATACTTAGTGTATTATGTTATAAGTGGGTTATGGCCCTTTCAAAGAAAAACAAATAAAAACGAGGAGAAATAGATATGGAAGAAAAAATTATTAACGGTAAAAAGAACGGTATGCTTGCACTTTTGCTCATCACCGCTTTATATGGCGCCGGAATTGCCTGCTTTGCAGTGGGAATTCCCATGGTTGAGACCAATCCTGTATTTATGATTATAGGAATTATCTGGATGACAATCGGCTGGGTTCCTTACATCGGTCTTAAGGTTTTGAAGCCCTCTGAAGCTTTAGTGCTTACACTTTTCGGTAAATATGTTGGTACTCTTAAGGGTGATGGTTTCTACTTCGTAAATCCCTTCTGTACAGCACTTAACCCTGCAGCTTATACATCTCTTTCCCAGAGCGGAGATGTTAAGGTTGCAAGCGCCACTGTTCAGGGACAGTCAGTTAGTGTTGAACTTCCCACAAAGAAGCTTTCTCTTAAGATTATGACCCTTAACAACTCAAGACAGAAGATTAATGACTGCCTTGGTAATCCTGTTGAAATCGGTATTGCGGTAACCTGGAGAATCGTTGATACTGCAAAGGCTGTATTCAATGTGCAGAATTACAAAGAGTTCCTTTCACTTCAGTGTGATGCGGCTCTTAGAAATATCGTTCGTATATATCCTTATGATGTGGCTGAAAATGTAGACACCACCGGTGACGGTGTGGCAGATGAAGGCTCACTTCGCGGATCAAGTGAAGTAGTTGCAGCAAGAATCAAAGAAGAAATTCAGGCACGTGTTAACGAAGCCGGTATTGAAATCATTGAATCAAGAATCACATATCTTGCATATGCTCCTGAAATCGCTGCAGTAATGCTTCAGCGTCAGCAGGCTTCAGCAATCATTGATGCAAGAAAGATGATTGTGGACGGAGCTGTGGGTATGGTGGAAATGGCTCTTGAAAGACTTAACGAAAACAATGTGGTGGAGCTTGATGAAGAAAGAAAGGCTGCAATGGTATCAAATCTTTTGGTTGTTCTTTGCGGAAATCATGATGCGCAGCCAATTGTTAATTCAGGAAGTCTGTACTAAAATAGAGGTATATTCTTATGGCTGAAAAAAAACAGGTGCCTTTAAGGCTAAGTGAAAAGCTGTATAACGCGCTGGCAGCCTGGGCAGAGGATGACTTTCGATCTGTAAACGGGCAGATTGAATATCTTCTGACAGAATGCGTTAAGCAGCGTAAAAAGGATGGAAAATATGTGGGTCAGGACATTGATGCCCCGATAGAATTGGACATCTGATAAAAGGAGTAATGATGAACAGACAATATATAAAGCTTCCTCATATAATAATGATTGTATTATCGTATGTATTTATTGTTGCCAGCATAATTATGGCTTTGGTTTATGTGGTAAATGCAGGCTCAGAAGTTCCCACTCACTTTGATATTTATGGTGAAGCTGATGCCTACGGAACCCCCGGGGCAATGCTGGTGCTTCCGGTGATTTTCCTTATAACCAATATTATAATGACGTGTATGCTGTTCTTTTACTCATTTGAATATTGGAATCATCCGATGAAGAAGATTAATCCAAATGCTGCAAAATATGTATACAACGATGATGTATGGTTAATGAGCGTTACTATCTTTGGCTTCTCGTTATTAAGCTTTGTATACGTTTTCCTTACCATATTTAACCCCTCATTGTTTTCTGCTTTTTTGCTTCCAATCGTTGGTATCATCTTAGTGGTGACTACAGCTCTTATTATTAAGATGAATAAAGACAATAAGAAGTATGCATAATTGATTAATGCCTCTGTGCTATGCTTAGAGTGAGTTAGTAGCGCAGAGGTATTTTTTATGTATTTAGGACAGATACTTGCAATTATTATGTATGGCTTTGGTGGGGTAACTGCTTACCTTGGAATTAAAGCACTTACAAGATTTGAAAAAGGATATATAAGCGATTTCATTGTGCCGATTATGTTTTTTGCAAGCTCCATCTGGAGCGCAGGATTCAGCACGGTACATATGACTACAGACCCAAGGCTTGCATATTTCGGAAGAGCAGTGGGTATGGTTGGTGTGTTCACGCTTCTGATTACGTGTCAGTTTTATTTTGCCTTTATTTCAAATCTTCCTAAAAAGGTAAAAAATGTGTTCTGCATATTTACGCTTTTAGGCATTCCTATCTGGTTTTTGACTGTTGACCCGTCTGTTACCCATTTTTATATAGATAAATGGGGAATGACCTATACCTTTGAAAGCGGTTTGGCCAATAACATATATACTTTATATTCTGTTATTATTGGCATCAACATGCTGATAAATACCATATGGATGGCTAAAAAATCCTATACTGAAAGGGAAAGAAGCTGTGGCAGAACCATGGTGGGAGCTTTGCTCGTTATTATTCTTGGAATGGTTTTTGATACACTTTTCCCGATGTTTGATGCACCTGCACTTCCCGGAAGTACTATTACCCAGTTCTTTGGTGCTTTAATCATAAGCAGATCCTATGAAGCCAGAAGAAAATGCCGCCTCAATGTGGAAAACATTTCTTCATATACATATTTTGCGGTTTCGCAGCCTGTTATGGTTTTCTCCACCGAAGGTAAGGTTAAACTTATGAACCGGGCTGCGGAGGCCTTTTTCCTTGGGCTTTCCAAGAGCTTTGCCGATAAGGAATACAGAATTTTTGATGTATTTGACGTGCCGAAGGATTTCTTTGGATACGCGGGAAATTTCAGACATGACAACTGCGAATGCATCTTAAATCACAAACCTGTATACATCGAAACCAGCCGTGCAAAGGACAGATTTGACGATACCATAGGCTACATTGTAACGGTTAAGGATGAAACCGAAGCAAGAGAGCACATGAAGGCCATGGCAGATGCTGCCAAGCTCGCAGAAAGCAACAGCAGAGCAAAGAGCGTATTTCTTTCAAATATGTCCCATGAAATCAGAACTCCCTTAAATGCCATTGTAGGCCTGTCGGAGCTTCTTCTTAAGGATGAAACAGTGGGCAGGAAGGATGAAATCGATGAAATCAGAAATTCTTCAAACAACCTGCTTGCCATAATAAATGATGTACTTGATATATCAAAGATAGAATCGGGAAAGATGGAACTTGTGGAGAGGCCTTACAATCTTCACGAGGTTATCAAGGACGCTTACTTTATTACCGCCACACTTGCAAGCAAAAAGGGTCTTTCTTTTGATGTAAGTGTTGATGAAGAGCTTCCCGTATCCATGTACGGCGACCCCGTAAGAATCAGAGGTGTGCTGGTTAATATACTTAACAACGCTGTAAAATACACCCGCGAGGGCAGCGTGAAGCTGACGGTTGTTCTCGAAAGAATAAACTTTGAAACCGCTCATATTACCTTTAAGATTACCGATACCGGAATTGGTATAAAAGAAGCGGACATAGATGATCTTTTTACATCCTTTTCAAGATTCGATGCCCACAAAAACGCAAACATCGAAGGTACCGGCTTAGGTCTTGCCATTGTTAAGGGCTATGTGGACCTTATGAAGGGAACCATTAGCGTTGACAGTATCTACGGAGAGGGAACTACCTTCGCAATTTCAATTCCCCAGAGAATTGTGGATGGAGAGAGTGCCGGTAAATTTACGGTTGAAATGAAGCATGAAGCGGCAGCCTCCACCATAGGTGATGTGGAATATAAAAATGTTAAGGTTCTTGCAGTTGATGATAATCGTGTGAACTTAAAGGTGGTGTCCAAGATACTAAATGTTTACAAGATGAATGTTACCACTGCTTCTGATGGACCAAGCGCCATTAAATTATGTGAAAACAATGAGTATGACATCGTTCTCATGGACCAGATGATGCCTGAAATGGACGGCATCGAGGCTATGACAAAAATCCGTGAACTTTCACCCTGGTATGCAAACGGCGGAAAATGCAAGATAATTGCACTTACCGCAAATGCCGTAACCGGTGTAAGGGAGCACCTTGTCGAAAAGGGATTTGACGATTATATTTCCAAGCCCATTAATTTCACCGCCATGGAAGGAATTTTTACAAAATACCTTAAAAAGTGATTATTGCCCGGGTAGGAAACTACCCGGGATTTATAATGTCTTCCCGCAAGGTAAAATGTCAAAATGTAAAAGTTTAATTAAATCCTTTTATAAGGGTTGAAAAAGTAAACAAAAGCACATATTTTGTATAGTGAAATAATATTTGACGGAGATTGATGTATGAAGTTCTTAAAGAAGCACAGAAAAGGATTGATAGTATTTGTTGTTCTTGCGGCACTTGTCACAGGCGGAGTTTTATGGTTAAGAGCCTCCCTTAAAAAAGGCATGGAAATCATAAATTCAACCCTTGCAACAGAAACCGCACTCGCCGAAAAGCGCAGCCTCGTAAGCGTGGTTTCCGCAACCGGTAAGATTACAAGCGTTGCACAGAAGGATGTTTCATCCATAGCAACAGGAGCAAAAATACTTAAGGTTAATGTACAAATCGGTGACATGGTTAACGAAGGTGATGTTCTGGTGGAACTTGATCCTTCAAATTATGAAGACAGCCTGGCTTCTGCCAAGGATTCTCTTTCTACAGCAGAGAAAAGCAGCAGCTTAACGGTTTCTTCCGCTCAAAGGCGTGTCAACGAAACAATTGTTAATAATAACATTTCCGATGCCAAGTACGAAGAGCAGGTAAAAGAAGCAAAAGAAAAGATGGAAATGTACGAAGGCAGTAAGAAATATGCCGAAAATATGTACACAGAAGCTTATAAAAATATGCTTGCGTGTGAGAACAATTATAAGTCTGCAAATAATGCAATCGCAGCTGCAAAAAAGGCATGGACTGAGGCAGCAGATGCATGGACTGAGGCAAAGGCAGCACTTGAAGCATTACCTACAGATCCGACGGATCCGGAATATGATCCGGCAGCAATAGCAGCAGCAGAAGCAGCAAAAGCAACAACCCAAGCAGCAGAGGCAGCAGCAAAAACTGCATATGATGCAGCAATTGCGAGATATGATATAACAATTCTTTCATCAGCTCTTGAAACAGCAAAGTCTGCCGTGAATAAGTGGCTTGCGGATATTTCTTCCTATACAGCATCCTATGAGCAGTACAAGGCTACCCTTGAGAATCTTGAAAAGACCAGAGCTGATGCAAAGCGTGCCAATGATTCAACCCTTGCAACTACCAAGGACTCCCTTAAGTCAGCACAGCTTTCCGCTGAAAACAGCACAGCTACCATGGAAAAGCAGGTAAGTGCTCTTGAGGATCAGATTGAAGCCTGCACCATAAAGGCTCCCATTTCAGGTGTTGTTACAACCCTCAATGTGGCAGAAGGAAATACTTACGCAGGAATGAATTCAATCGTTCTTGAGGATATAAGCAGCTTTGAAATAACTACAGAAATAGACGAATACGATATCGGTAAGATTAAACCCGGCCAGCGTGTTGTTTTCAAAACAAACGGAACAGGCGATGCAGAGCTTGACGGCGTTGTTAAGTCTGTTGCACCAAGAGCAAGCATTGGCATGGGTACAAGTGTTACCTATAAAGTAGTAATTTCCGTATTATCTGAGAATGAATACTTAAAACTTGATATGACAGCAAAAATCAGCATTGTTCTTGCGGAAAGTAAGGACGGTCTTACTGTTCCTTACGATGCTGTGATAACCGATGACGACGGAAAAGAATACGTAAATGTTGTGGACGGTAAGAACGAAGACGGAACCAACATTACTCATAAGGTCTATGTAGAGACCGGAATCAAGAGCTCTTATTACACGGAAATCTATGGAGAAGGACTTGTTCCCGGAACAGAAGTGGAAATTAAGAGACAGTCTTCCGATGTCTTTGATTTCAGCTCTTTCTTTAGAAGAGCAGGCAATGAAGCAAGAGGTATGTAGGGGTCTTAAATGGAAAAGAAAATCATTATAGAAATGAAAGACATCGTTAAGAAGTATTTCATAGGTACCCCCAATGAACTTGCAGCCTTAGGCGGTGTTGATATAACGGTTTATGAAGGTGAATTTGTGGCCATAATCGGAGCTTCAGGTTCCGGTAAGTCCACTCTTATGAACATTATAGGTTCTTTGGACCGTCCCACATCAGGCTCATACTATCTTGACGGAATAGATGTAACAAAAAGCAAGGATGACGAACTTTCAAAGATTCGTAATTCAAAGGTTGGATTTGTTTTTCAGACCTATAACCTTATTGCAAAGACAAACGCAATAAAGAATGTGGAAATGCCCATGCTTTATGCGGGGGTTCCGGCAAGAAAGAGAGTTGAAAGGGCAAAAGAACTTCTTACTATTGTTGGAATGGGGGAGCGAATGAAGCACCTTCCGGAGGAACTTTCCGGTGGTCAGAAGCAAAGAGTTGCCATTGCAAGAGCCATGGCCAACGATCCCGCCATTATTCTTGCGGACGAACCTACAGGCGCCCTTGACTCACAGACCGGCAGAATGGTTATGGATATTTTCCATAAACTTCACAAAGAACAGGGAAAAACTATTGTATTAATAACACATTCTCCTGAACTTGCAGAGGAAACAGAACGCATTATTTCTCTTAAGGACGGCCATGTGGTGGGTGTAAGACCCGGTATGGGAGCTCCTAAGGAAGAGGAACCGGCTAAGGAGGTGCAGGCATGATCTTTTTTGAAAATGTGAGACTTGCTTTTTCAAGCCTTCTTGCCAATAAAATGAGAGCTTTGCTAACAATGCTTGGCATAATAATCGGTATTGCATCGGTTATTGCCATCATGACAGTAGGTAACTCACTTACAACCCAGATGAATGAATCCATGTCCACAATGGGTGCAAACAACATTTCCGTGTATCTTCAGTTTAAGGAACCTGAGGTTGAAAAAACGGAAGAGGGTTATATCTTTGAGGATAAAGCAAGTACAGCAATGAGCATTGAAGAGTCCGAAAAGATATCCATGGACATGATTAATACATTCTGCGAAACCTATTCTGAAGAGGTATATGCAATATCTGCCACCGAATCCGTGGGAAGAGGCCAGATTTTAGAAGGCAGAAAGTACGCTAATGTGGAACTTACCGGTGCCAGCGTAGGTGCCTTTGTTTCGGATAATATAGAAATTACCGCAGGAAGATTTTTCGCAGAGCAGGAAATGGATGAGGGAAAACTTCTGGGAATCTGTTCCGATAAAACCGTTAACAATATGTTTGACGGGGATACGGATGCGGCAATCGGCAGTGTGGTAAACGTTTATATCGGTGATAAATTTTATCAGGTAACCATAATAGGTGTTTACAAATATGAGCAGAGCCAGTATATGTTTATGACCACTGCGGAAAAGGATATAAACACAAAACTTTATATCCCCTTAAGAGCGGCAAAAGCAATCACTCACTCTGAAGGATTTTCTTCTTTTACCATTGTAACCGCTTCAGGTGTTGATTCAGACAAGTTTGCGGCTACAACAGAGAGCTTCTTCAGAACATATTACAGAGACAGCAGAAAGCTTTCCGTAACCGCCTTCAGTTTATCATCGGTAGTAGAGGTTATGACATCCATGCTTGGCTCTATTACAAAAGCAATTGCCATAGTTGCGGGTATTGCGCTTTTGGTAGGCGGTATCGGTGTTATGAACATAATGCTTGTATCAATTACCGAAAGAACAAGAGAAATCGGTACGAGAAAAGCTCTGGGAGCTCCAAACAGCTCTATCAGAATGCAGTTCATAGTGGAAGCGGTTGTAATATGCATTGTGGGCGGAATTATAGGTATTGCACTTGGAGTTACCGCAGGTATTATTCTGGCTAAACTCCTTGGCACACCGGCGGTTCCTTCCGTATTCAGTATTATATTGAGCCTTTCATTCTCCATGGCCATTGGCGTATTCTTTGGCTATTATCCCGCCAACAAAGCGGCAAGAATGGACCCTATTGAGGCGTTAAGATACGAATAAGTAAGAGTAATTAAGGCAGGGGGACACGGTCCCCCTGTTTCACTTTTTGCCAGTTTGAGAAAGCTGTGATATAATACAGGCTGTGCGCGAGTGTTTGGCGTTATATTAAGAAATCCTTAAGACCTTTATGAAAGAAACAAAATTCTATTTTGAGATAATTAATTCAGTTAATACAATGGATTAAGGAGACAGGACTTTGATTAAAGATAATCAGCGAGTTTTTAACAGACTGCTTGTAATAATAGACATAATACTGATCTTGGCTTCATTGCCCGCGGCATATATTTTTAAGTTCTATATTCTTTCCCGTGGCGCTGTAGGTATACTTCCTTTTTCTTCCTATACACCCTTAACAGCCATTATTCTCCCCGTATACATTTTTATATTTTTCTTTAGCGGTGTTTACGACCCCAAAAGAACCACCAGAATCCGTGTTGAGTGCGCAAATCTTTTGAAGGCCTGTACCTTAAGCATGGGCCTTTTGATTATTGCAACCTTCGTTTTCATCAAGGAAATAAACTACTCACGTTGGGTTTTGGGTCTTTTTTATGTATTCAGTGTGGGCTCTACCACTGTTTTCAGATTTGTTTTGAGAAAGTCCTTAAGATACGTAAGAAAGCATGGATATAACCAGAAGCACATTTTACTTGTTGGATATTCAAAGGCCGCAGAGGGTTTTATTGACAGGATAGTTGAAAATCCCCAGTGGGGCTATGCTATTTACGGAATGCTTGATGATAACAAAGAAATCGGCTTTTGCTACAGAAATGTAAGGGTAATCGGTACCTTAAGTGCTATTGAGCCAATCCTTCAGAGTAATGACCTTGGAGAAGTGGCCATAACACTTTCTCTTGAGGATTATCATATGCTTGAAAAGGTTGTTAATATCTGTGAAAAGCAGGGTGTCCATACTCAGTTTGTTCCTGACTACGCTAAGCTGATTCCGGGAAAAGCTTTTACGGAAGACCTTTTCGGACTTCCCTTAATAAACATCCGTTATGTGCCCCTTGCAAACAGCGGAAATGCTGCTTTAAAGAGGGCTGCGGACATTGTCCTTTCGCTGATTGGAATTATCATAACCTCACCTATAATGATAATCGCGGCTCTCCTCGTGAAGCTTACCAGTAAGGGACCTGTTTTCTTTAGACAGGAAAGAGTTGGTTTACATAACAAAACATTCAATATGTATAAATTCAGATCCATGCGTGTTCAGACAGTGTCAGAGGAGAAAGCAGGCTGGACTGTTAAAAATGATCCCAGAGTTACAAAGGTAGGGGCGATTTTAAGAAAGACCAGCATCGACGAGCTTCCCCAGCTTTTCAATATTCTTGTGGGAGATATGAGTCTTGTGGGTCCCCGTCCCGAGAGACCTCAGTTTGTTGAAAAGTTCAAGGAAGAAATTCCGAGATACATGGTAAAGCATCAGGTAAGACCCGGTCTTACAGGTTGGGCTCAGGTTAACGGCCTTCGCGGGGATACTTCAATTGAAGAGCGAATAAAGCATGATATATACTATATAGAAAACTGGACCATAGGATTTGACTTAAAAATAATATTCATGACATTTTTCACCGGTTTTATTAATAAAAACGCTTATTAAGGACAATTATGACACTTGATGTTGTTATACCGGTATATAAACCGGGAAAAGACCTAAAGGAACTTGTAGAGAAACTTAAATGCCAGTCTGTCAGGCCGAAACAGATACATATCATTAATACTGAAAAACAGTATTTTGATGCTTTTAAGGAAGCCTTTGATTTTGATGAGGACGAAGAATCAATAAAGGTCACCCACATTACCAAGGAAGAGTTTGATCATGGTGCTACAAGACACAGAGGAATGGTTGAATCCGATGCGGACATTGTGGTTATGATGACTCAGGATGCAGTTCCCGAAGGTAACGAATTATTCAGTAATTTAGTCAAAAATCTTAAGGATGATGTGGCGGTTTCATCCGCAAGACAGATTCCGAGGCAAAATGCCGGCATACTCGAGAGCTTAACAAGAGAATTTAACTATGCCAAAGAATCAAGCATAAAGTCTGCTGGCGACATAGAGAAGATAGGTATAAAAGCAATTTTCTCATCGGATGTTTGTGCAGCCTACAGAAGAGATTTGTATTTTGAAATCGGTGGTTTTTGCCACCCCACAATTTTCAACGAAGATATGATTTTTGCATTTAATGCTTTGAAGAAGGGCTACAGGGTAGCTTATGAGGCAGATGCAAAGGTTTTGCATTCACATGCATACACAATAAAGCAGCAGTTTCAAAGAAACTTTGATATCGGTGTATCCCAAACCGATCACCCCGAAGTTTTTTTCGGTATAAAGAGTGAATCCGAAGGAATAAAGCTTGTTAAGACCACCTGGAAAAGACTTTTGGAGGAGAAAAAGGTCATATTCTTTTTACCTTTTTGTGTACAGTGCTTTTTTAAGTTACTGGGCTATAAAATCGGCAGGAATTATAAAAAGCTTCCAAAGTCCCTTGTTTACAGGTTAAGCGGAAGCGGTCAGTATTGGAAGAACAGGGAAAAATTCAATGAAACTTGATGAGGGACAACTTAATTTTTTTGATCTTCTGAATGAATATGAGGATGATCAGGGTGCACATGTAAGGGTTAGAAAGCCTGTTGCAAAGCGTACTAAAAAGGACGAGGCTCCTTCCATGCAGGTTAAGGAGGGAATACCTAATCCGAAGGCAATAGAAACTTTAGAAAAGCCGGCTCCCGTAAAAAAATCTTCAAAAGAACCACCGGAGAAGATTGTGATTTGCAAAGTCGAAGCAGAGCCTGCTGATAAAACTCCTGTAAAGAAAAAGGCGGTCGAGAAAAAGACGGTTCCGATAAAAGAAGAACCGATAAAAGAAGTGTCTTCCGCAATTGAAGAACTTCCGGCAGTTGAAAAGACAGCGACTAAGGAAATGCCGAAGGCAGCGCCCACAAAGGTGACTCTGGAACAGTTGTTTAAGCAATGTAAAAAGTGCTGGTGTTTTGATTGTAAGCATAATTCAAGGAATGAAGGTGTTCCGAGGGATTTATGCGGTAATATGATGCCCTGTCCCGCATGCAAGGGGTGTATTGACGAGGATATGGCAACGGTTTGTGAGATAGGAAATGCAAAAGAGGGATGCAGGCTTCGTGCAACTGAGGAGGGGCTTGTTTCCACTGAGGAAGATTTTGAATAGGTATATGGAGGGCCATATATGCAGATAATTATTGTTGGTTGCGGCAATGTAGGTGCGTCAATTGCAAGATCCTTAAGCCGTGAACACCACAATGTAACTGTGGTGGATGTAAATGAGAGAGTGGTTAAGGATCTTTCCGATGAAACCGATTCAATGGGGCTTATCGGTAACGGTTCCTCCCTTGAAATACTTGAAGGTGCGGGTGCAAAGCATGCGGATCTTCTTATAGCCGTAACGGATTCCGACGAAAGAAACCTTCTTTGCTGCCTGATTGCTAAGAAACTCGGCGCAAAGTACACCATTGCCAGAGTCAGAAATCCTCAGATGAAAGCTGAGATGGAATTTATAAAGGATGACTTAGGCCTGTCTCTTACGGTTAATCCGGAACTTTCCGCGGCGATGGAAATTTCAAGACTCCTTAAATTTCCCACAGCCATTGAAATTGACACATTTGCAAGGGGAAGAGTTGAACTTCTCAAATTTGAGGTGTCAAAAGAAAGTCCTCTCTGCGGTATGCAGTTAAAATATATGCATAAGAAACTGGATAGTGATGTCCTGGTCTGCATGGTTGAAAGAGATAACGAAACCATGATTCCCACAGGTGACTTTACCATGTGGGAGGGCGACAGGGTTTCAATTGTTGCCTCCGGAAAAAAAGCCAACCAGTTCTTCAAGGCCGTTCAGATGAATCAGGGTAAAATCAGATCCGTTGTAATTGTTGGCGGCGGAATGATTTGCTATTATCTTGCTTCAACACTTATTTCAAACGGTCTTGAGGTTAAGATTATTGAAAAAGACATTAAGAGGTGTGAAGAATTATCGGATCTTTTGCCTGAAGCCATGATTATACACGGCGATGGTTCCGATAAGGAGCTTCTTTTTGAAGAGGGTATAGAAAGGGCTGAAGCCTTTGTATCTCTTTCAAATCATGACGAGGAAAACGTTATGATGGCTGTTTATGTTAAAAAGATCAATCCTAAGGCAAAGCTTATTACAAAGGTTCACAGGAATGCCTACGATGACATTATTAAAGAAATGAACATCGGCAGTATTATTAATCCAAAACTTCTTGCAGCCGAAGATGTAGTTAAGTACGTAAGAGCAATGTCAAATACAATTGATTCAAATATTGAGGCTCTTTATTCTCTGGACGGTGGAAAGGCAGAGGCTTTGGAATTTGCTGTTAAAGAGTCCTCAGAACTTATAAATGTTCCTCTTATGGAGTTAAAGCTTAAGCCAAATGTGCTTATTGCCTGCATTATTCACCGGGGACAGATTGAAACACCTAAGGGCTCAAGCACCATTTCCATAGGCGACAGGGTAATAATTGTTACCACAGAAAGCGGATTTTCGGATATTTCGGATATTCTGGCATAAGCGGGAGTTTTTATGAACAGATCTTTCATAAGATTTATTTTATGCAGAGTACTGCAGTTTGAAGGCTTGTTTTTGCTTCTTCCTGTTATAGTGTCTCTGTTTTACAAAGAAAAACAGGGTATTTGGTTTTTGATTATTGCCTTAGCCACATTCACGTTAGGCACCATAGGTTCTTTATTTAAGCCAAAGAGCAAGGTTTTTTACGCAAGAGAAGGCTTTATTACGGTTTCCCTTTCCTGGATTATTCTTTCCATGGTAGGCGCGGTACCGTTTGTTGTGTGTAAAGAAATCCCCTCATATGTTGATGCACTCTTTGAAACGGTTTCAGGTTTTACGACAACCGGAGCCAGCATCCTTTCCGATGTGGAAGCCATGTCCAAAACAGCAATGTTCTGGCGATGCTTTACAAACTGGATAGGTGGAATGGGTGTACTTGTATTTATTATGGCGGTTCTGCCCCTGGCAGGCAGCCACAATATGCACCTTATGAGAGCGGAGAGTACCGGTCCAGAGGTTGGTAAACTGGTGCCTAAGGTTAAGACTACAGCAACCATTCTCTACGGTATTTACTTAGGCTTAACACTGATTCTTATATCATCCTTCATGATTGCGGGCATGCCCCTTTATAAGGCACTGATTATATCCTTCTCCACCATGGGAACAGGTGGTTTTGCGGACCTTAACGCAAGTGTCGGAGGATATTCACTTGCGGTACAGAATATCGCAATAGTATTCATGATTTTGTGCGGTATAAACTTTAACGTATATTACCTTTTGTTGAAAAGAAAGGGAAAAGAACTTTTCAAAATTGAGGAAGTTCGTTTCTACCTTGGAATAATAGTTGTTGCGACTGCGGCAATTACAATTCAGATAAGAGGCACCTTTGCAACAATCGGAGAGGCGCTGCATCATGCCCTGTTCCAGGTGGTTTCAATTATGACCACTACAGGTTTTTCCTCCACGGACTTTAACACCTGGCCGATGCTTTCAAAGACAATCCTGTTGCTTCTTATGGTGGTGGGCGGCTGTGCCGGTTCCACCAGCGGTGGTATTAAGGTTTCAAGACTTTTGATTCTTTTCAGAAGTCTTGGCAGGGAAATTGCCCACCTTGCCCATCCCAGAAGCGTTAAAAAGATTAAATTAAATGGTCAGTCAACCTCTGAGGATACCGTAAGAAGCGTAGGCTCATTTATGGTTGCATATGTTGCACTTGTAATTGTTTCCACCTTTATTGTTTCTGCTGATAATTTTGACTTTACATCAACCTTCACATCGGTTCTTGCCATGGCAGGCAATATCGGTCCGGGTCTCGGACTTGTAGGTCCCACCGGAAACTTTGCGATGTTTTCCGATGTATCGAAGATCACACTGATATTCGATATGCTTGCGGGTCGTCTTGAAATATATCCGATGCTGGTTTTATTCTATGTGGGAGCATGGAGAAAATCTTGAAAAATAAACGAATAATTGTTATGGCTGTAATCCTGGCACTTATGTCTGCAGAGCTTTTGCTTGCGTGGCGTGTGCCGGGTTTTTCAGACTTTTATGTTAAATATATCTTTTCATTCATAGAAAACACCTTTGGAAGACTTTCGGGATTATTATCCTTTTCCATAGGAGAATTCTTAATTTACGGAGCTGTAATCTACGTAGCATTAACTGTTCTTTTGTGGCTTATAAGACTTGTTAAACTCCTTGAAAAAAAGAAAACCTTCAAGAAACTTTCCCGAGGAAATACAAAGGTTTTCTTTTGGATAGTTGTGATTGTTCTTTTTATACAGGTTCAAAACTGTTTCATTCTATATCACACCACACCTCTTTATGAAGGGAGTTTGGCGACTGATTATGAGCCTGATAAAGAGGATCTGATAAAGCTTCGTGAAATGCTTGTTAAAAGAGCCAATGCACTGTGCGAAACCTTTGAAAGAAATGAGAAGGGTGAAATTATAACAGACAGTGACTTAAAGGAAACAGCGGTTTCTTCCATGAAAAAGTTAGGTAATGAAGCGAAGGCAAAGGTTAAGGCAGGCTTGGCCGGTCCCATTGATGAAAGGCTTTCATTACTTACGGGCTATTATTCAAAGCCCAAATATTTCTACAAATCGGATTTCTTCTGCCAGCAGTCGATTTGCGGATATTATTTTCCTTTTTCTCTTGAAGCAAATGTTAACGAGCTTATGTATATTACCAATAAGCCTGATACAATGTGCCACGAATTAAGTCACTTAAAGGGTTTTATTTTTGAGGACGAGGCTTCTTTTGTCGCATATTTGGCCTGTATGAAATCGGAGGACCCGTTCTTTATATACAGTGGCACCCTTGATGCACTGGGATATGTTAACGGAGCCCTGTACAAAGAAATAAAAAAAGATTCGTCACTAAGCGAAGGCCTTACAAAAACCGATCCGAGGGTTGTATTTGACTCGATGTTTATAACCGAAGAAGTCAGGGCAAAGGTGGAAGAGGATGCCTGGTTTAAGACGGAAACCGTGGAAGAATTAACAGATGCCTTTCTTGATACAAATCTAACCTTAAACGGTGTAAGCGATGGTATTATTTCTTACTCACGAATGGTGAATCTTTTACTCAAATATTATTACATGGAAGGAAAATGGACTGATTAAGTCCTCTTAAAGAAAATGGTTAAAGAAGAAATTCGTTTAAGAAGTGTTATTCTGCATATTTTGGATGCAACTCAGGGAGAGCCTGTTTTATCCGATGACTGTCTTGAAATGGGTTCTGAGTTGCAGGATTTTATAAAGGAGCACATTGCAAAGATTTTTCAGGGAGATGATTCCAAAAAGTGTGAGTTCCACAGACAGGAATCCGAGATTTATGCTTTGCTTAACGAATACGATGACGACAATTTTGTGCCCATAAGCAAGGATATAGCAAGCTGTCTTTACAGCATTATGAATGCAAACATAGATATCCCTTCGGCGGATTTGTTTGTGGTAAGATTCACCAGTGATTCTTTGGAATATCTTGCAATTCTTAAGATGAACTATAAGGCTATGTATACCCACAGATCCATTCCCGAGAATGATTTTATCAGAAACGAAGTGTATCGTTTTAAGGAGCTTCTTCCCACGGAAAGCAGCCGTCTGTCAGAAGCCTGCGTAATAAGACTTAACGATCTTGCGGTTTGGCTTATAGAGAAAAAGGCTGAGATAAACGGTAAAAAGGAAGAGTATTTCAGCGAACTTTTCTTAAAATGCAAAACAAAGCTAAGCGATAAGAAAAAGCTTTCTTTGGTACAGAAGGCCATTGAAAATGTAAATAATGCTGCCTATGAGGAATTTTCAAGATACGAGCCACAGATGCAGGCCAAAGCAATCATTCATGAGCAGCTTGATAAAAACGGTGGTTTCGTGGTGGAGGAAATCGGCGATCTTGTATTTAAGGACAGAGAGGATTTAAGAGTTGCCTTTCAGGAGCAGGTTGAGAAGTACGATATTGTAAAGGAAGACGTGCTTCCCCAAAGCGAACGTACCACAAAGCGTTTTGAAAGACAGTGTCTGCTTACGGATACCGGTATAGAGATTAAGATACCCATGGACCAGTACGAAAACGACAATGTGGAGTTTGTTACAAACAGCGACGGCAGTATATCGCTGATAATTAAAAACATAGGTAATATTAATGCAAAATTCTAATATCATAGAATATGTAAATGAGTTCGGAAAACTGGATTTTGACAGGCGTCCTCTTACAAACGAGGACGCCCTGGTTTTGTGCCAGTTTTCCTACCTCAAATTCGAAAGTATTTTAGATTCGCTTTCAGACGTTCCTGTTTCGATTAAAGAAATATGCAGTCATAAAAACAGTGAAGCCCTGTTCTCTGACTTCAGATACGAAAAGCCTAACAGAATGCTTGCGGAAGCAATGGCGGCATCAAATCGTTTTTCCGGTGTTAAAGCCTGCTTTTTTATAGACAGGGTGGAAGCAGAAACCCAGTTTTCCGCCATTACCTTTATACTTCCGGACCATTCGGTTCTGATTGTTTTCAGAGGCACAGACGAAAATATTGTGGGCTGGCAGGAGGATTTAAGGCTGGCTCTTAATAAGCCTGTTTTAGGACAGACCTTAAGCGTAAAATATATAAACGATATATCGAGGCGGTTTTTCGGCAACTTCTACATTGCGGGACATTCAAAGGGCGGAAACCTTGCAATCTATTCCGCAATGCTTGCAGCAGGAAATACCATAGACAGAATAAACAAAATAATAGTTTTTGACAGCCCCGGTTTCAGGGACGATTTACTCAAAGAAAACCATTACGAAAAGATTTCAAAAAAGGTGGAAAAACTGATTCCAAAGTCCTCCGTTGTGGGAATGCTTCTTGACAGCGGGGAAACCAGTACGGTGGTGGACTGTCACACAATTGCCGGTGTAACCCAGCACAACCCTTATAACTGGCTCATAAAAGACGGCAAATTCGTGGAAAAACAGTTAAAAGAAGGACATAAGGTCTTAATTGAATCCATTAACCAGTGGATTCTTTCAAAAGACGAAAACAACCTTGAGCGTTTTGTGGCATTATTAAGCGCGATGCTTGATTCAAGTGAAGCAAATACTACCACAGAGTTTTCAAAGGACTTTTTTAAGAACGCAACCTCCGTCATTAAGGCCACCGGAGAGTTAAATGATGAAACAAAGGCCTTTTTGATTGAGTTTGTCAGATCCTACTTTAAGATTGCAGGAGATCTTTTGAAAGAAGAAGTTAAGGACAGGACTGAAAGGTTAATCCGCAAGTAATGCAAATTTTGCAATGTTTATAACTAAAAAAGTAAGGCAATTATTTTTTTATTTTGCTATACTACATCATGAAGTGTCAAAAAGGAGAAAACCATGAACGAAGTACTTGAGAAAATATCGAAAATAGGAATAGTGCCGGTGGTGGTACTTGATGATGCAAATGATGCTAAGCCTCTGGCTAAGGCATTAATAGAGGGCGGTCTTCCCTGCGCAGAGGTTACCTTCAGAACCGCGGCAGCAGAAGATGCCATAAAAATAATGGCAAGCGAATATCCCGAAATGCTTGTTGGTGCGGGAACCGTACTTACCGAAGAGCAGGTGGACAGAGCTGTCAATGCGGGAGCAAAATTCATTGTAGCCCCCGGTCTTAATGAAAAAATCGTAAGATACTGTCAGAAAAAGGGAATCCCCATGGTTCCCGGCGTTAACAATCCTTCAAATATTGAGACTGCTTTGGAGCTTGGCCTTGATGTGGTTAAATTTTTCCCTGCTGAAGCTTCAGGCGGACTTGAAATGATTAAGGCTATGGCAGCTCCCTATACCGGTGTTAAATTCATGCCTACAGGCGGAATCAGCGCAAAGAATATCTGCGAGTACCTTGCTTTTGACAAGATTATTGCCTGCGGTGGTTCCTGGATGGTTAAAAAGGACCTTGTTGCAGCAAAGAAATTTGATGAAATAAAGAAGCTTACCGAAGAAGCCGTAAAGCTTATGCTTGGCTTTAGTCTTGCACATGTGGGACTTAACTTCACAAGCGAAGAGGATGCTGTTTCTGCAGCAGGATGTTTTGATAATCTTTTCGGCTTTACAAGTAAAATCGGTAATTCCTCCGTATTTGCAGGTAAGGAAATAGAAGCAATGAAAAACAAGGGTCGCGGTGCAAACGGTCACATTGCAATCGGTACAAGCTCTGTTGTCCGCGCAAAGAACTACCTTGAAACCGTTAAGGGTGTTAAGTTCATTGAAGAATCCGCATCCTGCAAGGGAGATAAACTTCAGGCAATTTATTTAGAAGGTGAAGTTGGCGGCTTTGCAATTCACCTTGTGCAGAAATAAGGAGATAAAGATGGCAAAGGTTATTACAATGGGTGAAATCATGTTAAGACTTTCCACCCCTAATTTTGAAAAGTTTATTCAGGCAGACGAGTTTGATATCAATTACGGCGGCGGTGAGGCAAATGTGGCTGTATCACTTGCAAACTACGGTCATGATGCAGAGTTTGTTACAGCGGTTCCAGATAATGAAATCGGTGAATGTGCCGTTGCTGCTTTAAGAAAATATAATGTAGGCACCAAAAATATTGCAAGATGCGGCGAAAGACTTGGTATCTACTACCTTGAAAGCGGTTCATCGGTAAGACCTTCAAAGGTTGTATATGACAGAGCTCATTCTTCAATTTCCACCGCTACTGAAAAGGATTTTGATTTTGATAAGATTTTTGAGGGTGCGGACTGGTTTCATTTTACCGGCATAACACCTGCCCTTTCTGACTTGGCAGCAGAGCTTACAGAGAAGGCTCTTATAGCTGCAAAGAAGCATAACGTAAAGGTTTCCGTAGACTTAAACTTCAGAAAGAAGCTCTGGAGTTCCGAAAAGGCTCAGAAGGTTATGAAGAACCTTATGAAATACGTTGATGTATGTATAGGTAATGAAGAGGACGCAGAACTTGTTCTTGGATATAAGCCCGGTAATACAGATGTTACAAGCGGTGAGCTGGAGCTTGCAGGCTACAAATCAATCTTTGAACAGATGGTTGCGGATTATGGTTTTGAATACTGCGTTTCATCCTTACGAGAGAGCAGATCTGCTTCCGACAACGGCTGGTCAGCATGCATTTACAACTCAAAGACCAAAGAGTTTTATCATTCAAAATCCTATAACCTTCATCCGATTGTAGACAGAGTCGGCGGCGGCGATTCCTTTGCCGCAGGAGTTATTTGCGGACTCCTTGATGGTAAGGATTTCAAGGATGCTCTTGAATTCGGTGTTGCAGCTTCCGCATTAAAGCACACAATTCCCGGTGACTTCAATTTCGCTTCCAGAAAGGAAGTGAATACCCTTGCCGGCGGAGATGCAAGCGGACGCGTACAAAGATAAAATTTTTAGTTAAAAAGCCTCTTTTTTAAGAGGCTTTTTTATTGTATTCTTGACGAGTGGCAATAATTTTTATATAATAGAACAAATGTTCGGAGCATATATGTGGATTATTCTTGTACTAATATACGGCATACTTAAAGGTGTGCGTGATATAGCCAAAAAGAAGGCATTGGAGCTTAACGGGGTAGTTGAAGTTCTGTTTATCTATACTCTTCTGGCTTTTCTTTTTACAGTTCCCACCAGCGGAAATATAACAGGTGTACCTACTAAGGAAATGCTATTGATTGCATTTAAGTCATTTATTATTTTTATTGCATTTCTTTGCAGTTTCTATGCCATTGAGAAGATGCCCGTATCCCTATACGGTGTAATTGATTTGTCAAGAATGCTTTTTGCAATGATTCTTGGAGTGGTGGTATTAAAAGAACACTTGAAATTTACGCAGATTATTGCGCTTTTTCTTGTGGCAGCAGGTCTTATGCTCTTAAAATATAAACCGAAGGCCGTTAGATGCGGCACGGCGGTTACGGAGCGGGTAGCTACCTACATTTATATTCTTGCCTTTGTATCCACATTTCTTAATGCTGTATCCGGTATGCTTGATAAGATTTTAATGGGTGGCGGCAATATAACCTCAGGACAGTTACAGTTCTGGTATATGTTCTATATGGTAATTTACTACGGCATATATGTTCTTCTGACCAAGACTAAGGTCAACTTTAAGAGCATATTTAAGAATCCGTATATGTGGACCATTTCAATATTGTTTGTAATTGCTGACAGGTGTCTGTTTATTGCAAACAGCTACGGTGCATCAAGGGTTACGGTTATGACCCTTCTTAAGCAGGTTTGCTGTATAGTGACCATAATCGGCGGCAGACTCATCTTCAGAGAGAAAAATACGCTTCAGCGTTTTGTTTGTGCCGTTGTCATAATTGCAGGTATTGTTATATCTGTTTTGTAGATATTTTGTAATTCGGGAGAAACTCTATGAGCATGTACGATAAGCTTAACGAAAGACAGAGAGAAGCTGTTTTCCATACAGAAGGTCCGCTTTTGATTCTTGCGGGAGCAGGATCAGGTAAGACAAGTGTGCTTACACACAGAGTGGCTTATCTTATAGATGAGGCAGGGGTTAATCCCTATAATATCCTGGCCATAACCTTTACCAATAAGGCTGCCGGTGAGATGCGTGAGCGTGTGGATAAGCTTGTGGGCTATGGTTCCGAGCAGATTTTTGTGTCCACATTCCACTCCATGTGTGTGCGTATTTTAAGGCGCCATATCGATGCCCTCGGATATGATAACAATTTTACAATTTATGATGCTGACGACCAGAAAACCCTTATTAAGGAAGTATGTAAGAAGCTTGAAATAGATACAAAAATCTTAAAGGAACGCACCATTCAGAATAAGATTTCATCCTGTAAGGATGAGCTTGTTTCGCCCGAAACCTATATGCTTCAGAGCTTTGCTGACTTTCAGGAGAAAAAGATTGCAAAGTGCTATGCCGAATATCAGGCAATGCTTAAGAAAAATAATGCTTTGGATTTTGATGATCTTCTGATGAAAACAGTTGAACTGTTTAAGGCAGAGCCCGAAATCCTTATGAATTACCAGAACAGATGGCAGTACATAATGGTGGACGAGTACCAGGACACCAATACTGCCCAGTTTGAACTTATAAGACTTCTTGCAGGCTCCAGACACAATCTTTGTGTTGTGGGTGATGATGACCAGTCCATTTACAAATTCCGTGGCGCTAATATAAGAAACATTTTGGATTTTGAAAGATACTATCCGGAGGCTAAGGTTGTTAAGCTTGAACAGAACTACAGATCTGTTCAGAACATTCTTGATGCCGCAAACTCCGTCATCAGAAATAACTCTGCCAGAAAGGAAAAGAGCCTCTGGTCAAAAAACGAAGAGGGAGAGAGAATCCACTTCAGACACTTTGATACTGCCTTTGAAGAGGCGGAATACATAAGTGAGACCATTGCAAAGTCCGTATATAAAGGCGATTCGGGCTATGGTGAAAATGCAGTATTGTACCGTACAAATGCCCAGTCCCGTATGGTGGAAGAACAGCTGGTTAAGGACAATGTTCCCTACCGTATAATCGGCGGTGTAAATTTCTATGCAAGACGTGAGATAAAGGATATTCTTGCTTATTTAAAGACAATAGACAACGGCAGGGACGATGTTGCCTGCAAGCGTATTATAAATGTTCCAAAGCGTGGAATCGGAGCCACATCGATTGCAAAGCTTCAGGCCGCGGCGGATATGCGCGGAGTATCCTTCTTTGATGCGGTATTGCATCCTGAGTGGGCTGAGATAAAGGGAGCTGCAGGTGATAAGCTTACATCCTTTGGCAATATGATTTTAAGGCTTCGTGCCGTAAATGAAATAGGCGGACCGCTTAAAGCCCTGAGAGAAACCCTTGATATCACCGATTACATTAATCAGATGGAAGTTGAGACCGAGGAAGAAGCCGAAGAGAGAATTGAGAACATTGAAGAACTTATCTCCAAGGTTTCAATTTATGAAAGCGATCATGAGAATCCAAACCTTTCTGAACTTCTTGAAGAAATAGCTCTTGTGGCGGATATAGATAACCTTAATGAGGGAGAGGACAGAGCTCTTCTTATGACAATTCACTCCGCCAAGGGACTTGAGTTTAAGAATGTTTATCTTGTTGGTATGGAGGATGGCCTTTTCCCGGGTTATATGTCCATAACCGCAGGTGACGCGGAAATAGAAGAGGAAAGACGTCTTGCCTATGTTGCAATTACCCGTGCCAAAAAGTCCCTTACCATAACAGCCGCCAAGGCAAGAATGGTTCACGGAGAGACTCAGTACAATCCCGTCAGCCGCTTTGTTCATGAGATTCCTAAGAATCTTTTTGACATAGCGCCCGTTTCGAAGCGCTCAAGAGACGATTCATATTATGACAGTGATACTTCGTCCTATGGTGGATACAGAAGATTTGATAATTACAGGGATGACGAACCGGTAAGCTTTTCAGGTTTCAAGCGTGTTCCGGATGAAATGCCCAAAAAAGAGCCAGGCGTCAGCCCTTATGCAAAATATTCAAGGCCCAAGGCCTTTTATACACCAAAGTCAACACCTGAAGAGGATAAACCCTTTGTGGCTAAAAGAGAGAATCTTGTAAGCCTTACCAAGGGCTCAGATCTTGCTGGAAGCGCACCTTCCTCGATTCTTAATAAGGGTGACAGGGTTAAGCATATTAAATTCGGTGAAGGTACTATTGTTAACATTGTCAAGGAAGCAAGAGACAATAAGATAACCGTATTATTTGATGCATATGGACAAAAGGTTATGTATCAGTCCTTTGCAAAGCTTATAAAACTATGAGTATGAGGTATTATTATGCAGGAAAGAGAAAAAACTGAGATTAATACGACGCTGTTGTTTGCGATGATTATTCTTGCGATAGTAAGAATCTTGTTAAGCGTTCTTATGGGTATATGGTTCCCTGCAGGGCAGATTTGGGACGATCAGTTAATGATAAAATATGCCATGTTGTCTAACCATTTCAAGGTGCCCACATACTATTCGGTAATCAAAAATATGAGTTACTCCTTTTTGATTTACTTCCTTTCGTATCTTAAGCTGCCCTTTCCGCTTTGGCTGGGTATCTTTTGGGTAATGGCTGCGTTTTTTGTGTATTTCATTGTAAGAAAGCTTTTCTCAGGCAAGAAGGCAGTTGCTTTCTTTGCATATGTATATACATTATTTCTTCCTCAGGCCTTTGATGCCTGGAGTGGCACAAGACTTTACAGAACCCAGATAATTGCGCCCTTTACGATTGTCACCATATGTCTTTTGATTTGGAGCATTTTCTATGCGGTTAGTACGGGGGCTAAGAAATATGTTTCACTCATTTTACTTGGCCTGTTTTTTACCTTTACTTACTACATTAAAGAGGACGGTTTATGGCTTATGGCCTGTCTTCTTTTTGCAATGCTTGTGGGTTTTGTAAGTATTCTCTTTAACAGGGAAGCAAGAGGGAAGGTTAAGAAGCTTATTTTAAGAGGAATCGAACTTTTCATTCCACTGGTTTTTTTCATTGTTCTTACGCTTGGATATAAGGCTGTGAACTACAAGTATTTCGGTGTGTTTGAGATTAATACAAGAACCGGCAGCGAATACGGAAAGTTTATGGCTAATGTATATAAAGCCGAGTCTGAAAACCGCACACGGAATATATGGACTCCCGCTGATGCAATTGTGGATGTGTTTAACGCTTCTCCCACACTTATGTCAAAGGAAGGACTTCTTGACGAAGTTATCAATACTCCCTGGTATGAAACAGATATTTACGCACATCCAATCCCCGGTGACATATTAGCTTATATATTGCGTGATGCTTTGCATATGAAGGGCTATTATACAAGTGAGAAAGATGTGCTCGAACTGTTTAAGGCGGCCAATAAGGAAATTGATGCAGCTTATAAGAATGGTACCCTTAAGAAGCAGAAGGGTGTAATTCAGATATTATCCTCCACCGGCGGATATACTCCGGAGGAGATTAAGGGATTGTTTGAGGTGCTTGGTGCAGGATTCAAGGGCGCTGTGCTTTTGGATGGCTATGCCCCCGGTATCGGAGTTGTTTCAGTGGATGAAATCTGGGATAATGAGGACTTTTTAGAGCAGGTAGAGAACCTTATTCATGTGGATTATCTCTGTGACTACAAAGTCCAGAATGCAAAATCCGAAAAATGTTCACGCATAATAATTCCGCTTATAAAGGTTTATAAGGTTATAAATGTTGTGCTCTTTGCAGTCGCAGTGTTAACCGTTGTCTATGTTCTTATAAGATTTTTGGCAGGTTTAAAATCAGTAAAGACATTTTGGCAAAATAGGTATAGAATAGTATTAAAGGCGATGGCTGTTTGCGTGTTCTTTGGAGTTGCTGTTTTCTATGCATTCTCCATAGGATGGTTTTCATCCTTCCTTTTTGAAGAGGGAGTGAACATGCTTATACTTAATTATTACAATATAGCATTGCCGGGGTTACTTATGTTTGCTTACTTCTTCGGCCTTTCCATTATTGCCGATGAAGCAGAACTGATTAAAAGGAGAGTGTAACGGATGAACAAGGGAATTATTACTAACGCCATTGAAGGTATTCGTGAACGTGCAAAGGAACTTGAATTTAACGAAAAGATTGATGAATTAAAAGACATGCTCGCCGATCACGGCTTATATCCCAAGAAGGAAGAAAAGAAGACTAACCCTGTGGTGATTGTTCTTGCAGTGGTTGGAGCAATTGCAGCTGTGGCAGCAATTGCCTATGCAGTATTCTACTTCCTTATGCCTGAAGATTCTGAAGATTTTGAAGACTTTGACGAAGATGATTTCTTCGATGAAGATGATGAAGATTGGGAAGAATAATAAGATTTAGGAGAGGGGTGCTTCGAAAGAAACACCCCAATTTTTGTATATGAAAAAGGGTTCAGAGTTAATTGGAACTGTAGTAAAGGTGGCTTTCCCTAATAAAGCTACTGTGGAAACTGAAGAAGGAAAGGTAACTGTAAAGAATGCCTGTCCCGGCGATAAGGTAAAGGTCAGAGTGTCAAAGATGCGTAAGGGTAAACCCGAGGCATCTTTACTTTCGGTTGTGGAACTTTCACCTGAGTCAGTGAAAGCCCAGTGTCCTCATTTTGGAATATGCGGAGGCTGTACTTATCTGACCATGAAGTATGAAAACGAACTGGCACTTAAGGAGATGCAGATTAAGGAACTTCTTGATGGTGTCATTGATTATCCATATACATGGGAGGGAATTAAGGCAAGCCCTGCTTTTGAAGGCTACAGGAATAAGATGGAGTTTTCTTTTGGGGATGAATACAAAGACGGTCCTTTGAGCCTTGGTATGCATAAGCGTGGAAGTATGTTTGATGTTATTTATACAGACTCATGCTACATTGTTGATGAGGACTATAAAGCCATTCTTAAGGCAACAAAGGAATACTTTAGCGATAAAGGCTTTAAGTTCTATCATAAGATGCGCCATGAGGGGTATCTCAGACACCTTTTAGTAAGAAAGGGCAAACACACCGGCGAAATAATGGTGGCTCTTGTTACTTCCAGCGAAGAGAATCCTGACCTGACACCCTTTGTGGAACTCCTTACAGGACTTAAGCTTCAGGGAAGAATTGTAAGTATTCTTCATACTGTGAATGATTCTGTTTCTGATGTTGTTAAGAATGACTTCACCGAAGTTTTATATGGTCAGGATTTCATAAATGAAAATCTCTTGGGACTTTCTTTTAAGATAAGTGAATTTTCTTTTTTCCAGACAAATTCCCTTGGCGCGGAAGTGCTTTATGAAACCGCAAGAGAATTTATAGGTGATTTATCTGAGGGCGGTAAGCCCGATAAAATCGTATATGATCTGTATTCGGGTACAGGTACCATCACTCAGCTAATGGCTCCGGTTTCCAAAAAGGTAATAGGTGTTGAAATAGTTGAAGAAGCGGTAGAAGCTGCTAAAGACAATGCAATGCTTAATAAAATAGAAAACTGTGAGTTTATATGCGGAGATGTACTGAAAGCTCTTGATGACATTACGGAAAAGCCTGACTTCATCATTCTTGACCCTCCAAGGGACGGAATTCATCCCAAAGCCCTTCCAAAGATTTTAAGTTACGGTGTAGACCGGATTCTTTACATATCTTGCAAAGCAACCTCTTTAGTGAGGGATTTGGAAATTATTCAGCAGTACGGCTACAAGGTCGAGCGTGCCACCTGCGTGGATCAGTTCCCCTGGACTGCCAATATTGAGACCATTTGTCTTCTTTCAAAGAAATAGCGTATTTTAGGCGATTGTAGGCATTATGCAGGACAGTAGAAACTGTAGTTTTAGGATAAAATGCTGTAATTGAATATCAATATAAAGGATGATTAACACCCCTTAGTATAA
>JAZLLV010000018.1:0-42389 GCA_045598365.1 Lachnospiraceae bacterium
GCCAAGGAAAATGCTTCAGGTTGTTGGACACACGCCTGTTGAGCAGATTTATAGAGACAGAAATATTATTTCCTGTGATGTGTTTTCAACATATCGTAATGGCCAGGCCATAGGAACAGAAGAGTTTTTGATATTAGATACATTAACCTGGGAATGTAATCGGGTGAAATTATAATGACAAAAATGGGTGAGGGGCCACCGGCAAATGCAGTGATGTGATGCCGGTGGTTTTCTAGATTAAAAAGTGTTCGCTTACTAGAAGAATTTAATTAAAAGTATTCGCATTGTAGAATATAAAATTATTGGTACATTGTTTATATATTCGGAGGAAACATAATGGAATATTTAACTTCAGCAGAATGCGCAGAAAAATGGAATGTGTCACAGAGATGGGTGGCAATCTATTGTAAAGAAGGACGAATCGAAGGAGCAGTACTCAGAGGAAGAATGTGGTTGATTCCTGCAGATGCGGAAAAACCAGATGATCCAAGAAGAGTCCGTAAAATGAGAATAGAGAAGAAGTAGAATGAGATTGGGACAGCGGGTTCCCGGCAATGAAAGATAGATGAACAGGAAGGTAAAAATGGCTATAAGGCTTTGAAAGGATATGAGAAGATCTGAAAAATGGTATAAAAATTCTTTTTGTTTGCCGCTGAGTCGGGCGCAGGAATATGCATACATTATTCGTCGTACACAGCTGTATTCTTGGGAAGTTTTGTGGTTAATGTGATATTAACAGTCAATTGGTAGTGTAAGTGTATATATTCTGCAAAGGAGATATTATTATGCTTAACGATTTACCTGTTGACATTAATGTATTGGAAGAGTTGAACATCAGCTGCCTTGACCCCATGCTTAAGGACTATGTTTTCAGTTCTTTCTTTCTTGCACGCTTAATAGATAAAACCCAGAGGGAAAAGAATGAACTCCTTCAGGAAAATGCCAGATTAAAGGCAAAACTTGAAGAATATGAGCACTTAAAGAAGTGCTTTGAAGCCCTTAAGAAGACCATTGATGAGCTGGGTGACACAGACAAATTCTCAGGACTTAAGGATTTTGAGATAAAAGAAACAAACGGAGCTCCCGATTTAAGACCTCTTGGATTTATGGGAAGAAACCGACAGGAGCTTGAGGCAAGCGTAGAAACCGGTGTGCTTCCTATCGCACCCGGTCCTTCGGAATTTGCGGCAAAATATGCTGCTGAGGCGGAAATTCCTACAACGCCCGTTGAAACTGAGAGTGAGGCCTGCAGCGCTGAAACAGTTGGAACTTCAGCTTCTGCTGAAGCTTGTGAAGAAGTAAATGGTGAGATCGCAGTTGAAGCCAGCGAAGCAATAGTGAATGAAATAGAGGCAATTTCAAGCGCCATAAGCGCGGATGGTTTAGCTGAAAACGGCCAGAGTGAAGCGCCCGAAAACAGTGTTATGGATGATGCAGAGCTTGATAAGACACTTGAAGCATTAAGCAGTTTAGGCCTTGATGAGACCATGGCAGAGGATATGGAAGCTGCAGGAGAAGTTGATTTAGAGACACTTGTTGCAGCAAACCTTTCTGAAACTTCTGAACCTGTAGAAGCAACTGAAACAGTTGCTGATTCAGCAGATGTGGCCGAAGCGGTAGCATCAGCTGAAGAAATTCTTGCTGCACTTAACGAAATTCCTGCTGAAGAACCCGCAGCAGAACCTGAAGCAGTGCCTGAACCTGTTGTGGAAGCCGCAGAGCCTGAGCCTGCTCCCACGCCCGTTGAGGCAGAACCTGCACCTGAACCTGCACCTGCTCCTGTGGAGGAAGCCCCTGCACCTGCAGTGGAAATGCCTGCAGACCCCAATGCTAAGCTCTCACCTGAGCAGATAGCAGCTTTGTTTGCTAATCTATAATTTAATAGCTTTTGATTGAAGCGTTTGATATAGCAAAATGAGTTAAATAGGAGTCCTTCTTGCCTGTAATATGGCAAGGAGGATTTTTTGTGTTATAGAGTAGATGTTTGTTTAGCAAAATGCCACTTTTGGCCTGTTTTGCTAAACCGACAGCCTATAGTTGGGAGATACCTCTAAGACATAAAAGCTGCTACGCATAATAACTGCTGCGCAAAAAAACTGCGCCACAGTCGTGGCGCAGGCTCAAATATCTTTATTCTTTTCCGTCCCAGCAGTAGGTGCAGAGCTTGCACTTGTCAATGCCTACGGCATCAAGCATATCGTCAAGTCTGTTGAAGGCAAGAGAGGTGAAGTTAAGTTCCTTACGAATCTCTTCAACCATGGTCTTGTACTTCTCTGAATCGGGATTTGCATATTCCGAAAGAACCTCATCGGTTACATTTTCTTCGCCTTCAAGTCTTGCGATGACTCTTCTGGTGATAAGATCCATTTCTGATGAGGATCTTGAGAAGTTTAAGTACTTACAGCCGTAAAGAAGAGGAGGACATGCAGGTCTGATATGCACTTCCTTGGCACCGCTCTTGTAAAGGAATTCGGTGGTTTCTCTAAGCTGTGTTCCGCGGACTATGGAGTCATCTATCAAAAGAAGCTTTTTATCACGGATTAAATCTTCAACCGCAAGAAGCTTCATCTTAGCAATAAGATTTCTCTGCGACTGAATGGTAGGCATGAAGGAACGGGGCCAGGTAGGTGTGTACTTGATGAAGGGTCTTGAAAAAGGAATGCCTGATTCGTTGGCATATCCGATTGCATGAGCAAGACCTGAGTCGGGAACACCGGCTACCACATCGGGCTTTGCATTATCACGCTTTGCCATTTTCTCACCACAGATATAACGCATCTTTTCGACGCTGATGCCTTCATAGGAACTTGAAGGATATCCGTAGTAAATCCAAAGGAAGGTACAGATTTTCATCTTGTCCCCGGGAGCCACAAGAAGCTTGTAGGAATCGGGAGTTATGATACCGATTTCGCCGGGACCGAGTTCTTTGTAATCCGTATAGCCAAGATTCTTATATGCAAAATTTTCAAAGGAAGCACAGAAGGCACCGTCCTTTTTACCGATTACAACAGGGGTACGACCGTACTTGTCTCTTGCGCAGTAGATACCTTTGGGACTCATAAGAAGAAGTGAAAGGGATCCGTCAATTGACTCAAGCGCATAATTTATACCGTCGATTAAATTGTCCTTTTCATTGATGAGGGCTGCAACAAGCTCGGTTGCATTAATGTCTCCGCCGCTCATTTCAAGGAAATGTGAGTGTCCTGTTTCAAAAATCTTTGAAGCAAGCTCTTCGGTGTTGTTTATTTTGCTGACTGTTGTGAGTGAGTAGGTTCCGTGGTGGGAACGAACGATAAGAGGCTGAGGCTCATAATCTGAGATGCATCCGATACCGAAGGCACCGTGCATAACCTGAACTTCTTTGTCGAATTTTGTTCTGAAGGGAGAATTCTCTATGCTGTGAATAGCGCGATCAAAGCCTTTCTCCTTGTCATAAACACACATACCGCCGCGGCGTGTGCCAAGATGGGAATGATAATCAATGCCGAAAAACAAATCAAAAACGCAGTCATCTTTCGATGCTACACCAAAAAAACCGCCCATGACGTTCTCCTTACTTTATGTTTATTTAACCCCGATACACTTTTTAAGTTAGCATAATTTTTTTTGTGAGTCCACGAAAAAATCGCCAAAGAAAAAGATTTGTTAAGTTTGGCAGATTTTTGCAAACACTGATGTATTTTGATGTAAGTTATGCTAATATTTTAGGTATGAGAAAGCATATCAAGGTTTTATTTTATATTACAACATTTATATTAGCAGCTTTTTTTCTGCAGGGGTGCGGGAAGATTTCCACAGAGTACAGGGATGCGGGCTTTGAATATTTGGAAAAATACGAAGCTGACGAAGCCATAGATAACTTCCTTCTTTCGATAGAAAAGGAAGAAGAGTCTAAGGATACCTTAAGGGGACTTGGCATTGCCTATATTATGAAGGGGCAGTATGCAGAAGGGGCGGATGCACTTATAAAAGCCCTTGAAAAGTCAAACGGTCGTATTAAAGATGTGGATTATGACATAAATTATTATCTTGCCTATGCCTATGAGAAGAGTGAAAAGTACGAAGAAGCGGTTGATATTTATTCAGCCCTTATCACTCTTAAGCCAAAGGATACGGCTTCTTTTTACCACAGAGCGCTTTGCTATCTTAAGATGAATGAGAAGACCAAGGCAGAAGAGGACTTTGCAACGGTAACAGCCAAGTCCAATGAGGACTATGATTTACATATCCAGATTTTCTTCTCCATTAAGAATTCAGGCTTTGAAACAGATGCAAATTCCTATCTTAAAGCAATCCTGGAGGATGGCAAGAGAAAAATATCCGATTACGACAGAGGCCGTATGTGCTATTACCTTGGGGAATATTCGGATGCAAGGGTATATCTTGAAAAGGCTAAGGATTTAAGCAAACCGGATACGATTCTGATGCTTGGAAAGACCTATGAAGCAATTTCGGATTACTCATATGCTGCAAGCCTGTATGCTAGCTACCTTGATAAGAAGGGCAATAATGCAGCTGTATATAATCAGCTTGGCGTATGCAGATGGAAGCTTGAAGATTATGAAGGAGCTTTGGCGGCATTTACCTTCGGCCTTAAACTGGAGGATCCGGAATGGCGCAAAGAACTTCTCTATAATGAAGCGGTTACCTACGAATATATGGGTGATTTTAAGACCGCCTGCGAGCGTATGGAAAACTTCTGCAAGGAGTATCCGAAGGACGAAGACGCAAAACATGAACTGCTTTTCTTAAAGACTCGCTAAATATACGTAAGAACACATTCCCCCGGGCACCGGTGCCCGGGGTTTTTTACAGCCGGATACGCTTTGAAATGCGATAAAAAGCCTCTGAATTTCACACCTTTTTGCGAAAACTGATTTACATAACAATACACTATATATTGGGGTTACATAACTCTTTTGTTCCGATATTTTGTGTTTTTACAATTGACTTTTAGCTATCCCTTTGATACACTTTTTACATAGGTTTAGGGTATAATTTTTCAAGGGAGTGAAGGGAAAAAATGTATCAGGTAATTAAGAGAGATGGAACTACATCAGACTTTACACTGACCAAAATCAGTGATGCTATTATGAAGGCTTTCGTGGCTACGGAAATGGAGTATTCCAATGATGTAATTGACCTTCTTTCACTTAGGGTTACTGCGGATTTTCAGCCTAAGGTTAAAGACGGTGCTATTCATGTGGAGGATGTTCAGGACAGTGTTGAAAGAGTTCTTGAGCAGGCAGGCTATTCCGATGTTGCAAAGGCTTATATTTTATATCGTAAGCAGCATGAGAAGATGCGTTCCATGAAGTCTACCATCCTTGACTATAAGGATGTTGTTAACAGCTATGTTAAGGTAGAGGACTGGAGAGTTAAGGAAAATTCTACCGTTACATATTCTGTAGGTGGACTTATTCTTTCAAATTCAGGCGCTGTAACTGCGAACTACTGGCTCAGCGAGATTTACGATGAGGAAATAGCTGAAGCTCACAGAAACGCAGATATTCATATACACGATCTTTCAATGCTTACAGGCTACTGTGCAGGCTGGTCCTTAAAGCAGCTTATCACAGAGGGACTTGGCGGCATTCCCGGAAAGATCACATCTGCCCCTGCAAGACACTTATCCGTTCTTTGCAATCAGATGGTTAACTTTTTAGGTATTATGCAGAATGAATGGGCAGGCGCTCAGGCATTTTCTTCTTTTGATACCTATCTTGCACCCTTTGTCAAGATTGATAATCTTACATATGGTGAAGTTAAGAAATGCATCGAAGCATTTATATATGGTGTAAATACCCCTTCAAGATGGGGAACACAGGCACCCTTCTCAAATATTACACTTGACTGGACTGTTCCCAATGACCTAGCGGAGCTTCCCGCAATTGTTGGCGGCAAGCCTCAGGCCTTCAAGTATAAGGATTGTAAGAAGGAAATGGATATGATCAACAAGGCCTTCATTGAGACCATGGTTGAAGGTGATGCCAACGGACGCGGCTTCCAGTATCCCATTCCCACTTATTCAATTACCAAGGATTTTGACTGGTCAGACACAGAGAATAACAGACTTCTCTTCGAAATGACTTCAAAGTATGGTACTCCTTATTTCTCTAACTATATTAATTCCGATATGGAGCCCTCAGATGTTCGCTCCATGTGCTGTCGTTTAAGACTCGACTTAAGAGAATTAAGAAAGAAAACCGGTGGCTTCTTTGGCTCAGGTGAGTCAACAGGTTCTGTTGGTGTTGTTACCATTAACATGCCAAGAATCGCTTACCTTTCCACCAACAAGGACGATTTCTATAAGAGACTTAACAGACTTATGGATATCTCTGCACGTTCTCTTAAGATTAAGAGAGGTGTTATTACAAAATTGCTTGATGAGGGCTTATATCCTTACACAAAGAGATACCTTGGTTCCTTTGACAACCACTTCTCAACCATCGGTCTTATCGGTATGAATGAGGTTGGCCTTAATGCAAACTGGCTTCGTGCAGACATGACAGATGAGAGAACGCAGGAGTTCACTAAGGAAGTTCTTAATCATATGCGTAATCGTCTTTCCGACTATCAGCAGCTTTACGGAGACCTTTATAACCTTGAAGCTACTCCTGCGGAGAGTACCACATACAGACTTGCCAAGCATGACAAGAAGAAGTGGCCCGCTATTAAAACAGCAGGTAAGCCCGGAGATACACCTTACTATACAAACTCATCACATCTTCCTGTTGAATACACATCAGATATTTTTGATGCACTTGATATTCAGGATGAGTTACAGACTCTTTATACTTCAGGAACTGTTTTCCATGCATTCCTCGGAGAAAAGCTTCCTGACTGGAAGGCAGCTGCGAACCTTGTAAAGACCATTTCAGACAATTACAAGCTTCCTTATTACACACTTTCACCTACATATTCGATTTGTAAGAATCATGGATATCTTGCAGGTGAAAAGCATGCATGTCCTTTCTGTGGAGAGACAACAGAGGTTTACAGCCGTATCACCGGTTACTACAGACCTGTTCAGAACTGGAATGACGGTAAATCTCAGGAATATGAAAACCGTAAGACCTATGATATAGAGAATTCCTCATTAAAGAGACCTATCAGCAAGGTTGTTACTATTTCAAACAATCCTGAAAAGGAAGTAAGCTTTAACGATCCTGAGGATGTTAAATACCTTTTCACCACAAAGACCTGCCCGAACTGTAAGTTAGCTAAGGAAATGCTTCAGGGAACAGAATACATTCTTGTGGACGCAGAAGAGAATCAGGAACTTGTTGAACGCTATCACATTATGCAGGCACCCACCCTTGTGGTTGTGGGTGGCGGCGAGTTTAAGAAATATGTGAATGCCTCCAATATTAAAAAATATGTTGAAACAATGACGGGAGTTACAGTATAAAATAAAGGGAGGTTGTGAGAGCAACCTCCCTTTTCTGAGAGAATATGCCTAAGGGCTTAAAGGAGACTTTGTAATGATCAACACACTTGTAAAAAAGATTAAAGAAACAAATGCACCAATTGTTGTGGGCCTTGACCCTACTCTTAAGCTTATGCCTGAGTTTATTAAGGAAAAAAACTTCAAGGAATATGGTGCCAACCTTACCGGCGCGGCAAGGGCCATTGTTGAATACAATAAGGGACTTGTGGATGCTTTTGCAGATCTTGTTCCCTGCGTAAAGCCCCAGATTGCCATGTATGAGCAGTTTGGTGTGGAAGGTGTTATTGCCTTTAAGGAAACTGTTGACTATTGTAAAAAGAAAGGCCTTGTGGTTCTTGGAGACATTAAAAGAGGTGATATCGGTTCCACCAGCGAGGCTTACGCTGTTGCCCACCTTTCAGGTGTTGAAATCGAGGGTGTAAAATACGAAGGCTTCGGAGAAGATTTTGCAACCGTTAATCCCTACTTCGGAATTGATGGTGTAAAGCCCTTCCTTGATGTATGTAAGAAAGAGAAGAAAGGTATCTTCATCCTTGTAAAGACATCCAATCCCAGTTCAGGTGAATTCCAGGACAGACTCATTGACGGCAAACCCTTATATGAGCAGGTTGCCATGAAGGTTGATGAATGGGGAAGAGACCTCATGGGAGATGAATACAGTTATGTTGGTGCGGTTGTAGGCGCCACATATCCTGAAATGGGTAAGGCTTTAAGAAAGGTTATGCCCAAGTCCTACATTTTAGTACCCGGCTATGGCGCCCAGGGCGGTACTGCCGACGGATTAAGACCCTTCTTTAATGAAGACGGTCTTGGTGCAATAGTTAACTCCTCAAGAGGAATCATTGCAGCATACAAACAGGAAAAGTACGCAAAGTTCGGCGAAGCAGGTTACGCAGAGGCTGCAAGACAGGCCGTAATTGATATGCGTGAAGATATAAACAGTATTTTCTAAGAAAATCGAAACGGAGAGAAACATGGAACAGTACAAAAAAGAGTTTATTGAATTTATGGTGGAGTCTGATGTATTAAAATTCGGTGACTTTACCCTTAAGAGCGGAAGAAAGAGTCCCTTCTTTATGAATGCCGGAGCCTATGTAACTGGTTCACAGCTTATGAAGCTTGGTGAATACTACGCAAAGGCTATTCATGATAAATACGGTGATGATTTTGATGTATTATTCGGACCTGCATATAAGGGCATTCCCCTTTCCGTTGCAACCGTAATTGCATTCTCAAAGTTATACGGCAAGGAGATTCGTTACTGCTCAAACAGAAAAGAAGAAAAGGACCATGGCGATGTGGGCATTCTTCTTGGATCAAAGCTTAAAGCAGGAGACAGAGTTGTAATCATCGAGGATGTAACCACTTCAGGTAAGTCCATTGAAGAAACCTTCCCCATCATCACTGCCCAGGCAGATGTTAAGATTTTAGGACTTATGGTTTCTCTTAACAGAATGGAAAGAGGAAAGGGCACTAAGTGTGCACTTGACGAAATCAAGGAATTATACGGCTTTGAAACCGGTGCCATCGTTACAATGGCAGAAGTTAAAGAACATCTTACAAACCGTGAAGTTGGTGGCAGAGTAGTTATCGATGACGAAATTGCAGCCCGTATTGACGCATATTACAAGGAATATGGTGCCAACTAATCATATTTCGTAAGTATTTCTTATTGCTTAGGCTGTAAATTATATATACAATATTTTTGTTATGAAGAAAAATATACGAAAGTACATTTATTCTAATAAAAAGCATACTGAAAAGGGTATTTTTTCAACGGTTCTGGGGGTTATGTCCTTTCTTTTCCTTGTATTCTTGATTATTGTTTCCTATGCAAGGAGAGGTGAAATAGGAGGATCCTTTGGTGCCACCGCCTTTCTTTGTACCATTTTTTCCTGTGCGGGAATCATACTTGGTACCATGGGAAAGTCGGAACCGGACAAGTTCTACCTCTTTTCCTACATAGGAATAGGCTGGAATGTGTTTAATCTGTTTTTTATTACCTTTATTCTTTATGCCGGTCTTTGATTTGAAGGGAGAAAACCATGCCTACAGTATCAATTGTTATGGGTAGCGATTCAGACATGCCTGTTATGTCCAAGGCTGCCGATATACTTGAAAAATTCGGGGTTTCCTATGAGATGAATATTATTTCTGCCCACAGAGAACCCGATACTTTTTTTGAATATGCCAAAACAGCAGAGGAGAGAGGTATTAAGGTTATTATTGCCGGAGCGGGCCTTGCAGCTCACCTTCCCGGTATGTGCGCCGCTATTTTCCCCATGCCTGTAATTGGTATTCCCATGCACACCACAAGCCTTGGAGGAAGAGATTCTCTTTACTCTATAGTGCAGATGCCAAGCGGCATACCTGTAGCTACGGTTGCAATAAACGGCGGTCAGAACGCAGGACTTCTTGCGGTTAAGATTCTTGCTACTTCCGATGCCGAACTTCTTTCAAAACTTAAAGAGTACTCAAAGACTCTTAAGGAAGAGGTTGAGGCTAAGGATAAAAAGCTTAAAGAAATCGGATACAAAAATTACACAAAATAAGGAGATAATCATGGGACTTGATTACAAAAATGCCGGAGTAGACATCGAGGCAGGTTACAAATCAGTTGAACTTATGAAGGCTTCTGTTAAGGCTACTTTCCGTCCTGAAGTATTGGGAGGAATCGGAGGATTTTCCGGAGCGTTTTCAGCAGATGCATTTAAGGATATGGAGGAGCCCGTTCTTTTGTCAGGAACCGACGGCTGCGGTACAAAGGTTAAGCTTGCCTTCCTTCTTGATAAGCATGACACAATCGGTATTGATGCAGTTGCAATGTGCGTAAACGACGTTGCATGTGCAGGCGGCGAACCCCTTTTCTTCCTTGACTATATAGCATGCGGAAAGAACTATCCCGAAAAGATTGCAACAATCGTTTCAGGTGTGGCAGAAGGCTGTAAGCAGTCCGGCTGTGCACTTATCGGCGGTGAAACCGCAGAGCATCCCGGACTTATGCCTGAGGACGAATACGACCTTGCAGGCTTTTCTGTAGGTGTTGTTGATAAAAAGGATTTAATCACAGGTGAGAACATTCTTCCCGGTGACGTACTTATCGGTATGGCATCAACAGGTGTTCATTCAAACGGATTTTCACTTGTAAGAAAGGTTTTCGAAATGACCAAGGAAAACCTTAATACATATTATGAAGAGCTTGGCAAGACTCTTGGCGAGGCACTTATCGAGCCCACCAGAATTTATGTAAAGGCTCTTAAGAGCATTAAGGAATTTGGCGTAACCTTAAAGGGCTGCAGCCATATTACCGGTGGCGGCTTCTATGAGAACATTCCCAGAATGCTTCCCGAAGGTATCGTTGCAGAGGTTGAAAAGGACAGCTATGAAGTTCCCGCAATCTTTAAGCTTATGCAGAAAACCGGCGATATTACCGATGAAATGATGTATAACACATTTAACATGGGTATCGGTATGGTTGTATGTGTTGATAAGGATGATGTGGACGACACAATTGCTGCCATCAAGGCTGCAGGTGATACTCCTTATATCATCGGAAGAACTATTTCAGGCACCAAGGGTGTTATCTTAAAGTAATCATTTGAGTTTGAAAGGAACCGGCATGAGAGTATGCGTATGTGTGTCCGGCGGCGGCACAAATCTTGAGGCAATTTTTAAGGCGGTTGAGTCCGGCGAAATAAAAAACACTGAGATTGTAAGGGTAATAAGCAACAATCCCGGAGTTTACGCCCTTGAGAGAGCTAAGAATCACGGTGTTGAAGGTGTTTGCATAAGTCCGAAGACCTTCGAAAACAGAGAGGAATTCAACGAGGCACTGCTTAAGGGCCTTAAGGAATGTAATCCCGATCTTGTGGTTTTGGCAGGCTTTCTTGTAAATGTTCCTTTATGTGTTATTAAAGAATTTAAGAATCGCATAATAAATATTCATCCCTCCTTAATACCTTCTTTCTGCGGCAAGGGTTATTATGGACTTAAGGTCCATGAGGGAGTTTTGCAAAGAGGTGTTAAGGTTACAGGCGCCACCGTTCATTTTGTTGATGACGGAATCGATACAGGCAGGATTATTATGCAGAAGGCTGTATCGGTGGAGGAAGGCGACACACCTGAGATACTTCAGAAACGAGTTATGGAACAGGCCGAATGGATTATTCTTCCAAAGACCATTTCCATGATTGCAAACGGAGAAATTAAGATAGGAGAGTAATCCATGAAGGTACTTATTGTCGGAAGCGGCGGCAGAGAGCATGCCATCGCCACCAGTGTGAGCAAATCCAAAAGAGTTTCCAAGATTTATGCAGCTCCCGGTAATGCAGGAATTGCAAAGCTTGCTGAGTGTGTAAACATAAGCGTTATGGACTTTGATAAAATTGCTGATTTTGCAGTTGAGAAGGCTGTTGACCTTGTTATCGTAGGTCCTGATGATCCTCTGGTAGGAGGTCTTGTGGATGTCCTTGAAGCAAGAGGACTTCGTGCATTCGGCCCCAGGAAAAATGCGGCAATCCTTGAAGGAAGTAAGGCTTTTTCTAAAGATCTTATGAAAAAGTACAACATTCCTACGGCTGCTTATGAAAATTTTGACAACGCAGAAGATGCCCTGAAGTACCTTGAAACAGCTTCAATGCCTATAGTATTAAAGGCTGACGGTCTTGCTCTTGGTAAGGGTGTACTTATTTGCAATACCAGAGAAGAGGCTTATGCAGGTGTCAAGGAAATCATGACCGACAAAAAGTTTGGTTCAGCCGGCAACCGCCTCGTTATCGAAGAGTTTATGACAGGAAGAGAAGTATCGGTTCTTTCCTTTGTAGACGGTAATACGATTAAAACCATGTCTTCCGCTCAGGATCATAAGAGAGCAAAAGACAACGATGAAGGCCTTAATACAGGCGGTATGGGTAACTTCTCACCCAGCCCCTTCTACACAGCTGAGGTGGAAGCCTTCTGTAAAGAAAATATTTATCAGAGAACCGTTGATGCCATGAAGGCTGAGGGCAGAGAGTTTAAGGGAGTAATTTTCTTTGGACTTATGCTTACACCTGCAGGTCCCAGAGTTCTTGAATTTAACGCCCGCTTCGGTGACCCTGAAGCACAGGTGGTACTTACAAGAATGGAAAGTGATATCATTGATGTTATTGATGCTTGTATCGATGGTACACTTGATAAGATAGATTTGAAGTTTGCTGATAATGCTGCGGTTTGCGTAGTGCTTGCCAGCGACGGTTACCCTCTTCACTATGAAAAGGGCTTTGAGATAACCGGTCTTGAAAACTTTGATGGTAAGGATGATTACTTCTGCTTCCATGCAGGTACAAAGTTTAACGAGAAAGGTAAAATCGTTACAAACGGTGGCCGCGTACTTGGTGTTACAGCAACAGGCGCGACCCTTAAGGAAGCAAGAAAAAAGGCATACGAAGCTACAAACTGGGTTTCTTTTGCCAATAAATATATGAGAACAGATATAGGTAAAGCTATAGAAGAGGTGTAAATGGCTATTGACGTTAACTTAGAGGGGTTGTTAAGAAACAACGATTATGAAATACCTACAAGATGCTCTAAGTGTGGCCAGATGCTTAAATACGTAGGCGTAGGGGAATATAAATGTGAAGCCTGCGGATTTACGGAGTATGATGATTACGGTCTCGTAAGAGCTTTTCTTGAGAAAAATCCGGGAGCGACTTCGGTGCAGGTGGAGACTGCAACGGGGGTTTCACAAAAGACAATTAATGCTTTGGTGCGCCTTGGTAAGATCGAGTCTTGCGGTAAGGGATTTAATTAGGGAGGATCTAATGAATAGGATTGGCAAATTACTTTCAAAAATTATTACATCTGCGGCATTTTTTGTGGCAACATTTGTATTATTTTCCACAGCTGCTTTTGCTGCAGGTAAGGCTACAGTAACAGAGAAGAGCGCATGGATCAGATCTGCTGCAAGCACAGACAGTAAGAGACTTGCAAGTGCAATGCAGAATGATGTACTTGATGTACTCGGATCTGAAAAGGACAGTGAAGGATATACCTGGTATAAGGTTAGAATCGATGCTACTAATACAGGTTATATCAGAGGTGATAATGTTACTACAGAGGGTGTATCTGCTGACACATCCACAAGTACATCCACATCCACAAGCACATCATCAGTAAAGCCTCAGACACCTGTTTCCACAGAACCCACATTCCCTACAGAATGTGAACCCATAAGCGGTACGGTTTCTTATGATGTCCGTGTTCGTGCAGGCGCGTCCACAAATCATGCAATTGTAACAACAGCAAAGAAAAAATCTGTTGTAACCGTAATCGGCTATGCCCAGGGCACCGACAAAATGTGGTATCAGGTTAATTACACAACCGGCACCAGCGAAATTACAGGTTATATCAGATCCGATGCCATAGAGCTTTCCGGAGAACTTCAGGACAAGATTCAGGAAGTTGAGCCCGAACCCGAACCTGAACCCGAACCGGAGCCTCAGCCTGAACCCGAACCTGTTTATAAGGATTACGAGGCTGTTTATTCGGAATCAGATAATTTATGGTACTTAAACGACTATATTGAAGGTACACGCACCCCCGTAAATGTTTTATTCGAGGCTCAGAAGAATGCTGATGCCGACAAGAAGGAATTTGAAAGCAAGTTAAAGAAGAAAAACTTAGCAATAGGAATTCTTACATTTTTATTTGTTGCTGCTTTAGCAGGAGCTGCATATTTATTCCTTATGTTCAAGGGATGGTTGCGCGGTGACGAGGACTCAGAGCCTGTAAGAAGCTATCAGAGACCCTCTTCAAGAGAAAGAGTTGCAAGCGAGAGACGTGAAAGCAGCTATACAACCAGAACACCTCAGACCCGTCCTGCCCAGACACGCCCCGCATCATCAGGCGTACGAGCACAGACTGTTGGCGGAGAAGAGACAGAAAGACCCGCAGCACCCAGAACTCAGCTTCCCGGTGGCGGAGTAAGACTTCCCGACGGAAGAGTTCAGATGCCCGACGGAACCATCAGAAAAGCTGTTGTAGCAGTTAAACTTGCAGACGGATCCATTAAGTTCCCTGACGGAACAATCCGTCGTCCCGATGGAACCACAATCAGACCTGAAGTTGCCCAGAGTACTGTTATTGACACAACTCCCGCAGAAAAGCCCTATGAGCCTAAGAGCGGCGTGTCCTCTCAGCAGGTAAGAGAAGTTTCATACAAGAAGCCCGCTCCCGTTCACACCGACGATGATGATGATATGGAATATGGTTTCCTTGACCTTGACGGCGGCTTTGATGAGTAAGGCTTAATATAATGTTTATACAAAATTCTCCCTTGTTATGGTAAAATAAGGGAGAATTTTTAGTTAGGAGGATTAATATGAACCTTCCGTTTACAGACAGCGCCGAAAAGGTGCTGGAAATAGCAAAAAATGAATCAAAAAAGCTGAAACACTATTATATTGGCAGTGAGCACATTCTGTTAGGCCTTCTAAAAGAGGAAAACGGCGTGGCGGGAACAGTCTTAAGAAGCCAGATGATAGATGTGGAAGCCATATATGATCTTATAAAGGACCTTACCGTTGATGGAAGAGGCACTTTATTAAAGGAGCGTTCCGGATATACCCCCAGAACCGAAAGAGTATTAAACGAGGCTTCGGAGCTTGCAAGAAAGTACCATTCCGGCACAATCGGCACGGAGCACATTCTTCTTGCAATCATTAAAGAGGGAAATAACTGTGCGGTTCAGCTTCTTTTGTCTCTTAGAAAGAACCCCACTGAAATATATGTGGAGACCCTTATAGCTATGGGTGAGGACCCTCAGAGCGCTAAGGAAGACTTTAAGCAGACCAAAAAGAAAAAGGACAATTTTCTTGAATCCTTCTCAAAGGACCTTACAAAGCTTGCTTCAATGGGCAAGCTGGACCCTGTTATCGGAAGAGAGGATGAGATAACAAGAGTTGTTCAGATTCTTTCTAGACGTACCAAGAACAATCCCTGTCTTGTTGGTGAGCCCGGTGTAGGTAAAACTGCCATTGTGGAGGGACTTGCATTAAGAATTGCTTCAGGAGATGTGCCTGAGACTGTTAAGGACAAGCGTGTACTTACTTTAGATTTGTCAGGTATGGTGGCCGGCACAAAATACCGTGGCGAATTTGAAGAAAGAATGAAAAGACTTTTGTCTGAGGTTACAGAGGCAGGAGATATTATCCTTTTCCTTGATGAGATACATACGCTTATCGGTGCGGGAGGTTCCGAAGGCTCAATCGATGCAGCCAATATATTGAAGCCTTCACTTTCAAGAGGCGAGATTCAGCTCATCGGTGCCACAACTCTTTCAGAGTACAGAAAGTATGTCGAAAAGGATGCAGCCCTGGAGAGAAGATTCCAGCCGGTTGAAGTAACCGAGCCCACAGAGGAAGAGGCTATAAGAATATTAAAGGGAATAGCCCATAAATATGAAGAGCATCATAACATAAGATATACTGATGACGCTCTGGAAGCAGCAGTAAGACTTTCTTCAAGATACATTAACGACAGGCACCTGCCTGATAAGGCAATTGACTTAATTGATGAGGCAGGAGCTCTTGTAAGGCTTAAAAACCTTAAACACTCGGATAAAATAGAGGTATTAAAGGCCGAGATTCAGAAGTTAGATCTTCAGGTTGCAAGGTCCATTAAGATTGAGGCCTTCACTCAGGCTGTGGAATTAAGAGAAAAGCAGAGAGGCCTTCAGGATAAACTTAAAAAACTCGAAATGAAGGAAATTTCCGATAGAGAGGCCCATGCTCCCGAAGTAAATGAAAACCACATTGCGGATGTGGTAGCAGTATGGACCAAGGTTCCCGTAAAGAAACTTACGGAAAAAGAAAGCGAAAGACTTTTAAAGCTTGAAAGCATTCTTCATAAGCGTGTTATCGGACAGGAGGATGCAGTCGTAAAAATATCAAAGGCCATGAGAAGACAGCGTGTGGGCTTACAGGATCCACGACGCCCCATAGGATCCTTCCTTTTCCTTGGCCCCACAGGTGTAGGTAAGACAGAACTTTCAAAGGCCCTTGCGGAGGCTATGTTCGGGGATGAAAATTCTCTTATAAGAGTTGATATGTCTGAATACATGGAAAGTCACTCTGTGTCCAAAATGATAGGTTCACCTCCCGGCTATGTAGGCTTTGACGATGGTGGCCAGTTATGCGAAAAAGTAAGAAGAAATCCTTATTCAGTGGTTCTTTTTGACGAGGTCGAAAAGGCTCACCCCGATGTTTTCAATGTGCTTTTGCAGGTACTGGATGACGGTCATATAACCGATTCCAAGGGCCGTAAGGTTAACTTTAAGAATACAATCATCATAATGACCTCAAATGCCGGTGCAGCAAAGATTGTGGAGCCTAAGAATTTAGGTTTTGCCACAAAGAGCGACGAGCAGAAGGAATACACCGATATGAAGAGAAACGTTATGGAAGAGGTTAAGCGTATGTTTAAGCCCGAATTCATAAACCGTATCGATGATATCATTGTATTCAGAGCACTTAATAAAAAGGATATGGGCGAGATTTGTACTCTGGTGTCCAAACAGTTAATTGCAAGATGCAAGGATCAGATGGACATTAAACTCACTGTTTCCCCCACATTAAAATCATACATTGTTGACAAGTTTACCGATGCCAAGATGGGCGCAAGACCCATAAAGAGGGCAATTCAGTCTGAAATCGAGGACAAACTTTCGGAGGAAATTTTAAGAAAGAACATAGTTCCGGGAGATACGGTAACCGCAACAAGAAAGAATGACGAAACCGTTTTTGTGAAAAGGAAGCTAAATAATGGCTAAAAAGACCACGGTGTTTTACTGTCAGTCCTGCGGATATGAATCCGCAAAATGGATGGGACAGTGTCCGGGCTGCAGGGAATGGAATACCTTTGTGGAAGAACCGGTTCAAAAAAGTTCAAAGAGTATAGGCATTGGTGCAGGCGCAGGAACAAAGGCGCCTGTAATGCTTAAGGATATAACCGCCACCGACGAGGAACGTGTTTCATCGGGAATCGGTGAATTTGACAGGGTACTTGGCGGTGGAATTGTTAAGGGTTCCCTTGTCTTAATCGGTGGTGATCCAGGAATCGGTAAATCAACCCTTCTTTTGCAGGTTACAAGAAACCTTACAAAGACAGGACATAAGGTTTTGTATGTTTCGGGAGAAGAATCCTTAAGGCAGATTAAAATGCGTGCGGACAGACTCAGCACGGATTTTGATAACTTAAAGGTTCTCTGCGAAACAAACCTTGATGAAATCGCTGACATAATCAGAAAAGAGAGCCCCGAATCGGTGGTAATCGACTCCATTCAGACCATGTACAGGGAGGAGATTTCATCTGCTCCCGGCAGTGTTTCACAGGTCAGAGAGGCAACATCCCTTCTTATGCAGCTTGCAAAGGGATTGGAAGTCAATATATTCATAGTGGGCCATGTTACAAGAGAAGGCTCAATCGCAGGTCCCAGAGTTTTGGAGCACATGGTTGATACTGTTCTCTACTTTGAAGGTGACAGACACGCTTCCTACAGAATTTTACGAGGTGTAAAGAACAGATTTGGCTCCACCAATGAAATCGGTGTTTTTGAAATGAGGGAGGAAGGCCTCTGCGAGGTGAAGAATCCTTCGGAGTTCATGCTTTCCGGGCGCGCTGTGGACGCAAGCGGCTCGGTTATAACCTGCTCTTCTCAGGGGGCGCGCCCGGTAATGCTGGAAATCCAGGCACTGGTGTGCCACTCGAATTTCGGTATTCCCAGACGTCAGGCCACCGGTATGGAGATTAACAGAGTTAATCTTTTAATGGCAGTTATTGAAAAGAGAGCAAATGTGTCCGTAGGTGACCAGGATGCCTATGTGAATATTGCAGGCGGAATAAAGGTAAACGAACCTGCTTTGGACCTTGCGACGGTGCTTGCAATAGTATCAAGCTTTCGCAACAAAGCTGTGGATACCAAAACCGTTGTTTTCGGCGAAGTTGGATTGAGTGGTGAGGTTCGCGCGGTTAATATGGCTGAGACAAGAATCATGGAAGCAAAAAAGCTTGGTTTTACTACTGTCATTCTTCCGAAATCTAATCTTACACCAAGTGTTAAGGCCATAAAAGATATTGAACTTATAGGGGTTTCTGACATAAGAGAAGCCATGGATATTCCACTCATTCATTGACAGAATTGAGTTTTTATAGTACATTTGTATCAAGTTGATAAAACGTTTTACTAAATCAAAGGGGAGCTGTGTGAAAACTTTTTTTCACACCGTTCTATATGTGTCCTTCCCCCAAAAGGTTCACAGTATAGAGCTCCTAATTTTGCAGGCAAAATATAGGAGGGTATAAATGTATAAGCTATATGTTAATCCTGAAGTAAAAAAGGGTCACATTAACAAAGAACTTCAGGGAAACTTTTCAGAGCACCTTGGTCGATGCATATATGAAGGATTATATGTAGGCGAGAACTCTGACATTCCGAATGTTAACGGAATGAGATGTGACGTTGTTGAAGCACTTAAAGAAATGAAGCTTCCGGTATTAAGATGGCCGGGCGGATGCTTTGCTGACGAATATCATTGGAAAGACGGTATCGGCCCCAAAGAAACAAGAAAGAAAATGATTAACACCCACTGGGGTGGAGTTGTTGAAGACAACAGCTTCGGAACCCATGAATTTATGGAACTTTGTAAGCAGATTGGCTGCGAAACCTACATTAACGGTAATGTGGGAAGCGGAACCGTTCAGGAAATGAGCGAGTGGGTAGAGTACATGACCTTTAAGGGAATCTCTCCCATGGCAGACCTTCGTGCTAAGAACGGCCACGAAGAGCCCTGGACAGTTGATTTCTTTGGCGTTGGTAATGAGAACTGGGGCTGTGGCGGTAACATGCGTCCTGAGTATTATGGAGACCTCTACAGACGTTTCCAGACATACATCAGAAACTATGGTGCGGTAAAGCCTCTTAAGAAGATTTGCTGTGGTGCAAATGCAGATGATTATCACTGGACAGATAAGGTTCTTGAGACCTGCTTTGACCATGGTACAGGCTATATGGATGGTATGAGCCTTCATTACTACACACTTCCTACAGGTGACTGGAACGCAAAGGGATCATCAACCGAATTCGGTGAGGACCTTTGGTATCAGACCTTAAGCAGAACACTCTTCATGGAAACACTTATTAAGCGTCATGGTGCAATCATGGATCAGTACGATCCCGATAAGAAGATTGGCATGGTAATTGATGAGTGGGGTACCTGGTACGATGTTGAACCCGGCACAAATCCAGGATTCCTCTATCAGCAGAGCACCATGCGTGACGCTCTTGTTGCAGGTATTAACTTAAACCTCTTTAACAAGAACTGTGACAGAGTAAAGATGGCTAATATCGCTCAGCTTGTAAACGTTCTTCAGTCAGTTATTTTAACTGAAGGCCCTAAGATGGTTAAGACTCCCACATATCATGTATTTAACATGTATAAGCATCATCAGGAGAATGAACTTGTTGAAAGTTCCATCGAGACCAAGAAGATCGGTGTTGATGAAAAGTTCATGGTTCCCAACCTTACAGAATCCGTATCTGTTGACGAAAACGGTAAGCTTCATGTAACACTTACAAACCTTTCCGCAACAGAAGACTTCGAAATTCAGGGTATTTTCGCAGAGTCAGAGATTAAGGCTGTTAAGGCAGAAATCCTTACAGAGGAAATGCATGCTCACAACACCTTTGATGCTCCTGAGGTTGTTAAGACAACATCCTTTGACAAGATAACCTTTGAGGGTAACAAGCTCTGCTTCACAATTCCTGCGTGCAGCGTAATGCACATTGAAGTTACCGTGTAACTTTTTTCAGAAATAACTTGCGCATAGAAAATGCGTATGCTATAATTCAACAGTCGGCTCAAGAGCCGACTGACTTAGGGGCATAGTTCAAAGGTAGAACAGTGGTCTCCAAAACCATCGATGTGGGTTCGATTCCTACTGCCCCTGCTAATAGGTAAGCCTTGAAAACCGAATGTTTTCAAGGCTTTTTGTTTTGTATCGTATTTTTTTGTTTGTGTCGGATTTCTTCTATTTCTTTGATAGCTTTATTTTCTGCTGTTTTATTCTTTGATGTTTATTCTGCTGTTTTATTCTTTGATAGTTATTTTTGCTGTTTTTTCTTTGATAGTTTTATCCTTTGCTGTCTTTTTCTTTATATTGGTCTGTTTTAAGCTCACATTTTTGTTATGTAAACCATGCTGACATATAATCTTTCTCGTAATCATTCATATATACGTTCATCTTTGACCATTTCGGCTCTTTTTCACGAAAAACCGGCTAATTTGACATATATATTCTTTCATGCTCTCACATATATCCGTCGACCTTACAGAAACATACGGATATATGTCTTCTTTTTTTGCCTTATATATGTCACCAGACCAAAAGGTTGAACAGTTCATGTTATATATGTCACCAGGTCAAAAGATTGAACAGTTCATGCTATATATGTCACGAGATAAAAAGCTTCAACAGTTCTTTTTCAGTTCTTTAGTAGATACTAAGCCTTGCTAAACCATCATGCTGATGTTGTGATATTCGATAAACCTGTAGATTGCAGTTTGATCAGTAACTATTTGGCATTGAAATATAGGTGTGGTTATGTTATATTCTTATCTAATCTTAACAGTGTTAAGATTAGAGACCGGAGATTTTTATGAGTACATATCATCACAATAATTTAAAAAATAATCTGTTGGAATATGGATTAAAAATGATAAGTGAAGAAGGAATTGAAAAATTGTCACTTAGAAAACTTGCCAGGACATGTGGAGTAAGTGAAGCTGCTCCGTATAGTCATTTCTCGAGTAAGAGTGATTTGATTAATGAGATGAAAGGGTATGTGGCAGAAAAATTGTATATGAAACTGCAGGAAGCTTCTTTAAGAGGAGCGAAAGCAGATAGCATTCTGGAAATGGGAAAGGGATATGTTGAATTTGCAATGGAGCAACCTGTTTACTTCAATTTCCTTTTCAATCAGGCAGATATTAATATTGACCTGTCAATGAAAAATGATGGAGATTTTAAGCCATTCAGTTTTTTCCGCGATAAATCATATGAGGTATATCGTGAACTTGGCCTTGATGATGATTCGATAAAATATGGCATCATTTCAATGTGGACACAGGTTCATGGGATAGCAGTTATCGTCTCTATGAAAAATGTGTCAACCGATTTTGACTGGATGAATGTTTTGGAACGCCTGTTGGTAGAGAAAAGATAGCCTGATTCGGATTTCGCGGAACAAAATGGAGATTAGTATGGGGAAGAAAAAAGTGAAAGTATTGTTTGTGTTATTAATTGTATCAGCGCTTCTTACATGTGTGTTTTTGTTTGTTTTTCCTCCTTCGAGAGGACAAGTACCGGCTTTGTTGGATGAAAGGGGAAACAGAATAGAAGGAAGCATTGCGGAAAAATGCTATGTTGATGCAGATGGATATGATCTTGGAATGATTATTCTTTCGGAAAATGTAAATAATCCGGTACTTCTTGTATGTGGGGGAGGGCCGGGTATTCCGGAGTATTTGCTGGAATATATGTATCCTTCTGTTTTACCTAAATTTTTTACTGTTTGCTATTTTGATTATAGAGGAACATGTTTATCTTATGATCGGAATATCAAAGCGGATGATATTACAACTGAGAGATACCTTGATGATGTGCAGATAATTACTGATTATTTATGTGACAGGTTTGCACAGGAAAAAGTGTATATAATGGGCCACTCCTTTGGGTCTTATATTGCTCTTAACACCGTAAAGAACCATCCGGAGAAATATGAAGCTTATTTTGCCATGTCCCAATGTACCAATCAGACAGAATCGGAATACATGGGATACGACTATATGAGGACCCAATATGAACAGAGAAATAACACCAAGATGGTAAAAAAATTTGATAATTGTCCAATCAGACAATCCGATGAGATGTACGAAAAGTATTTTTCGTCCTCATTACGTGACAAGGCTATGCATGAGTTAGGGGTCGGCACCACGAGGGACATGGATTCTGTTATTACCGGGATATTCTTTCCTAGCTTAAGATGTAAATCATATACATGGAGAGAGAGAATTAATTTGTGGAAAGGAAAAACTTTGTCAAGGAACTTCAAAGGGGTAAAATCTGCCGTCTTTAATGCCTGGGAGGATGTGACAGCCATACAGATTCCAATTTATTTCCTGGCGGGAAAATATGATTACACATGTAATTTTGATTTGCAGAAGGAATACTACGAATACATAACAGCACCTGTGAAGGAATTTTATGTATTTGAAAATTCGGCACATAGTCCAATCTATGAAGAACCGGACAAGGCTGCAGAAATAATTGCAAAGATAAAGAAATAAATTCAAATTTAGCTGTTGGAGGTATAAGGATGCTAATTGAAACGGAAAGGTTAATCATAACTGAGTTTACAATGGACATGGCTCAGGTTGTTCAGGAAAATTCAGTGGATGAAGATAATAAAAAATTTGTCCCCGATGAAGTTTGGGAATCTGTGGAAGAAGTAGAGGAAACCTTGGAGTTCCTTATGACACAATATGGTTCTTTTGAAGGTCCGCTTGTATATCCAATTATTGTTAAAGAAAACAATGATAATGTAGGCTATGTGCAACTGGTCCCGATTGAAGATGGAATGTGGGAAATTGGATATCATATAGCAAAAAGATACACAGGAAATGGATATGCAACTGAAGCAGTAAGGGCATTTCTTTCGGTCATCGCAAAGGAAGCTAATGTGACAGAAATTTATGGTATTTGTCTGGCAGAAAATAAGGCTTCAGATGCTGTTATGAAAAAATGTGGATTTACAAATGTTTATAGTGGAAGAGGATTATACCAGGGTGCTGATAGAGAAATTATAAAAAATGTATGGAAACTTTAAATTTCAGTTAATCCGTCAGTCGGGTTGCCGATAGAGTCTTGAGGCAAACAATTGGATTCTATCTGCATCAAGGATTTGAACGATTGAATCTGATAAGTGCTGCTATACAAATACCCCTGAAAAAGTGTACGATGAGTATATAGAGATAAGTGTAAAGGGTTATGGAAATTTGTATCTGATTTCCCGACGATTATAATCCTTACCATAATGATAGGAAGAATGAAATTTAATGCAAAAAATAAAGCACAGAGCCCCGACTCCCTGTCTTAATCCGGTAAATTACCTTGAGACGGTTGTGGGTATAGAAAGCAAATTCATAGAGAAGAAAAAAGAAGTTAAGGTGGAGCTTAACGATGTGATTCTGTGCCATGAGTATGGTAATCACGGAAACTGCACAATAGTAGCCATGCACAATGTTCTAAACTATCTGCTCAAAGAAAAAAACGGCGGCCCGGGGCTTAAGGGCCGCATGTACGAGCAGCTTAAACAGAATGCAATAGCTCTTGGCTACAAGCCTGACCTTGAAAAAGGCTTATCCGTTCTTAAAAACAAAAAGTACGGAAAGAAAGCTTCGGAAAACTTTTTTGAACAGGGAAAGGCTCTGTCAAAGACCACTGTTTTCAATACGGACAGACTGGCCATCAGTCTTTGTGACAGGAAGATACCCTTTGTGCTCTCACTTGCATACGGTCTTTACTACGATCATTCAATAACCGTTTACGGATATTCTGTTTTTAAGGATGTGAGAACCGACAAAGAATATATTTTTCTGAATGTGTGTGACGGCTGGGTGAGAGAAGAACGCTTTGTTCCCTGGACCCACACGGGCCTTCATTATCCTGTGTGCATCACGTATATCGAACCGAAAGCGTGAATCGAGCCTAAAGCATAATCTGAGCCGGAAAAGTGAATACCCAACCCCGCCACGGGGGTTTTGTTTAAAAGCAAAAGGATCAGGCGTAACCTGATCCTTCGCTTGTGTAAAAGGGGAATTTTCTCGGAATAGTCTTGGGTGTTTCCCAAGTACATTTACAGTGTATCCCCCATATATAGTTCATTCTACAACAATATTGCTAAAATATAAAACTATATCACCCATATCACCCGCGCCGCGGCATCACGGGGACAATCCATATCGCCTGCGCCGGCGACACCGTGCCTAATTACTAACCTTACCTTCCAGGAAGTTTCTGGTGTCGGAGAGTTCCTTCGGAACCTCAATGTTTGAAGCATTCATTTTCTGAATTACATTATCAAAGTGGTGAAGCTTCTGGGAAAGCTTTATTTCATAACGCTCTATGAGGCTCTTAAACAAAGGATTTGCCGATATCTTCTGACGAAGCTCATAGGGGAAGGGACAGTAGGTTACAAAAATCGATCTTGCAAGCTTATTAAGTCTTGGTGAGCCTGTTCCTTCAAACATTACCCAGGTAATATAATCTCTTACGAACATTTCCTTAAAGGAATTCTTAGCCTTCTGAAGGCTGTTCTTGATTTTTTCTTTGGCATCGGTACTAAGTTCGTTATTCTTTTTATAGAACTGAATATAGTCAAAATATTCACTGGTAAGGGACTTGTCGCTGACATCGTTCCAACGGGAGCCCTGAATTCTCTTACACATCTCCCAACGGTATTCACCGGTGAGTCTTGTGATGGTGGTGGGTAAATCATCAAGATGGAAGACTGAAATAATGAATCTTGAAGGGGTGCTTCGTTTCTTTCCTTCGATTTCCTGCCACATGATTCCTCTTGTACCGATATTTGGCATAAGAATTACATCGGGAAGGACTCTTATATTTATGTTTTCCTTGGCGATACCTGCAGCTTCATTTACATACAATGTTTCACGATAGAAGGCACCGTAGTCCACACTTTCAAGCTTTCTGTAGCTTTCAAGAATGGAATCGGGCATTACTATACAGGAGTCCAGAGTCTTAATCATATCGTGTTCGCTTAAAACAGGGCAGAAGGAACTGATTCTTCCGTAGGTAACCTTGTTTACAAGCGGGAACATATTGTTTAATTCAAAAAGAACACGCTCGCCGGGGTCTCTTGCAAGAATACGCTCTGTATCATTATCGATTTTTCCCTGCATTTTCTGATCGTGAAGGTACTCAAGATAATCAAGATCCAAATCGTTGCGGCTTGGTTCTTTTTTCATCATGTATACAGCGGTGAACCATTCAAGCGCCGTATAAACGCCTTTTTCGGGGTCACCTGCAAAACTGTCTGCAAGGCTTAAGAGGTATCTTGCATTTGCCATACCCGCAAGCTCTGCATCCACAAAGCCGAAATTGAAGAACATCTTTAAGATGGGAGGAATGCTTTCATCTTTAACACTGATGATGAAGGCCTCCGAATAAATTTTGTAGAAAAGATTTGTAAGCTCCATTCGAAGCTTTCTTACCGGCTCATCAAAAGAAGTCTTGTCCTGAATCTTTTTATACTGGGAAAGGGCGGTCTTAAAGGCGGTGGCAATTTCCGCATCAACGCCCGCATATTCAAGAATGATATTTGTGGCGTCTGACAGCATGGCATCTGTTTCGGAGTCGCCGTTTTCAATTATTTCAGCCTCCTCCTTTTTGGTCGCAAGGCTGTTTCTGTAGCTCAATACGCGCTGCCTTAAAAGCTCAGGATCTATAAGTCCGCCGAACTCTAAAGCTTCAATCATTTCATCTATGGTTTTCTTAACGATTTCATAGTCATGGGAATCTGCTTTTAATCTAAGAAGCAGGCTTGAATATAAATCAAAAAGGTCTAAGCCCGATTCCTGCATCATGATGGAAACATTGGTGGCAAGTAAGTCGGATAACTCCACAATACTTGAAAAAGCAGAGTGAACATCCTCAGAACCTCTTATAACCATACCCGTTAAATAAGCGCTTCTTGCATACAAAGAAAGCTTTAGCTCCTGAGGAAACTCCTTCATTGAGTTATAGTAGGCAAGTAACCAGTCGGGAACCATGTTTTCTTCGTCCTGGAGGGCCAGATTCTCAAAAGAGGGAAGGGATCTTGCAATGACATTGTTGTGAATACAGATATCTTCATAGGCTTCATAGGTGACATGAATACTGTCATAGATGTGCTGACAGTCACTTTTTGCCTTTTTATATGCGGCAAAAATCTGCGAAGCCTGATTAATCATGGAATTAAAGGCCATGCGGCCGATTTCGGGATTCTGCTTTATAAGTGTTTCAAAGCCGGAGGCACCTTTGCAGGCAAAAGAAACAAAGGAAGAATCCTCTGTTGTTTTGTAATTGAAGGAATGTGCTGGGTAGGCTGTGTCCAAAAGCCCCACAATGTCCCCCTTTTTAAGTTCTATTTCTCCACCCTCAAAATAAGCGGAAACACTTCCGCTTACGATAATATGGATTGCATCAAGGGGCTGCCCTTCGGTGCAGATATATTTATCCCTGCTTACAAGTTGTGTTGCCATATACCCTCCAATATTAACAGAAACACTAATACATGCTTTGAGCCTTTGTAGTATATCATTATACAATTACAGTACAGGCAAAGAATCAGTTGATTAAATGTGCCAAAAAAATGTGATAAAACCTTCAAGAATGGGCATCTTTGCACCTTGTCTTTTAATTTATGTATGGTAAAATATGAATCATATTGTGGGTTTTTGTGTTTTAGGGTTGATTCGGAGGCCTGTATGAGAGATATTAACCTATTGGAATTTCGTGAAGATGTCAGAAAACTTAATCGTTACGCTGAATGGCTTGAGTCAAAGCGTGGCATTAAGGTCTCAAAGATTTATGAAGACAGTTCCCTGTCAGCATCAACGGTTTCTTTTCCGGTTTACGAAAACACCTTACTTAATTTTGTAAATGAAGCCTCAAGAACCGGCCTTATGGACACCAACTATCAATATGTCTATTCAGAATTTTCGATTCGTAACCATGAGGACGAAAGAAGAGTCATCGAAGAGGCAAATATTAAGAACGCAAATGTTCTTTGCGGTATCTTAAGCAAGTATGTGCTCGGTGGCATGACAAAGGGTATTTTATGGAACGAAGCTGTTGAGGAAGGCATTTTCTTTCTTGCGGTTGTAAAGATGAAGGAATTACTTGAAATGTGGGATAAACCTTTTTCGTTAGATGAAGGAGAGAAGAACTGATTATGAGCGACAAAGCGGCAAAAAAGAAACAGTTTATTTTGGATACTGCAAAATCGGTATTTTCAAAGAAGGGCTATAAGGATGTTACCATGAAGGATATTGTGGAAGCCTGCGATATCAGCCGTGGCGGTCTTTACCTTTATTTTGACAATACGGAATCAATTCTTTTGTCCTGTATAAATGATGAGCAAAAGTCTGAGGATTTTCTTTCCGGCAATTCTGCGGGAGATGCCTTTGCGCTTTTCTTAAATTTACAGAAGAAATCGGTGCTTAATCAGGAGTCAAACCTTAATGTGGCAATTTATGAATATCTTTTTTCAAAATATGCTGCAGGTGAGACTGAAACTGAGATAAAAGCTTCTTTTGACGAAAAGGTGAAGATGCTTTCAAAAATTTTAGATGCCGGTGTGGAGAGTGAGGAGTTTTACTGTGAAGACAGCGCTCTTGCGGCAAGAAATATTATGTATACGATAGAAGGTCTTAAGCTTTCCGCCAATACCTTTGGTATTACGGAAAAGGAAGTTGATATGCAGCTTCTTTATATTATGAGCGGCCTTCTTGTGGAAGAGTAAATTTGATGGGGCCTTTTTAGACCTCATCTTTTTATAAATTATGCGCCTGTAAAGGAAAGGAGATCATGTATTAACATGGGAAACGTTAGACGTATTTATGTCGAAAAGAAAGAACCATTCGCGGTAAAAGCCAGAGAACTTGAGGAAGAAATTTCCGGCTTCCTTGGTATTAAGAGTGTTACCGGGGTCCGCGTACTTATAAGATACGATGTGGAGGACATTTCAGATGAAACCTTTGAAATTGCCACCCGTACAATTTTTTCAGAGCCTCCGGTAGACGATATTACCTTTGAAGAATTAAAGGTTAATGAGGGCGACAGAGTATTCGGTGTTGAATTCCTTCCCGGTCAGTTCGACCAGAGAGCAGACTCAGCAGTTCAGTGTATCGGTTTCTTAAACGAAAACGAAAAGCCCAATATCAGAACCGCTGTAACATATGTGCTTTCAGGCAATATTACAGATGATGAATTTGACAGAATCAAGGCAAACTGCATCAACCCCGTAGACTCAAGAGAAACAGGACTTGAAAAGCCCGAAACCCTTAAAACAGAGTTTAAGGATCCCGATGATGTAATTGTTTTTGAAGGCTTTAAGGATATGCCCGAGGATGAGTTAAAGAAGCTTTATCTTTCACTTAATCTTGCAATGACCTTTAAGGACTTCTTACACATTCAGAATTACTTTAAGTCAGAGGAACACAGAAATCCCACAATGACCGAGATTCGTGTTCTTGATACATACTGGTCAGACCACTGCAGACATACCACCTTCTCAACAGAGCTTAAGAATGTAACCTTTGCAGACGGTTATTACAGAACTCCCATCGAGACCTCATACCAGAGCTACCTTGATGCAAGAGAAGATTTATATGCAGGCAGAAAAGACAAGTTCGTATGTCTTATGGACTTAGCACTTGTTGCCATGAAGCAGCTTAAAAAGGACGGAAAGCTTGAGGACCAGGAAGAATCCGACGAAATCAATGCATGCTCAATCGTAGTACCCGTTGAAATTGACGGAGAAACCGAGGAGTGGCTTGTAAGCTTTAAGAACGAAACACATAACCATCCTACTGAAATCGAGCCTTTTGGTGGCGCGGCAACCTGTCTTGGCGGTGCCATAAGAGATCCCCTTTCAGGAAGATCCTATGTATATCAGGCAATGCGTGTTACCGGTGCTGCGGATCCCACAGTTCCAGTAACCGAAACACTTAAGGGTAAATTATCCCAGAAAAAGCTTGTTAAGGGCGCAGCTTCAGGTTATTCATCATACGGTAACCAGATCGGTCTTGCTACAGGCTATGTTAAAGAAATTTATCATCCCGATTATGTGGCAAAGAGAATGGAAATCGGTGCCGTAATGGGTGCCGCTCCCAGAGCTAACGTAATCAGAGAAACCTCTGATCCCGATGATATCATCATCCTTCTTGGCGGCCGTACCGGCCGTGACGGTTGTGGCGGTGCTACAGGATCTTCAAAGGTTCATACAGAAGCCTCCATCGAAACCTGCGGTGCAGAGGTTCAGAAGGGTAATGCACCCACAGAAAGAAAGATTCAGAGACTTTTCAGACGTCCCGAAGTTACAAAGCTTATTAAGAAGTGTAACGACTTTGGTGCCGGCGGAGTATCAGTAGCCATTGGTGAACTTGCAGACGGTCTTAAGGTTAACCTTGACCTTGTACCCAAGAAGTATGCAGGTCTTGACGGAACAGAACTTGCCATTTCCGAATCTCAGGAAAGAATGGCTGTAGTTGTCGATCCTAAGGATGCAGACACCTTCCTTGAATTTGCCAAGGAAGAAAACCTTGAGGCAGTTAAGGTTGCGGTTGTAACAAAGGAACCCAGACTCGTTCTTAGCTGGAGAGGCAAGGAGATTGTTAATCTCTCAAGAGCCTTCCTTGATACAAACGGAGCTCATCAGGAAACAGACGTATTTGTGGAAATGCCTGATGAAAACGAGAACTATTTTGAAAAGATTGCTATTAAAAAGGTATCAGATGCTGTTGAAAAGAATGACTTTAAGGCAGCAGTTAATGCAGTTGTATCTGACTTAAACGAATGCTCACAGAAGGGTCTTGTAGAGACCTTCGATGCATCAATCGGCGCAGGCTCAGTGCTTATGCCTTACGGTGGTCAGACTCAGCTTACAGAAACCCAGACTATGATTGCAAAGCTTCCTGTACTTGAAGGAAAATGCGACACAGTAACAATGATGAGCTACGGCTTTGATCCCTATCTTTCAAAGTGGTCACCCTATCACGGTGCTGTTTATGCAGTGCTTTCATCAATGTCAAAGGTTGTAGCTTCCGGTGGTGATGCTACCAAGATCAGATTTACCTTCCAGGAATACTTCAGAAGAATGACTGAAGATCCCAAGCGTTGGAGCCAGCCCTTTGCAGCCCTTCTCGGAGCTTATGATGCTCAGATCGGTTTCGGACTTCCTTCAATCGGCGGTAAGGACTCAATGTCAGGTACCTTCAATGATATTGATGTTCCTCCCACACTTGTTTCTTTTGCCGTTGATATTGCAAAGGAAGCAGATGTTGTAACACCTGAATTAAAGAAAGCGGGAGATAAGCTTATTTATTTCCCTATCCCTGTTGATGAATACAGCATTCCCAACTATGCAAAGACTCTTGAGATGTTTGAGTACATCTTAAAGCTTAATAAGGATGGAAAGATTAAGGCTGCTTATTCAACAGACTCAAACGGTATCGTTGTTGCAGCAGCTAAGATGGCCTTTGGTAACTCCCTTGGCGTTAAATTCTCAGATGACTGCGAACTTGAAGAGCTCTTTGCAAATGCAATGGGTGGTATCCTCATTGAAACCTCCTATAAGCCTGACACAGAAGATGTGGAATTCATGGTAGTAGGTAAGGTTACAGATGACGGAATGATTAGCTTCAAGGACGAATCCGTTGCACTTTCAGAGACACTTGAAAACTGGAAGAAGCCCCTTGAAAAGATTTTTGCAACAAAGGCATATAAGGGAAAAGAAGCTCTTGAAGATAAGATTTACAAGGCCGATTCAATCTATGTATGTAAGAACAAAGTTGCAAAGCCCACAGTATTTATACCTGTATTCCCCGGCACCAACTGTGAATACGATTCCATGAAGGCCTTTAAGCGTGCAGGTGCAGATACCATCATTAAGGTATTTAAGAACCAGAACGCAGAAGATATCAGAGACTCTGTTGAAGAGTTTGAAAAGGCAATTGCACAGGCTCAGATTATTATGTTCCCCGGTGGTTTCTCTGCCGGTGACGAACCTGACGGATCCGCTAAGTTCTTTGCTACAGCCTTCAGAAATGAAAAGTTAAAAGAAGCAGTTATGAAGCTCCTTAACGAAAGAGACGGTCTTGCGCTTGGTATTTGTAACGGTTTCCAGGCTCTTATCAAGCTTGGTCTCGTACCTTACGGCGAAATCATCAATGCACAGACAAGTGATTCGCCCACACTTACCTACAACACCATCAACAGACACATATCCAAGATGGTTTATACAAAGGTTGTTTCCAATAAGTCCCCCTGGTTACAGGGCGCTACACTTGGTGCTACCTACTGTAATCCCGCTTCCCACGGTGAAGGACGTTTCGTAGCAAGCAAAGAATGGATTGACAAGCTCTTTGCAAACGGTCAGGTTGCCACAAGATATGCTGACTGGAACGGTAACATCTCAATGGATGAGGAATTCAATATTAACGGTTCCTATGAAGCTATTGAAGGTATTACATCAGCAGACGGCAGATGCTTAGGTAAGATGGCTCACTCAGAGAGACGTGATACCTCTGTTGCTGTAAATATTTACGGCGAACAGGATCTTAAGATTTTTGAATCAGGTGTTAAGTACTTCAAATAATGAATAAAGTTAACTACCAGAAATTACTTGATAATGAACTTGCGAATGAAGGGGCAGCAAATAAAACGCTGCTCCTGCATGCGTGTTGCGCCCCCTGTTCAAGCTACTGTCTTACTTATCTTGAAGGCAGGATTAGGATAAAGGTTTTTTATTATAACCCTAATATTGTGGATCCTGTTGAACACGATAAAAGGGCAGCAGAGCTTGAAAAACTTGTGGGGGAACTTAATAAAGAATACCCGGAAGCTTATATAGAATTTATCGGAAGCCACCTTGATGCAAAGCCCTTTCTTTTGGCTGCTAAGGGCCTTGAAAAGGAGCCTGAAGGCGGAAAGCGCTGCGAAAAATGCTTTGAATTAAGGCTTCGGGAAAGCGCTAAGATGGCTAAGGCCGTCGGCGCGGATTTCTTTACCACCACACTTACCATAAGCCCCCTTAAAAATGCGGAGCTGATTAATACCATCGGCGAAAGAATAGGCATTGAGGAAGGTATTAAATGGCTTCCCTCTGACTTTAAGAAAAAAGAAGGCTACAAGCAGTCGGTGGAGCTTTCAAAAAAATACAATTTATACAGACAGAACTTCTGTGGATGCCCTTTCAGCATCCAGGCGAAAGAGGAGTGTAATGAAGAAACTACTTGAATTAATTACAGAAGAGGTAAGTAATGCGTTTGAAGCTGCAGGCTACGACAAGTCAGCCGGAAAAGTCAGCGTATCAAACCGTCCTGACCTTTGTGAATACCAGTGTAACGGTGCCATGGCCCTTGCAAAGCAGGTTAAATGTGCACCCATAAAAATTGCGGAAGAAGTTGTTATAAAGCTTTCCGGCAATCCTATTATTTCAAAAGCAGAGGCTGTAATGCCCGGCTTTATTAACATGAGCGTTTCCCCTGAATTTCTTGCAGATTATGTGGCAAAAATGGCCGAAAGCGAGAAGTTTGGTTTAGAGCTTCCTGAAAAGCCTAAGACTATCGTTGTTGACTACGGTGGAGCAAATGTTGCAAAACCTCTCCATGTGGGCCATCTTCGCCCTGCAATCATCGGTGAAGCAGTAAAGCGTATCTGCAAATACGCAGGTCATAATGTAATCGGTGATGCACACCTTGGAGACTGGGGTCTTCAGATGGGTGAGGTTATTGAGGAAACCAAGTGTCGAATGCCTGATTTACCCTATTTCGACCCTGATTTCACAGGTGAATATCCTGACACACCTCCCTTTACAATTGCTGATCTTGAGGAGATTTATCCTGCAGCCAGCAAGAAAATGAAGGAAGATGAAGAATTTTCAAAGCTCTGTCACGAAGCTACAGTTAAGTTTCAGAAGGGTGACAGGGGATATCGTGCCCTTGGCCGCCATATCATTAATGTTTCAAAGGTGGACCTTGAGCGTAACTATGGTAACTTAAATGTGCATTTCGACCTCTGGAAGGGCGAAAGTGACGCAGATCCCTATATTGCAGACATGGTACAGGCAATGGTTGACAAGGGAATTGCCCATGAAAGCCAGGGCGCATTAGTTGTTGATATTGTTGAGCCCGGCGACAAGAAGGAGTATCCTCCCTGTATCGTGCGTAAGTCCGATGGCGCAGCCATTTACCAGACAACAGACCTTGCTACATTAGTACAGCGTGAACAGGATTTCCATCCCGACAAGGTTGTATATGTGGTTGATAAGCGTCAGGACCTTCATTTTATTCAGGTATTCCGTACAGCAAGAAAGGCTGAAATCGTTCGTCCCGAAACAGAGCTTGTTTTTGTAGGCTTTGGTACCATGAACGGAAAGGATGGAAAACCCTTCAAGACCCGTGACGGCGGCATCCTTCGCCTTGAACAGCTTGTAGGCGATATTAATGAGGCTGTATTTAACCGTATTATGGAAAGCCGTGAGGAGACAGAAGAACATGCAAGGGAAATCGCTAAGATCGTAGGCCTTGCAGCTCTTAAGTACGGTGATTTATCCAACCAGCCCTCTAAGGATTATGTATTTGATGTGGATCGTTTCATTTCCTTTGAAGGAAATACAGGTCCCTATATTCTTTATACAATTGTGCGTATTAAATCAATTCTTGAGAAATATCAGGCTCAGGGCGGAAACCTTGATAATGTTAAGATTATGGCTCCCGTAAACGAGTCAGGTAAGGCCCTTATGAAGGCACTCACATTCTTTGCGCAGACTGTTGAAACAGCCAGCGAAGAGCACGCTCCCAACAAGATTTGCGCATTCATTTACGATTTGGCAAATGCTCTTAACTCCTTCTATCACGAAACAAAGATTCTTTCCGAAGAAGACGAAGAAAAGAAGGCCGGATTTATCGCACTGATTAAGATTACCAAGGAAGTGCTTGAAGCATGCATTGATATGCTTGGCTTTGAAGCACCGGAGAGAATGTAATGAGAATCGGACACGGATATGATGTTCACAGGCTTGTGGAGGGCAGAAAGCTCATAATAGGCGGTGTGGACATTCCCCATGAAACAGGGCTTTTAGGCCATTCAGATGCGGACGTTCTGGTGCATGCCATTATGGATGCGCTCTTAGGTGCTGCGGCCCTTGGAGACATAGGGCTTCATTTTCCTGACACAGATCCTAAATATAAAGGCGCTGACAGCTTAAAGCTTCTTGAGCATGTTGGAAACCTTTTGGAGGAAAAACTGTATTACGTTGAGAATATAGACGCCACAATACTGGCCCAGGCGCCCAAAATGCGTCCACACATTGATACCATGAGGGAAAATATCGCCCGTGCTCTTAAAATCGATGTTTCCTGCGTAAATGTTAAGGCCACCACCGAGGAGGGCCTTGGCTTTACCGGCGAAAAGGCCGGCATTGCGGCCCATGCGGTTTGCCTTCTTGGCAATATGTTAGACTTTTCAGGCCCGGCTCCCGGAGCCGGCTGCAGCGGTTGTGGCGGATGCTCAAAGTCCAATGCATAAGTAATGCAAATACTGTAAACTAAATTAAAAAACTTAATTAAAAAATTTCTATTTAATGCTTGACATTCATTCAGTACTTTTGTATACTGACAAAGTCGGTTAAGACAAGGGGTCTTAGCTCAGCTGGGAGAGCATCTGCCTTACAAGCAGAGGGTCACAGGTTCGAGCCCTGTAGGCCCCATTAATTCGACTAAAAGCATATAGATATGGCGAGATAGCTCAGTTGGCTAGAGCACGCGGTTCATACCCGCGGTGTCGTGGGTTCGAATCCCTCTCTCGCTATTATCGGGGTGTGGCTCAGGTGGTAGAGCGCCACGTTAGGGACGTGGAGGCCGCAAGTTCAAGTCTTGTCACTCCGACTCAAATAATAAAGACCGAAAATCCAAGGAATGCTTAAAAATCAAGGGTTTTCGGCCTTTTTTGTGTCTTTTATTTTGTCCGATATTTCAGTCAATGACCGATGTTTCGGACACAAATCTTGTCATATATTGTCATGACATTTTTAATCAAAAAGAGAAGCTATCTTTTTCTTCTCTTCCTCTTGTTTCATTTTTAGCGAGTGCTGATAAACTTTGCTGAGAGTCTCGGAACCTGCCCATCCTCCCCATTCTTCAATCGTTTTCATATCGTAACCAGCATCAATCATTCGTGAGGCAAAGTAGTGTCTGGTCTTGTGTAATGAGAAGTGCGGTATACCAAGATAAATTTGAGAGGATATGACAGAAAACTAACATCCAAAGATTTGCAATCACGAGGCGATATTGAATGCAAAAGAAAAGATCGAATCTGGAAATTTTGTATACACATACGATGGACAGATCGCTGTAAGACAAAAAGATGGAATTGCATATTATGGTGGCACAATAGATCATTTAGTTGTAAACTTTGTTGTAAAGATAGATGCTCCATATAATATGTATATTGGCTCTATGAAAGCATTTGATTATGCATGTGAGGCTATTTTGCATCATGAAGTATTGTTTAATCAGAAGGGGAGCTCTTATGGATCAAGGAATTTATATAATTTGGTTTATCGAAGAGTATTGTCGATTATATTCGGTGGGCGAGTTACCATCTATAGAATGTTTCGATCACATATGGATAGCTTTAAGGGATAGCAATCGCAACGCAGATATATTGGCGGAGCGACTATGGTATCTCTTGCAAGAGACACCCTCTATAGAGGAATATATAATCCAGACACAAACGATGCTGAGCCAGGATATACCGATACAATAAAAAGTATGATTTCATACTCTACAAACTGGGATAAAAAATCATTTGCTAATAAAGTAAACGATCCAGACATCTTTGGCCAGAACAAGAGACTTGAATCAGAGAATGCAATAGAATAAACCATATTGGAAATATGATGGACACAAATAAACTTACTGGTATGAGGCAAACATGTTTTCGAAGGAAGTTATAGATCAATTACAATATTATGTATATCGCCTAATCGACCCTAGAAACGGGTAGACTTTTTATGTGGGTAAAGGTAAAGGTAATAGAGTTTTTGCGCATGTGAATGATGCACTGAAAAGGTTCTATGGAGAATCTTTCGAAGACAGTGAAGAGGATGATGTGTCGGCAAAAATCCAGCAGATTAGGGATATTAGAAATGCTGGATTGGAAGTTATTCACATTATCCAGCGTTATGGCCTTACTGAAAAAGAGGCTTTTGAGGTTGAGGCGGCACTTATTGATGCATACGGTGAACTTACAAATATTCAAAGTGGTTATGCTTCTGAAAGAGGTGTGAATAATGCAGATGTGCTGCAAAGAGAACTGTCATATGAAGAGTATGAAGAGCCAAATTTTAAGTATATTATTATAAAAATTAATGAACGGGTTCTGCAAGAACGTTATAACAATATTTATGAGACCGTGAGAAGCGCATGGAAAGTTAATCTTTCAAAAGTTGAACAGTATAAAATCTGTCTGGCTGTAAAGAATGGTGTGGTTTGCAATGTCTACTCTATCGAAAGATGGCAGCCTGACCATCGAGAACGAAGTGGAAGATTTGAGTTTATTGGTCATGAAGCTCCGGTAGAGATTAGAAATCTTTTTGTAAATAAAAGAATTCCTGAATATTACCGCAAAAAAGGGATGGCTTCGCCGGTTTTGTATCATGAATAGCATTATTGTAATTCTATTAGTATAAAATAGGTTAAACGCATGATTATTGACATTGAACAGGCTATTGAAACATTAAAAGCCAAAAGAAAATGTTTTGTTTCAGAGGCTGATTTTCAGCTTGAATTAGCATGGATTTTAAAGGATATGTACCCGAGTGCATTAGTGAGATGCGAATATGTCCCTGAGTTTGATTATACAATGCATATTGATATTTTAGTAATACTTGACGGGAAATGGATTCCCATAGAGCTAAAATATAAAACCAAAGGTTCTGAGCTAAACGTTGATGGGGAAAAGTATGTTTTAAAAAATCATGGCGCTAAAGATATTGGGTGTTATCTGTATCTTTATGATGTTCAGCGGATTGAAACGGTTAAGGCATGCATTGGCGACAGATTTTCTGAAGGGTATGCAATAATGATTACTAACGAACTGTCATATTGTAGACCTTCGAGAAAAAAAGATTGCGTATATGCAGAATTTTCTATTGATGAAGGTTGTAATAAAACCGGTATATTAGATTGGGCGGAAAATACCGGAGAAGGAACTAAAAAGGGCTGTAGTGAGCCCATTTCTTTATCCAACGAGTATGTTTGCCATTGGAATGATTATAGTGTGATAGAAGATAGTAGTGTTGGCGTATTTAAGAGCCTGATTCTTACGATAGAATAGGATGTATAAAATACAAGTTTCGGGGGGAACTTAATATAAATGGGAATCCTTTCAAATCTTTTCGGGACAGCAAAAAGAACTCAGCCTAAGCCAGTCAGCCACCAGTCAATGGTTACTAATGAGGAATGCAGGCAGCTTCTTCAACTAATAACATTTTTAGAAACAATATTGGCGGGAACCCATTATGTACCACGTAGTGAGTACATAGAAAAAATTACAGAATTCAAAAAAGTAATTGAGTATTTCACTGTTCTTAACAACAGTGGAATGCTTGGTAGTTTTTGCGGTCAAAATGGGATAGACGTTGATGCAGTAAAGCGCACAATTGTTCAGTATAATGATATTGAAAGGCTTATTGATGATGCCAATGAGCGATTTGTTCAGGCTAAGCTAATTGAAGAGAAAACTTACCTTGATGATGTTCTTAAGCCTGTTGACCCTATGGTTGTGCTTGATGATGACCAAAGAAGAGTTGTTCTTACCGATGAGGATTACTGTCTCGTTATTGCAGGTGCAGGCGCAGGAAAAACTACTACTGTTGCTGCCAAAGTTAAGTATCTTGTTGAGAAAAAACATGTCGATCCGCACCAAATACTGGTTGTTTCTTTCACAAATAAAGCAGTTAACGAGCTAAAAGAAAAAATTCAAGATTCATTGGGTGTTCCATGCCTGATTGCGACATTTCATTCCACCGGAAATGCCATAATTCATGTAAATTCTCCTGAAGAAAAATTGAATATAGTAGATAACACGAAACTCTATTTTGTTATTAGAGATTATTTTAGAGGTTCCATTCTTCAAAATGAAAACGTAGTGAACAAATTAATAATGTTCTTTGCGTCCTATTTTGATGCGCCGTATGAGGGAGATGACCTTAACGGATTCTTTAATAATATTGCAAAAGCTAATTTTTCTACAATGCGTAGCGATTTAGAAGATTTTAAGCGAGATGTAATTGATGCACGTACTAAGAAGTCAGTAACAATTCAGAATGAAATTCTTCGCTCGCATCAAGAAGTTGAAATTGCAAATTTCTTATACCTTAATAACATAGATTACGAATACGAACCGATTTATCAGTATAATATTGAATTCTCACGTAAACCGTATACACCTGATTTTGTCATAAAGCAAGGTGAGAAAACGGCATATATTGAACATTTTGGACTTACTGAAGATGGTGAAAATGACAGATATAGTCCGGAAGAAATAGAACAGTATAAAAAAGCAGCTAAGGATAAAGTATTACTCCACAGGCAGCATGGGACCGTACTTATTTACACATATTCTGCTTATAAAGATAAGCGACCGATAATCGTTCATCTTAAAGAAGAATTGGAAGCAAAAGGCTTTGAATTAAGACCTCGTTCAAACAAAGAAGTTATGGAAATGCTTGTGGCGGGTGAAGAAAATCGCTATGTTCGCAAGTTGATTAATCTTATTTGCCGATTTATCTCGAATTTTAAGGTTAATGGTTATAATGCCGACGAATTTAACAGAATGTATCATTCTACTCAAAATGTTCGCAGCAGGCTGTTTCTCGATATTTGCCATGATTGTTATTTGGAGTATGACCGGTGGCTTAAGGAGAATAACGCTGTAGACTTTGAAGACATGATAAATGAGTCTGCACGTCTTTTACGTGAAGTAAAAGAGATGGAGCAGAAACTGGATTTTAAATATATCATCGTGGATGAGTATCAGGACATCTCTCGTCAACGTTTTGACCTGACAAGAGCTTTGGCTGATGTTACTGATGCTAAGATTATAGCCGTTGGTGATGATTGGCAGTCCATTTATGCGTTTAGCGGATCTGATATCTCTTTGTTTACTAAATTTGAAGAGAAGATGGGCTATGCCAAAATGCTTAAGATAGTTAAGACATACCGAAACTCTCAGGATGTCATTGACATTGCGGGCAATTTTATACTGAAAAACACGGAGCAGATAACCAAAAGGCTGATTTCTCCCAAGACGATTACCGACCCGGTAATAATATATACATACGATTCATCTTCTAAAGCTCTCAATGGAAGTAGAAGAAGTGGGGCAAATTATGCGCTTGCTCATGCTGTCGAAACAGCGTTGGAGCAGTTGATGACATATAAGAAGCAAGAGGGAAAAGAGCCAGGACCAATTCTGTTACTTGGAAGATTTGGATTTGACGGAGATAATCTCGAAAGATCAGGTCTTTTTGAGTACATAGATCGTGGAAATAAGATTAAGAGTGTTAAGTATCCACAACTGGATATTACATTTATGACAGCCCATTCCTCCAAAGGATTAGGTTATGATGATGTTATCATTGTGAATGGAAAAAATGAAACGTATGGATTTCCCTCTAAAATCGAGGATGATCCGGTTCTTTCTTTTGTAATCAAAGGGGACCGTTCAATCGACTATGCCGAGGAAAGAAGACTATTCTATGTTGCGATGACACGCACTAAAAACAGAGTATTTTTTGTCGCTCCTGAACAAAATCCTTCGGAATTCCTTCTTGAGATAAAGAAGGACTACAAGAATGTGGTATTGCGTGGAAATTGGAATGAAGAAGAACCTGTTGCCATAGCAAAAAAGGCTTGCCCACTTTGTGGATATCCAATGCAGCTGAAGTATAAAAAGGCATACGGACTGCGCTTATACATCTGTACTAATGAGCCCGAAATTTGCGGATTTATGACCAATGACTTAAAGGGAGGAAAGATGGCAATACAAAAGTGCGACAAATGTATGGATGGATATTTAATAGTAAAGCACAGTAATCGGAATGGTTATTTTATCGGTTGTACAAACTATAAAGAGAATGGAACCGGCTGCAATAAATCAATGGGGCAGAAATATTACTATGACCAAATGGGATACAAGATGGAATCTGCCGATGTTGATGAAACAAGAACAACAAAAGATGTAGCTGTTTCGAGTGCAAGAAGCAATCTTCAGTCGAAGGATATTTCTCAAACTTACAAAGCGTCATTGAACATAGTACCTACTGATGACTATGTAGAGATACATAAAGCAGATTTATCAGGCATTGCTTATGCAGAGTGGGACTTAAATGATGTTCTCTTCAATATATTGAATGCTCTTCAGAATGTAAGCCGAGTCCGATATTATGGAATTGCTATGCTGGTTGATGTTCTACATGGAACTGAAAACAAGAGAATATTTGATAATATGCTTGATAAAATACCGGAATTTGGATCTTATAAAGAAATGCCAAGAGAAACAATACAAAGTATTGTTGAATGGATGATAAAGGAGCATTACATCCTGAAAACAAAGGAAAAATACCCGGTTCTTCATCCGACCTATGAAGGCCTGCACTATAGCGAGACGGTTACGAAAGGTATGCTGAAAAAACTAAAGAAGTACTTAGAGGAAGAGGTTATTTTATGGAAGTAGATATGCAAAAACTTGATATAGCGATTACATATCTTAAGAGAATCGCTGATGGTAATAATCCGATAAATAATATGCCTGCAGAGGATGATGCTGTACTTAATAATCCTAATGTTATCCGCTGTATGTATTTTGTTAAGGATATCCTTGAACAAGTAAAAGCCAGCAATGGAATCATTGGAACTACTGCAAAAAAAGAGAGAAAAACCAGGCGCGCAGTTGATGCTTTCCCGATAGAATTATTAGGCAAGTATCAATATAGGGAAGATAAAGGTATCAGCAGAATATTAAGCCAATTATATGAGCCCACTAAAGACAAGACTATTCGTAAAATATCGGGAAAAGCGATAAACGATTGGCTGATGACGAACGGATATATTACTGAAACTTATAGTGATGAACTTAAAACAAATATTAAGGTACCTACCGAAAAGGGGAAAAACGTTGGTCTAAAATCAGAAAGAGTTGAATATCCGAGTAATACATACTACACAATCATTTATAATAAATCAGCTCAAGAGTTTCTGATTGATAATTTTGAGAAGTTTTTGAATGGAGAAACTATTGAGTAGAGATACTACGTTATTTCAAGAATTTAGAGATATAGAACGGGGTAAGAAATCAAAAAACAGACTATGCGCGAGGTGTTCATACGCCCAATGAAAAGATAATAGCAAAAAGAGTGACTGGCAGACCTCAGAGATGCCGGAAACTTGTGAAGTATTCAAACTTGAAAGAAAGTTCACCGATGAAGAACTTAAGAATTTAAGATTTGGACATATTCCCCTGGAAATGGAGGATAAGTGGTTCTGGTATATGGAGGGCAATAATTTCTTTGCATATCGTAGCGGGACTGGATATTGCATATATATCGTTGAAATAGATGCGGAAAATACAATTCTGAATCAGTATCTTCCTAAAACATAGAACAGAGATGCCTCATGTGCATCTCTGTTCTATTTAGAAATCCACTTGGAAATCTTAAAGAAAGGAGGGCTCTGCAATGATGATGGCAATAGAGATTATAGGTGCGGCAGCAGCCGTAATAACAATCTTCTCAGCTGGAGTTGCAGTTGGAAGATTTATTGAACACAAAAACGACCGCCAATAGTTTCTCAAGGACTTAAGGGGTAATCGAAGTTTTTGAGGGGCAGTCTTTTTGAGGGGCTAGTTTGAGGGACAAACTTGAGGGGCAAACTTGAGGGTCTGGTTTGAGGGTTTGGTTTGAGGGGCTACCCTAAATTACAATAAAAAACAGGGTTAATCAGTTCTATTCGAGCTGGTTAATCCTGTTTCTTTTTATCCATCCTTACATTATGAT
>JAZLLV010000019.1:0-51457 GCA_045598365.1 Lachnospiraceae bacterium
TAACGAAGACGGAAGCGTTGACTTCTTTAATCTGAATACAATCAGCCATTGCAAGGAAGGAGATCTTCTTGCAAAACTTTATCCGGCTGTACCCGGTAAGCCCGGTAAAAATGTCAAAGGCGAAGTTCTTAAGCCCAGGGATGTTAAATATGCGAATTTAAGATATGAAAGAAACGGTGTGGTTAACGAGGATAAAACCGAGTTACGTGCAGGCGTTTCAGGTCATGTTAATTTAATAGAAGGAAAAGTTTTCATTTCAAATGTATTTACAGTTGAAAATGTTGACAATTCTGTTGGAAATATTGATTATGACGGTTCAGTTGTGGTAAATGGTAATGTGTGTGAGAACTTTACTGTTAAAGCCAAAGGTAATGTCACTGTTAAAGGCGTTGTTGAAGGTGCAACAATTGAGGCCGGAGGAAACCTTGTTATTGTCAGGGGTATAAACGGCATGAACAAAGGTGTTTTTAAGGCAGAAGGAAACATTGTAAGCAAATTTATTGAAAATGCTACTGTAACAGCCGGCGGATATATCTGTTCAGAATCAATCATGCACAGTACAGTTGTTGCGGGAACCGATATTACAGTAAACGGTAAGAGAGGTTTCATTGCAGGCGGTAAGGCGACAGCATCAAATTGTGTTGAGGCCAAGGTGCTTGGCTCAAATATGGGTGCGGATACCATCATCGAAGTAGGTATTGATGCTTCAACCAAGTTGAGACTTCAGCAGCTTCACAAAGAAGTGATTGAAATAAACAAACAGCTTCAGATGGTAAGACCGGTTATTGAAGGTGCCAAGCAGAAGCTTAAAGCCGGAGTTAAGATGAGCAGGGATCAGCTTATTCAGATTCAGAAGCTTGTTGAGATTAACACCACGCAGACTGAAAAGCTTGAAAGTCATATGGCCGAACTGGAAAGATATGAAAGTACGGACAGTGAGACCAAGGGTCAGGTCATCGTAACCGGTGAAGTTTATCCGGGAACAAAAATTTGTATTGGGGATGTATCAACCACCGTTAAAAACGGTGTAAAATATTGCCGCTTTATAAAAGAAGGCGGAGATGTTAGAATGGTAGCGATGTATTAGTAATTCTTCGAAAGGAGATTATGAATGGCTATTGGGTTTATTGAGGTAAATGGGGCAATACCCCGGGTGCAGGATTATGCACAGTACAAACATAATGAAGACAGCAGGAGTGCCATAATGCAGGGTGACCTTCATACAAGCGCTGTTAAACAAGAGGAAAGCAAGGCTACCGAGGTTAACAGAGGCGATAATGCATCAAACAATCTCAAAAAATTTGATGCAAGGGACAAGGGAAGCAACGAGTATTACGGCGACGGCGGAAAGGGTCGTAAAGGCGGGAAAGCGCCTTCTGAAGGCAAGGTGGTTCCACGCGGACCGCAGTCATCATTTGATATAAGGATATAGTAATGGGAATTACAGAAATAGTATTACTGGTAATCGGAGGCTTATTCTTTGTAATAAGCTTCTTTTTGCCTGAAGGAAAAAAAGAAGAAAAAATCACACAGGAACAGATTAAAACCCTGGTCGACAAGGAGATAGAGGGTGCCAGAGTCAAAATAGACGATATGGTTGATGAAACTGTCAGCTATGCAGTCGAGAAGACAGAAAGAGCCCTTGAAAAACTTTCAAATGAGAAGATTATGGCTGTTGATGAGTATTCTGAAACAGTTCTTAAAAAGATTAATGACAATCATCAGGAAGCGGTTTTCCTTTACGACATGTTAAATGACAAGGATGAGAAAATCCGTTCTACCAAGGACGAAATAAATGCCAAGGTTGAAATTGTCGAAACTGCCAAGAAAGAAATTGAAGAAACCAAGCAGGAAATTGTCAGGGAAAAAGAAATAATCGGTCAGAAAATTGAGGAATCCAAGACAGAAGAAAATACAGTTCAGCCTGAATCAGCATTTTCTTTTGAACCCTTCTCAACAAAGAATATAGAGGTAGTAGAGATTACGACTACCGAAATTTCGGAGCAGCCGGTGGCTGAGGAGAAGCCTAAGGCATCCTCACGTAAGGCGAAGACTTCAAAGGCCTCAACCGACAAAACCACAGCTGATAAAGCAAAGCCTGCAAAAACTAAGTCTTCAGAACCTGTTCCCGTTCATTTTGAAACCAATAATGACGGCAAAAAGAACAGCAACGAGATGATTCGTAAACTTCACGAAGAAGGCAAGTCAAATATGCAGATTGCAAGGGAACTTAATCTTGGTGTCGGTGAAGTAAAATTAGTAATTGATTTATTTGCAAACAGAAAATAATTAGGATTGTGATATATGAACAAAAAGGCATACCTTCGAGGAATTGGCGCAGGCATGATAGTTGCCGCCATTGTGATGGGAGTCTCCTCCGCAAGACCAATGAGTGACGCCGAGATATTGCGTCGCGCTGCTGAAATCGAAGCCAATGAAAGCACTGTTCTTACTCAGATTAGTGGTAGCAGTGACGAGGATAATAAAGAAACAACGGATACTGATATTTCGGATAAGGAAACTGTCAGTACTGAAACTTCCACGGAAAGTGAAACTTCAACATCGGTTTCTTCTGAAACTTCAACAGACAATATCGTGAACGAAGAAAGCGGTGACAAGTCCGATACACAGGCGGCCACGGAAACATCGGTTGAAGGAAATATCGATGAAGCCGACACACAAACTTCGACTGAGACAGGGGACGGGACAGACAAGGAAACAGAAGAAGAAACAAATGCAGGTACCGAAACTTCCACAGACGAAAGCGAACTAAAAGAACCGGAAAAAATTGATCCGATGCCGGAAGGCGAAAACGGATATACTGCAGGTGCCGAGGCGGGTACAATCAAGATAATTAAAGGTGACAGTTCAGTCAGCGTAAGCCGCAGAATGTTTGAGGCCGGTCTTGTTGAGTCAGCTGCCGAATTTGACAAATATTTGTGTGCTAACGGCTATGACAAATCAATCAGTGTAGGAACTTACGAGATTCCATATGGCCTGGATTTTGATTCAATGGCCCGGATAATAGCCCGAAAGAGATAAATCCCGGGGCAAACAAAATAATATAAAAAATTGTTGCATGGCGTTAGTATTTGTGATAAACTACTAGCGCTGTGAATAATAAGCACGTGCGAGATGCGTACAAACGCAGAGCCCCGTCGGTGCCGCGTTAACGCCGCGGTTGACGGAAACAAAGGACTTGCACGGACGATTAAACCAAAATGGAGGATTTTAAAATGAGCGTTATTTCAATGAAACAGTTACTCGAAGCAGGTGTTCACTTTGGACACCAGACAAGAAGATGGAACCCTAAGATGGCTCCCTACATCTTCACAGAAAGAAATGGTATCCACATCATCGACCTTCAGAAGTCAGTTGGTAAGGTAGACGAAGCTTACAACGCAATTTCTGATATCGTTGCACAGGGTGGTACAATTCTTTTCGTAGGTACAAAGAAGCAGGCTCAGGATGCTGTTAAGACAGAAGCTGAACGTTGCGGTATGTACTTCGTAAACGAAAGATGGCTTGGTGGTATGCTTACAAACTTCAAGACAATCCAGTCTCGTATTGCACGTCTTAAAGCTATCGAAACAATGTCACAGGACGGAACATTTGACGTTCTTCCCAAGAAGGAAGTTACTGAACTTAAGAAGGAATGGGAAAAGCTTGAAAAGAACCTTGGCGGTATCAAGGAAATGAAGAGAATTCCCGATGCTATTTTCGTAGTAGATCCTAAGAAGGAACACATCTGTGTTCAGGAAGCACACGCACTTGGTATTACATTACTTGGTATCGGTGATACAAACTGCGATCCTGAAGAACTTGATTATATTATCCCCGGTAATGATGATGCTATCAGAGCCGTAAAGCTTATCGTTGCTAAGATGGCAGACGCTGTTATCGAAGCTAACCAGGGCGAAGCTGTTGATGTTGCTGATGCAAACGCTGATGTTGAAACAGAAGCTACAGACATCGAAGAAGTAGCAGCAGAAGCATAAGATTCATTTTATTTGAAGACAACAGATAAGGAGATAAAACTATGGCAAACATTACCGCTGGTATGGTAAAAGAATTACGTGAGATGACCGGTGCCGGAATGATGGATTGTAAGAAGGCACTTGGCGAAACTGACGGAAATATGGAAGCAGCAGTTGAACTCTTAAAGAAGAGCGGTGCTGCAAAGGTTGAGAAGAAGGCAAGCAGAATTGCTGCAGAAGGTATTGCAAGAGTTGCAACAGCAGGCAATACAGCAGTTGTTCTTGAAGTTAACTCAGAAACAGACTTCGTTGCTAAGAACGAAGTATTCCAGGCTTTTGTACAGTCTGTAGCTGATAAGGCACTTACTGTTGACGTTAACGAAGCAGGCGATGGTGAAGACCTCGTTACAATTCTTGGCGTTAAGGCTGAACTTGAAGAAAGCACACTTAAGATTGGTGAAAAGCTTTCCATCAGAAGATTTAAGAAGGTTACAGGCGATTCAGTTGCTACATATATTCACGGTGGCGGAAGAATCGGTGTATTAGTAGCTGCAAATGGCGCATCTGATGATGCTGCTAAGGAAGCATTAACAAATATTGCAATGCAGGTTGCTGCTATGAATCCTACATACATCGGCAGAAATGATATTTCTGAAGCTGAGCTTGCAAAGATCAGAGAAATCACTCTTGAGAGCGCATTGAACGATCCTTTCTCACTTCCCAAGCCTGTATTACAGCCCTTACTTGACAAGGCTGTAAACGACAAGGTATGGAGCGATGCTGATATTGCTATCTATGAAGAGAAGAAGAGCAATATGAACTACTTACCTAACTTCCTTTCAGCAGAAGCAAAGGCTTCTCTTGCACAGTTAGCAGTAGCTGATAAGGCTGCTATTTCTGAGAACAAGATTTTCCTTGGCCTCGTTGATGGACGTATTTCAAAGCAGCTTAAGGACATCTGCTTACTTGATCAGGTTTACGTTAAGGCAGAAGACGGAAAGCAGTCAGTTGCTAAGTATCTTGAGTCAGTAAATAAGAGCCTTGTTCTTACTCAGTTCGTTCGTTTCGAAGTAGGCGAAGGTCTTGAAAAGAAGGTTGACGACTTCGCAGCAGAAGTTGCAGCTCAGGCAGGTTTATAAGATTAAATGATAAAACAGAGCAGCAGACAGGAAACTGTCTGCTGTTTTTTTGCGCAAAAAACAGCTTTTTTAGTAATGTTTCGTTAACTGCCTTCTTTTATTATTTCATTAAATAATTTGAAATATGGAGGCTAAGATTTTGAAAAAGAGCAGCATGTTTATCAAAATCCTTATTTTGTCAATCATCTGTATGATTGTTCCGCTTGTTATAGCAACAACTGCAGTTACAAAATTGGCAACTAAGGGAATGGCTAATTCAGCTACATCAACACTTATGTCAATTGCAGAAAAGGAAGTAACTTCTATCGAGTCATTTATCCAGGCTCAGAAGGTATTAACCTATTCTGTTGCAGCTAATTCATCTATTATTTCTGCCGGAATGCAGTATGAAGCAACTCATGGCTTTGATCCTGAACAGCAGAACTATTCAGCACTTTACTTAAAGTCAATTCAGGATACATCAGGCGGTCTTTATGAAAACTTCTTTGTAACTCTTGGCTCAGAAGGTTACATAGACTGTTTTGATAATGCAACACTTCATGATGTTTCGGAAGAAAACTTTTACCTTGAATGTAAAGCAAACGGATCCTATTTTGGTAACAACATTTCACCTGTAACAGGCAATCCTGTTTATGTTATTGCGTATGCCCTTATTGATCCCATCACAAATGAGTTCATGGGTACTGTTAACAACAGTATTGATATTAAGAAGATGAGTGAAGCTTTACTTGTTGACGATACATATGTTATCGCTCTCCTTGATCATGATGGAAATATCATCGGCCACCCTGATCAGACTCAGATTCTTGGATATAATGTTAAGCAGTCCAATGAAGAAAACTGGAACAATATGCTTAAGTATGGTAAGGGCTCAACAGAATATGATGATCCTTATACACAGGCGCATACATACATGGGCTTCTGTGCATCAGAAAACTTCTTGTGTCAGGTAAGCCAGACATCCGATTTGTTTGATGCTCAGAGACAGCAGCTTAACATGACAGCACTGGTTGTTGCCATTGTTTCATTACTTGTTGCAGGTTTTGTAATCTTCTTCTTTGCAAAGCAGCTTGCTTCTCCTCTTAAGAATGCAAACGGCAAGGTAGCACAGCTTGTATCCGATATTAATGACGGACATGGTGATTTAACAACAAAGATTGATGTTAAGTCCACGGATGAGACCGGAGAACTTGTTACAAGTATCAATACATTTATGTATACCCTTAACGATGTAATCAGAGTCGTAAGAGATACTGCAGAAAAGGTTAAGATAAACGCAGAAAATACAAATGAAGTAATTGGCGAAGCATCTGCTTCATCAATGAACATTTCAGCAGTAATGCAGGAGCTTACAGCTTCCATGGAAGTTGTATCTGAATCAGCTACAGAGATGGCTGAAAGCATGAATGTAATCCTTAGCACAGTTTCCGACGTTAGTGAGGAATCTAAAAAGGGTACAGACCTTGTTGAAGATATCAAGAAGAGAGCATCCTCAATTAAGTCAACAACTTCTAAGAATAAACAGGAAATCATTGTGACTGTTGATGAACAGAAGAAGTCGCTTGACGAAGCAATCGTTGCTTCAAGAAAGGTTGAAGAAATTAATAACCTTACAAATGACATCTTATCAATCGCTTCACAGACTAACCTCCTTGCACTTAATGCTTCAATCGAAGCAGCAAGAGCCGGTGAAGCAGGTCGTGGATTTGCGGTTGTTGCAGAAGAAATCAGAAAGCTTGCTGAATCTTCAACCGGTACAGCCAGCAGCATTCAGACAATTTCTGATGCGGTTGTTAGTGCAGTTAACGAACTTGTTGGTGCTTCAAACAGCATGATGGAACTTGTTGAAGAAATCATCAAGAGAGATTATACAAGCTTTGAAACAGCTGCTGATAACTACTACAGCGATGCTGATGAAATGAATGCCATTATCAATAACTACAATGACAGCATGGCATCACTTCAGGGCACAGTTGCTACAGTTGCCGAAGCTATTAAGAATGTATCACAGACCGTTGGTGAATGTTCTACCGGCGTAAGCGATGCTACAGAGAACGTTAACAGACTTGTTGGTTCAATGTCTCTTATTAAGGAAGGTGCCGACGAAGACTTCGAAGGTATTTCAACCCTCCAGCAGGAGATTTCAAAGTTTAAGTAATATAATGGAATTTATGGGGCCCGTCGCAAAGGGCATGAGTGCTACGCACTCATGCCATGCGGCGGGCTTTTTTTTCGCCATAAATTGGAATATAATTAAAAATTGGAAAATCCAGCCGGTGGAGCATATTACTTGGAACTGCTATTGTCGATAAATAGAAAAGCCAGAAATCCGGATTATGAAGACAACTGGCAACTAAATGTGCAGATATGGCTTTTTTAGTCGTATTTTGAAAGCAACGGAAAAAGTGGACGGCAACTAAAAAACTGAAAATAGAATGTTTTAGGGGTATAAATTTGGTTAGATATACTACAAACTTACGACTAAAAATCGGTAATCACATCTTTTTAGGGGCATGCTTCTCTTAAACTGAGAATAAAACGGCATACAAATTTTAAAAAAGAATAGAAATTAGGGGTATTAGACTCTGCTTCAGGGGGGGAAAAGATGAAAAGCGAGAAATTTTATGTAAAAAAATACAGTGACAATCTGTATGCACTGGACGAAGACCACAAAGCCACAGGTTTTCTTGTTATTGGAGAAGAACGGGCCTGCCTTATTGATACGATGTTTGGTAAAGAATATTCCTATAAGGACATAAAGAAACTTACTGATAAAGAGGTTTTTGTTATCAATACACATGGCCACTCAGATCATGTACTTGGAAACATACATTTTAAGAAGGCGTATATTCATAAAGCGGATCAGGATATGGCAACCAAAGCATACAAAATAGGGAAAGCTATGTTTCCCAAAAGAATTTTTGGCTCAAAGTATGCTGAATTTGAAAATATATCCGAAGGAGACTGTATCAGTCTCGGAGGCCTGGACTTAAAGATTTATGAATTACCTGGACATACACCGGGAGAAATTGTGGTTCTTTGCCCGCAGCTAAGAATACTCTTCAGCGGTGATGCAATAAATCATCATTTGTATATGTGGCTTGAACACAGTACCTCAATGGAGGAAATGGTTAAGAATCTTAAGCGGTTAACTCCGCTTATGAATGGGGCAGACATAATTCTTCACGGCCACAGTGTGGAAAAAAACGATGTTTCATTGATTACTGCACTTATTAAAGGTGCAGAAGACATTATTGATGGAAGGACAGAGAATGATTTTTCTGTTAAAATCGGTGGAACCGATGTGATGAAACATCCTTTTAGTGTTGACGAAAACGGAACCTTTAATTCAACAGAGCATTTCATTTTTTACCCATGTAAAGCATGATAAAATCGTAAAATATTATCTGAAGTGGTAGATCCCTTTTCTTGTGGGAATAGCCGTAGGAATCATTTTATGCTTTTGACAAACTTTTAATACTCTCCGATGATTAAATAAACATTCTGTAAGTTTTTATGTATTTATTGACAAATTTGTTTATTATGTAGGATAATAATCCATAGGATGTTATGGAGGAATTATCATGGATGCAAGAATCAGATATTCAAAAAAGGTTATTAAGGAAGCTTTTTTTGAACTTTTAAAGAATAAGTCATTTAATAAGATAACTGTAACAGATATATGCAAGCTGGCGGATGTTAACCGTGCAACATTTTATAAATATTATGATAATCCCGATGATCTGTTCAGAAAAATAGAGGACGAGCATATAAGCAGTCTTCTTGAGAAAATTGAGAAGCATAGGGCTGAGAACAAGGGACCTGTATATAAGGTATTGTTTGAAGATGTGCGTGATAATTTTGATTTCTTCAAGCTGGTGCTTGTTGATAATTTTGACGAAAAATTCAGGAAGAAATATCTTGATGCCTGCTATGAGTTAGAGATTGCGGAGATAGAAGAGGCTTTTCCTCATATATCAAAAAAGCAGCGCGACTGGCTTTACTTTTTTACCGCAGAGGGCTGCATAGGTATTTTTAAGGAATGGATTTATGGTGAAGTTGAAGCTTCTTTGGATGAGATGTTAAGATACGCGGAAGACTTTGTCAGAAAGATGAATGACAGCGGAAAAGAAGCATAAAAGTAAATGATAAAGGATATAAGGGTTGACATTTGTGGTACAATATACAAAGTGTTAACTCTTATTTTTTTGAGGTTTTGTGATGGATAAAAACAATGCGTTTTTGAAGGGTATGAGAGATGGCTTTCCAATTGGCCTTGGCTACTTTGCGGTTTCTTTTTCCCTTGGCATTATTGCAAAAAAAGGCGGACTGACTCCGATTATGGGCTTCTTTTCGAGCCTTTTTACGAGAGCTTCCGCAGGTGAATATGCCATATATTCCTTAATAGCGGTGGGCTCTACTTTTTGGGAGGCCTTCGTTATATCGGTTATTGCAAATGCAAGATACCTGCTTATGAACTGTGCATTAAGCCAGAAGTTTAGTGCAGATACCGGTATAATATCAAGAATACTTGTGGGGGCCTGCTGTACCGATGAAATTTTCGGTATTTCAATAGCCTGGCCGGGCGAACTTAAGGTTTCATATACCTTTGGCGCTACCGTTGTTGCCGGACCTATGTGGGCACTTGGTACCGCTCTTGGAATTGTAGCGGGTTCCACATTGCCGGTTAGGGTGGTGTCTGCTTTAAGTGTTGCTCTTTACGGAATGTTCCTTGCAATCATTGTTCCGCCTTCAAAAAAGGACGGGGCAGTGATGCTTGCGGTAATAGCAAGTTTCCTACTTAGCTTTGGTGCCTCCGTAACACCCTGGATTAAGGATATAAGCTCCGGCACAAGAACCATTATTCTTACGGTTCTTATTTCTCTTGTTGCCGCAATTCTGAAACCCGTACCGGTAAAAGAAGAGGGAGGTGCTGATAATGAGTGATTCCATGAAAGTTTTCATATATATACTTATTATGATACTCACCACCAACGGTATAAGAGTATTGCCTGTAACCTTAATAAGAAAGCCTATTAAGAACCGTTTTATACAGAGTTTTCTGTATTATGTTCCATATGTTACATTGGCGGTTATGACTTTCCCGGCAATTATGGAAGCTACACAGAGCCCAATAGCAGGTCTTGTTGCTTTGGTGGGTGGCATTGTCGCAGCATACCTTGGACTTGGACTTTTTCCTGTATCAATTATTTGCTGTGTTTTGGTTTTTGTGTTGGAATTTTTTGTTTAGTAAATATGGTGTTTTTTGTTGCCGGCGCAGGTTTGCGCCGGTTTTTTTTCTGTTTTTGCATAGCATAGTGCACTAAAAATTATTGAAATGTAACCTTTAATGAAGCACTTTTCTAAAGAATCAAGTACGTTTTTAACAAATATGCACAAGAAAAATTAGGTAAAAGTGACTAATTACATCTGATTTGTTCAAAATGGGTTGACTTCTTTTAATAAAAAAGTTATATTTTAGTAAATCGATTTATTAAATCGATTTATTAAAACGATTTACTGAGAGGGTTAAAGGTTATGGAAAAAAACAAAAAGAAGTGGCGTTCCTTTAAGGAATTCCTTTATATACTTCCCTTTGTTGTGATTGTGCTTATTTTTTCATACTATCCGCTTTACGGCTGGATATATGCTTTCTTTGATTATAAGCCTCCGCAGCAGTTGTCCTGGGATAAGTTTGTAGGTTTTAAATGGTTCCTGTATCTGTTTAACAATCCTGAACGATTGAAGACTTTGCTTCTTGTTCTCAGAAATACATTTGCAATCAGCGGACTGAGCTTATTGTTCTCATGGTTCCCCATGATTTTTGCTGTATTTCTTAATGAAATCAAATGTGTTCCCTTTAAGAAGTTTGTACAGACCGTAACAACAATTCCTAACTTCATAAGCTGGGTACTTGTTTTCTCAATTGCTTACTCGGTTTTCTGCAGTACAGGTGTTGTTAACCAGGTTCTTTTATCACTTGGATGGATTGATAAGCCGCAGACTTTCTTACAGTCAACAGAGCATATCTACTTTAAGCAGTGGTTATGGCTTACCTGGAAAAATGCCGGATGGGCAGCGATTATGTATATTGCGGCAATTACGGGCATTGATGAGGAAATGACTGAGGCTGCAAAGGTTGACGGTGCAACCCGTATGCAGATTATCAGACATATCATTATCCCCAGCATTCTTCCTACTTACTTTGTAATTGTAATGCTGAACCTTGCTAACTTCCTTACAAACGGTATGGAACAATTCTTCGTATTCCAGAACTCGTTTAACAGTGACTATATTCAGGTTCTTGACCTGTATGTATACAACCTGGCATTTATCGGTGGTGTATATCCCCTTTCGGTTGCGGTGAGTGTATTTAAGACCATTATCAGTATCATTCTTTTGACTGCTACGAATGGCTTCTCGAAACTTGTCCGTGGCGAAGGATTTATTTAAGGAGGTGGCATCTTGAAAAAGTTTAGCGATGATGATTATAAGCCTTCAGGTGTGCACTATAAGCAGTCCTTCGGTGATAGATTAATCAGCTTTTTTACATACATTATTTATTCGGTTTTTGCTTTTGTATGTATTTATCCTTTTTACTACATTTTTATCAATTCAATCAGTAACAACAAGCTCAGTGAGAGTGGTAAGGTAATTTTCCTTCCTAAGGAAGTGCATTTTACAAACTATGCATCTGTTATTAAACTTGAAGGCTTGTTTGATGCATTTAAGGTATCCCTTGCAAGAACTGTTGTGGGAACTATTTTCACGGTTTTCACTTCAGCGTTCCTTGGATACATGTTTACAAGAAAGTCACTTTGGGGCAGAAAATTCTGGTACAGATTGATTGCCGCAACAATGTACTTTAACGCAGGTATTATTCCCTGGTTCATTACAATGGATAAGCTCGGACTTCGTGACAACTTCTGGTGCTACATTCTTCCGGTGGCCATCAGTCCCTTCTACTTAATCCTTTGTAAGACATTCATTGAATCCGTTCCGGATGAACTTCAGGATGCGGCAATGATTGACGGCGCAGGAACGTTAACCATATTCTTCAGGATTATGCTACCGGTAATAAAACCGATTTTGGCTACCGTAGCAATCTTTACAGCGGTTAACCAGTGGAATGCTTTCCAGGATACACTTCTTCTTGTAACAGATAAGAAGCTTTATACCTTGCAGTATGTACTTTACCAGTACATAAGTCAGGCTAACTCGGTAAAAGCCCTGATTAACGGTACGTCATCCTCTGCAAACATTGCAGCGTCCATGGCGAAAATGCAGACCCAGACTTCTGTAAGAATGACGGTTACAATCATCGTAGTAACACCTATTTTGCTTGTATATCCTTTCTTCCAGAAATATTTCACCAAGGGTATCATGATTGGTGCGGTTAAGGGTTAATTCCGGTATTTAACGGCAGAGCCGTTGGATATAAAACAATCTATTTCATTATATAAGGAGGGTATTATGAAAAAGAGACTCATTGCATTGGTTCTCTCAATGGTCTTGGTAGTAGCTTCTCTTACTGCAGGCTGTGGTAAGAAGGATAAGAGCGGTGACACACTTGTTATCGAAATCTATGATGAAGCAGCAAACTTCCAGGGCACACAGGTAGGCTGGTTCGCAAAGGTTGTTAAGGATCGTTTCAATATCGAGCTTAACATCATTGCTCCTCAGGTAGCAGGCGAAGCTATTTACCAGACAAGAACAACAGCAGGTAATCTTGGAGACATCGTTCTTCTTGATCCTACACACTTCAACGACTGTGTAGAGGCAGGTCTTATTAAAGATATCTCTAAGGAGATTAAGGGCTGCGAAAACCTTATGAAGTTCGAAAGACAGATTACAACAAGAAACAACTCAATTCCAGGAAATGATAAGGGTGCTATCTATGGTATTCCTTGTGAAATGACCAACACTTCACCCACATCTTATTCAGATGATGTTGTAGGTTCAAGCCCTATGCTTCGTTGGGATTTATACTCAGCAGTAGGCGCTCCCGACATTAAGGATCTTGATGGACTTCTTGACACAATCAAGGCTATTCAGGACAAGTTCCCTACAAACGAAGCAGGAGATCCCGCTTACGGATTCTCACTCTGGCCCGACTGGGATAACAACGATAACATGATCGGTATCGCAAACGCTGTTCAGTTAACAACATGGTACGGCGACAAGATTAAAGAATCAGCTATTTTACAGGCTGATGACACATGGGCACCCATCACAGATAAGAATGCAGCATACTACAAGATGCTTAAGTTCTTATACAAGGCTAACCAGATGGGTATCGTTGACCCTGACTCAGGTACACAGGACTGGAATGCAGCATGTGCAAAGATGTCTAACGGACAGGTTTACACATTCTGGTACAACTGGCAGGTTGGTTTCTGGAACACAACCGACAGACTTGCTGATGGTAAGGGTATGATCTTCATCCCTGTACAGGATCAGAAGTACTACACACTTGCTGATACCTATTATGGATCAGGCCGTTTATTCGGTGTTGGTTCTAAGGTTGAAGGCGAAAAGTATGACAGAATTATGAAGTTCCTTGACTGGTACTGCTCAAACGAAGGCTTAACCTTCCAGCACGCAGGTATCGAAGGCTTCAACTATGAACTTGACTCTGAAGGCAAGTTCGTAATTAAGAACGATAACGCTCTTATGGACAACCTTCCTGTTCCTGAAGAGTACGGCGGAGCCGGCTACTCAGATGGTAACAACCAGATCAACCAGTGGATGGTTGCAGGTCTTTCAACAAACGAAAAGACAGGCGAAGGCTTCACAAATACTCACTGGTCAAGCTGGAAGAGAGCTACAGCTACAAAGACAAAGAACGAGTGGTCAGCAAGATTCAATGCTGAAGAACCCGTTGATTGGATGAAGGCTAACAATGCTATTCTTATCAGACCTAATGTATCTGTTTCAGTTCCCGGTTACACAGTTGAACTTGATGCTGTAAAGAACCAGGTTGCTCTTGAAGTAAAGAACGCTTCTTGGAAGATGGTATTTGCTAAAGACGAAGCTGAATTCGATGCTCTTTGGGATCAGATGACAGCTAAGGTTAACAGCTTAGGCTTTGAAGACCTTTACAAGTACGATGTAGAGAGATACTCAATCGAACTTAAGGCTATGCAGGACGCAAAATAAGTTCGGCATCATGAATTAATTCCCCTGCCGGATTGAAACCGGCGGGGGTTTTTTGATAAGATATCAAATAGGACCTATAAAGGTAAGAAATAAGGAGTCTGTATTTTGATAACGGTTAAAGAAATCGCCAAGATGTGCGACGTATCACCCAGCACAGTTTCCAATATCCTTAATGGTAAGACAAACATGACTGAAGAAACCCGGGCAAGGGTTTTGAAGGTTGTTGAGGAAACCGGATATCGGCCTAACTTTTTTGCACAGGGTATGCGAAGACAGAATAATAAATGCATATGTATTATTGCCGAGGAACTTCTTCAATTTTCCACGCCTCCCATTGTTGAGGCAATTATGGAGGTCTGTGAAGCCAGGGGTTATCGTACCATACTTATTAATATGAGTATGTATGAGAAGTGGAAGAAGACCGGTGTAAGCCTTGGCGAGGAAAAACTTCTTACTGAATATACTTCACCGGCGCTGCTTGAAGCGAAAGCAATCCGTGCTGATGGAGTAATATATGTGGCAGCCCATGGCCATGTACTCAGTGCAATTCCGGATGATTACAATATTCCCATGGTTTTCGCCTACGGTCCCGCCAGAGATAATAAGCATAAGTCGGTTCTTATCGATGACTGCGGCGGCAGCGAGATGCTGGTGGATTATCTTATAGCAAGCGGTCACAAAAAAATCGGTGTTATTGGCGGAAAAGCGGATAATCTTCATACTGTTGAAAGAATGAAGGGCTATAAGAAGGCACTTCTTAAAAGCGGTGTGGAATATGATGAAAATATTGTCCTTTACGGTGACTGGGAACGTGCAAATGGAAAAGAATGCGCGACAGAACTTCTTAAAAGAGGTGTTACCACAATCTGGTGTATGAACGATCTTATGGCTGCAGGTGCCTATGATGCTGTAAAGGAATGTGGTTTGGAAGTTGGAAAGGATATTTCGGTATTTGGCTTTGATGACAGAGAAATTGCTGATTTTATGACTCCCAGCTTATCAACCTGTGCGCTCCCTCTTACGGGAATCGGAGAGCAGTGTGCGGAGCTTATGATTCGTGAAATTGAGGATGAAGATTTCAGAAACGAGCAGGGCAGAGTTTTTAGTGTTCCATGTAAACTCATAATAAGAAATTCAATAAGATGACAAGTGTTATTAAATGCAGGCGAAGATTAATTCTTCGCCTTGTTTATAGGAGAATAAATGATTTCGCCGATTTTACCCCTTAAAAGAAAAATTGAAAAGATTGAAAATGCCGGCAGAGAGATTCTTTTTACTTCTGAAGCAGGAATCACAAGAATCATGGTTTTGTCAGAAGATGTGATAAGAGTATCCTTTTCAGAAGACGGCATTTTTGATAAAGAGCAGGGCATTAATTTGAATATAACGGCAGCTGACTGCTATAAGCTTTATGAAGAGAGCTGCTTTTACAGAATAGATACAGGCAAGGTTTGTGCAAGAATAGATAAAGAAACCGGAGCCGTAAGTTTTTATAAAAATGAAATACTTATTATGTCCGAGTCCTTAAAGCATCCAAAGACGGTGGAAAAATATGATGTTTTCCGCCTTAAAAAGGGTGGAAAGATTGTAACCGAGGACATAAATACAGCTGATGGCATAAAAAAGCATGTTGTAAGTGCAGACAGAGAGTTTTATAAGACTCTTAATCATACCAAAACTTTTTTTGACTTTTCCGATGACGAAAAAATATATGGTTTGGGGCAGTATGAAGAAGGAATCTGGAACTACAGAGGTTCAACCAGATATCTCCATCAGGCAAATAAGCATATTGCCATGCCTGTGTTTGTCTCATCGAAATGTTATGGTGTCTTATTTACAACCATGAGCCCTTCGATTTTTTCCGATACAGGTTATGGTTCATATTTTTATACCGAAGCAGATTATTATGCTGATTACATTTTCATTGCACCGGATTCTTTTGATCTTATTACCAGGCGAATAAGAAATCTTTCAGGCAGCGCAGCTATGCTTCCTAAGTGGGCTTTTTCATATGTTCAGTCGAGAGAACGCTATGAAAATCAGCAGGAAATACTGGATACAGCTTCGGAATTTAAGAAAAGAAATATTCCACTTGGATGTATTGTTTTGGACTGGCTTAGCTGGGAAGATGGTATGTGGGGGCAGAAGTCCTTCGATAAAAAGCGATTTCCGAATGTGCCGGGGATGATAAAGGCGCTAAATGAACAGGGAACACATTTCTGTATGTCCATATGGCCTTCTGTTGATGAGAAGTGTGATAATTATAAGGAATTGAATGATCTGTCATTGCTTCTTCCCGGTACTAATGTGGTGGATGCCTATTGCGAAGAGGGAAGAAAGGTTTACTGGCAACAGGCTGACAGAGGACTTGCCTCCAATGGCGTGGAAAGCTGGTGGTGTGACTCAAGCGAACCGCTTACACCTGAATGGGAAAGTGTAATTGAACCAAATCCCGAGGAAAAATACAGAAAATTTGTGGAATGCTGCAAGGATTCTTTATACATCGAAAAAGGAAATGCATACGGAATGTATCATGCCAAAGGTATGTACGAAGGAAGCAGAGAGACATATCCTGACAGAAGAGTATTAAATCTTACAAGAAACGGATACGTGGGAAGTCATAAGTACGGAGCAATTCTTTGGTCAGGGGACATTTCAGCAAGCTACGATGTGCTGAAAAACCAGATAGTTGAGGGCTTACAGCTTGCGGTTTGTTCAAATGCATACTGGACCCTGGATATCGGCGCATTTTTTGTGAAAAACGGAAAGCACTGGTATTGGAGTGGAGATTACGATGATACAACCGACAACTTTGGATACAGAGAACTGTATACAAGGTGGCTCCAGTACGCAACTTTTTTACCAATGTTTAGAAGTCATGGAACGGATGCCTACAGAGAACCATGGAATTTCGGTGATGAAGGAAGCATGTTCTATGATGCAATAGTTAAATCAATCAGGTTAAGAGAAAAACTCATGCCTTATATTTATTCTTTGGGCCTTAAAGTTGCCTTAAAGGATGAAATGTTTATTAAACCTTTATTTTATTCATTTCCACAGGATGAAAAGGCATATGGCATAAAGGATGAGTTTATGGTAGGGGATGAAATACTGGTCTGCCCGGTGACAGAACCCATGTATTATGATAAAGCCGGTAATGAGATTGATAATAACAATAGAAAAACAGATGTCTATTTACCATCAGGTGCAGAATGGTATGATTATTTTACCGGCGTAAAATATGCCGGTGGACAGATAATAGAGGCTGACGCACCGATTGATCACATCCCCGTGTTTGTAAAGGCCGGATCGATAATTCCCGAAAGAGAAGGGGAAAAGGTGTTTGCACACATATATCCCGGAAACAATGTGGTTTATGAACTTTTCGAGGACAGCGGTGAAGGCTATACCGCAGAAAACGGTGATTACAGCATCACCACAATCACATGGGATGAAAAAATGAACAAAGCAGATGTTAGCGTATCAGGCTCAGCAAAATACGCATCTGAAATAGAAGTATTAATACATGATAAAAATGGAGAGAATTGTAATGAAAGAGATTAAGGGACGTGAAGTAAAGATCTATGATGGTGATTTACTTAGAAGAGAATCAGATAACAGGCGTTATATGATGTCTTTACAAAACTGGCAGCTTCTTAGAAACTTCCAGTATGAGGCAGGTCGTGTTACCGGAAGAGGACCCAATGAGGAAGCGCTTGGCGGCTGGGAGGATTTGTCCTGTCAGTTAAGAGGTCATTTCCTTGGTCACTGGCTTTCTGCCGCTGCTTTTCGTTATGAAGAGAACGGAGACCTGGAGCTGTATGCAAAGACAAGCGCTATCTTAGACGAACTTGAAATATGCCAGGAAGACAATGGCGGTGAATGGGTTTGCCCCATCCCCGAAAAATACCTTTACTGGATTGGAAAGGGAAAGGCAGTCTGGGCACCTCAGTATACAATTCACAAGCTTTTCATGGGACTTGTGGATGTTTATAAGCTTATGAAGTTTGAAAAAGCTCTTACCATTGCTGATAAGCTGGCTGACTGGTTCTATGATTGGAGCGGAAAGTATACAGACGAAGAGTTTGATAATATCTTAGACGTTGAGACCGGCGGAATGCTTGAAATCTGGGCCGATCTTTTGGAGATTACCGGCAAGGACAAGTATAAAGAACTTTTAAGAAGATATTACAGAGGAAGACTTTTTGACCCCCTTCTTGAAGGTAAGGATGTTCTTACCAATATGCATGCCAATACCACAATTCCCGAAATTATGGGCTGTGCAAGAGCATATGAGGTTATAGGTGAAGAAAAATGGCTTGATATTGTAAAGGCTTACTGGAAATGTGCGGTTACAGACAGAGGAACATTTGTAACCGGCGGACAGACTCAGGGCGAAATCTGGACTCCCAAGATGCGCTTTAAGGAAAGACTCGGAGATAAAAATCAGGAGCATTGCACTGTTTATAACATGATTCGTGTGGCTGACTTTCTCTTTAAGCTCACTAAGGATCCCCAATACGCTCACTATATTGAATATAATAATCAGAATGGTATTAAGGCTCAGACCTATTGGCAGGGTATGCCCTATAAGGGAAGCAAAGGCAATGGGTTATTAACATATTTCCTTCCTATGAAGGCAGGTCTTAAAAAGGATTGGGCAGGAGAAAGAGACAGCTTCTTCTGCTGTCATGGAACAATGGTTCAGGCCAATGCAGCATGGAACAGACACATTTTCTACCAGGATGGAAAGAATGTATATGTTACCCAGTATACAAATGCAGATGCATCCATCAGAGTGGAAGACTGGCCTGTTTGCATTAAAATGGTTGAGGACAGAATGAACGGAAGCCTTATGAATTCCTCCGAAAACAACGCAAAGCAGACAATCAATGATACTACGGCAGCTTTTGCAAATAAGCCTGACTTCAAGAAATATGTTATTTCAGTTTCCGGTGCGGATAAGGTCAGCTTAAGCGTTAATGTAAGAATTCCCGAATGGATAAACGGAAAAGCAAAGGTTTATTTCAATGATGAACTTATAGCTGAAACCGATGATACTTCTAAATTTGTGGAGGTAACCAGAGTCTGGGGCGAAGCTGATAAACTTGTTGTTATTATGCCAATCGGTCTTAAGTTTATTACTCTTCCCGATGATAGCAGCGTCGGAGCATTCAGATATGGCGCAGACGTTCTTGCTGCGGTTACTGAAGATGAGAGAGTTCTTACCGTTGAGGGAGAGAGCCCCTGCGACGAACTTTCAGCAGATACCGAGAGACAGTGGGGAGACTTCAGAATATTCTATAAGACTGAAAATCTTGATCCCGGAATCAGCTTTATGAAGCTTAATGAAATCGGATATGAACCTTATCAGATTTACTTTAAGACAAAGAAGAAATAATGAATTAAGAAAAGGAGATGCAAATTGAGGTGCCACCTCAAATTACATCTCCTTTTATATAATAACGCATAATTAAATTCAGATTTAATAAATGCCCGCGTAAGATTTCGTTTCGTGAAGTTGCCCGGCTCTGTTATTCCAGATATTCCTTCATACAAACGTTTGGTTCCATTGTATCGAAGTTCCATGTGTGGAAAGCTTCACCGGCACAAAAAGTATATTCACTGCAGTCTTTGCATTTTCCGCATTTTCTGTAATCGCTTCGATATATCTTAAATCCATTGGCCCAGACTGTTTTAAGGGAGTCATTTCTTATGTTTCCTTCAACAAGTTCAGGTCTTCTTTCGATATCAAGACAGGCACAGATATTACCGTTATGGGTGATGCTTGCGGTATAAACACCTGCGTTGCAAAGAAAATACCATTTTCTTACTTCCCGTTCATAATCAACACCAAGATAGTGGGAGCAGCCGTAGCGGACCTCCATTTTATCCTCAAAACGGTGTTCTCTTATGAAATCAATAACATATTTATATTCACTTCCGGTAAGCATTAAATCAGGATTGTCCTTTGCTCGGCCTATCGGATCCATAGTAATAACACGCCATGATCTTATGCCGAGGTTTTTCATAATCTCATACAGCTCATTAAGTTCATTTATGTTCCTGTGATGAACCACGGTTGTGACCTGAACATGCTCAAAACAGTTTTCGGAAAGAAGGTTTTTGATGCCTTCCATGGTCTTGTCGTAACAGCCGGGGCTTTCTCTGAACCAGTCATGGGTTTCTTTTAATCCGTCAATGCTTATTGAGATGGTTCGCATTCCGGCTTCTTTTAACATAACAGCTGTTTTCTTTGAAATTAGGGAGCCGTTTGAGGTCATTCCCCAGGAAAAACCCAACTCATTTGCATAGTTCATTATCTCAAAGAAATCCTTATGGAGTAGCGGCTCGCCGCCGGTAACGTAAAGTGCAAGTTTACTTATATCGAAGTCTCTTTTTACTTCATTAAGCACCTGTTTCCATTCCTTGGTGGAAAGAGGAGAATTTTCCTTTATGTCCCCACAGTTAGAACCGCAGTGCCTGCAATGTTCGTTACAATGAACAGTCAATTCAAAGAAGAGAGTTCTTAATTCCGGATTAGGCCTTAAAACATTGTCCCGGTATTCGGCCAGTTCCTTCATGTGTTTTCTTTTTATAAAATTGTTTAAGCCTGAATTATTCTTCATGTTTATCTGGTTTCCTCAATGTCGGGGGCTCCGTATACAGGCTCGGAAATGTTGTCTTCAGGATTGTAATCTGTTTCCGGTGCAGGATCATAGAATTCGGGACCGCCGTAAACATCCTCGTTTTCATTTTGAGAAGGCTCAAACTCAATGGAACTTGTTACAACCTTACCGTTAATTGTCTCTTCAAACATTTCAGGGCCGCCGTATACGGGAGGATTTTCATTCAAAGAAGGGTCATAATCCGAAGAATTTTTTGAGTTTTTTGAGTCACCTGATGTATTGTACATCTCGGGACCACCGTAAACAGCTGGCTCGTGATTATGAAGTGGTGTGAATTTACAGCCGCTTATGAAGGAAGTAATTGTACTTAAAACAGCTATTCCCTTGAATAAATTTTTGTTTTTTCTTTTCATTTTATCCTCCTGTTAAGAATGCCAAAGAGTTATCTCTATGTTATCACCATGGGGATTTTCTTGCAAATACGGCCCGGGTAAATTATTATAGGTCTGACTGATTCTTTTATATAAAAGGATTACAAAGCTAAGGAGATTATTAAATGGAGCAGATAATTAAGAGCCTTCTTGAAACCGATGCCTATAAGTTTTCCATGGGACAGGCAATTTATCATCAGTACAGTGAGTATAAAACCACCTGGTCTTTCAAGTGCAGAAATGAGAGCGTTCGTTTTACACCCGAAATGATAGAAGAAATAAAAAGACAGATAAAATTATATTGTGATTTAAGATTTAAGGAAGAAGAACTTGAATATCTTAATCATATAACCTGGATAAGAGGCTCATATGTAGATTTCTTAAGACTTTGGCAGCCAAGGTTTGAGGATTTTACTTTCGGGGAAGATGCCCCCTGCAGACTTACAATAGAAACAAAGGGTACCTGGCTTAATACTTCAATGTATGAAATACCTACTTTGGCCATAGTCAATGAAGTATATTTCAGAATGGCCTATGATTACGATGAATTGATTAAAGATTTTGAAAAAAGACTTGATGAAAAAATAGAGGGCCTAAAAAGCGGAAAATTTGAACTTGGTGCATTTTCCGAGTTTGGTTTAAGAAGAAGACTTTCATCGGAAGCACAGGACATGGCTGTAAGAAAGCTTTCAAAAGAAAAGTTTGCGGATTCAAAATTTGTCGGAACGTCAAATGTTTACCTTGCAAAAAAGTATAATATTACACCTGTCGGAACCATGGCACATGAATGGATTATGTGCATAGGTCAGGGAAATCATAAGCACAATCCGGCATATTCAAACTGGTATGCTCTTAATGCCTGGGTAAAGGAATACGGGGTATTAAATGGTACGGCTCTTACCGATGCCATAACTACCGATTGCTTCCTTAAAGATTTTCAGCTAACCTTTGCAACACTTTTCTCAGGTGTTCGCCATGATTCGGGCGATCCGATTGTGTGGGGAGAAAAGATGATTGAACACTACAAGGGACTTGGCATAGATCCCCTTACAAAAACCCTTCTTTTCAGCGACAGCCTTAATTTTGAGAAGGCAACAAATCTTTGCAGATATTTTAAAAATAAGGCAAAAACTGCCTTTGGTATAGGAACCTTTATTGCGAATGATACCTTTGCGGAACCCCTTAATATTGTTATGAAGACCACAGCCTGCAATGGCTGCGATGTTGCAAAGATTTCTGATGTTGAAGGAAAGGGAATGTGTAAGAATCCTGAGTATGTTCACTACTTAAAGCGCTGTATTGAGTGGAGAATGGCTCACGAGACAGGAGATTCTTTAAGAGTATAGTTTTGCCACAGGCATCATATGTGTTTTGAAAAACCTATACGTGAGGTGTTGTAAATAAATATTTTTGGTGCTATAATTTGCACGTGTGTCAAAGGGCATACGTGCATATTATTTTGTGGGAGGATTAATCCAGATGAAAAAAGTATTATCACTCGTACTTGCACTCGTTATGGTATTTTCTCTTTGCTCATGTGGCAAGAAGAACGATGAGTACAAGATCGCAATCGTAACTGACGTTGGTCAGCTTATGGACAAGGGCTTCAACCAGGGTACCTATGAAGGTGCTAAGAAGTATGCAGAAGATCACAAGATCGCATACAAGTACTACCAGCCCGCAAACGGATCAGACGCTACTGATAACGACCGTGTAGATGCTATGAAGCAGGCTATTGCTAACGGCGCAGAAATCATCGTAGCTCCCGGTTTCCTTCAGGCTACTGCTATGGAGCAGGTTGCTAAGGAAAACCCCAATGTTAAATTCGTTTTCGTTGATGGTTGGGCAATGGGCCTTGACAACGTAACCGCTATTGTTTACAAGGAACAGGAGTCAGGTTACCTTGCAGGTTATGCAGCAGTTATGGAAGGCTACACAAAGCTTGGTTTCACAGGCGGTGGCGGCGGTGCTAACCCTGCTTGTAACAGATTTGGTTATGGCTTCGTTCAGGGTGCAAATGCAGCAGCTGCTGAAAAAGGCATCACTGTAGACGTTAAGTTCAGCTTCATGTATGGTTCAACATTCTCAGCTTCTAACGAACTTCAGACACAGATCGCAGGCTGGTATGCTAACGGAACAGAAGTTGTATTCGCATGTGGTGGTTCAATGTTCAACTCAGTTAAGTCTGCAGCTACAGAATATCCTGAAGCAAAGATTATCGGTGTAGACGTTGACCAGTCAGGTGAATCTTCACAGGTTATCACAAGTGCTGTAAAGGGTCTTTCAGCTTCAGTTGAAAGAGTACTTGGACAGTTCTACGATGGCAAGTGGGATGCAGAGCTTAAGAACACAGCTCAGAACCTTGGTGCTTCTGAAAGTGCAACAGGACTTCCTACCGATACATGGTCATTAAAGAACTTCTCTGTTGATCAGTACAAGGATCTCCTTGCTAAGATTGCTAACGGAACAGTAGTTCCCGATGCTGAAACTCCTGCTGACGCAGACAACGCTGACTGGCTTACAGGCTTCAGCAATGCAAACGTTCAGTTTGAGAAATAATTTTTTGAAAAATTGGGGTAGTGGAAAGCCACTACCCCTTTTCTTTTTGTCAAAATTTAGATATTATATATTTATGTTTGTGCTTATATATATGGATTGGATTTTCAGTGCATATATATAGGCATAAGCTATAAAATGTTTTGAAGGAGAAATACAATGGGGGAGAATCATAACAGTGAGTATGTCATTGAAATGAGAAATATTACCAAGGAATTTCCGGGTATTATTGCCAATGACAACATCACTTTGCAGTTAAAGCACGGTGAGATTCACGCACTTCTTGGTGAAAACGGTGCGGGAAAATCCACACTTATGAGTATTCTTTTTGGTTTGTACCAGCCTGAAAAGGGCGAAATCCTCAAGGATGGCAAGGTTGTTAAGATAAACAACCCCAATGATGCAAACGATCTTGGAATCGGAATGGTTCATCAGCACTTTAAGCTGGTTGACGTTTTTTCCGTTCTTGACAATATTATTCTTGGCGTTGAGCCTACAAAACTTGGCTTCCTTACCAAAAAGCAGGCAAGAGCACATGTTTTGGAACTTTCAAAATCCTACGGACTTAATATCGATCCTGATGCACTTGTTGAGAATATTACTGTAGGTATGCAGCAGCGTACCGAAATTCTTAAAATGCTTTATCGTAACAACGATATACTTATTTTTGACGAGCCCACAGCTGTTCTTACACCTCAGGAAATCGACGAGCTTATGGATATTATGAAGGGACTTGCAAAGGAAGGTAAGTCCATTCTTTTCATTACTCATAAGCTTAATGAAATTATGGCTGTCGCAGACAGATGTTCTGTTTTAAGAAAGGGTAAATACATCGGCACGGTAGATATCAAGGATACCACCAAAGAAGAACTTTCCAACATGATGGTTGGAAGAGACGTTAAATTTGTGGTTGATAAGGATCCTGCAAAGACCTCCGATACCGTTCTTGCAGTAAGAAATCTTACTGTAAAGAATAAAATGAATAAGAAAAATGTAGTCAACAATGTTTCTTTTGAGGTTAAGAGAGGCGAAATTGTTTGTGTAGCCGGTATCGACGGAAACGGACAGACCGAGCTTGTGCATGCAATAACCGGACTCGAAAAGCTTGACAAGGGAACAATCGAACTTGCGGGCGAAGATGTAACAAAGAAAAGCATTAGATATAAAAACACCCACGGACTCAGCCATGTTCCTGAAGACAGACACAAACATGGACTTGTGCTTGATTATTCCGTCGAACAGAATATGGTGCTTCAGAGATACTTTGAGCCTGAATTCCAGAACCATGGCTTCATTAAGTTCAAAGAAGTAAGAGAGTATACTGATAAACTCATTGAACAGTACGATGTTCGTTCCGGTCAGGGAGCAACCACCATTTCCCGTTCAATGTCAGGCGGTAACCAGCAGAAGGCCATTGTTGCAAGAGAATTTGACCGTGAACACTCTCTGTTGATTGCTGTGCAGCCCACAAGAGGTCTTGATGTCGGTGCCATCGAATATATTCATAATCAGATCGTTAAGTCAAGAGATAACGGAGTGGGCGTTTTGCTTGTGTCCCTTGAACTTGATGAAGTAATGAACCTTTCAGATCGAATTCTTGTTATGTATGAAGGTGAGATAGTGGGAGAGTTAGATCCCAAGACCACAAATGTTCAGGAACTTGGTCTTTACATGGCCGGTGCTAAAAAAATGCAGAAAAAGGAGGAAAACTAAATGAGTAAAAAGAATAATACCTCCGAAAAAACAGCTTTTTTTGACCGTCCCGGAATCCGCTCCGTAACAGCTTCCCTGCTTTCAATCCTTGGCGGTTTCTTGCTTGGATTTTTGGTACTTGCACTCCTTGCGGTGTTTAACAAGGAAATTGATTTTTATGATGCCATAGAAGGATTTTTCAAAGTCCTTGCAGGTCCATTCTCGGCAGGCCGTATGAGTGATACTCTTTTCCAGATGGGTAACATGCTCTTTAACAGTACACCCCTTATTATGACAGGTCTTTCCGTTGCAATTGCTTTTAAGACCGGTTTGTTTAATATCGGTGCACCCGGCCAGTACCTTATGGGTGCCATGGGATCCCTTCTTGTGGCTCTTTCAATTCCCACAGATAAGGTTCCCAGTGCAATTGTATGGGTACTTGCCCTTTTAACCGGTATAATTCTTGGTGCACTTTGGGGCGCAATTCCCGGTTTCTTCAAGGGAGTGCTGGGAGTTAACGAAGTTATTGTATGCATCATGACCAACTGGATTGCAGCTAACATCGTAAGCTGGGTATTTAAGGACAGTCAGTTCATAAACGTGGCAGAGACAAAGATTAACTTTATTAAGAAAACCTCCGCTAATGGCGTAAGCACTGCAACCTTCGGCCTTGATAAGCTTTTTTCGGGTGGTTCGGTATACTCGCGTTCATACATGGATATCAGTATTTTTATTGCAGGACTTATTGCAATCGGCATTTTCATTATGCTTAATAAAACCGTATTCGGATACGAACTTAAGGCCTGCGGATTTAATAAAAACGCATCCAAGTATGCAGGTATGAATGAAAAGCGCAATATAGTTCTTTCCATGGCAATTGCCGGAGCACTTGCAGCCTGCGGTTCAGCACTCTGGTGCTTAAATGGTAATCAGGACTTTAAGTGGGAAGTATACCAGGCTCTTCCCAATGACGGTTTTAACGGTATTCCTGTAGCTCTTCTTGCAAACAGTAATCCCATAGGAGCGGTTTTCAGCGCAATCTTCTTAAGATACATTAATGTAGGTGGAGCAAACCTTGCGGCACAGACCTCCTTTAATGAATATGTATCCCAGCTTATTATTGCAATTATCATTTACTTTGCAGGATTCTCAAGATTCATTCAGGAACTGATTTTTGCAAGAAAAAAGAAAACCACTAAAAAGACAGAGGAGGCAGACAAATGATATTCTTAATTCAGAAAACACTTATTTTTGCGATTCCTCTTCTTATTGTAGCCTTAGCCGGTATGTACGCCGAAAGAAGCGGTATCATTAACATCGCTCTTGATGGTATCATGATATTCGGATCATTTATCGGTGCGGTATTTGCACTGAACATAAGAAAAATTCCCTGGTTTGTAGACCATAACCAGTTAACCTTTGTGCTTGCAATGCTTTTTGCGGCGGTTGCCGGTGCCATTTTCTCTCTGCTTCTTTCATTTTCGGCTATTAAGCTTAAGGCAGACCAGACAATCGGCGGTACAGCTCTTAACATGCTGGCACCTGCATTTTCACTTTTCTTGATCAAGGTTACCACATCCCATGATATGCTTGAGATGACAACCGCAAGAAATACGGAAGGTGCGGTAAAGGACTTTGGATTTGTTATTTTGAACGATGACCTTGGACCCTTTGCAAGAATTTTCTTTGACAAGGCCTATATTTCAACGTTTATAGCAATTGCTTTGTATATTATTCTTTCAATCTTTATGTATAAGACAAAGACCGGTCTTCGCCTTAGAGCCTGCGGTGAACATCCTCAGGCTGCAGACAGTGTAGGTATTAATGTTGAGAAGATGAGATATCTTGGAACCACAATTTCAGGAGCTCTCGGCGGACTTGGCGGATATATTTACATCGCAACAGTTGCAAACGGCACCTCCACCGGTGCTGTAGCGGGAATGGGCTTCCTTGCCATTGCAATTATGATTTTTGGTAACTGGAAACCTGTGGGCATTGCCCTTGGCGCATTACTTTTTGGTTTCCTTAAGTGTCTTGGCGTTGTATATTCGAACCTTGACTTAAACGGTGACGGTGTATATGCGCTTACAAAGCTCAACCTTCCCATGTATTTTTACAATATGGTACCTTATGTGGTTGTTCTTATTGTACTTGCTTTCTCTGCAGGTAAATCAAGAGCTCCCAAGGCTGAAGGTATTCCTTACGATAAGGGACAGAGATAATCTGCAAGGGGCATCGGAAGATGCCCCTTTTGTATGTTTTTTTGGCATTACGCTCTACATTTCGTTAATAGCTGTTTATTATAATCTCCCTGTGTAATAAGGAGTATAAACGTGAACAGCGACAGAGCACTTAAAATTCAGATTGAAAAACTAAAAACAAGGCAGGAAAAGCGTCTGAAGGCCCTTGATGACGAGGTGCATGAGAATATAAAACATATTCTTAACAGAAGGCTTGCGATGCCTCTTTTTATACTGATTGCGGCTATTGCAGTTGTTCTTACGATTGTAGGACTTGTGGGAGCCCCGCTTATTGTGCTTGGAATCATTCTTCTTGGCACGATTGTATATATTGTCTGTCACTTTTACCGAATGAGAGCAGAGAAGGTCCTTCTTGATGAACTGGACGACAAGAAGGAGATTTATAAAGCAAGCTTAAGAGATCTTGATCTGACTCTGGAAATAGCTAATGACGCAGCAAGTACAAAGAGAAATTTTCTTGCCGGCGTATCTCATGATATAAGAACTCCCATAAATGCAATACTCGGAATTGATTCCATGATTATCAGGGATTCAAAGGATCCGGTTATTACCGGATATGCCAAAGAAATAAAGCAGGCCGGTAATATACTTATGGCCTATGTGGCGGATCTTCTTGATACTACGCGCCTTGAGGCAGGAACCTTTGAAATCATTAACATGGACTATGATTTGTGTTCGGTTATCAATGATGTATATAACCTTTATTTAAGGACTGCCAATGACAAGGGCGTTAAGCTTGACTTAAAGGTTGATGAAGATACACCTCACCAGTTGTATGGAGACGGTCTTCGCATAAAGCAGTGCATTCTTAAAATACTTGATAATGCGGTAAAATTCACTGAAGAAGGAACTGTTACCGTGGATATCGGATACACTAAAATCGGACAGGATGAAATCCTTTTATCTGTGTCAATCAGTGATACCGGTATGGGTATTAAGGAAGAAGAAATAGAAAACCTGCTGGTGCCCTTTGAAAAAGCCAGTCAGGACAGAAGTGTTAAAAATGAAGGCTGTGGTCTTGGTATAAGTATTGTAAACGGACTGCTTAAACTCATGAACACTGAGTTAAGGGTGGAAAGTGTATTCGGAGTCGGTTCCACGTTTTCTTTTTCCGTTTCCCAGAAGGTTATTAACTGGAAGCCAATCGGTCGTTTTGAAAGACTGTATGATGATGAGCCAATAAAGCCCGAGGCAGCAAGAGAGGAAGAAAAAGCATTCACGGCGCCTGATGCAAAGGTACTTGTGGTGGATGACTCGTCTGTAAATCTGATGATAGCAGAAGGGCTGCTTAAGGAATATGGAATGCGTCTTTCTTTGGTTGATTCGGGCGGTGCTGCCATAGAAGCCTGCAGAAAAGAAGCTTTTGATCTTATTCTTTTGGACCACATGATGCCGGAAATGGATGGTGTGGAAACTCTTCACAACATAAGAAAGGATGAAAAGTCCTTAAGCGGAAAGAGCCCTATAGTGGCGCTTACGGCAAACGCCGTTGAGGGTGCAAAGGAACAGTACGAACAACTTGGGTTTGATTATTATTTAAGTAAGCCCATTGTTATAGAAAAACTCAGAGAAACTCTGAAACGATTCTTAAGACCCGAACTTTTGGCTTATAAGGATGAAAACGAAGAAAATAAAGGTGCAGAAGACACTGCCGGCGTTACGGAAGAGAATCCCTTCATTGAAAAAATGAGAACCATTAACGGTGTCTTTGTGGAAAAGGGACTTGAAAATTCCGGTTCCCCGGAACTTTATGAAAAGGTAACGGGTGAATTTGCAGAAACCGGAATGACAAGAGCTGCCACCATCGAAGAGTTTTTTGAAAGCGAAGACATTAAAAATTATACGATTCAGGTTCATGCACTTAAATCAGCAGCCCGAATAATCGGTGCGCTGCCCCTTTCCATGTTGGCAGCGGCACTGGAAGAGGCCGGCAACGAGGGAAATCTTGTAAAGATAAAAAATGCCACGGGAGAGCTTTTAAAACTTTACAGAGAACTGGTATCGAATTTGGAGCAGATACTCGATTCGGGAGATGACAAGCCTGAAATCGATGAAGCAAGCCTTAAGGACGCTGTTATGAGCTTAAGGGAAGTTGTGGACGGATTTGACTTCGACTCGGCAGATTCCATCATGGCGGAACTTAAAAAGTACAAAATGCCGGAATCTTTTAATGAAAAATATATAAAATTAAAAACTTTAGTAGCCGAAGTGGCCAGAGATGATATATTATTATTGTTAGAGACCTTTTAAAGGGGAGAGCAATGGAGAAAAGAATTCTTTTTATCGGTGAAACTTCATCATTCATAATAAATGCTGTCAGAGAGGGACTTAAGGAAAGCGGCTTTGAATGCAGCTTCTGTACCCTTAACGTTAACGACATCAGCAAGATACCGGATAAGCCGGATATGTTCTTCATCTACGCAGATGAGTGTACTACTAAGGAAACAGAGGCCCTTATTTATGTCCGTGATATTTGCATGGAAGAGGATAAGAAGATTTTCCTTGTTGGTTATGCAGATGAACTTAAGATTATAACTGACATGATTCCCACAGAGTGTCTTGGCGGATGCTTTGAACGCCCCATAAATGTTAAGAAAATTGCCGACACCCTCAAGAATGCTGCCAATAACCGTGCAATCGGAGAAAATAAAAAGCACATTCTTTTGGTGGATGACTCGGGAACGATGCTTCGTACCATTAAGGGCTGGCTTGAGAGTAAGTACAGAATTTCAATGGTTAACTCGGCAACCAGTGCAATTTCCTTCCTTGCCGTTAATCAGCCCGACCTTATTTTGCTTGATCATGAGATGCCTGTTTGCTCAGGCCCTCAGATGCTTGGAATGATAAGATCCGAGATTAAAACAGAGAATATACCTGTAATTTTCCTTACCTCAAAGGGTGATAAGGAAAGCGTTGCGCAGGTTTTAAGCTTAAAGCCGCAGGGGTATTTGCTTAAATCTATGCCTCCTAACCAGATTATCGAGGCAATCGACAATTTCTTTGCTTCACAGAAAGCAAAGGGGCTATAAAAATATACCGGGGGGTTATGATGGAAAACACGGAAAAAACACAGCTTTCCGTTTATCGCGATGAGATTAATGCCATCGACGATGAACTGGTGAAGCTCTTAATAAAAAGAATGCAGACAGCAGGTAAGATTGGCGCTTATAAGAAGGAGGCCGGCTTACCTGTTTTGAATGTAAAAAGAGAAGAAGAGGTTAAAGAAAGACTTTTGCTTGAAGTACCTGAAGAACTTAAGTCAAGCATCAGTCGTCTTTACGATGCAATTTTTCAAATTTCAAGAGATTATCAGGAGTAACATATGTTATTTAAGGGATTAAAGAGAACTCATTTCACAGATAAATGGGATGAAGCCTTTCCTGTTGGAAACGGCAGCATAGGCGGACTTATATTCGGAAATCCTCTTCATGAGGTTATTATGACCAATCATGAAGAGCTTTTTCTTCCTATGCCCGAAAATGTGGAAAGTCACCCCTACAATGGTAAGGATTATCTTGCGGGTATGCGTGATCTTCTTCATGAAGGCAAATACAGAGAGGCTTTTGAATATTATTCAAGAGGACTTGAAAAGGACGGAGCACCCTATGAGACCATAGTATGGACCAACCCTTATGAAACAGCCACAAAGATTTTAATAGATATGCCGGATGCTTTGGAAGAAGATGTGTCGGATTATTCCGAAAAGCTTGATTTCAGAACAGCAGAAGCAACCGTTTCTTTCTTCCTTGCAAAGGAAGCAGTAAAAAGAAGATATTTTGTTTCAAGAAGCAGAGATGCCATGGCTGTTGAGATTACAAAAGAGGGAAAGCCCTGCGCTTTTGAAATCTCATTAAAGCCCTTTGAAAATGCACCTCATATGGAAAGTATCATTACATCTGTATCCGCAGATTGCCTTGTATGCGAAGCTACCCATGCGGAAGAGGAATCGGGTTATATATCAGCAGCAAGAGTGTTGTCCGACGGTATGTGCGTTCCAAAGGCCAATGATACCTTTAGAATTGAAAAGGCTAACAGGGTTGTTGTTTTTTATTCAATCAAGCCATGGAAATTAAGAAAAGAAGCGGAAAAGGTTATGCTTTTAAGAGAAGTAAAGGCCCTTCCGGATGATTATGAGACCCTTTATAAGGAAAACCTTCTTATCCACAAGGAACTCTTTGAAAAGGTAACCATAGACTTTTCTGATGATGAAAAAGAATATACAAATGATGAGCTTAGAGCTCTTTGCACAGAGGATAAATTTTCTCCTTTAATGCTTGAGCGTATGTGTGATTTCGGAAGATATCTGGATATTGCAAGCTTTGGTAAACTTCCGCCTAACCTTCAGGGAGTTTGGAACGGTGTGGTTAATCCGCCCTGGAGCTCAGACTATACCCTGGATGAGAATATACAGATGATGATGTGGCCCGTTCTTCCCGGCGGACTTAACGGCTTCTCCAGAGTGTATTTTGACTGGCTGGAGTCATATGTAGATGACTTTAAGAAGAATGCCATGAGCTACTATGGCTGCAAAGGTATTTTTTCTGCACCAAGAGTTACCTCTGACGGTTTCCACAGACATTATTGCCACCAGTGGCCCATGCTTACATGGACAGCGGGAGCGGGCTGGCTTGGCAGTGAATACAGAAAGTATTACGACTATACCGGTGATGAAAACATGCTTTTACGAGGCATTAAATACTGGAAAGAGGTTGTGGAATTTTACGAAGACTTTATGACCGTTGATGCAAACGGAAAATATGAATTTGCTCCCTCATATTCACCTGAAAATACTCCTCTTGGAAATGATTCTCCGGTTGCCATAAATGCCACAATGGATATTGCAATTGCAAAAGAGGTTTATACAAACCTTTGTGAAGCCTGCAAAATCCTTGGAATTGAAGAGGAAAACTTAAGTAAATGGGAGATGGAAGCATCTATGCTTCCCGACTATGCAATAAATGAAGACGGTGCCGTTAAGGAATGGATACCGGCTGACTTAAAAGATGATTATCACCACAGACATTCATCACACCTTTATATGGTATTTCCGGGATATGAAGCTCTTAAGGAGGGTAATGACGAACTCCTTGAAGCCTGCCATATTGCAACAAAATACAGACTTATTGACGGAGTTGAAGCAATTTCCGGATGGGGACTTGCTCATCTTGCAAATATCAGTGCAAGACTTGGGGATGAGAGTCTTTGGTACAGAGCCCTCAATCGTCTTATTTCAGTATTTACACTTGATAATTTGTTTACATCCCATAATGAGCACAGTCTGTTCCAGATGGATGCAAATCTCGGTCTCACCAGTGCTGTTTATGAGATGATAGCTTTTTCTGATGTGGACAGAGTCAGATTCTTCCCCGTATGGCGTGATGATTTTGATAACATGACCGTAAAGGGCTTTAGACTTAAGGGTGTGGCTCGAATTAAAAACCTTGTAAAAAGTGCGGACAGATTCGCTGTTAAGATGGATTCTCAGGGAAAGAAGGAGTTAAAAATCGATCTTCCCGACGGCTTTTCACTTGAAAACGGTGACACTGAACTTGTTTTGTATCCCGGTGAAACTTTGGAATTTACCGCTATCAGAAGATAAGATTTTGTTTTCAACGTAAGCCCGTTATGGTACAATTATTTGGCAAAGTCAATATGTGACTTTGAAAAGGGGAAAGTTTGGTTATGGCTGAAGAAGCAACACAGAGTAAGTCACTTGCCAGACAAAGAAGGGTTAAACGCCTAAAGAGAATTATTGTTACCCTGTTTCTCATAATAATCATCCTTCCCACATCTTTATGCATTTATTTTGCATATAAGAACGGTAGTCTTAAGAAGGAGCTTGTTAAGAAAAAAGAGGAACTGGATTTTTATATTGAAAAGGTTAGTGAAGAACAGTACGCAGAAGCCGAAAAAAACACCCTGGAAGAACCTCCGGTTAAAGAGGAAGATGAGGAGTGGAGGCCTGAAGTAATAAAACCTTCAGATGCGGAAATCGAGAAACTTTCTTTGTCTGATGAAGAACTGTATGACGGATACAGAAAAGTTTATTTGACATTTGATGATGGACCCAGTGCCAATACGGAGAGAATCCTTGCGGTTCTTCGTGAGTATGATGTAAAGGCAACTTTCTTTGTGGTTAAGCATGAAGGAAGTGAGTCTGCGGCACTTTATAAAAAGATTGTGGATGAGGGCCATTCTCTCGGAATGCACTCAAGGACCCATGTCTACAAGGATTTATATAACAGTCTTGAATCTTTTTGCGAAGATACGGACGATTTGAGGCAGTTTTTGTATGATATCACCGGAGTTGAGTCTGAACTTTACAGATTTCCCGGTGGAAGCACCAACAGAGCCACCAATGTGGATATGAAGATATTTGCCAAGGCTTTGAAGGAGCGTGGTATAGAATTTTACGACTGGAATGTATCATCTCAGGATGCCACTGCCGGTGGCGTTTCAAAGGATCATATAGTAAATATTGTTACAAGCACGGTATCAAGAAAAAAGGAAGCCATTATTCTTTTTCACGATCTTGCTTCAAAGAATACAACTGTTGAAGCCTTACCTGAGATTATTGAATATGTTAAGTCGCTTAAAGATACGGTTTTTCTTCCGATTACGAAGGATACCGATGCAATTCATTTTATAACTATTGATGATGAATGATTATGGGAGGATAAGTACATGGGATTTTTTTCAGACTTAAAGGAAGATTTAAGCCAGGCTGTTAACGAGCTTAATCCGATTTCCGCCGACAAGTTAAAGGAAGTGGAAGAAGTTGATTTAAGCGAAATGCTTGAAAATATCGAAGAGGTTGAAGCTCCGGAACAGGTTTATGAAGAGATTAAGGCTGAAAAAGCTGAGGAAACACCTGTTATTAAAACCGAAGAAAACGGTGGAAACGATGAAAATGCCGCAATTACCAGAGGTATGAAGATTGTCGGAGATATTATATCAGAGGGTTCCGTTGATCTTCTTGGTACAGTTACCGGTAATATCACAATTAACGGTAAGCTTTGCATCTACGGAAGCATTGAAGGCGATTCAAAGGCTGCGGAGATTTATGCGGAGAATGCAAGAGTTGTCGGTGAGATTAACTCAGACGGTTGTGTAAAAATCGGAAAGAGCTCCGTGGTAATCGGTAACATTTTTGCCACAAGTGCCGTAATTGCCGGTGCGGTTAAGGGTGATATCGATGTTAAGGGTCCCGTAATATTAGACACTTCAGCAATTGTTATGGGTAATATTAAGTCAAAATCCGTTCAGATTAACAACGGTGCCGTTATTGAAGGTATCTGCTCTCAGTGCTATGCGGACGTGAGCCCTGTATCCTTCTTTGATGATTATAAAAAGAATAAGAATTAACAAAGGAAATGATTAAAGATGCGTATTATTCTTAAGTTAAGCGGAGAAGCCCTTGCGGGTGAGAAAAAGACTGGCTTTGACGAGGAAACGGTGCGTCGTGTTGCTCTTCAGGTTAAGGAAATTGCAAAGGATAATGAAGTTGCAATCGTAATCGGCGGAGGAAACTTCTGGAGAGGCCGTACCAGTGAAAACATTGACAGAGTAAAGGCTGACCAGATAGGAATGCTTGCAACCGTTATGAACTGCCTGTATGTTTCGGAAATTTTCAGAAGCGAAGGAATGGGAACAGAAATCATGACTCCCTTCATTTGCTCCACATTTACTAAGCAGTTCAGCAAAGACAAGGCTCTTAAGTACTTAAAAGAGGGCAAAGTTGTATTTTTTGCAGGTGGTACCGGTCATCCTTACTTCTCCACAGATATGGGAATAGTGCTTAAAGCAGTAGAAATAGAAGCAGATGCGGTTCTTCTTGCAAAATCCATCGACGGTGTATACGATGATGATCCTGCCAAGAATCCAAATGCCAAGAAATTTGATGAGATTTCCCTTGAGGAAGTTGTTAAGAGAGGTCTCAAGGTGGTTGATACCACAGCCAGTGCCCTTGCACTTGAAAATAAGGTTCCCTTTATGGTATTTGACCTTAATGAAGAAAACAGTATAGTAAATGCTTTGTCCGGAAAGTTTAACGGAACAAAGGTTACCGCATAGAAAGAGGTATTAAATGGACGCAAGAATTCAGGTTTATAACGAAAAAATGCAGAAGGCTTATGATTTCATGGAGTCTGAGTTTGCAACAATCCGTGCAGGACGTGCAAATCCCCATGTACTTGATAAGATTCGTGTTGACTATTATGGAACACCCACACCCATTCAGCAGGTTGGTAATATAAGTGTTCCCGAACCCAGAATCATTCAGATTGCTCCCTGGGAGAAGTCACTTATTAAAGCCATTGAAAAGGCAATTATGTGTTCTGATGTAGGCATTACACCTTCAAACGACGGTTCCGTAATAAGACTTGTTTTCCCTGAACTTACAGAGGAAAGACGTAAGGATCTTGTTAAGGAAGTTAAGAAAAAAGGTGAAGACTGTAAGGTTGCTGTTAGAAACATCAGAAGAGATGGCAATGAAGCTTTTAAGAAGCTTGCTAAAACAGAAATTTCCGAGGACGAGATTAAGAAACTTGAGGACGAACTTCAGAAGGCAACAGACAAATTCGTAAAGGATATTGAAGCTGCCGTTGAGGTAAAGAGCCAGGAAATTCTTAAGGTTTGATGGTTTATGACAAGCAGGAGAGGCCTTAACTCCTGCTTGTTTTATATTTTTATGTATAAAGGTGAAGTATATGAACATTCCTAAATCGGTAGCAATCATTTTGGACGGTAACGGCCGTTGGGCAAAAGCCAAGGGAATGCCCCGTAATTACGGGCATATTCAGGGAGCAAAAGTTGTGGAAGATATTTGCGAAGATGCTTATAACATGGGCATTAAATATCTTACGGTTTATGCCTTTTCCACAGAAAACTGGAATCGCCCCAAGGATGAGGTTGATGCCCTGATGAAACTCTTAAGAAATTATATGAAGAACTGTCTTCAGCGGGCATCCAAAAACAATATGAAGGTCAGAGTCATTGGCGAAAAATCAAGGCTGGATGACGATATAAGAAAAAGTATTGAGGAACTGGAAGAAGCTACAAAGAACAATACCGGCCTTTGGTTTACCATTGCAATCAATTATGGCAGCCGTGATGAAATCACAAGAGCAGTAAGAAAGCTTGCAAAAAAAATAGAGAATAAAGAATTAAGTGCCGCTGACATTACAGAGGAAATGATTGCACAAAATCTTGATACATACGGAATACCGGATCCGGATCTTTTAATAAGAACCTGCGGAGAACTGCGAGTATCCAATTTCCTTCTTTGGCAGATTTCTTATTCGGAGCTGTATGTTACTGATGTGGCATGGCCTGATTTCAATAAGGAAGAGCTTATGAAGGCCTGCGAGAGTTACAGTAAACGCACCAGAAAATTCGGCGCAATATCCGAAGAATAGCGGAGGAAGTTATGTTTATTACAAGATTAATAAGTGGAATAGTTTTGCTTGCGGTGGCTTTTCTTGTATGCTTCTTTGGAGGTTATCCGCTGGCCTGTGTCCTTCTTTTATTATCAATTGGAGCTTTTTACGAGCTTACAAAGGTGTTGCTTTCCGAAAAATTCAAGAAGAATGCAATGGTTAATTTAGGTTACGTGGCAATAGTATTCTTTTATATTCTGCTTTCGGTTACCGATAATAAGAACTTTCTGGTTATGGCTGTTATTTTTTCCGTAATCATGTTCTTATGCACATACGTTTTCCTGTTCCCTAAGTATACGGTTGAGGACGTTTCCGCCGTTATTTTTTCATTTATGTATGCGCCTGTTATGCTTTCCTTTGTTTATCTTACAAGGGGTCTTACAGACGGAAAGCTAATCGTATGGATGATATTTATTTCTTCCTGGGGCTTTGATACCTGTGCATACTGTGTGGGAATGCTTACGGGAAAAACCATCGGTAATCACAAATTTTTACCTAAACTCAGTCCTAAAAAGTCCATTGAAGGTGTAATCGGTGGCATAATCGGCGCAGGTCTGATTGCCCTTTTATTTGGTAATATCTTCATGCCCGAGGTAAAATGGTATCTTTCTTTAATAGCAGCTATCGGCGGAATTATAGCTCAGATTGGCGACCTTGCTGCGTCGGCAATTAAGAGAAATAAAGGCATCAAAGATTACGGAAAGCTTATTCCGGGCCATGGCGGTGTAATGGACCGTTTTGACAGCATGATTTTTACCGCACCCATAATATATTTTCTTGCCATTATATGGGTTGTTGCAATGCAGGGCTAAAGGAGTTTTTGAATGAAAAATCTTGTTATTTTGGGCTCCACCGGTTCAATCGGTACCCAGACACTTGAAATAGTAAGAAACAATGAGGGCTTAAACGTACTTGCTCTTGCTGCAGGTAAAAATGTGGCCCTTATGGAAGAACAGATAAGAGAGTTTTCACCAAAGTACGCTGTTATGTACGATGAAGAAGCCTATAAGGATCTTCTTTCAAGAGTGAAGGACCTTCCTGTAAAGGTACTATCCGGCATGGAGGGGCTTCTTGAAATATCCGCTCTTGAGGAAGCGGATATGGTGGTAACCGCTCTTGTTGGAATGATTGGAATTCGCCCCACGATTGCGGCCATTAAAGCCCATAAGACCATTGCTCTTGCTAATAAGGAAACTCTTGTCACTGCGGGACATATTATTATGCCTCTTGCAAGAGAAGAGAAGGTTGATATTCTTCCCGTGGATTCTGAGCACAGTGCCATTTTCCAGTCTCTTAACGGAGAAAACAGAAAAACCTTAAGCAAAATTTTACTTACCGCTTCAGGTGGTCCCTTCAGAGGAAAAACCTATGAGGAATTGAAGAATATGACTGTTGAGGATGCTCTTAAGCACCCTAACTGGAGTATGGGCAAAAAGGTTACAATCGATTCGGCTTCTTTGGTCAACAAGGGACTTGAAGTTATTGAGGCAAAGTGGCTTTTTAATGTGGAGCCCTCTGATATTCAGGTTGTGATTCATCCTCAGAGCATAGTTCATTCCATGGTGGAATATACAGACGGCGCAGTTATTGCGGAGCTTGGAATTCCGGACATGAAGCTTCCCATTCAATATGCTCTTTTTTATCCCGAAAGAAAGCCTATGTATAATAACAGAGTGGATTTCTTTAAGCTCCAGACACTTACTTTCTTTGAGCCGGATATAGAAACCTTCAGAGGCCTTAAATATGCCTACAGAGCAATTGCGGAGGGTGGTACAAAGCCCACTGTATTTAATGCAGCCAATGAACTGGCGGTTAAGGATTTCCTTAAAAAGAAGATTCCTTTTACCGGTATTTACGATTATATAGAAGAGGCGCTTGACTCAGTTCCCGTAAAAGAGAATCCTACGGTTTCAGAGATTCTCGAAGCGGAAGCAACGGTATATGAGCTTCTTAACAAAAGATTTAACTGATTTAGGAGTAACCGATGCCATCAATAATATGGTTTATTATTATTCTCTCGGTAATTGTTATATCCCATGAATTCGGACATTTCATTATCGCAAGAGCAAACGGAATACGTGTAATTGAATTTGCGGTGGGTTTCGGTCCCACACTTTTAAGCTTCAAAAGAAAGGGTACGGTCTTTTCTCTTAAGCTTCTTCCCTTAGGCGGAGCCTGCGTTTTTGACTCGGATTTACCGGGTGAAGTGGCGGATTCTGACATAAAGGAGGATGAAAATGCCGAAAAGCCCAAGGGAATAGCCTTTCGTGAAGCTAATGTATGGGCAAGAATTTCTGCTGTTTTTGCAGGCCCCTTTTTTAATTTTATTGTTGCAATGATTTTTGCAATGGTAATTGTTGGAAAGTGCGGTACCGATCTTCCTGTTATCGGCGGACTTACAGAGGGACGTCCCGCAATAGAGTCAGGTCTGAATGTGGGTGACACCATTACCAAAATCAATGGTGAAAGCATCCATGTGTGGAGAGACATAACCCTTATTTCTCTGCTTAATTCAGGAGAAAAGCTGACCATCGAATATGACAGAAACGGTGAAAAGGGTGTAGTTTCCTTTACTCCCCAGTATGTAAGCGAGGAAGGTCGTTATTATATAGGAATCGAAGGCGGAAATACCATTGTTGAATGTAAAGGCTTTGATCTTTTTAAGTACAGCTGGTATGAGCTTGAATTTAATTTCAGAAATACACTTAAGAGCTTAAAACAGTTGGTTCTCGGTAAGCTTTCAAGAGATGATGTGGCAGGCCCTGTTGGTGTGGCGCAGATTGTGGGTGAAAGCTATGATACGGCTAAGAATTACGGCATGTCCACTGTTGTTCTTACCATGATGAATATAGCAATGCTTTTAAGCGTTAATTTAGGTGTTATTAACCTTCTTCCCCTTCCTGCACTCGACGGCGGAAGACTGGTGTTTTTATTCGTGGAAGTATTAAGAGGAAAGCCAATTCCTCCCGAAAAGGAAGGCTTTGTCCATATGATAGGCATTATCCTTTTCTTTATTCTTACGATTTTTATTCTTTTTAATGATATTTCAAGGTTCTTCAGATAAGGTGGAAAAAGATGCTTTACAGAAATAATACAAAGGAAATTCATATCGGTGACCGTGTAATCGGCCATGGAAATCCTATTCTTATACAGTCAATGACAAATACCAGAACCGAGGATGTTAAGGCAACCATCGAACAGATACACAGACTTGAGGCTGCGGGCTGTGAAATTGTCCGTTCCACAGTTCCTACTTTGGAGGCAGCAAAGGCAATAGGAGAGATTAAAAAGGAAATATCCATTCCAATTGTTGCGGACATTCATTTTGACTACAAAATGGCTGTGGCCGCAATTGAGAACGGAGCGGACAAGGTAAGAATCAACCCCGGCAATATCGGAAGCGACGATAAGCTTTTAGCGGTTGTAAAGGCTGCGCGTGATAAAAACATTCCCATAAGAGTGGGGGTTAATTCGGGCTCCATGGAAAAATCCCTTATTGAAAAATATGGCGGAGTTACCGCAAAGGGACTGGTTGAAAGCGCTCTTAACAATGTTAAAAGAATCGAGGACATGGGCTATGATAACCTTGTTGTAAGTCTTAAGTCCACAAATGTTTTAATGTGTGTTGAGGCACACAAAGAAATTGCAGACAAGTGTCCCTATCCTCTTCATGTGGGAATTACGGAATCGGGAACTGCTTTTTCAGGTAATATTAAGTCAGGCATTGGACTTGGAATGATTTTGGCAGAGGGTATAGGTGATACTGTCAGAGTATCCTTAACAGGAGATGTGGTGGATGAAATCCGTTCCGCAAGAATCATTTTAAGAACTCTTGGTCTTAGAAAAGAGGGAATAGAAGTTATTTCCTGTCCCACCTGCGGACGTACTAAAATAGATTTAATCGGACTTGCCACAAAGGTTGAGGAACTGGCGGAAAAGTATCCTTACAATCTTAAACTGGCAGTTATGGGGTGCGCGGTTAACGGCCCCGGAGAAGCAAGAGAAGCCGACCTTGGGGTGGCCGGCGGAATCGGTGAGGGGCTTATTTTTAAGAAGGGCGAAATCGTTAAAAAGGTACCTGAAGCCGAAATTTTGAAATACCTCGAGGATGAATTAAACAATTGGGGAAGGTAAAAAATAATGGAACCGAAGGCGTTTTTGGAAGTATTTAAAAGCTTATCACTTAAGGACAGTCTCAGAGAAATGTTTGAGGATGTTCTTGTAACAAGGATAGCATCCAACAAACGTCGGGATAAACTAAGAATCTATATTACCGCCACACATATCATTCCCAAGAAGGATATTTACGCGGTAATTCTTGAAATACGCAAACAGATAGGTGAGGGCTTTCAGAGTGAACTCACACTGGATGTATCAATTGTGGAGGAGTACCATCTGCCTTCTACCTATACTGTTATGGCACTTCTTGATGAGTACAGGGACAGTTACCTCCTGGAACTTTCGGAAGTGGACAAAATCTTATTCAATACGGTGAAACAGGCGGAAATCACCGAAATCTCCGAAAATCATGTTGAAATCTCTCTTCCGGATACGGAAATCATAAAGATGAGAGAAATACAGGTCCTGGATTACTTCAGGAAGATAGTATGCGAAAGATTTAATCTTTCGGATGCTTTATTTTCCGTGTCCTACAGAGAAAAAGAAGAGAGGGATTCATCAAAGCAGGATATCTGGGACGAATACAGAATCACCCAGCTTGTTGAGCAGCGTGTTATGAAAAGACATGAAGAACTTGAAAAGGAAGCGACAGATGAAAAGGCTGAAAAAGCAGAAAAGAAGGAAGCTTCCAAGCCCTTAAAGAAAACTTCTGAAAGCAGGGCTGAAAAGAGCGAAAACAAGGACGGAGACGGTAAGTTTAAGTCAGGAAATTATGGCAAAAAGGACTTTGTAAAAAGAGCTCCCAGAGTTACCGAAAAATCAGACAATCCCGATGTTATATACGGTGGAGAAATCGATGACGAAGAGGAATTCACAAAGATTGAGGATCTTGTGGAAGACTTTAAGATGGTTGTTTTCAGGGGCAAAATAACCTTTAACGAGCAAAGAGACATAAGAAATAACAAAACCATTATTTCTTTTAATGTAACGGATTTCACAGATACCATAAAGGTTAAGATTTTTGCACTTCAGGAGGAGGCTCCGGATTATCTTTCAAAGCTTTCTCCCGGTAAATTTGTAAAAATAATGGGTTGTCCCACCAATGATACTTTTGAAAGAGAACTGTGTGTAACATCACCAAAATCAATCATGGTGGCTAAAGACTTCACCACCACAAGAAGCGATCTTGCTCCCGTTAAAAGAGTAGAGCTCCACTGCCACACGAAGATGAGTGATATGGATGGCATTACGGAAGTTTCGGACCTTGTTAAGAGAGCCTATAAGTGGGGCCACAAAGCCCTTGCGGTAACCGATCACGGTGTGGTTCAGTCCTTCCCGGACGCAAATCATACCTGGGAAGACCTTTGGAAGGCTGAAAAGAAAAAGCGAATCGAGGCAGGGGATGAAAAGCCCGACAGACAGGATTTCTTTAAGGTAATCTACGGTGTGGAAGGCTATCTTGTGGATGACTTACTTGAAACAGTACTTGATTCCAAGAATCAGAGCATTGATAACACCTATGTGGTTTTTGATATAGAGACCACCGGTTTTTCACCTGTAAAAAACAGAATTATTGAAATAGGAGCAGTTAAGGTAAAGGACGGAGAGGTTATAGAGACCTTTTCAGAGTTTGTTAACCCCGAGGTTCCCATTCCCTACAGGATTACCAAACTTACATCCATAACGGATGATCAGGTTAAGGATGCGGATACCATAGAGAAGGTTTTGCCAAGATTTCTTGAATTTGCAAAGGATTCCGTCCTGGTTGCCCACAATGCTTCCTTTGATACATCCTTCATTAAGGCTAACTGCGAAAGACTTGGCTATACTTATGATTATTCCTGCATCGATACCCTTGCCTTATCAAGAAGCCTGCTTACCAAACTTCATAAATTCACTTTGGATGCAATCTGCAAGGAATTAAATGTAACATTAGAGCATCATCACAGAGCGGTGGATGATGCCACGGCAACCGGCCTTGCCTTTATTAAACTTATAAAGAAATGCAAGGAAAAGGGTATGGAAAACCTTGATGATATTAATGAAGCCACAAAGGTTTCCGCAGATGTTATTAAGAAGCTTCCCACCCATCATGTTATTATCCTTGCAAAAAACAATACGGGGCGTATAAATCTTTATACCCTTGTATCAAAGTCCCATCTTGAGTATTTCAGTAAGCACCCGAGAATCCCTAAGAGCGAGCTTATGAAGCATAGGGAAGGCTTGATCGTGGGCAGTGCTTGCGAAGCAGGTGAACTGTTTAAGGCTGTTGTGGAAGGAAGAGGAGAGGATGTCCTTTCAAAAATCGTAAGCTTTTATGATTACCTTGAAGTGCAGCCAAGGGGCAACAATGCCTTCATGATTAGAAGTGACAAATTTGAAAACGTAAATACCGAAGAGGATTTGCTTAATCTTAACAGGGAAATAGTACGCCTTGGTGAAACCTACAACAAACCGGTTGTGGCAACCTGTGACGTTCACTTTATGGATCCCGAGGATGAAATATACAGAAGAATAATCGAGGCGGGACAGGGCTATCCCGATGCGGATATGCAGCCGCCTTTGTATCTTCATACAACGGATGAAATGCTGGAGGAATTCGGATATCTTGGTCGTGACAAGGCAATGGAGATTGTTGTTACAAACACCAATATGATTGCGGATCAGATTGAGTCCATGTCACCGGTAAGACCTGATAAGTGTCCTCCCGTAATTGAGAACAGTGATGAGATTCTTACTGAAATCTGTTATAACAAGGCACATGAAATGTACGGGCCGGAACTTCCTGAAATAGTTGAGGAAAGACTTAAGAGAGAACTTAATTCAATTATTACAAACGGATTTGCGGTTATGTATATTATAGCCCAGAAACTTGTATGGAAGTCTGTTGAAGACGGATATCTGGTTGGTTCCAGAGGTTCGGTAGGATCAAGCTTTGTGGCCACCATGGCAGGTATTACGGAGGTTAACCCTCTTGTTCCGCATTACTACTGCTCAGAGTGCCATTTTTATGATTTTGATTCAGAGGAAGTTAAGAAATTCAGAGGTATGGCGGGAGTAGATATGCCTGACAGAATCTGCCCCAAGTGCGGCGCCAAGCTTAAAAAGGACGGCTTCGATATTCCCTTTGAAACCTTCCTTGGATTTAAGGGAGATAAGGAGCCTGATATTGACTTAAACTTCTCAGGAGAATATCAGTCAAAGGCCCATAAGTACACAGAGGTTATTTTTGGTGCGGGACAGACCTTCAGAGCGGGAACCATAGCTACCCTTGCAGACAAAACAGCCTTTGGTTATGTAAAAAAATATTATGAAGAAAAGGGTATACACAAACGTAATTGCGAAATTGACAGAATAGTACAGGGCTGCGTAGGCGTACGCCGAAGCACCGGCCAGCATCCGGGCGGTATCATAGTTCTTCCTGTGGGAGAGGATATTAACTCATTTACACCTATACAGCACCCTGCAAACGACACTGAAACAGATATTATAACAACACACTTTGATTATCACTCAATCGATCATAACCTGTTAAAGCTTGATATACTGGGACACGATGATCCCACAATGATTCGTATGCTTCAGGACTTAACGGGAATCGATCCTTTAACGATTCCCCTGGATGACCCTAAGGTTATGTCTCTTTTTGAGTCAACGGAAGCATTAGGAGTTACCCCTGCTGATATAGGTGGCGTGGAAATCGGCTGCCTTGGAGTACCTGAGTTTGGAACGGACTTTTCAATGGGCATGGTTCAGGAAGCAAAACCAAAGTACTTTTCAGATCTAATCAGAATAGCTGGTCTTTCCCACGGTACCGACGTTTGGCTTAATAATGCCCAGGATCTTATAAGAGACGGTATAGCAACCATTTCAACCGCCATCTGCACACGAGACGACATTATGACCTACTTAATTAACATGGGTGTTGAATCGGAAGAATCCTTTAAGATAATGGAGATGGTACGTAAAGGTAATGTGGCAAAGGGTAAGTGTGAAAAGTGGGAAGAGTGGAAGGCTGATATGAGGGCCTGCAATGTACCGGAGTGGTATATTGAGTCCTGTCAGAAGATTAAATACATGTTCCCAAGAGCCCATGCGGCAGCTTACGTTATGATGGCATGGAGAATTGCTTACTGCAAGGTTTATTATCCTTTGGCATACTATGCGGCATTTTTCTCAATCAGGGCAAAGGCCTTTAACTACAGTACCATGTGCTTTGGAAGAGAAAGACTTGAGGAGGAAATGAAGAGACTTCAGGCGCTTGAAAATCCTACGCCCAAGGATGAAAACTCCATAAAGGACATGAGAATTGTTCAGGAAATGTATGCAAGAGGCTATGAGTTCGCGCCCATAGACCTGTTTACGGCAAAATCCCGACTGTTTTCAATTGTTGACGGAAAGATAATGCCTTCTTTTAACAGTATTGACGGTCTTGGTGAAAATGCTGCCGACTCAATTGTGGAGGCATGTAAATTAGGACCCTTTACATCCAAAGAAGACTTTAAGTCAAGGGCCCATGTTTCCGGAACCATAGCGGATGAAATGGCAAGACTTGGTATTTTGGGACAGATTCCCGAAAGCGACCAGATCAGTATTTTTGATATGATGATGTAAAACGGAGAATGATATGCACAGAATTTTAATGGTGGAAGATGATGCGGGAATACTTGCCGGCGTGAAAAAGGTTGCCGCCGGCTGGGACCTTTGTGTGGAAGGTATTAAGGACTTTAGAAATGTAATGGCTGAGTTTGCAGAATTTAATCCTCACCTTGTTCTTATGGACATATCCCTTCCCGCATATGACGGGTATTACTGGTGCACGGAAATAAGAAAACAGTCAAAGGTTCCGATTATCTTTTTATCAAGCGCCTCGGAAAACATGAATATTATTATGGCCATGAATATGGGTGCGGATGACTTTATTGCAAAGCCCTTTGATGCAAACGTGCTGGTGGCAAAGGTCCAGGCCCTTTTAAGAAGAACCTATGATTTTACCGAAAGTGTACCCATTTTGGAGCATAAGGGTGCGGTACTTAATATGGGAGACAATACCCTCACCGTTAACTCTGAAAGGGTGGACTTAAGCGGTAACGAATACAAGATTCTTCTGGTGCTTATGAAAAATAAAGGGGTTGTTATAAGCCGTGAAAAAATCATGGAGGCCCTTTGGGAATCTGACAGCTTTGTGGATGAAAATACCCTTACAGTAAATGTAAACAGACTTAGAAAAAAACTGGATGCTGCAGGTCTTGATGGTTTTATAACTACAAAGTTTGGTGTGGGCTACATTGTTGAATAAAGGATAATGATAAATGCGTAAGGAATTAAAAAAGAATATCCTGGTGGTTTTTGGTATAACCGTAATTTTTTTCGTGATTTTTTTCCTGTACGGACTTTCTCTTGATATGGTTCTTTATCCTGCAATTCTTAGCCTGCTGTTTGTTATTACCGTGAATTTCTTTTCTCTTAAAAAGATTACGGACAGACATAAAAGTCTAAGTAAACTTGCTAAGGAGCCTGAAATAGTTATAAGTGAGAAAATGCCGGTTCCTAAGTCCGTAATCGAAGAGGATTATCAGGAACTGATTAGAAAAGTATCAAAGGAATTAACTGAGAAAATAGCATCCTATGAAACAAGACTTCATAATATGGACGATTATTATGCTACCTGGGTGCATCAGATAAAAACTCCCATAGCTTCCATGAAATTGAATCTTCAGGCAGAGGACTCAAAGCAGGCAAGAACTTTGCTTAGAAACTTAAAAAGCATAGAAGACTATGTGGACATGGTAATGACCTACTTAAGGCTTAGCGGAGAGCATACGGACTATGTAATAAGGGAAGAAAACATTAAGGACATAGTCAAAGCCTCGGGAAGAAAATGTGCAACTGACTTTATCGAAAAGAAGTTATCTTTTTCCCTTGATATGGAAGATGAAATTGTACTTACGGACAAAAAGTGGGTATCCCTTGTAATAGATCAGATCCTTTCAAACTGCATAAAATATACGGATAAGGGTGGGGTAAGCATTTCTTTTGACAAAGAAACCCACACATTATGTATCGCGGATACCGGCATAGGAATTGATAAATCAAACCTTCCGAGAATTTTTGAAAGAGGCTACACAGGCTTTAACGGAAGAGGTGAGAGCCATTCCAGCGGAATAGGCTTATATATTTGTAAATCCATATGCGATAACCTTCACATAGATATAAGATGTGAGTCCGAAGTTGGTGTTGGCACTAAGGTTTACCTGTCTTTTCCTGTCACGGAGTTTTTTGGAGACTAATCTTACGATTTTGTAAGAAATAACCTGCTGTTTGTAAGGAGATTCGATAGAGATGAGTGATTATCTTAGGTAGAATCTTAGTATGACAGGAGGATATGAACGTTATGAATATATTAAAAGTAGATGACTTAAAAAAGACATATGTAAGCAAACTTGGTACCAGCCGTGTTGAAGCCCTTAAGGGAGTTTTCTTCTCGGTGGAGGAAGGTGAGTACGTAGCAATAATGGGTGAGTCCGGTTCAGGAAAGACCACCTTGTTAAATATTCTTGCAGCTCTTGATAAGCCCACTACCGGATCGGTTCTTCTGGATGGAAAGAATGTTGAATCCATTAAAGAAAGCGAAATGGCAGTTTTCAGAAGAGATAATTTGGGCTATGTTTTTCAGGACTTTAACCTTCTTGATACCTTTACTTTAGAGGACAATATTTTTCTTCCCCTTATTCTTAAGGGAGAGAAGCATAAGGATATAAAGGACAAATTATTACCTCTTGCAAAGAGCCTTGGAATTGAGGAACTCTTAGGTAAGTACCCTTACGAGGTTTCCGGCGGACAGAAGCAGAGAGCTGCTGTTGCAAGAGCGTTAATCACCAATCCTAAGATTTTACTTGCGGATGAGCCTACAGGAGCTCTTGATTCAAAGTCAACAGACGAGCTTCTTTCCATATTTGAGGATGTAAACAACAACGGACAGACCATTTTAATGGTTACACACTCCACAAAGGCCGCAAGCCATGCAAAGCGTGTGCTTTTCATTAAGGACGGTGTTGTGTTCCACGAAATATACAGAGGAGATAAGTCCTATGAAGAGATGTACAAAAGCATCTCCGATACACTTACCATGCTTTCAAAGGGAGGCAGATAAGTATGAAGAAGGGACTTTATTCAAAGCTTGCCTTTGACGGTATCAGAAAAAACGGAAAGCTCTACATACCCTATATAATTTCGGTTATCGGAATGGTGGCAATTACCTATGTATTAAGATATCTTTCCGAGGCGCCTGCTTTATCGGATATGCAGGCAGGAAATAACCTTCGTTCCATAATGGCTCTTGGAACGCTTGTAATGATTAACTATGCAATATACTTTCTTGCATATACAAATTCCTTTCTTGCAAAAAGAAGAAACTCAGAATTTGCCCTATACAACGTTCTTGGCATGAACAAGAAAAACATCGTAAGAATTCTTGCAAGAGAATATGTTTATCTTGGCGCAATGGGCATTTCCGGAGGCATCCTTTTCGGAATCATTTTATCAAAGCTTTTTGAACTGATTCTTATGAAAATGTGCGGATACTCCTCCGACTATATTATTTATTTCTCTAAAAATGGAATGCTTCTTTCTGCAGTGGTTTATGCAGCAATACTTATGATAATGTTTGTTTTCGCAAGCATAAAGGTTTTAAGAAACAAGCCCATAGATTTGTTAAAAAGCAAGCATACAGGTGAGAGAGCGCCCAAAGCAAATGCTGTCTTTGGAATCGGCGGTCTTGCGCTCATTATATATGCTTACTACATTGCTGTTACCATTAAGAGCCCTGTAAATGCCATAGAGCAGTTCTTCATTGCAGTAATAATGGTTATTATCGGAACATACCTTTTATTTATTTCAGGTTCGGTTTTTTTATGTAAGATTCTAAAAAAGAACAAGGGGTATTATTATACAAAGAAGCACTTTATTTCTTTGTCCGGAATGATTTACAGAATGAAAAGAAACGGCATGGGACTTGCTTCCATCTGCATTCTTTCCACCATGGTACTTGTAATGATTTCCTCCACAGGATCATTGTTCTTTGGTAAAAATGCGGCCATAAGATTTATGCAGCCCTATGACTTCAACGTAAGTATGTCTGCAACCGGTAACCCCGACATGATTTTTTCAAAAGAAGCCACTGATGCTTTTGATGAGGCGATGGCTAAATTTGAAAGCAGAGATTATGTTACTGATTTTCATAAATTAAGAAGCGTAGGTTTTGCGGGAGGACTTACTGAAAACAGCGTATCAGACTATATTGGCGGAATAAGAGATGCGGTTTTAAATACTAAACTTGTTCTTTTCACCGTTTATTCTCTGGATGAATATAATATGTCCGGAGAAAAGATATCTCTTGAGGATGATGAAGTATTGTTTTCTTCACATGGCTTACATTATAAGTATGACGATATCAATATTATCGGGCGTGACTATAAAATAGCCGGTAAGCCCGATGCAAGAATTGCCCTTGGCAGTACAGACATAGTTAATTCAATAATGCTTATTGTTAAGGACTTTGATGAATTTGTTGAAGATATTAAGAAGTATAATTCTGATGATGTTTACTATTACTACGAATGTGATTTTGACACAAAGCTTTCAAGTAATGATGAAATGGCACTTCTTAATGAGGTGAAATATGCCTGCAACGACAGAATGGTTGCCTCAGGACTTGTTGAAATAAGACAGGATTTTGTGGATCTTTATTCAAGCCTTTTCTTACTCGGTATTTTCTTAAGCATATCCTTCATGGGTGCATGCGTGCTTATTATGTACTACAAGCAGATAACCGAAGGCTATGAGGATGCTGCAAACTATAAAATCATGAGAAACGTTGGAATGACAAGAGAAGAAATTGAAGAGAGCGTTAATTCACAGACGCTTATTACCTTCTTTTCACCGCTTCTGGCAGCAGGACTTCACCTGGCATTTTCAGCACCTTTAGTCTATAAGATATTGATTCTTTTCGGAGTATCAAATCTTACGGTGTTCATTATCACATATATAGGATGTTTCCTGGTATTTTCTTTACTTTACCTTTTTGCCTACAGAAAAACGGTTAAGGCATATGTTGATATCGTTGCTCATTAATGTAAGAATTTTTAGAAAAATGCTTGCAATTTGATTAAACATAGGATAATATAAACAAGTGCTTGAAAGAGCACTTGTGATGGCTGATTGGTCAAGCGGTTAAGACGCCGCCCTCTCACGGCGGAAACAGGGGTTCGATTCCCCTATCAGCTGTTTGCGTTACCTGTAAGGTAGCGCATTTTTTTTGCTTTATTTACGTTTTGTATGGATAATATTTGTCTGATTAAAGGACTTTTCGAAATCTTTATGGTATTATAATTACATAAAACAAATCTCCCCATAAAGAGGGGCGGAATGGAGAGTATTATGAAAAAATTTTCTGTTAAGACAATCGTTGCCATCGGCATCGGTGCAGCACTTTTCTTTGTACTCGGAAGGTTCGTAGCTATTCCCAGCGGAATTCCGAATACCAACATTACCGTTCAGTACGGTGTACTTGCTTTCATCGCAGCAGTTTTTGGTCCTGTTGCAGGCCTTCTTTCAGGTCTTATCGGTCATTTCTTTATTGACTTTTCATGGGGTTCACCCTGGTGGAGCTGGATTATTGCATCAGCATTCTTTGGCTGTGTAATGGGTCTTGTATCTGCAAAGATGAAGATTGACGAAGGTGAGTTTACCAAAAAGGACATTGTTGTCTTCAATGTAGCTCAGATCATCGCACACCTCCTTTCATGGGTTGTGATTGCTCCCGTATTAGACATTCTTATCTATGCAGAACCTGCTGATAAGGTATTTGTTCAGGGTCTTGTAAGTGCCGGAATCAATGCGGCAGCCACTGCAATTGTAGGCACACTTCTTTGTGTAGCATATGCAGCTGCAAAGCCTAAAAAGGGAAGCCTTAAGGAAGAAGAATAAAAACGTGGGGGGGGCCGTAAAAGGGGCCCGGGATTTCTTTAAAAGGAGGGGGGGGGGGAGCGGACGCGCC
>JAZLLV010000020.1:0-62496 GCA_045598365.1 Lachnospiraceae bacterium
ATATTCACTAGGTTTCATATAAGTCCGTTCGACTTGCATGTGTTAAGCACGCCGCCAGCGTTCATCCTGAGCCAGGATCAAACTCTCGTATTAAAGTTTGTCTCTCATGATAAACTTGCTAGCTTATCTTATCCCCGTCAGTTCTTACTTTCATAAGTCTGACTTCGTTTACTGTGTTTGGGTCGATTTGTTTATAGTGTGTTCGCTTTCACACTTGTTATCTCACAATCTCTTGCTCGATAACTCACTGAATAATCTCAAAGATTTTCAGGGTTGCATTGTTGTTTGATTGTCAAGGTTCTGTTCCGTTTGCCTCAGCTTTAAGTGCTGTCTGCTCGGAACATTGACTAATATAACACCCTGTTTACTTAATGTCAACACTAATTTTTTATTTTTTTGAAATAATTTTCAAAAGCTTAAAAAATGCCGTATTTACGGGCTTTTTCCCATAAATACGGCATTAAGCAGTCTTGAAATTCGCAAGTTAATAGTCAAATTGTCGGAATTGTGTTTACAATTATATTATTTATCTTAACGATTTAACCAAAGTTTCTTCATTATGTATTAGTTTAAGTTCCAAACCTGTTACAACGGTTCCGGTTCTTACTTCTGTAACCATTACAAAACGCTTCATCCGGTTTGGTGCAAACTCTTCGTTACAGGTTAAAAGATCATCCTCTAAGATTGTAGTCTCAGCACGCTTAAATCCTGCACCATTAACATTAAGTAAAGCAGAGGGCGCAATGCCGGCTATATTAACAGTCCTATTACTGTCAGTATTATTACTTACATTAAAATACACAATAAGCAAAGAATTACCGGCTTTCGGAAGCATGGTTACGGATACAACATCCTCGGAATCGGGATACTCCGAAAGCACATCTGCACCGGCATAATCTATTGAAACACCGGAAAGTCCCAAAAACTCACCCACAGGCACATTATCAACGGTAATATGCGTATTGGAATTGTAATCACTTTCGGGGGAAGTTTTGTCCACAACCGTTGTGTTGTTTGCATATTCCTTATTGGCCTCTTCCTGCTCTCTTGTTTCCTCAAGGCGTTTCTGTTCTTCCGCATTCAGATTGTTATAATAGTTTTCCTCCTGCAGATCATGCAAAGCCTTTGCATCCTCGAAGGCTGAAACCTTGTCCTTAATATCCACAAGTCTTGAATGATTCTCAGAATCGTATTTAAGAAGAAGTGCCGCTGCATATTCTGCCACAAGTTCTTCCTCGTCCTCGGTCAACTTGGGCATTTTGGCACATCCGAAAAGCGATATGCACAAAGAAGCTGTTAAGCACAAAACAAACATTTTTTTATACATTGGATTCCTCCGACATATTAAGGGCAAAGAAAAATGCCACGCCCTTTTTGGTATTAATCACTCCATACTCTCCGCCATGGGCATCAATTACAGCCTTAACAATTGAAAGTCCCACACCGCTGCCGCCATATTCTCTGGTTCTTGCAGCATCAACTCTGTAAAACTTTTCAAAAACATGGGAAAGAGCATCTGAAGGTATGGATTCACCTGTATTTTCAACCCATACCTTAACTTTATTTTCTTCTTTTTTGACAGTGACGTCAATTACCTTTTGAACATCCGATTCGCAATGATTTATTGCATTACTGAAATAATTTGCGAAGGCTTCTTCAATCTTAAATTCATCGGCAAACACAAACGCATCCTCATCTGCCTCTACATTCACAGTAATCCCCTGAGCCTTTGTAAGTATTTCCGCCGACTGAATATAATTTTTCACAAGTTCCGATAAATCAAAACGTTCCAAAGCAAGGGGATCTGCCCCCTCTTCAATCTTTGTAAGGGTCAGAAGCTGCTTAACAAGCTTATTCATCCTGGAGGCTTCATCCATTATTACATCACAGTAATAATCCCTCTCGGATTCGTCATTAACCCCTTCCTTAAGTCCCTCTGCGTAACCCTGAATAAGCGCAATGGGGGTTTTTAAGTCATGGGAAACATTTGAAATAAACTCGCGTCTTTTAATATCTATCTGAGTCTTGTAGTCATTTTCTTCCTTCAAGGAGACATTAGCCTGTTTAAGCTCCTCTATTGCCTTCTCAAGATTTTCGGACATTTTGTTTATACTGTTTCCAAGGTCACCTATTTCAGACTTTTCTTTTCCCGCATATTTCTTTGAAAAGTCCATCTCTGAAACCCTTTCGGACACATCCGCAATTTCAAGAATGGGCTTTGAAATCTTCTTTGTAAAAAGGAAAATAACTATAGCACTTATAACAATTCCGCCAATACCCGTGTATAGCAAAAATCTGTTGGCAATTTTGGCACTGGCACGAATACTCTCAATGGGAGTACGCATAAAGAATAGCGAACCGTCGGGCAAAGTACCGAGCATTTCAAGATACTCAGCCTTCATGTCCTTATCAGTTACCCTTATAAGAAGATAATCGTCATTGTTTTCAATAATTTCATCGGCATAAACGGAACCGTTAAAAAGATTTCTTCTAAGCTCCCTCATAATCAGCTCATCAGGTTCCGATGAGTATATCTTAACCGGTTCAAAAAGCGATGTAACAATGGCAATACTTATATTGTGGGTTGCGGATATTTTCTTTAACTCTCTGTCAAAACCCTTCCTCTGGATGTCCCCGTAGTCGCTTTCTTCCTCTATTACGGCATAGGTCTCCCTAAGGGTCTTTTCTATATTTTTAGTATAGTACTTTTCCAAAAAAACATTATTAACAAAAAAACACGCAGCAATGGTCAAAAACATTATCGCGACAAAAATAAAAGTTATCTGCCTGTTAAGTGAATGGCTTCTGCGCTTTTTCACAACATTTTTCATTCGAATTTATATCCCATGCCCCAGATTGTTTTAATATAATCGCCCTTGTCAAGAAGCTTGCTTCTAAGCTTTTTAACATGGGTATCCACGGTTCTTGAATCTCCGAAGTAATCATAGTTCCAGACTGCGTCAAGAATCTTATCCCTTGAAAGTGCAAGTCCTTTATTTTCCATAAAGAAACACAAAAGTTCAAATTCCTTGCAGCTTAAATCAACGGGCTTACCGTCCGCTGTTACCACATGGGCATTCTTGTCCACCAAAAGACCGTTGTACTCAAGCTTTGTTTCCATAGCTTCCGGGTTAGTACGTCTTAACAGAGCTTCAACTCTTGCAGTAAGAATCTTCGGACTGAAGGGCTTTGAAATAAATTCATCAACCCCAAGCTCAAAACTGTGAAGTTCGTCCTGTTCCTCACTTTTTGCGGTAAGCATGATGACAGGAACCTTTGATTCCGATCTTATTATCTTTAATGCCTGCCAACCGTCCATTTCAGGCATCATTACATCAAGAATCACCAACGCCGTATCAGGGTTTTCAAAAAAAAGATCAACTGCCTTTTTTCCGTTTTCAGCCTCATACACTTCAAAATTCTTTTTGGAAAGAAAGTCCTTAACAAGCTTTCTCATTCTAACTTCATCATCGACAACAAGTACCTTCAATCTGTCCATACCGGCTCCTTTCAAGAAGGAATATATAATAAAAATATGTTCAAATTGTGAAAACTACTGATTTAGGTTCAGTTCTCTTTCCTTTTCCCTGACAGCCTTCTCTCTTGCCGCAAGGTCCTGCTCCCACTCAGCATACTGATTGGTAATTGCATTCTTATAGTTAATCGCATTGGGAGTGGTTCCGTTTAAGGTAATAATAAGCATGGCTATAACAAGAATTCCCATGATTCCCGCAATAAGAACAGCGTTTCTGTACTTCATCTTAAGTGACATCTCACGCTTTTCTGCCTTGGTCTGGGGGCGCTTTTTTTCAGCATCATGCTTTAAGGAAATTCTCTTAAAGGTTGTAAATAAGGGGATTGGATTGCTTTCCTTAATCGGTGTTCCCGCACTTTCAAGAATCCTCTGTAAATCCCTTAAATACTCAAAACCTATGGGAGTCTGGAACACCCTTTCCGCCACAGCCTTGTTATAAATAGAGTTAACCAATGCAATATTTGACATATCCGTATGGCTTTCTATGTACTCTATCTTTCTTATCTCATTTTTTGCTATTTCCGCATCGTCTTTATTTGCAAAAATAAAGCCGTCCACGGTTAATGCTTCTATATTTTCCATGCTTTCACCATTATTCAATCGAATCTTTAATAATGTCTTCTATCTTTCCAAACAAAGTACCCTGTATAGAGTTAGGTCTTCCGCCGCCCTTTGCCCCATATTTTTCTTTGTACAAAGAAGCAATTTCCAGAAGATCACCGACCTTTGCCTCTGCCATATATCTGTATCCGTTTTCATCGTCGCCGGCAAAAACAAAAGCACACTCATTATAGGAATTTAGAAGCTCCGACAAAGCATATTTCATGCAGGAAGCCTCATCCCTGCTAAGGACATAGAACCCTTTGGCACTTTTTTCTTCATCGTAGTTTCTTTCAATATCGGCCTTTATGTTTTTATACTTAAGAGCCGTAAGTTCAAATAAAGCCTGCTTTAAGTCCTCACTTAACTTGGTAATCTTGTCGATTTCTTCTCCTGGCTTTGCAGAAAGAGCCCTGGAAATTTCTCTTAAAGTTTCAAGTTTTCTTTCATATTCCTCAAGGGCACGGAAACCACAGAGATAGTTGATTCTTACACCGCCCTTGTAGTTTTCAACCGACTGAATTTTAAGGATACCGATTTCACCTGTTGACTTAACATGAGGTGCGCAGCAGGCACATACATCAACGCCCTCCACCGTAACAATTCTTATGGGCCCCGAAAGAGCCTTCTTTGATCTGTATTCCAAAGCCTCCAGAGCTTCTTTATCAGGATATTCTGCCTTTATAACCACATTTTGATAAATCACTTCATTAGCCTTTTTTTCAAGAAGAAGCACCTCTTCTTTTGAAAGCTTGCCGTCATAATCCATGGTGGCGGAATTGTCGCTTAAATGAAAGCCCACATTATTATAGCCGTACTTTTCATATATAAGTCCCGAAAAAACATGCTCTCCGCTATGCATCTGCATATTTCTGAATCTGTGGTCCCAGTCAATTATTCCGTGAACCTTTGCCCCGGCTAAAAGCGGCTTTTCAAGATAGTGGAAAATAGTATCACCCTTAATCTCCACATATGAAACTTCAATCCCTTCAATGGTACCCTTATCAGGAGTCTGTCCTCCCTCCTCAGGAAAAAACGCAGTCCTGTCAAGCTCCGTCTTAAAGCCCTTTTCCGTCTCCGATACACTAAGTACAGTTGCATCGAATTCCTTAATATAGGCATTTTCATCGTATAACTTAATTGTCATAAAATTCTCCAAAATCTAATATTGATAATACTATTTTATCACCTTTCTGACTTAAGGCGCAAAACCCTTTTTTTATGCAAAAAGAAAGCCTTTTCCTTCCCGGTCTTCTCAATACCTCCGGACTTCAATGTCCTGTTAAATATATCTGATCGAAACCTTATGTACGGCATCATACACTCCATACATAGTAAGATTAATGCTCTCACCCTTTTCTATAATGAACATAGTCTTTCGCTCAGATGACATGTCTTCTGTGTATTCAATGAATGATTTTAATACCAAAAAATTTGTCGTAATTTCCGACACCTCAAATTCATTTACCCTATCGCCCTTTTTCACAAAGTATTTTTCTAAAACAGGGTCCGGAACGGGCGGCGTGTGACTTTCGCCATTTTCATCCATAATCACAACGAAATTTTATAACTAAGGTTACTTACAATTATCTCGGCCCGGGATTCTTCTCCCTGTTCAGCCTCTTTTCTGTTTTTCATAAACTTATTTGCCAATAATCCAATTAATCTTTTCAAGTTCATAATAATCCCTCTATTTTAGATGTAAAAGTTCAATAGAATTGTCGGTAATTCCTTTTTATACATCTATAATCAATAGTTTCATCAGGCAACCCTTCGCAATAAAAAAAGCTTTTCATCTATATATATTATAAACTGACAAACATAAAAAAGGGCAAAAATTATTATTTAGTCAAATAAAAAAGCCGGCTACTGCCGGCTGATTAAATTTTACCATACCCTGCGGGTACCTTTATAGTATTTCTCATACCACCTTGGTTTCCTGACATAGGGCTTCAATTTAGGTTCGGTGACTACCCTTATAACAAATCCGCATTTTTTATTCTTATCCGAACACAGACCGCCGTCCATTCTGAAAGGACAGGATATTTTTTCGTCCAGCGAACACAAGCATTTACTTAAATCTGTTTGCATCCCCTGAACACTCCTTAAAGAACCTGCAGGTAACGCAGCACGAACTGCATCTAAAATATTTTTTCCTTGTAATCCAATACCAAAATCTTCGCATAACATCTAATACCTCCTGTCTCTGCCTACTTTACGGGCGCTTAAAAGGCACCCGCCCATAGGCCTTTATATGTATATTAAGGTATTAGTTGTCCCACAACAGGGACTTGCAATTGACTGAGTGCCGCTGAGTACCCGTAATGTGAACGTAATGTGAATCGTAATGTGAATTTTAAATTTCCGCAGAGTGCCGCAGAGTGCCGCCACTTCATCGTCACTTCATCGTCACTTCATCGTCTCTTCATCGTCTCTTCATCGTCACTTCATTCCGTATTTTTTCAGATCCACCTTGCCGTCAATCACTTCAACGCCTTCGCTTGTTAAGCGCTCCTCCTGGCCCGACCTTCCACCAAAAGCAAACGCCCCGGCAAGTTCTCCCTTCGAATTCACTACTCTGTGGCAGGGAATCACTCCGGGCTCCGGATTTTTATGTAAGGCGTTTCCGACTGCCCTTGCCATTTTTTCATTGCCCGAAAGCTTCGCAATTTGTGAGTAGGTTGCAACATGCCCCTTTGGAATCTTTTTTACTTCTTCATATATTCTTTGTGTTGCATTAATCATGCAGTTCTCCATTTTCTTGCAAAAGTATTCAAATGATGTGACAATTCCACAAATACGACTAAAAAATAAAATTTTCCCTTTTTTAGTCGCAAATTCAAAGCCCATTTAATCGGCTTTGGCGCCTAAAAACATTCAATTCTCAGTTTTTGGGCGCCATTCATGCTTTTCGTCGCCCCTATAATACGCCCAAAAATGCCATTTCTGAACATTTTGGGCGCAGGCTGTCACTGTAGCGCATTCTCACAGAATTGAAAAAAGAAAAATAACCTGCAACAGCAGGTTACCGTCAGCACACATGTATGTAATTATTCACAAAATACAAACAAGTCATATAAATATTTATGTAATGTAAAATAAAATATACGATCTGTTGCGTTTATGTGCCCATAATCCGGTGGAAATCGAATCCATTGGTTCTTTTCCACTGAATCCAGTGGAGTACCCGTATTCAAACCGAACTTTGAGTGTTCGGTTTGAATACGGGTACCAAAGTGGAGCTGAGGTTACCAAAGGCGAACCCTTTGTGTTCGCCTCAGTCCCGTTTAGTGGACTTGATTCAATAGTATACGAACCCCTTATCCGAAAAAATCTTCAGGCAGAAGCCCAGAGTTTTTCAGGGTTTCGGCGTCATATACCATTTCATGATGTTCCAAGTAGCCTGTGATATATTCAATCCTTTTCTGACTTTCAAGATAATCATTGATGTCGATTTTCCTCTTGTCGTCCGAAAAATAAAATGTAACAGTGACGCTTTCATCATCGACATAAATCTTGTCTATCATGCTGTCCAAAATCTTACGTCTTACTGTAGCATCTTCTGCTTTACCAACAAACTGTTCTAAATATCTGAGCACCAATTCAGGAGTCAGTCTATATTCTTTTCGAGCTTGTTCAGCAACTAATTCATCGTTAAGTATGCGTTTCTGCTCCTCAAGTGCTGACATAGCAGCTGCGGTTGTCTCGTTAAATATGCCAGCCTCAATCGCACGCATAATATTACTCAATTTCTTTTCACAATCTCTAAGATTGTTCTTAATAGTCGCTTCGTAATTATCTTCACTTGCGTAATGCATTTGATAATGCTCAAATACCTTATTAGCAATAATGATTCGTAAAGATGAATCATTTATTAGCTCATTCATTATTCCTGTTACGATTAGTTCAAGAACTTCTTTTCTGACAGGTTTCACATCACATTTGTGACGTTTCTTATCCATACAAGTGTAATAATAATAAATTTTACCTTTCTTTCCTGTTCCAGAAACACCGTTCATGACACAGCCGCACTTCTTGCAATACAAGTGTCCTGTGAGCCAAAACTCAATTCCAAGCTCTGGATGCAACCTTGTTGCTTCACCACGACCACCATGCTTGTGAGTCTGCATCATCTCTTGAACTTTCAAAAACATCTCGTCTGAGACCAATCTTGGAAAACCATCAGGAATAACTATATCATTCCATCTGTATTCACCAATATAGCTTCTATTCTGCAAAATATGCCAAAGTGAATTCGGTGTAAATGATTTTCCTCTTGCTGTTACAAATCCAGCTTCGTTCAAATCATCACATATTTTCTTAGCAGGAACACCGTCAGCGTATTCTTTAAAAATACGTTGCACAATGTGAGCTGTATTAGTATCTATTTCATATCTGTGATTTGCTTTGCCCGTATAACCTAAAATCTTACGACCGTTATACCATGCTTTTTCAGCATTACTTCTTAAGCCTCGCTCAACATTCTTTGCATGTTGCAAAACATAGTGATGAGCTATTGCTTCTTCTATACCTTCGAGTAGCTCGCGTTCTGCATCATCCTCTGGCATCGTTTCAGCAACATACTCAATCTTGATTCCCATTTCACGCAACTCACGTTTGTATATAGCTGCATTGTATCTGTCACGAAATAGTCTGTCGCCTTTCCAAAGAATCAAATAGCCAGGACGCAATGTTTTAGCTTCATACATCATATTAGCTAAATCTTCTCTCGAAATATCTGTTCCCGATTTAGCCCTATCTATGTATTCTTTGACAATTATCATTCCGTGAGCATCTGCATACTCGTGAGCAGCTTTCTGTTGCTGTTCAATTGAAACATCACGCTGAGCTGATGAGCTGTATCTATAATAGCAAATCGCTGTGTTGTTATTGTTGTGAACAAAACGATTCTTTATAGCCAATTATTTCACCCCATTTTATATAAGTAGAAACACTTCCATATATGGAAATATTTCAACTTATTTTAACACAAAACTGGTGTTCTTTTCAATGTAAATCGCATATACATTTGATTAACAGCGTGGAGCAGAGCAGATACATTTTTAACGCTCTATAAGGCGCAAATTCGCATTTTGAGTTTTAGTCTATCGAGATATCAAAAAGAGTCTCTTGCTTCTGAATATCGTCATCACCAAATTCATCATCATTTTCTTCAACATAATACTTAGCAATTCGCTCATTTCTGGCAAGAATATTTCTAATAGAATCTTCAGATATTTTTTTCGGTGTTTCTACAGTCTTAGGCGCTGCTTCAGGCTTTATTGAAGCGCTGCGCGTGCGTCTTCCAGAATAAACAACAGGTTCCTTTATAGCTGTTTCTACCTGTTCTACAAGCTTTTCTGTATTTTCTACAGGTGTTACGACTTCAGGCTCTGTAATAGCTTCTACAGGCTCTACAATCGTTTCTACAGGCTTTTCCTCTATAACTGGCGCTGTAATTTGTCTGACGCCTAAAGCTGCTTTCAGGCGCTCTGTAGTATATTCATCATCTGCGAGCTTATACCCACGAGCATGCAGAGGATTGCTTGGCTTCTTTTTTGTCGATGCTTCATATCGTGACGTATCTTCAAGCGTAAAAACATTATGCTTTCCTGAATCTTTATAAGAAACGCCGTTTTGTTCAAGAATCTCTATGAAATCTTCATAGCAAGTAGCTTGCATTTTTGCATCAAAGATACGCTGTCTTAAATCATCTTTCCAAACATATTCGCCTGCTTCTCGATGAGCTCTTTCTGTCTGCGTAACTTTGTTTCTTTTTGCTTCGCCAGGGTCTATCTTCACGCCGTTTTTTTCAAAATATCCGTCAATTTTGTTCTTAAGATACCAGAAGCTTCGTTCATTACTTTTTAGTCCAGCACGGTCTGTAATTGACACGTTATTTACAAGAGCATGAACGTGCAATTTTCCGCCTTTACCATCGCTTTGCGTACAAACAAGTATCTGTCTATCAGGATACATTTCTGCTAAACAATCACGAGAAAGTTCAGCAGCACGTCGTACATCTTCTTCATTCTCGTCAGAAAATTCTTTGTCTGAAAAACTGATAACAATTCGTCTGACTTGCGTCTTATTTTTGCTTGAAGCCAAATCCCAATAGTGCTGCATTTGTTCAGTAACCGATGTTGCTCCAGATAAATCTAAATTGACACCAGCAACTACATCATTTCGTTTTTCTTTATAGTGACCAGCTTCTTGTAAAACGTAATCAATTGCAGAAGCTCCATGTCTTGCGCTTGTCATACAAGTGTACATTTCGGCACGCTCCTTTCTCAGATAAATTCGTTAAGAACTGCACATAATTCTTTTGTAGATTTTTGAAATTTATCTATCAATTCGCTTAGCTCTTCTTTTGAGTAGAGCTTTGACATTTCGCGTTCCATATTCGCTAATGCATCTGCATATTTTGCAGTAGTTTCTGAATTTTCTCCCAAAAGATTTTTCGTATCTTCATACACTTTTTGCATATTCACATACTTTGCAATCTGATTTGTGTTTGTACCGATACGCTGCAAATTAAGTTTGATTTTGTCTATATCTGTATAAATATTATGAATCGTGTCGCTTATCTCTTTTGCTTGATTCTCGTCACGATATGCTTTCTTTTTTGCAAGAGAATCTAAATTATCTGCAAGTGCAAGACGTACGATATGAGAAAAAGTTAAACCATATTCCTGCGCAACTTTTTTGCTTATTTCAATTGATTCGTTGTCAATCCAGATGTGACATCTCGTTAATTCTGTCTTAGACATATGACTACCAAAACCTTTCTGCTCGACAATGTCGAGCTATAAACTCAGCACATTATAAAAAACGCAATGCTCATATTCATTCCCATTCGCAATGCTCGCAATACTCACAGCGCCCCAGCAACAATGTGCTGAAACGAAACGAATGGCAAGTAAGCACTAACCGCACACCTTTCGGTGTGGGTGAGTGCACGCTCGGCTAAAGCCTCACTTTCCTTGCCAGTGGGACTAGGCGTCCCCCTTGGAACCCTTGCCATTCGTTTTCGTGGACGACAATGCGTCCCAAAAATCATGCTCAAACACATATTGTGTTATATTATTATTTCAATACACACCCACTCATTGTGGGTGAAACGCGCGTTTTGAATCAAATATTAACCCCGTGATATTTCAATACGCACCAACTCACCGTTGGTGAAAAAATTAAATCAAATTTTGTGACGAAGCCTGTGCCGAATTTTGCATTGTCTGCTGATTCAAAACTGCATTTTCTTGTACAGGAGTCTGGTTCGAAACAATGTTTTCACCGACAAACTTCTGTCTCAAAATCTCAACAATCTGTTCTTCAGAAAGCTTCTTGATTTCATCATCTGAGATGAAACTTTCAAGAGCTTTTCTTAACTTACAGTAGTCAGAAAAATGCTTCTGCATTTCTTTCTTTTTTGCTTCTTCGAGTGCTTGTTCTGCCTTTGCCTTCTGTTCAGCAGCACGAGCAATCTGTTTCTCTAAACGAGCAATTTTTTCTTCATGTCTAGTCATAGTTCTTACCTACCTTTCGTAATCAAATCTGCTCAACTGAGCGGAGCCATTCGTCAAATTCTTTCTTTTTTATCATGTGTCTGTTGCCATTTCTGAAACTGAAAGTACAGCCTGGCTCAATACATAATTTCTGCATTTTGTTCAGACCAATCTGTGCATATTCGCATGCTTCATTGAGTGTTAAAACAGCTCGTTCTGAGATTGGAATATATACTTTTTCCTCTGCCATATTTACCACCTCTGAAAAATAAAAACAGACTCGTCTTGCATATCGATACAGGTCTTAGCAGTCACTAAAATGTGATATCCAACCGTGCATCTCGCAAGAGAGCCTATCTATGGTTTACCCCAGTTGCTAACTGGTGCTCATTTCAATATGTAGTTCTTTGTGTGTTTATATATTAGCATATTTTGCTATGTTTCTCAATATAGGAAAACCCCGCATAAACAGTGGTCTCTACGGCAGTTTCAATATACATAGCATCAATAGTGACTAATAATTCGGGTATCAGCAGAAAAAAATTGAATTTTTTCAAAAATTTTTGTTATGCATTATTTATGCTTTTATTTTTTCTCCCATCTCCATCACATTCTTACCTCTTTCTTGGCTATAAGGCTCCCTGAATTTTGTTGAAATTTTGCGCTCCGCGCAACGATCTCAAACGTGGGTTCCAATATGGTCCCCATACACTATGGCAAAGGAGGTTACGAATCTATGCACACAAGTTCTATGTGGTATGACGATGATGTCGATGCTGCGTCATTAGCAAGAGCGCCTGACTTGATATCAAGAAAGAATATGACGCCAAAAGAGATTTATGACTTTTTGAATTGTCGCGTTCATAAGCAAGATGAGGCTAAGAAAGCTGTCGCCATGTTCGCGTGGAAAACAATACACAACATCAAAAGCAATATGATACTGGCTGGTCCGACAGGTTGCGGTAAAACAGAGCTGTTTAGAGCGCTAAATGAGCTGTTCCCAGATATGGTTGCAATTATTGATGTTTCAAGCGTCACTTTGGATGGTTGGTCTGGAAAAACAAAGTGGTCTACCGTCATGGCTAATGATATTTTCAAAACGCATCATACATGGCATATCGCTTGCTTCGATGAATTTGATAAAGTCTGTGAACCAAAGATTTCATCGTCTGGTGAGAACTATAGCGCTCAGGTTCTATCACAGGCTTTGAGAATCCTAGAAGGAACAAAGCTTATGATTGAGCAGGAAAATAATAAGCGATACACAATTGATACCAGTACGATTAACTTCGCTATGTGCGGCGCATTCAGTAACCTTGCATCCGATATTGCAGAGCAGGGACAAGGTTCCAAAATAGGCTTCAATTCAAGCTACGACGAATCAATTAAAGCATATGACAAGGAGCTTACAGCCGACGACATCATAAAATACGGTGTTCCACCTGAGTTTTTAGGTAGAATCGGAACTATTGTGAATCTAAAACGTCTCACCGAAGACGATTATTATCAAATGCTGATGTGCGGCGGTGGTGCTAGACACAAATCTAGGCTCATAGAACGCATCCAAAAAGATTATGGTATATCTTTGCATCTGAACACTATAACACGCCATAGAATCGCTTCTGAGGCTTATGAAAAGGGATTAGGCGTCAGATATTTAACTACGTCGATTAGCAACATGATTGATGAGCAGATTTTTGAAAATCCGCAGCAGAAAATATTTGAATTTTGATTATGAAAGAGAGATTTTTATTATGGAGATTACAAGAGAGGATTTGTTAAATGAATTACGAAAACGAGGCTACACCGCTGTAGCAAATGATGTGTATAAAAATGACGTATTGCTTGAAGCAATCGTCATCAAAGACACACCTGAGAAACGCATCTACCCGACACTTTATACTGAACCGATTATCAGAGAATGTGAAGGCGATATTGATAAAGCTATTGAGATGCTTCTCAGAATCCACGATGAGCACAAAGAGTTCAATTTCGATATAGACAAGATTCATAGCGAAGAGTTCATTCGCGAGCGCGTCTACATCGGATTAGAGCGCAAATCAGAGCACATGGAGAACCTGACATGGCGAGATGTTGAAGAATATCCTGGCTTGATTCAATATTTATATCTGTCAGGAACCGAGGTCGGCGAGGGTTACAGCATTAAGATTCCACCGAATTTCTTCGGTGTAACTGGCATCAGTGAAGAAGAGATTTGGAACATTGCTCGTGAACATACTTTTAATAACATTGAGATTAAGACGTTGTCTAGCGTGATATCCCAGATGCTTGATGCTGATATTCCTGATGATGTGGCTGATGCTTGCGAAATGTATATTATTACGAATCATAGTAAGTGTAAAGGTGCTGCTGGTATTCTCAATGCTGATTTGCTGAAAAGATTCTGCATTGAACACGACTGCGAAGAGATGGTTGTGATATTTAGCAGCATACATGAGTGTATCCTGGTGCCTGTAAGATACCCTGATAACTTTGACAAGGCTATGTTTGATAAAATGGTGCGTGAAGTCAATGCAACACAGGTTCTTCCTGAAGAACAACTTGCGAACCAGTGTTTCATCATAAGACCAATGTAATATGTGGATTGAATATGATTACGATTATGAGAATCAATGCATAAGCAGGGTTCGCTTATGTGGTTGCGAAGGTATTGAAGAGTCTAAGACACTGAAGGAGGCAGTTGAAACATATCTTCGCGTAGAACATCCTTGTGTGATTTTTTCGCACAATATGAAAAATGGCACATACGAATGTGATTCTGAGCTAAAAGTCACAGAAATCGCTAAATACGCAAACTGGCTCAGTCCGCTGTGGCAGAAAGATATACACGATTCGCAGGGTGAAGTTGAAAATATAAATATGAACGTACTAACGCTACTCAGCAGAGCGTTTCTTCGCATGTGTGAGCTTGAGCAGACTGTTAGTGATTTGCAATCAACGCTTGATGAACTAACAGAAAACAGAATAGATTAAAAAGAAAGCCTGCACGGATAGCGATTTCTGTACAGGCTTTTATCATTTTAAATTCGAACGATTATTTTTGAATTTCAATTCTTTCAATTGCAAAATCTAACATTTCTTGAATAAGCTGATTACGCGAATGATTCGTTTGTTTAACAAGCAAATCTATTTTTTCAACAGTTTCAACATTTAAGCGTATGCTGAAAGTTTTACAACCATCCTCTCCTCGTTTTTTTATGACTAGTTTTTCTTCCATATTCACCTCGCATAATTGCACCATTTCTCTGCATATATTATATACTTGCTCACCGAACATATATATGTTATAATACTCACTTGTTTATGTTATACTTATGTTATGCAAAAAAGAGAGGTAATCACGCATGAAAAAGAAAATCTTAGCAATCGTTATGATTGCAACAATGTCACTTAGCCTTGCAGCTTGTGGCAAGACTGAAACAGATTCTAAGAAAGAGAATCTCACTTCTACTCCAGCAGTAGAATCTACTTCAAAGGAAGATGTTGTAGAAGCAACAACTACTCCTGAAGTAACAGAAACACCTGAGACAACTGAGACTACAGAAGCTGTTGAAACAACTCCTGAGGTTGAAGTTAAAGCACCTGCAACATATACTGCAACGGCTGTTTCAACAGGTGAAATTATGACCCGATATCTTATTGCAAACGATACAGATGAACCATTAACTCTTGAGCTTAGTTGGGGAAGATTCGTGCTTGATGCTGGCGCAACAACATATTACTGTGTAGAAAACAGCCGTAATGTAAGCGACTATCTTCACGTTGTAGATGCAGACGCCAATTTTCTCACTGGAACACTTAAGGTTGCAGAAATTGAGCCTGGCGTTGACGGTGAAAGAAAATATTTGTCAGATAGTGACGTGAGAAATATGATTGACGGTAACTATAGTTTGCTATACGCAATTTTATATGCAGGTGATGAAGTTTTAGACACCGTTGTGGAGGTAAATCCTAATTTTATTGATATCGGCAACTTCTCTGACATCACTGACAGAGTATCCGAAATTACAAAGGTTGAAATCGGATACGTTGCATATTAGTAGACAATTGCAAATCCCATCAGGCATAGCCTGGTGGGATAATTTTTTATGCTTTTATTATACTAATTTACTTGTTTGATTCTTCTTCCTGCGATATAAAATTTGATATTCTTTGATATGAACGCTTATATCCGTCAGAATTCCATATAGGCATGCATATTTTATCTATGTCCCCACCTTTGTATTCAGAATTGCGCCACTCATCAATTCCATATTCAAATATCATGGTTTCTGGTTGCAAATTGTCACTTTTACCGATAGTAATTTTAGGAACAAATTGCCATTCCTCCGAATATTTCGAATTGAGAATACTTCTAAACTCACTGAAGAACGTATTTCTACCTAACGCTGTACCATGAGGATTGTTCTTAGCCATCCATTTTTTATACAGCTCATAGACAAATGTACCAGGCACCTTATTCCAGACCAACTTATCCATAACATCATCAGCAAAATCAATCAATGGATTGTTCCGTTCTTTTACCTCCTCCAGTAAATCAATACATGCCTTTGGTATAGAAAACTCGTAATAGTTTGTATTTAATACTTTGCATAGCACATACTGCAAAACATCAGCACGATGTAAATAATCTGTTTTAATATATTTGCGTTCAATGCCTATAAATGTCTTATCGAAAGGAATCGTAAGAAATCTTCTATAGAATGAATTAGTTGAATCTGAAGCGCGTATAATCTGGTTTATACACTCCACAATTAAGCCAGAAAACCTGAATGTTTGTGCTTCTTTGTACTTAATATCACAGGTAATGGCATCTCCCGTTGCTGCCGCCTTCAAATTAGCAGCATCTTTTGTATATGAATTTGTATTATTTTCATCGCAGATAACTGCACTGGCAGTTCTTAGTTGAGATACATAGGCATCTTTTTCAAACTTGTCGAGTGGGATTGAAACCCATGTTTCATCACCACAAATTTGCTTCAGCAATTCACATAAGGAACCTTTTCCGTTCATCCCAGCAGTCGAAAAAAGGCAGACTATCAAATTCCATGGGCAATTTGGTCTAATTATAGCTCCTACGACTTCCCATAAAAGTTTTATTATTTCAGAATTGTCTGATAAGCTTGCAAACCAAGTTTCAACATCCCAGTCAATACCATCTGGCATTGTGATATGTGGATTCATTGCATTAGGAACATAATCTACTCTTGATTTTGACAAAAACACCATATCTTCCGAAAATGGTAATAAAGTTTTCGTCTTATAATCAAAAATACCATTGTTTACAGCAATTAAATCTGGGTCTTTCGATGCTTGTACCTTCGGTGACAACTCTTTTAATTTACTAACAACTTCGTTTACGCTATTAGTATCAGCTGTGTACTTAAATCTATGTACCAAATTTCCAAAATAAGTGTCTGAACTAACATATAAACCCTTATTAGCTCCATCCGATTGATACGCAGCTAAAAAACCAGAATCAGCATCTTTGCCATTCCATGAAATACAGCGGACAGGATATTTCGCAGCAATAAGTGCTGCTACGCTTGCATCTGGAAGTGCTTTGAAAGTGGGTCCTAATTTCTTTCCAAGTTGTTTTTGTTTATCTAATTCATTGTTAAGTGCAGCCGATAATTCACTCTTAAGCTCATCGTCTTCCTTAGTTCTTGGCGAACTCAGGCTTGAGATATAATTTTCTGTGACTTTTTTCACAAGGTCATCAAGTGTTGATATGTCACAAATTGTGGTAGATGTGGTCAGCATCTCGTTTTCTAAGTTAGTTGTCATCTCTGTTTCCTCCTTAAATCTCTGTTGAACTCAGGAGAAAATCTGCAAAAAACTCACGCTTTATCATGCGACGGTTTCCATTCATCACTACGAATCGCTTAGCATTTTCGCCAGAGATAAGTTCCTCAATTTTATTCTGACCAACACCTGTGTAAGCAGCTGCTTCAGTAATTGTTACCAGTACCTTTTCTCTAATAGGTACAGTATATGGATTATGATTTGCCATTTCTTAGCCTCCATCTAGGTGATGGGTAACAAAAAAGCGATGGACAGATAAATAGACTAAATTCTTATCTACTTATCTGTTCACCGCTTTAGGAAATCTTACTGTATCTGCGCTTATAGTCTTGGGATTATGCGCTAACCCTCATCATATGCCTGTTGTCTTAAGCTCAAGTTCGGCTGATATGAGAACCGCTCCGTCATAGCTAGACTATCTCGTGAACATATCTATCAAATTATTGTTACCAAGTTTATTGTAACAAAATTATATTATCACAAACTTACATATAATTCAATATAAATTCATAGAACAATCCTTTTTAGATAGCAAACGTTTTCAAAACAGTAAAAAAGGAACCAGGGTGACTAAGCCTGCTTCCTCTCTCATTTCGATGATTACTAACTTAAATGGAAATTCTAATAATTTTCCTACACAAATGCTATCACAAAGTCTTACAAAATTCAATAAATAATCACAAAATGTTACTTGTATTCAGATATTACACTGAAAGTGAAAGCATAAGAATTTCAGGGACATTTTGTTTTTAACAAAAGTCCACTAATAATCAGTGTTTTATTAAATATCACAAGTCAAAGGGACGTTTTGTAAAACTAAGGGACATAAAAAAAATAAAACGTCCCATCGTATTTCACGCTATTAAAGCGGGGTAAAACAGATTTCATTGCATTTAGGTACAAAGGGACATTTTTTATTTTACTTTTTTTATAATATTTTGTATTTTTATTTCAAATATTATTTTATAAAATAAAATGTCCCTATGTCCCTTTTTTTAACATTCCTATGATTATTAGTGAAAAAGCTTCGGGACTTTCCCAAAAATAAAACGTCCCCAAACGTCCCTAAAACATTGAAAACGTCCCGTATTTTCAATCGCATCATTAGCAATTTTTATAAAGACACGTTTTCTTTGCCTCTAATAATAATGCTTTCAGCCTTTTGACATTTTTTATTTTAAAACTCAAAATGCAAAAATTCTTTGTTTCGGCACAGATGTCTCCGACATTAACCTCAACAGCACCCACCACATTTTTTCTGTGATAATAATAAAAATAGACGAGAGCAGTTAGCTCTCGTCCTTGATTACGTTAAAATGCATTAGCGCGTCCAAAACAGCCTTTTCTTTATCAGTCTTGAGTTTTGGTACCTTAACATTGTTCCCAGGCGATTCTAGCGATTCTACGCCTGCCTTTTGCAATACCATTGTGATACTTGAATTGCAAATCTTTAATTGATGATTCGTTTCAACCCAGTCACGTATTACCTTGAAGCTTAGTGCCTTAGGTTCAGGCTTTGTAACTTCATCTAAAGGCATACGAACTTCGATGAAACACTGATTGCGAATCACCCCAATGCCAATTCTTGGATTGGGGTTCGTAATCATTGAATCTAGTGGAGCAGACGGGAGTCGAACCCGTGTCCGAAGACCCATCCCCTTTCCTTCTACGAGCGTAGCATGTTATTTGACATTCCCTCTGCCGCACGGGAACAGGCACCCTTGCAGTTTCAGTAGCTTCATAATACGCCCATGCGCTCAAAGCTTTGCACATGTCGTTTCCTACGTAGTCGAAGCCGGGATTCCTAAGCGTAGGTGCCTAGGAGCCGACTACTGCCAATTAGGCAGCGTATGCTAAATTTTCGTTAGCGTTTAATTTTAATTTGGCCATTTAACGCATTACCATGCGGCTCGCTTCTAAAGCTTCAAAATCCCCGTCGAAACCTTGACTGCCCCGGGATATTCTGTAGTAAACTACAGATTTTTAACCTTAAACTCGCGCTCAAGTTCACGACGCAAATCCTTCTTTGCGGTGTCTTCGCGCTTGTCATAAAGCTTCTTACCTTTTGCAAGACCAAATAAAAGCTTTGCTCTTCCGTTCTTAAAGTATACTTCAAGGGGAACCAGAGTGTAACCCTTTTCCGTTATCTTTCCAAGAAGCTTAAGAATTTCAGCCTTGTGAAGCAGAAGTTTCTTTGGTCTTAATGGGTCCTTATTAAAAATATTACCCATTTCATAGGGAGTGATATGCATTCCGTATGCATAAACCTCGCCCTGATCGATTCTTATAAAGGATTCCTTTATGGAACACTTGCCAAGACGAAGTGACTTAACCTCAGTACCGGCAAGTTCAATACCCGCTTCATATTTATCCTCTATGAAGTAGTCATGATATGCTTTTTTATTATTGCAAACAAGCTTCATGGGCTCTTCTTTTGCCACTCGTCTCACCTTCTTTCCGTTTTGCGTCATGATTCACTTCACATAAACCACAACATCAACAATCATATATTAATTCAAAGAAAGGCTCTTGTAAATAAACCTGTGGTTAAATCATCTTCTGCCTTTTTTGTAAAAATCATGGACTGCATCATGCAAATCAAAATCCGCTATTATAAAATCAACGGTTCTTAAGGTCATATCCACATCATGCACCATAACCTTGACCTTTTCACCAAGTCTGTAGGTAACACCGGTGTCCTCACCCACAAGTTCATAATGTGCCTCATCAAACCTGTAATATCCCTTCAAAGAAGAAATATGCACAAGTCCCTCAACAGTGTTCTCAAGCTCCACATAGATGCCCCAGTTGGTAACTCCACTGATTACGCCCTCGTAAATCTCACCTATACGGGTGGACATATACTGGGCCTTTTTAAGCTTAACTGTCTCCCTTTCAGCCTCGTCAGCCCTTCTTTCAGACTTACTTGTGGAAGTGGCAACAGCGGGCAAAATCTCGTCATAGTGATTCTTTTTGGCATCATTAAGACGGTTTCTTAAGTCGTCTTTAATGATTCTGTGAATCTGTAAATCCGGATATCTTCTTATGGGAGAAGTAAAGTGTGAATAATACTCACAGGCAAGACCAAAATGTCCCTCGCAGGAGGTCGAGTACTTAGCCTGCTGCATGGAGCGAAGCGTCAGTCTGCTGATAAGCGGCTCCTCACTGGTACCCTCCACCTTTTTAAGAAGCTTCTGGAACTCCTTTGGATGTATCTCATCTCCGGTGCTCTTTATTGAATAACCGAAGTTTTTAATAAAGGTTCTGAGCTTCTTAATCTTTTCCTCATCAGGATTCTCATGAATACGATAAAGGAAAGGTGTTTCTTTCCAGAAATAGTGTTCAGCCACGGTTTCATTGGCCGCAAGCATGAAGCTTTCAATAAGCTTGGTTGCCTCGTTTCTTTCGTAAGGCTTTATTTCCACAGGCACGCCGTTTTTATCAAGCACAAGCTTTGTCTCCGGGAAATCAAAGTCGATTGAGCCTCTCTTATCCCTCTTTTCTCTTAAAATAAGGGACAGTTCCTGCATCTTTATGAGCATGGGAGCAACATCGCTGTATTTTGAACACATTTCCTCGTCCCCGGTCTCAATAATGGCTTTAACTTCGGTATATGACATTCTGTGATTGGTCTTAATGACGGACTCGCAGATATCGTAATCAACGGTTCTTCCGTTTTTATCAATCTTCATAATAACGGACAAAGAAAGCCTGTCCTCGCCCTCATTAAGGGAACAGATTCCGTTTGACAAAGTATGAGGCAGCATGGGGATAACCCTGTCCGCAAGATAGACGCTGGTGCCTCTCTTAAGGGCTTCTCTGTCAAGGGCAGAATTCTCCTGCACATAGTTTGAAACATCTGCAATATGGACGCCCAATACATAAAGGTCTCCCTCCATGTAAAGGCTTACGGCATCATCCAGGTCCTTTGCATCTTCACCGTCAATTGTAACCATGCAAAGATCTCTCAAGTCGGTTCTGCCTAAAATATCAGCCTCACTTACAGGCTTATTCATGGTTTCTGCCTGATTAAGTACCTTTTCAGGAAACTCTGTTTCAAGTCCAAAGGCCAATGCGATGGATAGAATATCTACACCGGGATCGTTCTGGTGGCCGATGATCTTTGTAATCTTTCCCTCTGGATTGTGCTTTGAATCGCCATAATTTGTTATTTCAACAATTACCTTGTGGCCGTCAACCGCACCCTTACAATGCTCCTTCGGAACAAATATATCATTTGTAAACTTACTGTTGTCTGCAATTACAAAGCCATAATTTCTGGAAGCCTGAAATGTCCCTACCACAAAATCATTTGCTCTTTCCAAAACATTTATAACTCTGGCCTCTACTCTCTGGCCACGCTTCTTGCCTCCGTTAAGAAGTTCAATTTCCACAGTATCACCATGGCAGGCATTGGATTCGTTGCCTGCAGGTACAAAGAAATCCTCTTCAAAGCCCTCTACTGTTACAAAGCCAAAGCCCCTTGCATTTCCCACATAAACGCCCTTAATCAAAGGAGACGCAGTTGCTTTATCCTTAGGTCTTACGGCTTTTGAAGTTTTCTCTCCCTCGTCTGAAGTTCTTTCTGAAGCATCCCCTGAAAGCTTATCTCCATGTCCCGGAAGTACAAGTTTGCCTCTCTTGGTCTGTTCAATAAGCCCCTCATTAAGCATTTCGTCTATGATGGAGTCAAAGGCAGGACGCATTTCCTCTGTTACCTGCATGAAAAGAGCCAGTTCCTTTCTTTTCATGGGGGAATAGAGAGCATCCTTAAAAAGCTCCAATATTAATTTTTTTCTCTTATCCTTTATTTCGTTGCTTTTATTCATTCTTTCAAAAAACCCTCTGTCAATAAAAAAGCCACCCGACTAATCGAGTGGCTCATGTTACATCTTAGAATTTATTGATATCAAGAATTGCTGCAAGTACAATGAAAAGAACTGCAAGAATCTTTGTAACCTTTACAAGCATTCCTTCCATGCTCTTTCCCTTTGCCTTACCCCAGTAGGTTTCAGCTGCGCCTGAAATAGCTCCAAGTCCTGCTGACTTACCTTCCTGCATCAATACAATTATCAAAAGTGCTAATGAAACCACTATAAAAACGATTGTTAAAATAATTCTTAAAACAGCCATTAAATTATACCTCCTAATGCCAAGCAGAAGAATCATACCATAGTTTTTAACGTTAAGCAACAAAAAAAACTAAAAATCTGAAGTTTGTATACAATTAATAATATATTGGATTAATACCCTTTTTCTTTAAGTCAGCTGCAGAATCAATCGAAGGCTCACCCTCGATATAAAAAGGCACAAGCTCCAAAAGCATCTCACCTGCGGAAACAGTTCCCGAATATGCATAGAGTTCATGCACCGCTGCATTGCAGCGGCCGTCTATTAAGGACACATATGCACTTAAAATAGTACCGTCCTGCTTCTCATAATAATGCTCCCTGTCCTTTTCGTCCAAAGGATAATCCCGTAAGGTCACAAATCTGTTTGCACCCGTAAGCCTTAGGCCCTCCGCATCCTTTATAAGATTACCCTCACGCTTAAAAAGCTGAATTTCATATTCTTCACCAAAGGCACCAAGATTAGCAACAAAACCATCAAAAGAAACCAATTCTCCTCTGGTAAATCCCGAATCAATAAATTCATCCGCAAAATAGTCGATTATGAAAGCATTCTTCATAAATCCAAAGTCAAGGACATTTGAAAACTGCTCATCCTTTAAGTATTTGGCATACTCATCGCTAACAGAAAGGAGTATTGTATCATCCTCGAAAAATTCAAGATTTACATGGGAAGCTTCTCCCGCAAAGAAAGCCAGTTTCTCAAACATTTCGGAAAGCTCCGACGACTCGTAAGGATCGTAATTTGCCGCTTCGTCATCATTCTCACAGTAAAAAACCGAAGAATAAAGCTCCATGATGGGGCCTAAGAAAATATGCCTGTCGCCCTTATCCATTGTAAGCTTAAGAGCCTTATAAAGAACCGGATCAATCTGAAGACGCACATTTGTATGGCTATTTATATATCCAAGGCTTATGGGTTCACCATATTCAGTTGTTGAAAAAAGCTTATATGCCTTAACCGACATGGCAGTATATAAATCGGTTAAGGTTCTTGCCTCCACTGTTGCCGAATTGTCTTTTCCTAAATCATATCTGAAAACAAAATCACTGCCGCAGTTTAATCCCGCGGCAGTGTTTACTTCTATAGTCTGTATGCCCTTTCCTGAGCCAAGTGCTTTCATAAGGCCATTAACCAGAAAGCCCACACCCACAAGTACCAGGACAATAACTAATATAAAGCGAAGTTTTACATGCTTTTCCGATAATTCAATTCGTTCAACAGGCTTTATGTAAGGACGATTGTCTCTTGCCTGTCTACCCATTTAAATCACCGCCAAAATGATAAATATACCAAGAAGAACCAGTAAGGCTGCTCTGAAAATAAGACCTGCAATAGCGCCACCCTTTAACTTCTTATAGTTTCTGATATATCTGTTCTTCTTAAATATACCTGCACCGATAAGAGAAAGAATCGGAAGGATAAATCCAAGAACTGTATACCAAAGGCTGCCTGTATCGTGTACGGGAGCCGAAATAAACTCATCATCAAGAACAATTTCCTTAACAGATGACTCTGCAGGAGTTGTTCCATCGCTGATATTTACAGGTTTAAGAGGAATGTTCTTCTCTCTTGTTGCCTTATACTCTTCGATTTCCTTCTTGTTACCGTATACCCAGTGGTCATGGCCGATGCATACAAACTCAGGCTTATCCTCTGAATAATCATGGATTGAAGGATCGTAGGTATAAAGAACCTTGTTCTTCTCAAGCTTGGGATCCGGTATGGGAATCGCTGAAATAAGGGAATGTGTGTAGGGATGAAGAGGGAAATCAAAAAGCTCCTCAGCATCTGCTACTTCCACAATGTTACCCTTGTAGATAACACCGATTCTGTCGGAAATAAATCTTACGATTGAAAGGTCATGTGCTATGAAAAGATAGGTAAGACCCTTCTCTCTCTGGAATTTCTTAAGAAGGTTAAGCACCTGTGCACGAATTGATACATCAAGTGCTGAAATAGGTTCGTCTGCAATAACAAGTTCAGGTTCCATAACCATAGCTCTTGCAAGACCTATTCTCTGACGCTGACCACCGGAAAACTCATGGGGGTAACGTGTAAGATGCTCAGGTAAAAGACCAACTTCATTGATCATATTTTCAACCTTAGCCACACGATCAGCTTCATTTTCATAAAGATGGAAGTTGTAAAGACCCTCTGAAACAATATAGTCTACAGTTGCTCTCTCGTTAAGAGATGCAGCAGGATCCTGGAATACCATCTGAATATTTCTGATAACTTCTCTGTCAAGCTTCTTGGAAATCTTTCCGGATATTTTAGTACCCTTGTAAAGAATTTCACCGGCAGAACAGGGATTAATACGAATAACGGCACGACCGATTGTGGTCTTACCTGAACCGGACTCACCTACAAGTGAAAAGGTTTCTCCTTTATAGATATCAAAAGAAGCATCCTTTACAGCCTTAACAGCGCTGTCGCCCTTACCGAAGGTAATATCCACATTTTTTACGGAAAGTAAAATCTCTTTGCCGTTTTCTGCTTTCGGACCGTGCTCAGGTAAAATACCTGCACGATTTTCATTTTTATTGTTAGACACTTTAAACGCTCCTGAATCTATTAAATGTTAAATGCTTTCATTAGTTTCTCATGAATATCCTTTATGGTCTCGGGCTTTTCAACCTTGGGTGCATTAGGCTCAAGGAGCCATGTCTTGGCATAGTGAGTATCACTTACCTTAAACATAGGAGGCTCTAAAAGGGTATCAATCTTCATACAATAAGGATTTCTGGGTGCAAATGCATCACCGGTAATGTCATTGTACAAAGAAGGAGGTGTACCTGTAATTGAATACAGTGTGGTATTCTTCTCAGCAAGCTGAGGAAGAGATGATAAAAGTGCCCATGTATAGGGGTGTCTCGGATCGTAGAATACCTCTTCTACTGTTCCAAGCTCTACAATCTGTCCTGCATATAATACCGCAACACGGTCTGCTACGTTAGCAACAACACCAAGGTCGTGGGTAATGAAAACGATTGTATAATTAAATTCCTTCTGAAGATCCTTAATAAGCTTAAGAATCTGTGCCTGAATGGTAACATCAAGGGCTGTTGTAGGTTCGTCGCAGATAAGAATCTTAGGCTGACAGCTTAATGCTATAGCAATAACAATTCTCTGTCTCATACCACCGGAGTACTGGAAAGGATAGTCATCAAAACGCTTTTCAGCATTGGGAATACCTACCTTGTACATAAGCTCCAGAGCCTTCTTACGGGCTTCAACCTCAGATACATCCTGGTGCTTCATGATGATTGAAGTAATCTGCTTACCGATTGTAATGATAGGATTAAGGGAGGTCATGGGATCCTGGAATACTGTGGCAATCTTCTTACCTCTGATGTGACCCCAGTCCTTAGCATACTGTACCTTTGCAAGGTTAAGTACACAGGTACCATGAAGCTTTTCCTCTGTTTCATCAAGATACTGAACTCTGAATGCTACAGTATCAAAAACATCATTTCTTGCCTTGTCATCATTTATATCAACCCCAACCTTCATTGCAAGGGAAAGGGCCTTTATAAGCTTACTGATGAGCTGAAGTCTCTTTGAAAGACCATAGCGGCCTACGGAAAGATAAATTTCCTTTGCAAGGATTAAGTTTCTTTCTTCGGTTTCCTTAGAAATCTCTTTAGAAATCTCTGAGTCGTATTTAGCCTTAAGCTCAGCCATCTTTTTATCGTAGGCTTCATTATAAGCTGCATCTTCTTTAACCGCTTTGCTTCTCTCCTTAATGAGAGCATCGGTATCATCGGATAATTTTTTTATCTTAGCTTCGCATTCCTTAATGAAATCGTTTGCTTCTTTAATCTTGTCCTTTTCAGATGAACGATCATAGGTAAGCTTTTTATTGTACTTATCTGTCTTTGCAGCCACAAGAGCATCCATTTCAGCATGGAACTTTTCAGATTCCTCTGCTGAAAGTGAAGATTTCTCAAGTTTTTCCTGCTTAAGAGCTTCGATTTCCTTATAGGTAGCTGCTCCAAGTTCAAGCTTTGAAGCCTTATTCAATTTTTTAAGACTTGAGTTGATAGCAAGATTACTTACAAATCTCTTTGCTACAACCGTATCCGCAAGTTCTTCATCACTGAAAATAATGGATCCGTCGCTTACAAAACCGTTGCTGTCAAGCATACCTGCAAAGGTCTTTGTAAATACGGATTTACCGGAACCTGATTCACCAACGATGGCAATAGATTCGTTCTCGTAAATATCAAGGGATATTCCGCGAATAGCTGTAAGAATACGTCCGCGAACCCTGAATTTAACCTTCAAGTCCTTAATAGACAATAATACTTTTTTATCCATTGTAGCCGCCCCCTTACATATGTGTTCTGGGGTCAGATGCGTCACCTAAGTTCTGACCGACAACATAAAGAACAACAGTAATAATACCGGCAACTACTACAGGGCTCCAGAACTCAAACTGCCAGCCGGGAGTAACCATGGCACTCTCCGCCTCGTAGATAAGACGTCCAAGAGACATCTCGGGAAGACCCATTCCGATATATGCAAGGAATACCTCGTAGGAAATGTATGAAGGTATTTCTGTTGCAGTGATTGTAACAATAACAGAGGTCATGAAAGGAAGAATATTCTTCATGGCAATCTTACCGATTGAGGTGCCAAGGCACTTTGAAGCAAGATTGTATTCACGGTCTCTTATGATAATTACCTGGGTACGAATGAAATATGCAATAGACATCCATCCGGTAATTGTTAAGGCAAATACCATTGTCATGAAACTTGCCTTGAAAAGCATTACAAATACAGAAATAAGAAGGATGTAAGGGATGTTTACAATGATGTTATAAACATTCATCATTACCGCATCAAATTTCTTTGAAAATCCCCATACAGCGCCAAGAATAACGCCTATGGTTAAGTTGATTGCCGCACAGATAAATGCAAGAGATACTGAAATCTTTGCGCCATACCATACAGCATCGAAGGTTGAGTTACCTGATGCACCTGTACCGAGAATCCAGTGGATGCTCATACCAAGTTTTTCAAGTGCAGCCTTGGGCATAAGGTGCTTAACAGAACCATCCATAATATTTCCAAACTTATCGTACTCAAAGAACACCGGATACAGATAAGTAAGAAGCACTACAACGCCTAAAAGGGCAAGTGCGAAGATATTAACTTTCTTCTTAAAGAAAACTCTAAAAACTGACTGCCAATAGGAATATCTGGGAGCGGTTATCTTCTCGGATTCAAGATCGCTCTTGTCAACCGTTGAGAACAGCTCTTCCTTTGACATGCCCAGCTTATCCAAATCATAATTCATCATGCTTACCTATCCTTTGTTGAGAATGATATTCTGGGATCAACAAGAGACATAAAGATGTCTCCGAGAATTACAGATAAAACAGTAAGTGTCGCATAGAAAAGTGTAACACCTACGATTACGCTGTTATCGTACTTGTTGATGGCCTGAGTTAACAGGTTACCTGCACCGGGAACTACGTATACACGCTCTGTAATAATCGCGCCTACCAAAGCTCCGAGCACGCTTCCGGGAATACCGTGAACAATCGGAATCGCCGCATTTTTAAGAATATGCTTTGAGAAAATCTCACTTTCAGAAAGACCACCGGAACGGGCAAACTTTACATAGTCTGCGTTCATCTGGTCTACCATGTATCTTCTCATCCACTTCATAAGGTTACCAACCGAAGGAAGCGCAAGAGAAACAATGGGAAGGATGTAAATAAGCTTACTTGCCGAATCCATATCAAAGGTTGTGGGTAACTTCAAAAGTCCGCCGATAGCCTTGAATAAGAAAATATAAGCAAGGGGAGGAACCGCAATGATAAATACGATGTAAATAGTTCCAAGCTTATCAACAAACTTATCCTTCTTACGAGCCATTAAAACTCCTAGAGGAATTCCTAAAATATAGGCTCCCATAACTGAAATAATACCGATTACGAAGGAATAACCGATTTTGGACTTTCCGGCCTTAACTGTAAGAGTTTCGGTGTAATCGTCAACGAATCTCTCCATCTTAACCGCATTACCCTCACGGGAATTTTCGATATAGGTTGCAGTATGAAGATCGTCTGCACTCTCTTCTTCAAAACCTGTTTCATAAATAACGGGACGCTTAACGTATGAACCCTGTGTCTGAGTCATTGTTGTAAATACGTCAACACCCTGATTTACAGAATAGGAAGTACCAAGATTAAGTGTTAAAAAGTTCTGATGAACAAAGGGGAACTTATTATTACAGTAAAGAAGGTACTTATGTATGGTACCGTTACCAATAATGGCGGGTGAAAACTTCTCACCACCATATAAAGGGTCGTGTAAAGTAAAGGTGAGTTTCCTCTCCCCTACGTCATTTTCGATTTTATGAATATTATCAATACTGAATAAACCGGTGAGATAACCTACCAGTCTCTTAAAAAGCGGAACATCCTTATATGCAAAGTAAACCTGATTTCCGCCTGTTGCAACTTTTCTGCCGGCCATAACCGCATCAATACGTACTGATGTATAGCCGTTATTTACGCACCACTCTTCAAATTCAGCCATGTACTGTTTAGCAATATCACTGTCCTTATCGGGTGTACGTCCTACTGTTGCTGCCTTTGAACGAACTTCTTCGTCAATTTCCCCGGCTTTCGCCCTGTCATTTATATAATCAGCGTATGTAAGATAATCGAGGTATCCAAACTTTTCCCACTGAGCATATTTATATGTGGTCTTCTGATTATGCATAAGCTTCGAATAGGTTGAGTCTGTAGCGAATACAAGATCTCTGTTAAGAAGCGAATACACCATAATCATTACGATTGCAACCACAATCAGTACAGAAAAAATACCGTATAACAAACGCTTTAAAATGTATTTTGCCATAATCGTCTCTTCTCATTAACATGCCACAAGGAGAGTGTATTCCACTCTCCCGCGGCATTTATTTCTTATAAAGCCCTAAAGCTTTTGTTGCAGTATCTTACCAGAGACCGCAGCTCTTTGACATGTAACCTGCACCATTTGCAAGGAATGTACCAAGGTATGTTGAAGGATCACCGTAGTCAGGACCCCAACCTGATAAGTCATACATATCATAGTTGGATTCTGAACCTTCTTCTGTGTAGTAACCAGCATATAACCAGTCATCTCTTGTACCTGCAAGAAGGTTAATCTGGATTAAGCCCTTTGAAGAAGCTTCTACAGACTGCTTGTAAGCGTTAGCTCTGTTTGTGTAAGGTTCACTTGCTGAGTTGTAAGGATAGTCGATCTGGATAGGATGTTCAGCATCAACAACAACACCGATTGTAGCAAGTTCTTCTACAGCCTTTGCAAGCTCTTCCTGACAGTTAGCAACACTGTACCAACCATCGTATAAGTCAGTTGACTGTCCGTCAAATGCCTTAATCTTGATGCCGTCAGCATCAAGCTGAGCCTGTACTACTGCACCGTAAAGTGTACCAGCCTTGAAGGTTGTAGCTACACCGTTGATATCAACAGTTGTATCTTCCTGAAGAACAACGAAGTTACCGGGTGTGTATGTGTTTCTCATAGCAGCATACTTAAGGTCTTCACCTACAGTCTGTGCACGATAAGAACCACGGTCTACAGCCATTGAAAGAGCAAGACGGAAGTGCTGGCTACCCATAGCTTCTGCTGTTCTTGCCTTTTCTTCATCAGACTTCTGTGAAACATAAACTGTGTTGTCGTTTGTGTTAGCAAATGCAACTCTGTTGATGTTGTAGAATGCCATGTATGAAGTAGAGTCTGTGTTTGCGATGTAAGAATAGTCATCAAAGATGCCTTCTGCCTTACATACTTCTACTGCTGCTGAGTTAAGACCGCAGCCTGTCTGCTTTCCATCGATTGTGTCTCTGTAAGCCTTTGTAGCTTCTGTACCATCGTTGAATACCCATGTAAGAGTCTTAGCATTTACCTTTTCAGGTGCATAGTAAGAATCGCTTGCCTTGAATACGATAGTAGCCTTTTCTGTTGCGTTTGTTACAAGGTAAGGTCCGCAGTAAGCAATGTTCTCAGGAGACTTACCATACTTGTAGTTTGCTGCTGAGTTGTCGTAATCTTCACCGAACTTACCACCCTGTGAGGTGTAGAAAGATCTTGACATAGGAGCAAAGATTGAATAGCCGAGCATTGTGTTGAAGTATGCGCAGGGCTTGTTAAGTGTGTACTCAAGTGTGTGGTCGTCAATAGCCTTTACACCAACTTCAGCGAAGTCTGTGATAGAACCATCGATGTAACCGTCAACACCAACGATGTCTGCTGAACCTTCATCAGAAGATACGAGGAACTCAAGTCCGCCTGCAGCATCAAGCATGTGCTGGAAGCCTGCTACGAAGTCGTCAGCTACAACGTCTGCAACCTTACGACCCTGAGAGTCTGTCCAGATAACGCCTTCACGAAGGTGGAATGTCCACTTAAGTCCGTCTGCTGAAATATCATAAGATGTAGCAAGTGCGGGCTGCTGCATTCCTTCGTTATCGTACTCAAGAAGTCCATCATATGTATTGATGATAGCGTCTGTATCGTTTGCCTTAGAGGTAGCAAGAACGTCCCATGTTTCAGGGTCTGAAGAATAAGCCATTACGTAGCTGTCAGTGAAGGTATAACCCTTTCCTGCAAGATACTCTTTAGCCTTTTCGATGTACTTGCCGGTACCCTTAACTTCGAACCAGAGATCTCTGCAGGCCTTAATGTCTTCAGCCTTGATAAGCTCGTTTGTACATACAATGCTGTGATATCTGTCCTGGTCAGAACCGTAAAGAACGTCGTCGATTGTACGAGGAACTGCTCTGGAAATAGCATAGTTACCACCCTTTGATTCAAGGGGAAGCATTACACCTGATTCAAGAAGTTTTGCTTCTGCGATTGCCATAAGAGCAAATCTTTCTGAAGCATTGCCGGCTTCAAATGCAGCTGCATATGAGTCAGCGAATTCGCCGAGTGCACGATTGTACATGTACTCTGAGGACTGATAGTAGTCCATACCTTTTGTTGCTTCTACTACTGACTCGTAAGTAACAGTTTCTGTAGAAGGAACATCTGTGCTTGCTGAAACAACAGGATCGCTTGCTGATGATACAGGAGTATCAGTTGAGCTTGCGGTAGTCTTACCACATGCTGCAAGGCTCAATACCATTGCTGAAGCAAGTACTAAGCTAAGTGCTTTTTTCATAATTTTTCTCCCTTCGAAAAATGAATAGTATGTCGAGTAATCAACAGATTACAGCGCCGCTTTAACGCGTTAAACCAGTCCGTAACATAAAAAACGTCTTGAAAACCCACTTTTAGCCACGAGTTTCAAAACGCCATTGTCTTTTGCTCACATACATTAATATTTTTTTATCACAGATTTTAATTGTTGTCAATAATTCGTTAATTGAAAACCATTGATTTTTCAAGGTTTTTTAACCTTTTCGATGTGTCTTTGAGATGCGTATTTTTATTCATTGTGTGCAACGGTTTTTGCATAAAATATGGTTTTATGCATGCATTTTATGCATTTTCACGTTTTTGGACTCATATATATACAAATGCCGTTTTTACATCTTCCAAAAAGCCGTAAAAAAGCCCGGACAGACATTTATAAAAAAAGTATAAATACCGGTTCGGGCTATATAATCATCTTAATATTTCATCTACAGTTGAAACCGTACTGAAGCTTCCTTTATTTCTGCTGATTATTTCTCTCATTCTCTGCAGTTCAAAATAGTTCACATAGCATATAAGGGTTTTGTTGTCTCCCGCTATGGCTCCCTTTGAATTAATAATTGTGCAGGTCTTGTTTAATTCTTCTTTTATCTCCTTTATGAGACTTTCCGGATTCTTTGTAATGATTGTAATCTGCTTAACCGCCTCAAAGTGATCAGTAAAGTGATCGATAACAGTGGTTGCAACCACATAAACCAGTAAGCTTAGCATTGCACTGTTTGTATCAATCGTAAAGAAAACCGCCAGATACACACATACGTTAAAGCCTATAAGTATATAGGAAAGGCTGTAGTTTCGTCCGGTTTTATCCGTAATCTTTTTTACTATGATGTTTGCAAGGATTTCAGAACCGTCAATACAGCCGCCGTTTCTAAGTATAAGAGATAAACCGATACCAAGGATAGCGCCGCCGAAAGCAACCGCCAGGAAATGCTCCGTATTAAGTTCAAAGTGAAAGCCCTCAAAGACTGCAATTCCAACGGTATATGCAATAGAGCCTATGACGGCTTTTCTGAAAAAAACTCTTCCAAGGAAAACAAATCCCGAAATAAGGAACGGCAATACTATAAAAAGAACGCACAAAGAAAGACTGAAGCCCGTAAGTTTGTTTACAATGATGGCAATTCCTGCTGTTCCGTAATCGATGGCATCGTTTGGAAGAAGGATGCATGCAACCGAAAAGCTTGCAAGAAGTGCGCCTGCCACTATGGCTAAATAAGAACTTAAAATTTTAATTGCTTTATTCATAACCCCTCGACTGTTCTATAAGCTTTCTTTAACTATAACCGCCTCTTATTTACACATTATTAATTGCCAATCGAGCAGGCGCAGACCTGCTCGATTGATTAACATTCGCCTAATACATGGATTAATGCAAGCATATCCATGTGCCCGGCTCATTGTTATAACAAAAAAAGCTGCAAAGGCACTCTCCGCCTTTGCAGCCCAAAAAACAATCTAAAAATTATTTCTTAATAAGAAGTGAGTTACCTGTCATTTCAGCAGGCTTTTCCATACCCATCATTTCAATCATTGTGGGTATGATATCTGCAAGTACACCGCCCTCTTTTAAGCCATATGAAGGATCGGCATTTACGATAATGAAAGGAACAAGGTTTGTGGTATGAGCAGTCCAGGGTTCGCCTGTAGCATAGTCAATAAGCTGCTCTGCATTACCATGGTCAGCACAGATAAACATCTGTCCTCCAACTTCCTTAACTGCTGCAACAGCCTTTCCAACGCACTCATCAATTGTTTCGATGGCTGAGATTGCTGCTTCCATAATACCTGTGTGACCAACCATATCAGGGTTAGCAAAGTTACATATGATTACATCGTACTTATCTGACTTAATGGATTCAACAAGACGGGTACATACCTCGGGAGCACTCATCTCAGGCTGTAAATCGAAGGTTGCAATCTTGGGAGAATCAACAAGGATTCTGTCTTCGCCTTCAAACTGCTTTTCCTCACCACCGTTAAAGAAGAAGGTTACATGTGCATACTTCTGGGTTTCTGCAAGTCTTAACTGGGTCTTTCCGTTCTTTGAAAGGAATTCACCAAAGGTCATCTTAAGCTCTTCCGGAGGATATGCCACTGAAACATTGGGCATTTCGGCATCATACTGGGCCATACATACAAACTGAACGGGGAAGTAGCCGTTTCTTCTTTCAAAGCCCTTGAATTCAGGATCTACAAATGCTCTTGTAATCTGACGTGCACGGTCAGGACGGAAGTTAAAGAAGATTACTGAGTCATCCTTCTTAATCATGCCGTCTTTCTCGATTACTGTAGGAAGCATGAATTCGTCTGTCTTATCATTTTCATAAGAATGCTTAATAGCGCAAACAGGACACTCCTCTTCCACACCTTCACCGTAAACAAGTGCTGCATAAGCCTTTTCAACACGGTCCCATGCATTATCTCTGTCCATTGCCCAGAAACGACCTGAAATGGTAGCTACCTTACCGGCGCCGATTTCTTCGAATCTCTTAACAACGGTCTTCATATCATCTGCTGCTGATGCAGGGGGAACATCTCTGCCATCAAGGAAAGCATGAAGGTAAATCTTCTCAAGACCCATATCCTTAGCCATTTCTACAAGGCCGAATAAGTGATCCATGTGGCTGTGTACACCACCGGGTGAAACAAGACCCATAAGGTGAAGGGCTGTTCCCTTAGCCTTTGCTGCTTCCATTGCGCTAAGGATTGCCTGATTCTTGCGAATTGTTCCATCCTCAATATCCTTTGTAATCTTTACAAGCATCTGGTAAACAATTCTTCCGGCACCCATGTTGGTGTGTCCGACTTCTGAGTTACCCATCTGTCCTGCGGGAAGGCCTACTGCCAAGCCGCTGGCATCGCCCTTTACAAAGGGACATTCTTTCATAAGCTTGTCCATAACGGGGGTTTTAGCCTGTGCTACCGCATTACCCTCGGTCTTGTCATTAAGACCATATCCGTCAAGGATTAATAAAACTGCAGGTTTCTTTGCCATATCTATATTCCTTTCTTAATTAAAAGTCTCAAAATCCGTAAAAATTATACCTTCACTGTTTTTCCATGTCAACATGGCCAAAGAAGGGATAATCAATAAATATGTAAAATACGGAACCACAAAAGTGATTCCGTATTGTTTTAGTTAAATCTTAAGTAGAATACACCAAAGCCTGTTGAAAGATTATAAAAATCACAGTCACCCTGCTGATGATTGTAGGTATTTCCACCTGCAAACACTGTATAATCCACATTCCTGCCCTTGGCAAAGAACCTAAAGTCCGTGGAACCGGAGCTAAGATATGCCTTATTATTCTGGTCCTTACCTGCCATTATAATATAGGAACCGTTTTCATAGCGGAATCTTCCGATTTTGAAGCTCTGGTCTCCCATTCTGTTTCCTTCGTAATTAACATCCCGCCAAACGCCGCCAACCTTCTGCTGGACCACATATTCAAGATTGTTCTTTACAAGGTTATCTTCAATACCGTTAGCGGTATTCATTACAAATTCATAGGCAGCATTTCTGTCAAGGATATAAGGATTTGTCTCGCTGCCAAGTCTTGATACATTAGGAATGATTGTTCCCGGCCATGAATACAGGTCCTTAAGGGTATAATCAATTTCAACGGGCTTCATAATATCCTTAATAGTAAACATGGTTCTTGATAAGCCCTGAACATTCACAGCATTGTCTATCATCTTATTTATGGCTGAATCAAGAGTTTCGCCACCCTTTTGCTTATATTCTCCGGGCCATACATAAGTATTGGTGGAATAATCATATATGCAAAGACACATTTCTATCTCATAGGCCTTCTCGGGGTGGAAAACCTGAGTCGCAGTGGGACGAAGATTAATAGCCATACTGTCATCGGAGTCACCGGGGTTAACTCTCCATTCGGTGAAAGCGCCTCCCGAAACAATACGGTCTCCCGAAAGAGTAACCTCTCTGTATCTGTAGTACATCTTACTAAAGAAGGTGTCTCTGAAGTACTTATTGTGAAGCTGGCTCTTAAGAGTTCCCGCATAGGTGAAATCACCCTGTGCCTGGTTCGTTCCTCTGTAGAGTCTGCTTCCTGAATATGTATATGCAGGTCCCTGAAGCTTCCAGGTACCTCTTATGCCTGTTGCATATGTGGAACCTGATTTATTGGTTCCTATGGGATGTTTTGCATCAGCAGTAACGGTTAAAGCTTCACCAAAGCCCATGTTTTCTTTTAGCTTAACCTTTACGGTTGGAGGTGAAAAAGAAGAACCGCTGCTGACAGGAACTCCTGCTACTTCAAATCTGCCGGTATTCCAGCCCGAAGGTGAGCCAAAGACCTCATACCAGTTAACCTGATAGGGATTCACATAGCCTGTTTCCATTACCTTTTCGTCTAAGTTTGTTCCGGTTATATTTGCTGTAATTTCATAAACAGCATCCTTTGACAGGTCTGTTCCCGAAACAAGTCTGGCACTTAAGGTGACACCGGTTACTCTTCGTATGTAAACCTTTACCGATGTGGTTGCAATCACATTGCCGCCACTGTCCTTGCAGGTTCCCACAACATTCAATTCGGAATTTGTTTCGCCGTTTCCGATGTTAATTGTGTTTCCTGAAAGATAACTGTTAGGTGTAAAGCCTGCAAACTCCCAGCTTAAGGTACTTCCCACCGGCGCTCCCATGACCTCACAGGGAGTAATTGTATAGCTCTGATTAGGCTCCAGAACCACGGCTCTTGGTGCATTTATGGCAACCACAGCTGTTTCATCAGCCACATCCGCATTTCTTGCGGTTACAGAGTACTCAGACTTATATTCCTTTTCCCCTGATTTAACCTTGAAGTCAACCGTAACGGATTTATCATAAGAAAACCTTGAAGTATCGCAGAAAAATGCAGTAACCTTCTCGGCCATTAACTGCTTTGTAGCAAAATTATCATTTGAAATCCACAAAGAATCCTTGGTGCCGTCTCCGTCCGAATCAAGAAATCTTACCGCATAAGTCGAGCCTATGTGTTCAATGGTAAGGGTTTCCGAAGAAACGTCAAAAGAAACATCATGCGCATCCTGAACATAGCTGTTAATAAGATTGGTGGCAAAGGATGCCTCCTGCTGCACATCAAGCTCCAAAGTACCTCTTTGATAGGTCTGTGAAGAAATATACATGATTCCCGCAACAGAGCCGCCCACCAAAGAAAGAATGGCAAGAGCACTTATTAACTCTACTAAGGTTACACCCTTATTATTTAATTTCTTTGAAAATAGTTTTTTTATTAATTTCATCATTGGCACTATCGTATTTTGGTAAGCTTAACCTTACCTGTAAGGTTATAGAGCAACATCTGATATTCCTTGTTGGATTTACTTATATTAATCTCAGAAATATCATCACCGATTTTGAAGGCCCCGGTGGATCTGTCAAAACAAAACTTAAGTGAATCCCCGGAATTTAACGAATAGGTATTACCGTTCTTTTTGTAGGTAAAGGTTACACCTTTATTGCAGATTTTGGTTTCCACACCTGCTCCGTTAATTTTTTCCTCAAGATAAATGCAGTCATCGGACCCACGCCTTACCTTTAAGTAGGTATTGTTTGGATCATATATCTGTCCCATGGCAGATATTCTGTGGCTTGCAAAGGAAATATTTAAGGAATTTGCGCACTGATCTGCAGGTCTGCCGCTTAAAATACCGACTCCCACAATTGAGCCTCCCGCAACAATCATAAGGATCAGTATCACCACCACTAATTCAATTAATGAATATCCTTTATTATCAACCTTCATTATTCTTTAACCCAGTTTGTGTATTTTACAAAATCAGCCGCGTCTATATCCTTATTTCCTTCCATATCCGGAATCACTATGGCAAAATCCGTGGAAATCTTGGAAACATAGCCGTCAGAATTCTTAAACTGCACGCTTACGCCCTTTAACTCAACAACTGCATTGGCAATTCTTGTGGTATCAAGGCCACCGGTTATGGTTACGGTTGCATTGACGCCTGCATCTGAAATAATTTTTTCAAGTAAAGCAACTTCCTGTCCTGCTCCGCCCACAGTATCAAGCTGTTTGTTCCATTCATTTGTAATGGAAGCCTGATACGCCAAAAGAAAATAGTTTCTTCTTAAATCCTTATTGTCCAGTGTGAAAGCATACTGGGTAAGGGTCTTTGAATAGGCATCCTTGTAAGCATTTGAAGAAAACTTTACAAGCTGTGTTTTTATCTCTTCCACAGCAGTCTCTGTTTCATAAAAGCTTCCGATTGTTTTTCGCTCAGACTGCTTCATTACATAATTCTTGCCCGCAAGATACAAAAAGGTGGTTGCAAGCACGCTTAGGAAAAGAACCACAATCAGAACGGTTACAATCGCAGAACCGGAATTATTCAGTTTAAGTTTATTTAGTTTCTTTTTCATAAGCCGTCAGTCCGAATTCATGGATCCGTTAAGTGTGTATATGGGAGTATGAGTATTAAAGCTTCCATAGGCTCCCGCTTCATAAACTTCAACCTTCAAATCGTACATAAGCTTCTTGTCTTTCACCACATCTTCACTGGGATTCATATATAAAGACTTGCTTTGTACGCAAAAAGGTTTAACGGAAAGTGTGGAATCATATGCTCCCGTACTCATATTAATGTCAAAATTGTGATAATAGTTGGTTCCGTTAACAGAAACTCTGTAGTTTGCCTCCATAAAAGAAAGGTTTCCTGAAAGGTAGGGATTCTGCTGTTTAAGTATATAAACCTTGTTGGAACCGGCACTTGTTATATTAAATGTGTCGCTGTAAATTCTTGCTTCAGAGGCACTTTCATAGCCAGGTGAATAACAGATAAATATTCTGTTAAGAGGCTTGTCTGCAGGGAATGTCTTTGTGTAGTTGGTGCCGGGCTTCGGTGCCCAGGACACGGAACTTGAAAGGCTTCCCGTGAAGGCAGGGATATTAATGATGTCTCCCGAAGGACTTACATCTGTGTAGGGTGCCACCGAATAATTGTAGTCATAAACCACGGTTACAGTCTTTGCGTTACTAATATCAGTGGTTACATTTACATTGATAACTCTGTTTACGGTGATGTAGTCCTTCTTATCAGCCTCGGAAATTGCAGGGTACTCAGGTCCAAAGGAAGCTGCCGCATTCCAGATACCGTAAACCTCACCATATAAAAACTCAAAGCCGAACTTGTCGTAGTTTAGGTCCTGAATAAAGACAAAATCCCTGTCAGAGGTAATGGGATCCATATCCACAACCTCTTCTGAAATTGTGGGAGTCGCCATTACTCTTACATCATATTTAGCGCCTATAAAATCATAGTTTTTAGCAGAAAAGGTATACTCACCTGAACCGTTAACGGATACATCATTGAAATTATAGGCAGAAATATTGTTTTTTATATTTTCAATACCACTGCCCTTAAATTCCTCCATGAAGCTTTCCGCCACAGTATTTACATCCTGATGAGTACGGGCTCTGGAATTAAACCGCGCGCTCATCACAAAGGCCATAAGTATCGGTCCTGTAACAAGCGCGAATATAATTACGGCCACTAGCACTTCAATTAAGCTAAAGCCACCATTATTCAGTTTCTTAATAGTTTTCTTTTCATTCATCCTATAAATCAACGTCCGACTCTTGGTCCTCTGCTTCTTCATAAAGCTTAAATAAATCAAACAGTCCTGCTTCGTATCCCGGAATCTTCTTTGGAACATATTCCTTGCCGGTGCCGTAAACATAATAATTTACAACCTCGATGGTTCCTTCGATACAGGCTTCCTCATCTCTCTTTGTATAAGAGATGCTGCTTATAACCTTTTTGTCTTCACTCTGCTGTATTGTCTTTACCACTTCCTTAAGGTTCTTGTAATCTGTGGTATTGGCATACTGAACAGTTCTTCTTCCAAAAGAAATAGAATTCTCATACTTTTCAGATGAAACTGCATCTATTATTTCCTTTGAAACCTCGTAAAAGTTTTCTCTGTCGGAAACATTTACGCTTGAATAGCTTAAAGCTGCATTTTTTCTTGCTTCAACCGCTAACATAAGAACATCTTCTTCGTAAACCTCTGCAGGGAACAATGCTATGATTTCGTCGATTTCATCGTTCATCATATCAATTTTCTTACTGTTTTCTTCCATTGCACTGTAGTAAGAAGAAAGCTCCACAATTCTTGCCTGAAGGTTTCCGTTGATTCTGTTTAAGTTGTCTGCCTTATCCTTGTAGGAGTTAAAAACAAAGCTGTAAACAAGGGCAAGTGCCAAAAGGTCAACAAGCAAAATGTAAATAAATATCTTTTTTGCATCAAGCTTCTTTGGAGTATTATCTTTTTTTGACTTTTTCTTATCCAAAATAGGCCTCCTGTCAGTTTATGGATGTTGCACCGTTTGGAACATAGGTGCAGACTGCAGTAAATACAAAATAGGGAGGATTTTCAAAGAGAGTTTCAAGGTCACCCTCTTCAAGCGCTTCCTTAATCACTTCATTCTTCTCTTCTATTTCCTTAGCCTCTGCCTCTGAAATGGAACCAAAGGAAACATTTGTAATACTGTCAAAGGCTCTGATGTTTTCAATAACCTTTGCAGCCACCTGCATGTCCATAACACGGATTGTGATACTTGCTGCAGTATTATCTGACTTAAACTCTGTAACCTCTGCTTCCTTTGGAAGCTTAAGTTCAAGCTCTGTTAAAAAGGCAATGATGTTATCATTATTGTTTTCCGTTAAGGAATAAGCCTTCTTTATTTCGTTATAAAAACTCTCCGTTCTGTCTAATTCATTCTTAACCGCTTCGCCGGGAAGAAGTCTTTGCTCCTGGGCTCTTAACTGAATGTTTCTTGCTTCCGCATCCTTATAGGGAAGTACGCTGAATACAGTCATCACTCCGCACAGGGCCAAAGCAAGAACAGTTACAAGAAAAGCTAAATTTCTATAGTTTACATTCTGTAAATCGCTTTGTTTCTTTTCTTCATTGATAAAGCCGATAGGCGCATAGGCAGCACCCATAACGCTTATGTATTCGCCGCTGTTGCCGGCTCTTTCTGTATGATTCCAGGTAATTGAGTTAACCTGATCCACAGAAACGGTTTTAACACCAAGCTCCTTTGTAAGAAGCTTTGAAAGGCCACTGATTTTTGAACCAAGGCCGATAAGCGAAACCTTTGTAATGGGATGCTCTGAATTTTTTGAATTATATAAATCAAGTACTCTGCCCACGTTTCCGACTAAGGGACCAAGTGCTTCTGTCATATCAGACATTGCTTTCTTGGTTCTGTCTGAAATGCTGTCGGGATTTTCGAAAGCATTTTCAGTCTCGGTAAGTGAAAGCTTAATACAGGTTATTCTCTGTAATTCATTAAGGCAATCAGAGTAGGTTGTCTGTTCAAAGGCATTTGAGGCCATCATGGTCTGCACCATGTTATCAATGCCATAGCCAAGATTACGCTGCATTGCCAGACTCTGGTTATAAATAACAGTTGCTATTGTAGACTGCTCCTCAACCTTTATAACCATTTCGGTTTCTTCCGAAACCTCTTTCTTCATAATCTGGAATAAACTGTTTCCCGAATAGTCCACACTGACAAGATGTAAGCCGGCTTCTTCACACAACTTATCATAGCCTGCTATTAATTCCTTCTCGGCAGCAAGAACCATTACTCTTAATTTAGTTCTTCCGTCATCTCCCGTAACGCTTCCAAGTACTACATGACCGATTTCATACTGGGAAAGGTCCACAGGAAAATATTCGTTTGCATTTGTCTTAACCACACTTTCAACCTGGCTGGTTTTCATGGCAGGAATCGTAATCTCACGATTTGCTATCTTCGAGCAGGTTATGGTGCAGACAGCCTGTTTGGTCCTTATTTTGTTGTCTGCAAGTGCTTTTCTTAATGTAATGGCAAACTCTTCGCTGTGAAAAATATATCCGTCATCAAATACATCATCAGGTGTGGGTATTGTAATGCACTTATATACCTTAGGCTGTTTTGCGCGAAAATCCGTTTCTATGATTTTTGTAAGAGAGTTACCAACCTCAATACTTAGTATCTTAGACATAATGCTCCTTAATTACGCTAAAAAATAAAAAGTGATAAATACCAGTCAATTAATCCTCCAAAAAACATGGTGGATAGGAAAATTCCGATTGATAAATAGGGTCCCATGGCAAGAACCTTTTCGGCTCCGGACACCTTCATTCTGATAACATGTGTTATCGCTCCGATTACACAGCCAAGGCACAAAGAAAGCACAATATACTTAACTCCTATTAAGAGTCCCGCCGCAGCCATAAGCTTAATATCACCGCCGCCGATACCTCTTCCTTTGGTCACTATGTAAATGAGTAATAAAAATCCCGATACCGAAACTGCACCGATTAAGTAATCAAGCCAGTTTCTGTAATTCAATATTAAGTTAATTATGCCAAGGCACCCAATAAAGATATTAAGACCCACCGGGATTTCAAAGGTTCGAAAATCTATAATGCTGAGTGCTAAAAGCGCTGAAAAAAGCAGGCTGTAGAGTAGGGATTCTACTGTTACCCCTTTAATCAGAAATGTTATAAGCCATAAAAGGCCGTTTGCTAATTCAACAACAGGATACTGCGGAGATATCTTCTCTCCGCAGTTCCTGCACTTACCTCGAAGAAAAATGTAGGAAAACAGAGGAACAAGATCATACCAGCGTAGCTGATAATCACACCTTTGGCAGTGGCTTCGCACACTGACAATGTTTTCATGCTTTGGAACCCTGTATATAACCACATTTAAGAAGGATCCGATAATTAAGCCATACAGAAATGTAAGTACATAAATCGGAACTAAAATAACTTCGGGCATTTTTAACCTCTTTGATTAGTTCTTAAGTTCATTAAGTCCTTTTGATGTTCCAAGTGTGCTATTTGCAGCATTATTATCAGGATTAGGGAACACTTCATAGGTACCAGCATTTGCTTTTCCTGCAGGGATGGTAAGGATAATACCTGTTACACCCTTTGCATCATCACCAAATACCTTCCAGCTTCCTTCAAGTTTAGAAGCAGGTTCAGCATCAATACCCTCTACATCCGCAAAAACAATTCCCATAGCTGCTAATGTCTGACCTGACTCAGCAGTAAAAGGTGTCTTCTGATCAGCAATTGCCACATCAATAGCTGTAACCATAGCCTGTGCAGTCTGAACATCTGTACCGATTCTTGAGTTACCTACAAATTTAAGATACTGAGGAGCAATTGCAATTACTAAGATAACCATGATTGCAATTACGATGATAAGTTCAACTAATGAGAAACCTTTGTTGTTTAATTTTTTCATTTCTAAGTCTCCTTTTTTTGAAAAAAATTTATCTTAATCACCCGTCCCTACAACAAGGTGGTTAATTCGTGTTATAAATTGCCAAGTGCGCTGTACATCTTAAGCATAGGTGCAAGACATGCTGCCACAAGGCCGCCTACAACCACTGCAAGAACAATGATTATAAGGGGTTCCATTGCCGCCATAAGGGACTGCACTGCCATCTCAACCTCTTCGTCATAATAATCGGCGGTTTTTGATAACATATCCTCCACATTACCGGCCTCTTCTCCGATTCTTACCATGTGATAAACCATGGGAGGATATAATCCGCATTCCTCCAAGGGGCTCGATAAGGGCTGGCCTATAACCAGTTCCTCGTGACAAAAGCCCATTGCTTCCTTAAAGTACACATTTTCAAGTGTCTTTTCGGTAATTGCCACCGCTTCAATAAGCGGCACACCGGATGCAAGAAGTGTGGAAAGTGTTCTTGCCATTAATGAAGCGGACTGCTTTACTTCCAAAACCTTAACTACTGGAAGTACAAGCTTTATTTTATGGAAAACATGCTTTCCTGAATCTGTCCTTCCCCAGAGGACAAGTCCTATGATAATTCCTATTATAGCCGGCACTATTACAAACCAATTAGCCATAAGAAAATCACTTGCAGCCATTACCGCAAGGGTAATTCCCGGAAGGTCCACACCAAGTTCTCCGAACATTGAAGAGTATCTTGGAATTACAAATGTCAGCATTATTACAATTACTATCACAGCAACGATGCATACAATTACCGGATAAATCATTGCTTTTTTTACCATAGCCTTTGTTTTTGCAGTCTTTTCAAACTGAATCGCCATTCGCTCAAGAGCCACATCCAAAGCACCTGAGGCTTCACCTGCGGATACCATGTTAATCATAAGTTCCGGGTAAACCTTCGGATAAAGTTTTAAGGATTCAGATAGAGTTTCACCTCTTTCAACATTCTTTCTGACCCCTATGGTGGCCTCTCTTAATCGTTTGTTCTCGGTCTGTTCTTCCAAAAGCTTTAAGCATTCAAGGATTGTTACGCCGGCCCTTGTCATACTTACAAACTGTTTACAGAATACCGACAAATCTCTTGCGGTGGGAAAACCGCCTATATCAAGATTTATGTCCCTATTAAGAAGGTTTTGCTCTTTAACCGAAAGCACTGTCATTCCCTGGTTCTTAAGACTGCTCTTAATAATATCCGGGGAATCCACCTCCATGCTTCCCTTGACTGTATCTCCGTTTTTGTCTATTGCTTCATATGCGTATGATGCCATATTCTCTCCTGTTAAATATCAAAGGATACCTTAACCATTTCACTTACAGAGGTAATGCCCTCAAGAACGTATTCTGTTGCACTCATTCTTAAGGTATGCATTCCTTCATTAAGTGCTGCTCTCTTTATTTCTTCCGCATTACCGTTTTTACTGATAATTTCCTTTAAGACCGGTGTCATTTCCATGATTTCATATACACCGATTCGTCCCTTATAGCCCATGTTGTCGCAGGCAGGACAGCCCTTTGGTTTATAAATAATATGCTTGCTTCCCGGCTCTAAATTAAGTGTTTCAAGTTCATCCTCCGTAGCCTGATAAGCCTGCTTACAGTCGGGACAGAGTCTTCTTACCAGTCGCTGTGCAATAACACCTACAACAGAGTCCGCAATAAGATAGGATTCAATTCCCATGTCCTCAAGTCTTGTAATGGTGCTGGCTGATGAGTTTGTATGAAGAGTTGAAACCACAAGGTGGCCTGTGATTGAAGCCTGAACCGCAATTCCCGCAGTTTCCTTATCTCTTATTTCACCGATCATAATTACATCAGGGTCCTGTCTTAATATGGACCTTAAGGCTGATGCAAAGGTTAGATCAGCTTTTGGATTAACCTGTACCTGATTTATACCGTCGATATTTGCTTCTACAGGGTCCTCAACGGTAATAATATTTATGTCCTCTTTGTTTAATTCGCTTAAAGCGGTATACAAGGTTGTGGACTTACCGGAACCTGTGGGACCGGTAACAAGCAAAATTCCGTGGGGATTGGCTAAGATGTGATCAAACTGAGCCATCTCTCTTGGCTTAAGGCCAAGCTCCGATTTATTTCTTGTAAGAGCCTTCTTAACCGCAAGTCTCATTACTATTTTTTCACCGTAAACAGAAGGTAAAACAGAAGCACGGATATCATATTCGGTTCTGTCAACAATCTGTGTGATTCGACCGTCCTGGGGCTTTCTTTTTTCTGCAATATCCATGCCGCCGATGATTTTAATTCGGGCCGAAATTGCGGGAAGAAGCTGGATCGGATATTTTTTGTACTCATATAAAGCACCGTCAACTCTGAAACGAACTCGTACGGAGTTTTCAAGAGCCTCTATGTGAATATCGGAGGCACGCTTTCTTGCTGCCTTCTCGATTAAATCCTTAACAAGCATTACGATGGGTGAGTTATTAACGCTGTCAGAGGTTTCCTCCTCACCATCATTTTTAACAAGTTTTTCCTTGGTGTACTCTTCAAGCGCCACATCCATGTCATCAGAGCCGTAAAAGCGGTCCAAAGCAAGCATTACCGCCGACGGTGTGCTGACCCAGGGCTCCACCTGACAGCCTGTAATGATTGAAATGTCATCAATGGCATCAAGGTCTAAGGGGTCTGCCATTGCCACCCTTAAAATATTCATATTATCCGGAGCATAGCCGATGGGGAGTACTTTGTTTTTCCTTAGTATCGTTGCGGATACCAGTGATAGAATTTCAGAACTTACAGATGTATTTTGTAAATCAGCCAAAGAATACCCAAGCTGTCCAGCCAGGGTTTCTGCGATTTTTTCTTCCGTGGTAACATTTGTATCTACAAGGATTTCACCAAGCTTACGACGGTTTGCCCTCTGCTCTGCCAAAGCTTTTTCAAGCTGTTCCTCAGTGATTGCGTGACCGTTAACCAAAAGTTCCCCAAGCTTAAGTTTTCTCTGTCCGTAGTATGCCATCATTAACCTCTTTAATTACGGGAAGGTTTCCCGCCTATTTACGTAAATAAAGTCCCAAGGAAGACGTAGTCTTCCAAGGGACTTCATTGTACTTTTTTTTAGTTAACGTAGCATTACATTGCGAAAATTTATCCAAGTTTTAATTCCATGCCCTCAACATCCTGGGCAAATTCGATGGCGCTTTCTCTTGAAATTCTGCCACTGTAATATGCCTGTGTCAGGGCTTCGTCCATTGTAATCATGCCAAGCTTTCTGTTGGTCTGAATTACGCTCATAAGCTGGTGGGATTTGCCTTCTCTTATAAGGTTTCTTACCGCATGATTTGCATGCATTACTTCAAAGGCTGCAACTCGGCCCTTGCCGTCATAGGTAGGAATAAGCTGCTGGGAAATAACCGCCTCCAAAACATTTGCAAGCTGAATACGAATCTGCTGCTGCTGATGGGGCGGGAAAACATCAATTACACGGTCAACGGTGCTGGCTGCACCGATTGTATGTAAGGTTGAAAGTACAAGGTGACCTGTTTCCGCTGCGGTAATTGCAACGCTGATGGTTTCAAAGTCACGCATTTCTCCCACAAGAATTACATCAGGGTCTTCACGAAGAGCTGCTCTTAAGGCATTTGCATAGGAGCCTGAGTCAATACCTATCTCTCGCTGGTTAACCATGGACATTTTATGCTGATGAAGATACTCGATGGGGTCCTCAAGGGTAATCACATGAGCATCTCTTGTCATATTGATCTGATTGATAATTGCGGCTAAGGTTGTGGATTTACCTGAACCTGTTGGACCCGTAACAAGAACAAGACCACGTTTTCTCTGGGCAAGTTCTATTACGCTTTCGGGAATTCCGAGAACCTCAGGAGAAGGAACCTCTGTACCAACAAGTCTGAAAGCAAGTGCCACAGAACCTCTCTGATGATACACATTAACACGATATCTTCCCACATTGGGAATTGAAAAGGACATATCATATTCACCCTTTTCATTGAAAACCTCCTTCTGATGATCGGTCATGATTTCATTCATAACCGCTTCCGTATCAGGGGGTAGCATTTTGGGGAAATCCATGTTAATAAGATCTCCGTTAACACGCATTTTAGGGGGAATACCAACTGTTAAATGTACGTCGCTGGCTCCTGCCACTTTTGCAATTTTAAGAACCTCTTCAAGCACTATCATAAGGCGCCTCACCTTCATATTTTTCTATATTACATAATAAACTGAGAGAATTTCTGAATTATTAAAGACTGTCGGTATAATCCCTGTCCACTGTAATAACTGAAAAATATGCAGGATTCTGCTCACGTATTTTGTCAAAAATCTCCTTGGCAATATCATCATCAGAAGTATTAATTGAAAAAGGCACCACAACATCAAAAATCAGATTGCTGTGTGTGGGACCGATTACCAGTCTGAAATCATGAATCGTCAGTCTTTCATCAATTCCCTTTACAATCTTAAGCACCATTTCCTTGCAGGAATCGGTCATTGGATCTCCCACTGCCACAGGGTCCATATGAATTACCGCATGGGCATTAAGCTGCATCTTAAGCTCTGCCTCCGCAATATCTATTACATCATGAAGATCTCTTATATCACCCTTGTCGGATACCTCTGCATGAAGAGAAATCATAACTCTTCCCGGGCCGTAATTGTGAACAAGTAAATCATGAATTCCAACGATTTCCTCATGATTCATAACAATTCTTTCCACATCCTCGATAAATTCCTTTGTGGGAGGCTCGCCAAGAAGAGGGCCTATTGTTTCTTTTGCCGATTTAACACCTGCAATAATGATAAGAACGCCTACGAATAAACCGCAGAAACCATCCAAATGGATATCAAAGAAGAAATGAATCATGGTAGATGCAAGTACCACCAAAGTCGACACCATATCTGATAATGAGTCTGTCGCAACAGCCAGAATAGTGTCTGAATCAATCTTTTTACCTATCTTTCTGCTGTACATTGACATATAAAGCTTCACAAGTACCGAAACAAAAAGAATACCTGCGGAAATCCATGAAAAGGTCAGCTCCTCAGGATGCATAATCTTAGAAAAAGAATCCGTTATAAGTTCATAACCCATAACAATAATTGCAGCAGAAACCGCAAGGCCTGTTAAATACTCTATTCTTCCGTGTCCGAAGGGGTGCTTGGGGTCGGGCTTCTGTCCCGCTAACTTAAATCCTATTACAGAAATAAGTGATGAGCCTGCATCCGACAGGTTATTAAAAGCGTCCGCAGTCATGGCAATTGAGGCACTTAATACACCAGCTATGTATTTACCGATAAAGAGAATTATGTTTAAGAATATGCCGTAACCGCCGCATAAAACACCATATTTTTCTCTTACTTTACTGTCCTTAACATTTTCAGAGTCTTTTATAAACAATTTAATCAATATCGAAAGCATAAGATTACCTCCCTATATAAAAATAATTTATCGCAAAAAAAATATCTTGACAACTATTTGTTAAAGGTATACATTAAAGCATGTCCGTGTCATGAGGACAAAATATTAAGAAAAGGAGGTACTAAAAATGACAAACAGAATTTATATGACAGTTTCATCAATGCAAATATGTTTAGGCAGAAAAGCTACCTCCGGACAGGCAGTATGTTGAGAAGCACTAAGCTTCTATTAAATGTACATGGTTAACCGGTACGGGCTTTTGCCTGTGCCGGTTTTTTTATTGAAAAAATGCAAAAAGCGTTTTTTTAGTGCTTACCAGGGCTGTTTCTCCCCTGCAAGGCGCAAAACCTGTTCGGAATAAAAAGGAGGAAAAAGTGGAAACAAATAAATTTAAATTAAAAGCTTATATCAGAAAATACAGCAGGCATTACTTCATAGCAGTACTTGCATTGATACTGTCAGTTTCACTTGATATGCTTTCACCCCAGATTATGCTTCATCTTGTGGATGACGTAATTATCGGTAAAGACACAACGCTTTTAGACCTGTTACTTGCAGGAATAGTTCTTATTGGTGTTGGAAGATTCATTCTTCAGTATGTTAAGGAAATCAATTTCGACTATGTATCCGTAAATATTGCATGTCTGCTTCGAAGGGACTTATTCGTCCATGTTGAACACCTTGATACGGCATATTTCGACAAGAACAATACAGGTGAAATCATGGCCCGTATCAAAGACGACATCGACAGAATCTGGGATGCCCTCTCCTATGTCTCCATGCTTCTTATTGAAGTCGGAATTCATACAACCATCATTATTTTCTGCATGGCAAGGCTGAATATTGTACTTACAGTCATTCCCATAGTAGCCATGGCAATATGCGCTTTTTTAGCAATTATACTTGAGAAAAAGCTTGATAAGGTTTATGAAGACATCTCAGAAGAAAATGCGGTCCTTACCACCACCGCCGAGGAAAATATCGGAGGTGTGAGAACCGTAAAGGCCTTCGCAAGAGAAAAATACGAAATAGAGAAATTCAAAAAGCATAACGAGAAGTACTGTGAATACAACATTAAGGAAACAGAAACCTTTGTTAAGTACTATCCCTACTTCCAGTTTATATCAAGAATCCTTCCCTTTTTGATTTTATTAAGCGGCGGTTTCTTCTTTATAAAGGGTAAGATGACACTTGGAGAGGTGTCCGCATTCGTTGCATACTCACAAAACATCGTCTGGCCCATGGAAATGCTTGGATGGCTTACAAACAGCTTCTCAAGTGCCATTGCCTCATATAAGAAGGTAAGCAAAATATATGAGGAATCAGCAAAAATAACAGAGCCTGAAAGCCCTGTTGTCCTTGACAAAGTAAAGGGAACCATAAAGTTTGATCATGTTTCTTTTCACAAAGAAGACATGCACGAGATTCTTTCAGACATTTCCTTTGAAGTATCCGAAGGCAAAACTCTTGGAATCATGGGTGCAACCGGAGCCGGAAAAACTTCCATTGTATCTTTACTTACAAGACTTTATGACTCAACAGGCGGCGACATTTTCCTTGACGGTGTAAACATTAAGGACCTAAGCCTTAAGCAGTTAAGACAGAGCATGTCACTTATCATGCAGGATGTATTCCTCTTCTCAGATACAATTTCCGAGAACATTAAGATGGGTGACAAAAAGCGAATCACCGAATCAAAAATCAAGGAAGCTTCCAAAAAGGCCTGCGCAGATGAATTCATCGAAAAAATGGACGAGGAATACGAAACCGTTATTGGCGAACGAGGCGTAGGACTCTCCGGCGGTCAGAAACAGCGAATCAGTATCGCCAGAGCCTTTGCAAAGGACCATCCGATCTTAATTATGGATGACTCCACTTCTGCTCTTGATATGGAGACAGAACGCGAAATTCAGAAAACCCTTAATAACTTTAAGGATGTAACAAAAATTATTATTGCTCATCGTATCAGTGCCGTTAAAGACGCCGACGAAATAATTATTCTTGATGAGGGACGTATCAAAGAACGGGGAACTCACGACGAGCTGTTGCATAAGGGCGGTCTGTACTATGAGACCTATGTGTCCCAGTACGGCGAGCCTGATTTTAGAAAGGAGGCATAATATGTCTGTTAATTCGATAAAAGAAGACGAATGGCAGAGCGACGTGAAGAAATCCGTCACCATAAAGCGCCTTCTCTCCTACCTTTTAAGCTATAAAAAAGAAATAATTGCAGTAATGTTCATAATGGCCTATTGCGTGGGCGTAAGTCTTATTAACCCCCTGTTCATAGAGTCAGCAATCGATGATTATATTATGCCAAAGGACTTTGCAGGATTAGCAAGACTTATAGCAATTGCTTTAGTAATCAATATAGTATGGATACTATTAGTTAAGCTTCGAATGCATATTATGGCCAAGGTGACAAACAATGCAATCAAAACCATAAGAGATGAGCTTTTTGAGCACCTGCAGCTTCTTGATTTTAAGTTTTTTGATTCAAGACCCACAGGTAAGATTCTTTCAAGGGTTATAAGCGATGTAAACTCCTTAAAAAATGTCCTTGAGAATCTGGTTCTTACACTCCTTCCCGACGGTATTCTTCTAATCGCCATAGTAGTGATTATGGTGCTTAAGGACTGGAGACTGGCACTTCCTGCCATGGCAGGTTTTCCGCTTTTACTGGTATCACTGTTTGCCCTTGAAAGCTACTGCCACAAAAACTGGAAAATTGTAAGAAAGAAATCCTCCAATGTATCCGCCTTCGTACATGAAGATATTGCGGGTATAAGAATAGTAAAATCCTATTCTGCAGAGGATGAAACCCTTGAAACCTTTGATGAGCTCATTGATGAGCACAAAAAGAGTTTTATAAAGGCTGTAAAAATAAACGATTTATACAGCCCCTTTATTGAAATAAGCTGGGCAATCAGTTCCTTTGCAATGTACTTTGTAGGTATTAAAGTAGTTGGCATCGAGAATCTTTCAATCGGTACACTCATTGCATTCGGAACCTATATCGGACTCTTCTGGCAGCCCATCGGTAACCTTGGTAATTTCTACAATCAGTTAATTACCAACATCGCAGCTGCAGAAAGAGTATTTGAAGTAATGGATACAGACCCTGAAATCGGGGACGCACTTAATGTTACAAAAATGCCTGATATTGAGGGTGCCGTATCCTTTAAGGATGTAACCTTTTCATATGAAGACGGTGTTGATGTACTTAAGAATGTTTCTTTTGACATAAAGCCCGGAGAAATGATTGCTCTTGTAGGTCCCACCGGTGCCGGTAAAACCACTATTGTTAACCTGATAAGCAGATTTTATGACGCAGCCTCCGGCGAGGTCTTAATTGACGGACAGGATGTAAAGTCCGTTACCATCGAAAGCCTAAGGAATCAGATGGGTATCATGACACAGGACAACTTCTTATTCAGCGGAACAATAAGAGAAAACATCCGGTACGGAAAACTGGATGCAACAGATGAGGAAATCGAAAACGCAGCCAAAATCGTTAATGCCCATGACTTTATCATGAAACTCGAAAAGGGCTATGATACAGAGCTTGCAGAGCGAGGAAGCGGTCTTTCCGTTGGTCAGCGTCAGCTTATAGCCTTCGCCCGTACCATCCTCTCAGATCCCAAGATTTTAATACTTGATGAAGCAACTTCATCAATTGATACAAAGAATGAACTGATGGTTCAGGAAGGCATTGCAGCAATCCTCAAGGGACGAACCTCCTTTGTAATTGCCCACAGACTCTCAACCATCAGAAAAGCCAGCCGTATCTTCGTTGTAGACGACAAACATATTGTGGAAGAAGGTAATCACGAAGAACTGATGGCTAAGAAAGGCATTTACTACAGCCTTTCAACTGCACAGACAGTATAAAAAACGACTAATGCAAAAATCAGGCCCCCGGAAGCTTTCCGGGGGCCATTTCATTTCTATTTCCATTAACAACTATGCAGCAACTTATCAAGCTGCATCATGTCGTCATAAGCAAACATCTTTTCATCAACACAGACACGTTTTGACAGAAAACTTATCTCATAGACCTTCTTCTTAGAAAACAAGTACATAACTGCCACAATCAGGCATATAGCGGCACAGATATTCACGAAGTAATTCGTCCAATCTGTATCAAACATAAAGAAAATATCCCCAATTTTATCCGCAAGCTTTCCAACAATTTCTAAAGTAGCGGATAATCCAACAAACAGAAACATCTTCTTTGGTGAGCGCTTACGAAGGACATTAAGTCCCATATATCCGCTTTTAGCAAGACACTCCTCTCCACCGGAAACTTTGGAAAATTCCTTATCATTAAGATAAAAATAGTCGCCGCAAATTGTAAAACTCTCATCTGATACAATTAGTTCACATTTTCTATTTCTTTCTGCGCCTTTTATCTTATACAATTCCATTTTGATTTTCACTTCTCCTGTTACAGTTCTAACACTTTCTTTTTCATAGCATTATAGTCGTCCTGAGAAATAAGTCCTTCTTCCAGTAATTTCGCATACTTTCTAAGTTCCTCTGCCTTATCCGGCACAGAAACGGAAGTCGCCTGCTCTGTTGCCATAGCCTGCTTAGCTTCATACATAGTTCCTTCAGCCATGCTGCTTCCTACTTCTGCCAAATCTTTTGTACGTCTTAGCATTCTCTGAAAATCTTCTATCTCAGCAAGAGCATAGAAAGATACATCAAAGGCAATTCTTCCGCCTGCATACTGAATTTCAAAGAAAGTCTTTCTTTTCTTCAAATAATCCAGAAATACTAACATCACAGAAATAGCAAATGTTAACAGCAAGCCCATCAATCCGCCAAGTCCTGCTATTTTAAGAAAATCCACACTGATATCTTCCTGTACAAAACCCTTCTGTGACTCAAGCGATCCAACGGCCTGCTGATATTCGTTTATATCTTCCTCAAGTTTTGTAATCTTTTTCTCATATTCATCAATCTCGCTTGCAATTTTCTTGTAAGAAGGATCTTTTAACATTTTTTCATAAGAAGGACTCTGATCAAAACTGGGAGCTGCCTCGGTGGAAGAATCACATTTTTTCCTGCAAAGTTTAATGAGTTCATAATATCTAAGTTTTAGCAGGTCTCCGTCATATGAAATTCCTAACTCATTTATAACATTTTTTATATAATCTGAGCTTCGACCACCCAGCCCCCCGAAAAGGACTCCGTCGTCTTCTATGGTCTTTATTGCTTTATCATAATCCTCCGGGTATCGATTAATCTCCAAAAACAAACCGACAGAATAATCAATCCCGCGGGCTTGGCAATCTCTATATATGTCTTCATAAACAAAGAATTCAAAATAACGCGACATATAGGCCCTAACTATTTCATCATACCAATTTTCGTCATAGGACATTAAACTACCGTAAAACATATCAAAAACACGTCTAATATAAAAACCGTACTTGTCATCACGGTAACGATCAATGATTCTGTCTACAACCGGTAATATTTCAGTTTCAGTATAACTTGCCTTAATTTCTTTATATCTGCTCTTATCAGAAATGCTTAACAAATTTCTATAGTTTGACTCATCAATTCCAATTGATACTAAGTGGTCAATCAAGAATATGTCGTCAATCAAGTAATCAGGAGTCTTATATGCTCCAGCTTCGTACGCCTTCCAACACGCTTTAGCAAATGCACGTTCTATAGCAAGTTCAATCTCTTCATCAGTCATATTTGCATAGAGGCCAACTTCGAATGATTCACTTTCACCCATATATTCCTGTGCAATTGATGCTTGCTGTGACTGAAGTTCGCCTATCTCCTCTCGATACTTCTCAATATCTGCCTCTGCAGTCTTCTTATTAAAAGTTTTTTCTGCTTTGATTTGTCCTTTGTATGAATTCAATTCATGATTATGTGTGCTCAGCGTATCTACAACTCCGGCAACGCCATAACCTGCCCCGGCAATGCCTCCAATCAAGGTCACAAATGCTGTCACAAGTGCAAGTAAGACGCCCAAATATCGCCTGTAAATAAATCCGCTTCCGGTAACATCCTTTATATCAACGGTTCTCTGCTCATCACTTTTTACAAGGTTCTTCCCTGTTCCGGTAAAACAGCTTCCTCTAAAGTAAACTCTCTTATCAGAAATAATGGCAAAACCACGTTTCACAGAGCGATTTGCCAAAAAATTAAGAATATATCCATTTCCCAGTGAAGAAACATACTTTTCTGAAGCATTCACAAAAAATTGAGCAAATTTACTTCTGGTAGCTTCATCAATAATCTCCGCAGTTACCTCTTTCGCCTTCTTTTTCCTAAGCTGCAAAATCTTGCGATTCACAAAAACAATCAAAAATATGATTAGTGCAAAAATCAAAAACAAAAAGAAATAGACCATAATCCTATCCCCCTTACACAATTTTTCTCATTGTACCCCCCCCCGGAAAATTGTCAACTTTTTACAAACAACATGTTTTATTATTTAGTGATTTTTGCCATTTTAAACATTTTTGTTTATTAAAATGTCTGTTTTTACTTGTTTGCATTATAAAAGCGCCTGCATTCTATCTTTGCAAGCGCTCAGTATATTTACTGATAGATATTTTCTTCGGTAGAAATTCATTAAAAGACCCCTCGGATGTTTTTCCGAGAGGCCCAAATAATTAAGCTTTAATTATTGCCTTAAGGTTATCAACTTCCTTATTAAGAGTTTTAATGCTCTTTGCAAAGCTATCAAGCAATGCTACATTGTTGCTGCTGATTTCGGTAGCTTCCTGTGTGCTTGCATTTATCTCTTCACTGGTAGCAGAGATTGTATTAACGTTGTCAACAATCTTGTTATTAGCCTTTCTAAGTCCGTTAACGGTTGTCTGAATATCCTTAACTTCTCTTGAAAGAGCATTGATCTTATCAGTGATTTCTTCAAACTTTTCTGAAGCGAATTTAGCAGATTCGTTTTCCTTCTTTGAAGATTCTGCACTTGCTTCTACCCTTGAATTAACCTCTCCCGCATAAGCTGAAAGCTCATCAATAAGAGATGTGATATTTTCAGTTTCTCTTCTGGTCTGTTCTGCAAGGTTTCTGATTTCATCAGCAACTACCGCAAAACCTCTTCCTGATTCACCTGCTCTTGCAGCTTCAATTGAAGCATTAAGTGCAAGAAGGTTTGTCTGGCTTGAAATACCAAGAATAATACTTGTGATGCCCTTAACTTTTTCAGTTGTATTTGAAAGTTCTGCAGCTGCAAGTTTCATCTGGCTGCTTTCGTTAATTGCTATATCAACCTGAGAGAAGAGATCGTTAATTGCCTTTGTACCTTCAACAAGAGCTGTCTGTGTATCCTTTGTAATGTCAGCAATCTTCTCTGTGCTGTCGTGGGTCGAATCAATGATATCCTGGATTTCTTTGGTCTGAAGGGTCTGATTCATGATTGCATCGGTTGTGCCATTCATACCGGTTGTAATATCATCCATCGCGCTGTTAAGAGTCTTTGTTGAGTTAAGTACTTCATCAATAGCCTCTGACATTGAATCGCTGCATTCAGCAACCTGTCCCGCAACGCCAACAATCTTTTCAGCAATTGCAGAATTCTTATCAGCAACCAATGATACCTCTGTTACAGATTCATCAATAAATGTGGTTAAAAGCTTAAAGCCCTTAATAACCGTAATTGTAATAAGTGCGGTAATAATCACTTCTACGCAGGCACTTTCCATAACATCGTTAGGATCTGCCGCTGTTGCGAAGGAAAGAATTACTCTGATGATATTTGTTACGACAAACACACCAAGAGGTAATACAATCGTTTTAAAATCAAGTGTGAAAATAAATACCACAAGGAAAGGAATCATGTAGGGGAAAACAGCTCCTGAAGCGCCAAGCACCATCATAAAGAAGTATGCAATCGAAAAAGCAATTCCCACATATTTAGCATAATTGACTGATGACTTGTCCATAAAATGCATTACAGTACATCCTGCAAAGCCAAGCACCAGCAGTGCCATAGGAATAATACTGTTGATGGGATTCATATCAACAGCCATTGTAAGCTGTGACATAATGCCGACAAATCCAAAGATTGTTGTGATTAAATGAACAATAAAAATAAGTCCGTTGGTTCGTAAAAAGTGTTTTTCTTTCATAATAGTCCGCACTCTCCCCCTTTACTATTTGTATACAAAATAATAAAATAGTTCACTTAATGAATTATTAAACACCTATTTTTTATAGCCTGTTGTCATGTCCACAACATTTCTCAAAGGCTCGTTCTTAAGTATATGGCCTATATTCTCAACAGCTATATCAATTATTCTGTCATGAGTCTGCTTCATATGATACCCACCTGATACATGAGGTGTAATCAAAACATTCTGAAAACTCCATAAAGGATGATTGGACGGTAACGGTTCCGGATCTGTCACGTCAAGACATGCACCTGCCAGTTTACCATATAGCAAAGCATCTGTAAGAGCATCCGTATCAACTGCAGTGCCTCTTCCAACATTGATAAAATAAGCTCCGTTCTTCATCTTTGCAAATAGCTCTTTATCAAAAAGTCTGTATGTTTCCTTAGTTCCCGGAAGGCAGGCTGCAACTATATCAGCATCCTTAACTGCCTCTTCTATCCTGTCCAATGCGTATATGTCTTCTATGTAGTCCGGTTTGTCTGATTCTCTTCTCTTAATGCCAAAAACCCGACTTCCAAGAGCCCACATTCTTTTGGCAAATTCATTACCGATATCCCCAAGACCCACCACCAGGGTTTTCGTGCCATAAACAGAAGGCACCATGCCGGCATCCTCCCATTTACCGCTTTTCATATTTTCTTTGTAAATATCAAGCTTCTTCATAAGGCAAAGAAGCATTCCAAGCATATGTTCCGAAATAGCAAGACCATATGCGCCTGTTGCGTTTGCAAGTACAGCCCCTTCTCTTATCACACCTTTTTCAGTATAGCCATCGGTGCCGGCCGAATTAAGCTGGAGAAGTTTAAGCTTTGCACTGTCCTTCACAAATTCAGGCGGCACATTGCCCACAATTATATCCGCATTCTTCACATCCCCTTCACTCACATGCCCATAGTCGGTATACAAAAAGTCAGCCCCCGGAGCCGACTTTTCCAATTTCTTTTTATGTTCTTCATTAACAGGCATTACCACAAGAATGTTCATAGCATGTCTCCTTTAATTAAATCGCGGTCCCTTTCAAAAGAAGTAAGCTTAATCTGTATTACACTTAACACAAAGACAATTATATAGTTTCCCAAAAGCAATGGGCCCTCCAAAATGCCTCTGACAGATAAGTCACTTACATTACCAACCACAAAAAAGACTGCGAGTACAAGTATAAGTCCACTCATGATGGCCTTAACAAATCCATCTGTTTTATATGCCTTAAGGCACTTTTCTTTATCAGCATTTTTCTTATAGCGTCCATTAGCAAACAGTCCGGTTATTATCTCAGGAAGCTGATACAAGGCAAGAAGCAAAAGAAATAAAGCTATAAAAAGCACAAAAATGCCTCCTAACAGTCCCAAAGCTCCTCCCGCAAGATAAGCAAACAGCATAAATCCCGCCGCCGGATTGTCCCCATTCAGGCTCTCTAATTTCTCCATGCTGTCACCTGCAAACTTAAAGAGTGAATCTGATGGAGCACTAAATAACCACACTGATGCAGCTATATAAACAATCATGCTTATTATGCAAATTACCGTGCTGATGCTTGAAAGTCTTTTTATTTTTAACATACAAAAAACTACCTATACCTCTATCGAAGATTCCGGTATTACATCCCCATAAAAAATTTATGACTTATATAAAACAGTTTCCCCTGATTTATTGTAGGAAACAACATTCTTTCCGTGATGTTTTGAAAAATAAAGGTTATCATCCGCCTGTTTGATACCATCATTCTCCTCAAGATTTTTGAAGCCTACTCCAAGCGATATGGTAATCTTTCTGTCGATGCCATCAAAATCAAGATTGTTCATGGCTACTCGAACTTTTTCTGCAGTATATAGTGTTTTTTTGACATTATATTCATTTAAGAGGATAACAAATTCCTCTCCACCATATCTGTAAGGAACAAATCCATCCCGCTGCTCATTAAGCAAAATCTTTCCCAGTCCTCGAAGAACAACATCTCCCATTTCATGCCCGTAAGTATCGTTGACACTCTTGAAGTTATCAATATCAATCATTATTACGGAATACTCTTTGTGTAAACGTTTATACAAATTCAGTCTGTTTTTTAAGGAACGTCTGTTTCTTACCTTAGTGAGTGCATCCGTGTTACTCTGTTCAAATATTAAGAAGATGAAGAACAAAAGGAAAAGCACAATAAGAATAAAAATCAGTAAATTTATAAGTTCCTTCTTCGATGCCTTTTCTGCATTTTCCCTATCTACTATGTTTCGTTTTGAAAAATCTATCTGACTGTCCGCAAAAACAGCCTGCCTGTGATATAAATCTTCATTTATACTTCTATAACACTCTGAAATCGTATCCAACATTTTTTTATTGAATTCAGGGTCTGCAGCCGGAATATTTTCCTGCATGAATATGAGCTGCTCCAATTCTATATTTCGATACCCAAAATGTTCACAGGTATTCATAAACTTTATAATCAGTGGCTCAACCACCGGAAGGTTACCATCATGAATGTTTATATCAATCGCTACCGTATAGTAAGGTATGACGAAGTCTCTCGCAAGAATATCTGCAAATATTTCCTGTGTAAACAACTCAGAATCAGCATATTTATTAACCAGTTCGCGGCATTTATCATATTCTTTCGTATGATAATATAAATTTGCCAGTGCTACCTCTGAAATTGCTATATAGGATGGTCCGTATAAAGCTTCGTCAGTGTCACTATTAACATATGCTATCGATTTAAGAAGCTGTTCTTCAGCTTCAGTATAGTTCCCATTTTTTATATCCAAAATTCCCTGAAGACGACAAATATAGCTTTTCTGTTGAAAACTGTTTATGCTTTCTACACCGGTTAAGGAATACAACTGATTCAACGAATCCTGCGCCACCCCCACCTCACTGTGTGTGTAATAATAGTTAGACAAATCAGCATAGATATTAGCCACTGTATCAATATCATTACCTTGTTCAAGATAATACTGTGCTTTTCCGATTGTATCAAAATAAAGCACGGGTGTTTCATCTACAGAATAAAAAAGAGAGAGTCTTTCATATACATGGCCCCGCACTTCCGGAGACATATATCTTTCTTCGGACAGTTTAATCAGTTTTTGCTTATACTCATCCTTCTTTGAATCTATATATTGTAAATCTTTTCCTATATATTCAATTGTTTTTTTGTCATTATAACTTGTTGTTCTGGCTTCAAAAAATTCAAAACCAAGAATGGATAATAATACAACTGCGACAATCACTATACAAGTTAATAAGGGCTTATTATCAGATAATCTGAGTCTGTTCATATTTCCTCGCATTTCTAAAAGAAAGCATAACACTTGTCAACTATCATATTTTCAACATTATATCAGTTTCATGTTAATAGAAATATTAACAGCCTGCTTATACACAATAAAAGGGCTTTCAAGGTAAATGCTACCATGAAAGCCCTCTGTTTTAAGTTATTAAAGCTGATTGTGTCTGTTAATAATTAACAGACAATTTTGCAATTATGCATTAACGATATGTACAAAGTCTCGTCTGGAAAGCCTGTGTTTTATGGACTTTGTAGTAACGTGAACGAGAGAAGTAGTAATCAAAAGTAGTAATTGAAAACGCCCAAAATCAGACTAATTCATACTATACACATTAAGAACCACTTAATTATTATCTAAAATCAAATCAAGCATCTGTCTTGGAGTAACAATAAATGGTCTTTGTGGAAAGTGTTTTATATTTCCTGTCACCAAGTATGCTTCTTCAGATTTTCGTCCCTCCATAACAACTTCATAAAAAACTCTGTCCTTTGGATCTGGTAGTTCAACTTCTATTTGATCTGCCTCTAAATTAAATCCAATATCTTTAATCTCGTCAACAACACTATCAATAATATCATCCGGTAAATGAAATTTGGGCCTCGATAATACTGTACGATATTCTTTCAATATATCATCATTATAGAGAGGAACAATTGTTCCAGTAAAAGATAACTCCATAATACTCCCAGGAACTGAATTCCACTTTAACATCGCTGATACAAGTACATTCGTGTCAATTACAGCATAATACTTCATCGACACCTACTTTCTTGCCGCACAAATCTCAGCATTTATTTCTTCAAGAGACATATTGCTGATACCATACTCCTCAGCGATTGCACTTGCTCTTTTCATAGCCTCTAGTGCTTTTGTCTCTTCAGATTCTTTAATCTTCATACTAAACGGAATTCCATTTTCCTGATTCAATCTATATACACACATTCTTAGATATGTTGGAAGATCCATTCCAAGCTTTTCACATATTCCAATCGCCTTTATTCTAGCGCTTTCTTCTGTTCTAAACTGCACTAATGTATTTGACATAGAATCACCTTCTTTCTTATAAATTTTATCATCAATTGATTGCAATTGCAATCATATGCATAGTGCATATCTGTATGTCTTACATCCTTTTATAAACTTTGCCCTATCATCTGCTAATTTATGCTTTCATAATTTTCATAATTCAAGTATTGTTTCATAATTTACATATTTTCCATAATTAAAAAATGTTTAACATTATGAATCCACATCAAGTTGTCCAGAAATTCTTGATAACTTATTTTCATTAGTCATAACGTTAACGACAATTACTGTTATTTATTCAAAATAGGAATGTGCAAAAAATACACATTACAAAACTGTTACCTTTAACAGTAATAGAATATAGTTCGCACTTCTATCGGGATTTTCGATAAAAGCATCTTTTATAAAGCAAAAAGGTGCCTCAGAATTCCGAGGCATCCCAATTAATACATAGAACTTTTCCAGTTTACATAACTAGGCGTTAACGATCTGTACAAAGTCTCGGCTGTGAAACCATTGTTTCTGGCACTTTCAGCTTCCTATAATGCATAAAGTAGTAATAAAAAGTAGTAATTGAAAATGCTCAAAATCCGCCAAATACATTCTATAAGTTTTGTACTTCCCCTTTCTTTAGCGTAATGATAATAGATTCATAACCATTTTAACCATTTCTTCTTTCTCGTCTGGTTTAGACCCCGCTAACATTAATGTAATAGCAACTAGCGTTCCATCGCTAAGTCTCTTCACTCCATCAACAAACAATGCATTATTTCTGTCTAAAAATTCCAGAAACAAAGAAGCTGCAATTCTTTTACATCCATCTGCATATGGATGATCCTTAATCATGAAATAAAGTAGATTTGCAGCCTTCTCTTCTATAGATGGATAAGCATCTTCTCCAAACACGCTCTGATAAACGGCCGCTATTATACCCGCAACTTTACCTGCTTCCTTTTCGACACCAAACACATCAGTATCAAAGGAATCTCTCATTTTACTAACCATTTCTTTACAGTCATTATATGTAATTCTATAAACTGGAGTAGCTCCATCTGGTTTTTCCAAAGCCTGATGATCGTACTTGTCCAGAAGAAGTAATGCATCCGTATATTCATTAACAGCTCTCAGTACATCAGCTTCTTCTATATCCAGTGCGTCAGCAATCATTCTTGTCTGGATATCAACAGTCTTCTCAAGAGCCTGCAAGCGCTTTTCGTTGATTGCATAACCTTGAATTACATACTGTTTTAAAACGTTATTTGCCCATTTACGAAATGCAATTCCACGTTTTGAATTAACTCGATATCCCACAGAAAGTATCATATCTAAGTTATATATTTTAGGTTTTCGACCACCAGAACTTTTGTCGGAAAAACCGACAGAAGTTTCATCTAACTCTCCAGAAGCCAAAATATTGTTAATATGTTCACTTACTGTTGCGTGGGATACATTAAAAAGTGTCTCTATCTGTTTTTGCGTAAGCCATACCGTTT
>JAZLLV010000021.1:0-5932 GCA_045598365.1 Lachnospiraceae bacterium
TCCAATATCTTCTCTTTTATCCTATTAGCTGCTTCAATATGCATAATCCAGTGTCTTGAAAGAGGCATCTTTATAAGACCAGATATATCTTTACTGCACCAATAATCAATTAACCAAACTGCCGACTCATCAGCTGAAACTTCACCAAGTTCAGAAATGCGTTTCTTATCATCATCACCGAACTTTTTCTTAATATCTTCATAATGAATACTTTTTAACCATTCCAATTCTTGTAATTGCCATAATATTATCCTCCTTGAATTTGATATATTGTGAAATCCATTTATTACCCATCTTCAAGCATTACTCTAACTCAAAAAATATTACTCCTGTTTTTTATAATACCCCGTTATCATGAGTGGCATAATATTTTCTATATCATTTTCTGTCAGCTGATAACCTATATTGCTGCGCTCTTGAAAAAATTCATTTAAAGGCTTTTTACTAATTAACAGTTTTTTCCCTTTTCCATTATCTTCCTCGTCTCCCCAGTCAAATTCCGTCCAGTAACCACCTGTTCCATCTTCGTGAATAAATACTCCTGTACTTTTTACAATTCCTCCTGTCATTTTACTCGTACAGCCCAATCCTTCTATTGACTCATATACTTTTTGCCTAAACCTACTATCTGTTTGCATTCTCAATAGAGATTTCTTAGAAATGACTACATTTCCAGCTCCATAAAATTTCCCACTGTCAAGCATCGCTAGATCAAAATTTTCGGCAGTTTGGTCTGTCGTATTACATGCATAATCTACAACATGAAGTGTAACATTAAACTTTTTGCAAATTTCCTCCTGCATATTGCTAACACTCTGCATAGTATTTATTTCATTTAAGAGTCTGCTAAAGTCCCCAGAAACAACTTCGGCATCTCCTGAACCTTGCTTTGTTGTAATTGCCGCTAAATTACTCAGTATTTCAAGTGCCTGTATATCCATAATTTTTTCAACCTTTCTGCAATTCCTCTGTCAGCTAGAATCACTTATACTCACATCTGATTACAATGGCATTACACCTCCATCTGCTGATTTATACGCTTTTACTATCGACATAATATCAAAGGAGTTACCATCTGAATCAATTGCATAAAAACTGTAATTGCCACTTTTATCTATTTCAAACTCAATATCGTTGCCATCAAAAGCAAACTCTTTATACACACTATCATTCCAAAATACAACTATTGTTTGCGTGTTTTCTACTTCACCAATAATCTTATCTTGCTCAATTAGTATCTCATATCCTTTTTCTAAACGATACCCCCAAGAATACTCCCGAAACACCAAATCATTATCTGCATATCCTATGTCACTCTCATAGCTATCTTTATTACTTTTTACCCCTTGAAATGTTTCCTCTTTACTATTCAATATATTATTTGTTATAGATGTGTCATCGTGCCTTAAAGCGCTTTGACCCATATCATTTGCTATTAAAAACCTAATTATTATCATAAAAATGCTTGTAATTGTTAAAACTATTTTTTTCAATTTATTCACCACCTTGCAATTCAATATCTTAAAACTCCGTTTCCGGCTGCTACCTGTTTCTGCAATTCCTCTGTCAGTCAGAATTGCTTATGCTTTCTCTTTTTGAGGCCAAGCATTCTCTTTTTACATTATTTATAAAATACTTTTCTTTTTATATTCCGTTGCCATAACTCCTTGTCTTTCTCTCTCTTCAATCATCTCCTGTATATCGTTTTGCAATAAGGCTTTTATATCGCTCCCATTCATTATCCTTACTTTTTCAGTATTCTTTGATCTCTCCGAAGCAGCCTTCTCTCCACCTACATCCGGCTCTAATGTGGCAACTACCTCTCCATTATCATCAAAAACCAGTGTACATTTTTTTACAGGCGGATTAAGTGTCTGCATCGTTAGTTTAAATTTATCGCTGCTATAATCCGCAAGCATATCATAAACTTTTTGTCTTAATACTGTGTCTGTATTCATTCTGTACAGCACATCACTTGGAATGTAGCACTCAAAATAGCCATTTGCAGCTCCCACATCAATATGAAATTTATTATATATATCTTCTTTTACACAGTTTATCTGCTGTTCTCTAAGAGTTCCGTAAAAATCCTTTTCTACATTTATATCACTTTCAATAGTATTCACATGTTGTTTTTGCACAATTGCTGTTATATTACTCAGCATTCCAAGTGCCTGTACTTCCATACTTTTAAACCTCCTCGTTTAAAGCTTTTGACTTTCTATCACGCTCGTACTAAATGTGCTTATTGTATCCTCGTAGGCTGATACAGCGGAGGCAGAAACACTTGCTGACTGAAAAGCCGACATATTTACAGCGCCCTGCACGCTCTGCATTTTTTCCATGAAAAAGCTCTGCAATCTCTGTTGACTTTCCAACTGACTTTGGAGAAAAATCTCCTGTGCTTGCGCCCTGTGGGTCTGTGCCCTTTTAAGTGCTTCTTTTTCCTGTTCCTCAATCATTTCTTCAAATTTTTCATGACGCTTCTCCCACCATGATTCTTCATCTTTTAATTTATTTGCACTACTGTTACCTACTGGTCCTGCATAGCCATAACATTCTTCCGGTGATGCCCCAATCACATCATAGCTAACATTATTTGAACCAACTGGCAGACTACTTACAGAATATGCTGAGCGAACTCTGTTCAAAACATATTCTTCATACTTTGGATCACTTTTCATCCTTTCAAATGCTTCTTCCTTAATCACTGTTGCTCCTGATGAATATGTGGAACGAACCCATGAGCTTACCGGCATCTGCGACATTTCATTCATAACCCATTGCTTATATTCATCCATGGTCATTTCCTCTTTTGACTTATTGGAAATGGAGCTGTCATATGTAAAGCCACTGTAATTTGGCGGGTACTGGATAACCATATCTCCTGCCCATACAGAAGTATTCGACTTCATTGTGGCACTTTGGCTTTCCTCTGCTTTTTGTACCTCATTTGCAAAACTATTTATGTCTGCTGTTTCCTTACTTCTGTTTGTATAAGTATAGACAGTTGCTCCCATACCATTTACACCACTAATACTCATTTTCAATTCTCCTTTCATTTTTCAGCATTACGGATAATGTAAATACCTTGTTATTAACCGACCATTCTACCGCACCATGATATTTTTCCGCCGCATTTTTGATATTGGCAAAACCGATTCCATGTGCTTCCCTGTCTGCCTTATCCGTTGCCGGAAATTCAGACTGCCGCTTTCGTATTACATTTCCGTCAAAACTGTTTGTTATTTCTATAAAAATCATCTTCCCTTTCCGGAAAGAAGATAGCCGGATAAAAGTTTCTGCATCAGATTCTTTTCCCTTTAACTTCCTGCATGCTTCGATTGCATTGTCCAGTGCATTGCCCAAAATAATCCCTATGTCATAGCTTTGAATGAGCAGGTTATCCGGAAACAGCAGTCTGTCTGCATCCATCTGAATGTCAGGTATCGTCCTTACTGCTTCGTGATACTTCATATTAAGCAGGGTATCAACAACGGTATTCCCTGTTCTAAATTGAAATTCCAAGCGATCCATTGTCCGATTCAGCTCTGACAGATAAGCCTGCAATTCAGCATTTTCTGTTTCTTCCTTTCCGGCTGCAAGCTGCATAATGACTGCCAGGGTATTTTTCATATCATGCCTCATACTGCGTATGCCGGAATAAATGTGTTCCATTTCTTCCATGTGTTCCTGCATACTGCCTATCTGCTTTTCCAAAATAATCCGGCTGTTCTTCTCTCGGTTCAATACAATCATATCCTGAAATGTCTTTACCACATAGAGAATAGACAACAGGGACAGTATCAGAATTGCCGGAACAATAATGGTTAAAATCGGGTATCTGTCATATAATAGCTTCGGCACATCATTTTCTATTGTTATCATAATGGTTCTAAGAAGCACACAGATCAGCAGCCCAACCAGCCCCGGCACTAAAAGAAAATACAGCTCTGTCCTTTGAACCCTGTAATCCTTATCCCTAAAACTTTCCGTTATCTTCCTTAATGCAAAATACAACAATACGATAAATATGCCATAAAAGAAAATCTGTAATACCGCAGCGGTTATCTGTACAAGCCATTCAAGGGTTTCAGCAGAGGCAATATAGCCTTTTTCCATGAGCCATATCCAAAAGTCAAACAACTTGCTACCTATCTGCATCAGCATATAGGACAGGAAAAAAGTAATCTCACTTACTGCCATAAAAGTTATTGCAAGGAAAGCAGTTATTGCTTGAACTCCTTTATAAAACAGAAGTGCCAGCAGGACGATAATTACAAACATCAATGTAATTTTTCCAACCGTTCTGATGCTCTCATTATCAGCTGGCAGGATAAAGTTGATACCCAATCTTAACACTCCATATACAACCATAACCGGTAGTCCGTTTATGCGTCTGTCTTTCTCCCTGCCTTCCAGAAAACTTCCCAAAAAGTATTGCAGACAATACCCCTGCCCCAAAGCAACGATCACTTCCAACCCTACATTTAACACATCATACACAGGCTGTACCTCCATTCCGCAGATACCGCATATACTCCTTCACAAATTCGTTATAACGCTCCTTCGCCATGAAGATGTTCTCTCCATTACTTAGGCTTATGCTGTCATTTTCATATTCTGCGATATGTGCCATATTTACAAGATACCCCCTGTGACAGCGATAGAAGTTTCCACCTAACTGCTTTTCCAGATCGTTCATGGAAGCATAGGTTTCTATTATTTCATTACTGGTATGTGTTTCCACCTTTTTTCCTCGGTTTTCGATATACAGGATATTGTCATGGTTAATGGTAAAGCTCCGATTTCTGGTCTTGATAAAAAGGCTTTTTTGTCCCCGCGTATTTCTCTTTTCCACTTCCTTTTTTGCCCGTTCAAAAACTTCCGAAAACTTCTTTTCTTCTACAGGCTTTAACAGGTAATGAAACGCCGATACATCAAAGGCCTCAAACACATATTCCTTCACCCCGGTAATAAAAATAACCACCATATCTTCCTGTTTTTCCCTCAAGGCTCTGGCAGTATCAATGCCATTCATGCCCTCCATCTGAATATCAAGGAATACCACATCAAGCTTCTTTCCCTCTGCCAACAGCTCCTCTCCTGTTTCATAGGCTATAACATTGCAGTCCGGCTCATATTTTACAGCCAGCTTTTTTATCTGCTCCCTGATAACTTTTTCGTCATCGACGATTGCTACCTCCATAAATTTCACACCTCTAATCCTGACAAGTCTTATATATAATCTGTCATTTATTTTATCGGCAAAAAAATATATTTTTTCTCATAAATGGAACGAAACCCTTTTGAAATGGAACGAAACCGAAAAAATTATCAAAATCGGCTCTATATTTCCTGGTTATTATCGCTTGAATTGATCTTCTTCATCCGTACTCTCATCATACTTGTAACGAAAAGTTCTCTCCTATATATTTCCCAACAAAAACACGCCCGGAAGTGGTATCATGCCACCCCGGACGCGCTCCGATCGTCTAACATCCTGTTGCCTTTATACAGCAATTCCTCTATCCTTTTTCACAACTTTCTTTACATGTGTTTTGTCATATTCTTCGACTTCTTTTTTCTTTTCAGATAAGGATCGCGATATAGATTTTGGTTTCAAATAATCTAGGAATTCTTCAAGAAGACCTTTCACTTTAAGGAATGTTTCTGCTTTGGAAATCTTTTCTTTTAATGTGCTTACCTGTACTGTAAGCTTATCGATTTTCCTTTGCATTGTATCCATATCCCTATCGTACGCTTCATTCAATTTTTCCAATGTGCCGGAAGCTTGAGCCATTTCCATAACTCGTTCAAAATCTTTTTCAGATATTTTAATAGATGGCTCTCCACCAAGAAGCGCAGGAAGTGATTTCGTTTTACTTCTAATTGAATCAAGCTCCTTCTTTACAGGCTTACCTGCGGCAAT
>JAZLLV010000022.1:0-30848 GCA_045598365.1 Lachnospiraceae bacterium
CTGCCTGATTAACACCAGGTGAAAGTTCGTCACCGTTTTCTCTTGTAAATACCTTTGCATCAACTACGATACCATATTCACCATGTGGTACCTTAAGTGATGTATCTCTAACTTCTCTTGCCTTCTCACCAAAGATAGCTCTAAGTAATCTTTCTTCTGGAGTAAGATCTGTCTCACCCTTAGGTGTAACCTTACCAACAAGAATATCACCAGCTCTAACCTCTGCACCGATACGGATAATACCGCGATCGTCAAGATTCTTAAGAGCATCCTCACCTGCATTAGGAATATCTCTTGTGATTTCTTCAGGTCCGAGCTTTGTATCTCTAGCTTCTGTTTCGTACTCTTCTATATGAATTGATGTATATACATCTTCTCTAACTAATCTTTCACTAAGAAGAACAGCATCCTCGTAGTTGTAACCTTCCCATGTCATGAAACCGATGAGTGGGTTCTTACCAAGACCAAGTTCACCATTGGCTGTTGAAGGACCATCTGCGATTACCTGACCTTCTGCTACTCTGTCGCCCTTGAATACGATTGGCTTCTGGTTGTAGCAGTTAGACTGGTTACTTCTCATGAACTTAGAAAGCTTGTATTCCATGTTCTCACCGTCATCAGCCTTAATTCTGATGAGCTGTGATGATACATATGTAACTTCACCAGCTTTTCTGGCAACAACACAAACACCTGAGTCAACAGCTGCCTTCGCTTCAATACCTGTACCAACTACAGGAGCCTCTGTGAAGAGAAGTGGAACTGCCTGACGCTGCATGTTCGATCCCATGAGGGCACGGTTAGCATCGTCATTCTCAAGGAATGGAATAAGTGCTGTAGCAACTGAGAATACCATCTTAGGAGACACATCCATGAAATCAAACATGGTATTAGGGTATTCCTGAGTCTCTTCACGGTAACGGCCTGATACTGACTTCTTAACGAATGTTCCGTCAGGATTAAGGGCAACGTTAGCCTGAGCTACATGGTAGTTATCCTCTTCATCAGCTGTCATATAAACAACTTCGTCTGTTACGCGGGGATTTTCGGGATCTGCCTTATCAATCTTTCTGTAAGGAGCCTCAATAAATCCGTATACGTTAATTCTTGCATAGGATGCAAGAGAGTTAATAAGTCCGATGTTAGGACCTTCAGGTGTTTCGATAGGACACATACGACCGTAGTGTGAATAGTGTACATCTCGAACCTCGAAGGAAGCTCTTTCTCTTGAAAGACCGCCGGGACCAAGGGCTGATAAACGTCTCTTATGAGTTAACTCACCAAGAGGGTTGTTCTGATCCATGAACTGTGATAACTGAGATGAACCAAAGAACTCCTTAACAGCTGCCTGAACGGGCTTAATGTTAATAAGAGCCTGAGGTGTAACCTCTTCAGTATCATGTGTCTGCATTCTCTCACGTACAACACGCTCAAGTCTTGAAAGACCGATACGATACTGGTTCTGAAGCAATTCACCAACCGCACGGATACGTCTGTTTCCGAGGTGGTCGATATCATCATCGTTACCAATGCCGTATTCAAGGTGCATATTGTAGTTAACAGATGCAAAAATATCATCAACGGTAATGTGCTTGGGAACAAGCTCGTGCACATTTCTCTTCAAAGCATCAAATAATTCGTCGGGCTTATCGCTGTACTCATCAAGAATAGCCTTAAGTGCAGGATAGTAAACAGCCTCGGTGATACCAAGTTCTGCAGGATCGCAGTCAACATACTTTGTGATATCAACCATTAAGTTGGAAAGAACACGCTCAACACGCTCTTCTGTCTCAATCATTACGAAAGGAATAGCTGAGTTCTGAAGCTCTTCAGCAATCTCAACGGTAACCTTTGCACCCTTTTCGGCAATAACTTCACCGGTAACGGGTGAAACGGCATCCTCTGCAAGGATAAGATTTCTGATACGGTTCTTAAGAGCAAGTTTCTTATTAAATTTATATCTTCCGACACGGGCTAAATCATAACGCTTGGGATCAAAGAACATGCCTTCAATAAGGCTCTTAGCGTTGTCAACGGATAAGGGCTCACCGGGACGAATCTTCTTGTATAATTCAAGTAAACCTTCCTGGTAATTTGTGGATGTATCCTTTGTAAATGAAGCCGCAATCTTGGGTTCATCACCGAAAACTTCGGTAATCTCTTCATTTGTGCCAAGTCCGAGAGCACGCAAAAGAACGGTAATCGGAACCTTACGGGTTCTGTCTACACGTACATAAAATACATCATTTGAATCGGTTTCATACTCAAGCCATGCACCACGGTTGGGGATAACGGTTGAATAGTATAATTCCTTACCGATCTTATCATGTTCAATATTGTAATAGATACCGGGAGAACGAACCATCTGGCTTACGATAACACGCTCAGCACCGTTGATTACGAAGGTACCGGTCTCTGTCATTAAGGGAAGATCTCCCATGAAAATATCATGCTCGATGATTGCGCCTGTTTCCTTATTGCAAAGGCGTACCTTTACCTTAAGGGGAGCAGCATAAGTAGCATCGCGCTCTTTACACTTCTCAATTGTATACTTGGCATCTTCCTTGCAAAGTTCAGAGCTTACAAACTCCAAGCTTAAGCGTCCGCCAAAATCTTCAATCGGTGAAATGTCTTCAAAAACCTCTTGTAAGCCTTCTTTAAGGAACCATTCATAGGAATCCTTCTGAACTTCAATAAGGTTGGGCATTTCCAAAACTTCTTTTTGTCTAGAATAACTCATACGTATATTCTTGCCTGCGGCAACTGAACGTATTCTATGTTTTTCCATTGGCACTCACCCCGTTCTTATGATTTAACCACTTTTTTGCGTGTAAAAAAGGGCATAAAAAACCACAGCACTCCACAATAGAGCAACCTACATTCTAAGTCAAATATTCAGTAAAGTCAATAGGGTACAAATAAAAATTTTCCTCTCTCCATAACGGAGAGAGGAAAAAGAGAAAATCAAAGATTAAACACGCTCAATTCTCATGTTTCTTAACTTGATGCCGTCCTGATTAAAGAAGAATCCGACGTACTCATTGATGCTCATAAAGGTTTCAAGATTAAGCTCTTCCTCACGGAATTCGTGGTCTGCGCCGTTTCTTGTTATAACCTTTTTGGAAATTCCGTTTATGCTTAATACCATGGGAATCTGCGCAAGGTCACTGCCCTCTGCCGCAACCTCCATCTTAAGCACGTAATTGCCTTTTTCCTTGAGGCAGACAAAAATCTTGTTCATTGCACCCTTTGAGGTATCAAGCATTGTCTCGTCAATCCTTGTGCCGTGCTCAGCAGGAAGCTTAAACTCTACAAGTTTATCATAAGAAGCTCCTACAGGTGCATTAAGTACTTCCCATTCATCAGTTTCGCCGCAAGCTCTGTCAAAGGCCACTGTCTTCATGGCAGCTCTCAGAATGTGTCTTACGTTTCTCTGAAGTTCAGCTCTTGTGAAGATACCCTTTGAAAGACCTTCTTCGGAATCATCGTTGTTATCATTTCTCTCGGAGTTTGAGGTAACCATATAAATATCGTTACCGCCTCTTATCATATATGAGGTCTGGCTTCTTGATGCTTCCATTCCCTCTTCGTTTATTGCTGTCCACCAGTCGGTTTCCAAAAGACCATCGTAATTCCAGTCATGTCTTGTAACCATGATATTCTGTTCAAAGCTTGAAGCGGTATGTATTCCGTTAAGGCTTCCGTAGGTGGTCATAATATTGTATGCACCGGCTTCTTTAACTGCCATCTCGTAGCCCTTAAGGTAAATTTCACGAAGTGCACGCTTTGAAACAATGCTGTCGATGGAGTGTCTGCCATGCTCCTGATTGTTACAGGAGAAATGCTTAATGGTGCCTGTAACCTTGTTTTTGTGCATTCCTTTAAGCTCTGCAACGGCCATTGCACCTGTAAGTAAAGGATCTTCACTGAAGTATTCAAAGTTTCTTCCGTTAAGAGGACTTCTGTGAATATTCATTCCGGGACCTAAAAGGGAATCGATTTTATTGTATCTTAATTCTCTTCCCATATATTCATATAATTCTTCGGCAAGTTCTCTGTCAAAAGAACATGCAAGGCATACTCCGTTGGGACCCTGCATCGCAATGGTTCCCACATCCATTCTTATTCCGCTGGGACCGTCTGAACAGCATACGGCGGGAATACCATAGCTTTCAAGGGCATCTGTAACACCGGCAAATGCGGCAGCGGTTCCGGGACATACCCTTGCGGAGCACATACCTTCGCCTCTTGTCATCTGTATCATTTCAACATCTGAAAGACCTGCGATAAATGTATCAAGATCAATCTTTCCGTCTCTTACGTCCTTAAGCTTGTATTCCTGTTTTCCAAGGTAGGGAAGTTCTTTGAGATTCTTTCTTTCAGCTTCAATAAATACCTTTGTGGGAGTTTCTCTTAAAGGCACATCCTGCCATGCAATTGTTCCATTGTCGTTGATCATTCTCTTAAAGGGCTTAATCGGAGAAAGAGCGTCCTCTGTCTGTTCAACAAGAACGGTTTCACCAAGACGAACATCACCAACAAGCTTTGCAAGACGAACATCTTCACCTTCATAAATTTCGTATGCACCTGCCTCAAGTACAAATGCATTTTTAAATCCTGTGTAGCCTCCGTCATCGTAGGAAGCCATTTTTGAAAGTGAAAAGCTTACGGTTACATCCTGGCTTGCACCGGGAAGAAGAGTATCGGTTTTGCCAAACTCCACAAGTTCTCTTGCGGGTTTGCAAAGTTTTCCTGCAGGTGCCTTGTAATAAACCTGAACAACATCCTTGCCCGCAACCTTTCCGGTATTAGTAACCGTTGTGGTTACGGTAATGTTTTCACCGTCAAAATTCATTAAAGCCTTGTGTTCAAAGGTTGTATATGAAAGACCGAAACCGAAGGGATAAAGAACAGCTTCCTTATTAAAGGTTTCAAAATATCTGTAGCCTACATAAATGTCTTCGGCATAATAAGCAATACTGGTATCACCGAAATTGCCTTCGCAGGGGTAATCCTTTATATCGTAAGCAATTGTATCCGCAAGATGTCCCGAAGGATTAACCTTACCGGTTACAACATCGGCAATTGAGTTACCGCCTTCAACACCACCCTGCCATACATATAAAACCGCTGAAGGGTTATATTTTTTAACCCACTTCATATCTATGATGTTTCCTGAGTTTATCAAAACAACGGTCTTCTTATATGCTTTTGTAACCAAAGAAAGCATTTCTTCTTCGTCTTTTCTCAAAAGATAGCTGCCCTCTTCGGAAGTATTGTCCTTATCTTCGCCTGCAAGTCTTCCTATTACCATGAAGGCAACATCATTTCTTCTGGCTTCTTCAATAAGGTTTTCCTCTGAAAGAGGCATTTCAACCTGGCTGAAGGGTTCTCCCGCCCAGCCAACGCCCTTATCAAAGGGATTTTCCTTAAGCCATTCTCTGTAGATGTCAGCAACCGCTTCATCAACAGACAAGCCTGCGTTCTTAAAGCCGTCATATACATTTACAAGATACGGAATGTTTACCATACCGCCGGAACCGGTTCCGCTCTTAATGTAGTCGAACTGTGTACGGCCATAGATGGCAATCTTCGTATCCTTAAACACGGGAAGAGTATTGTCATCATTTTTAATAAGTACATAGCCTTCCGCCCCGGCACGTCTTGCAATGTCGGCGTATTCCTTCCAGTCAAAAGAAAACTTCATTATTTACTCTCCTCTACAGTTATTTTTTCTTTCTTAAATACAAAAAGCTTACTGAAAATGTAATTGAATATCATAACAAGTACTGCGGATATGAATATTTTTACAAACCAGTAATTGATGTCCTCCGCAGACATATTGATTCCATAACGGTTAAGAATTGTCTTAGCCCATTCAGAAAGTCTTACAAAGGGCCATATGTTGACAAAAACAATCATGATAACAACGTCCAGTATCCATGTGGAAATACGGGATCCCGCAAACTTAATAAATTCATCCAGCCACTTAGGATTAGTGCTTCTGAATACCCATTTTCTGTTAAGAGGAAAGGCAAAAGAAACACCTGCACACCAGCTTATTGTCTGCATAAGGAAGTTAATAAAGGGAATACTCGCATCCATAAAGAGCGTGAGAATCCAGTTAAACCCCCAGCAGAATATTGTATTAATAATACCGACAATGATATATACGATTATCTCTCTGTATTTTCCAAGAAAGCCTGTTTTTTCTTTTTCCATTACATTAATGCTCCAATTTATCACATAATAACATTTATTAATAAAACTAATGCTAACAAAAGCTTTAAGTTGAGCTTAAGAAAAGCCTTTCTATCAGATAATACCATAAGAATCATTGTAATAAAAAGCATAATCTGCCAGGGAAAAACTTTTAGCATAACCAAAATTGCAACAACAAAAAGAAGAAGATACATAATAAGCAGAGAATGGAACTTTGTCTGAGACTTTGCAAACATTTCCGTAAGGGTAAGTCTTTTTTCTCCTTCCTTTTCAAAGAGCCCGCCCGGTTTCTTTTCAAAAATACCAAGGCCCTTAAGTCCTGCCACTATACAGGTAATACAAAAGGCCACTGCCGTGTGACCCCAATCAAAAAGCGCCAAAATATTAGCCATGAAGCTTTTCTCCCATTCATTATATAAGGGCAAATCCCCTTAGGTCTTTGCCCTTAACATTTTACTCTATTACGATATCGTTCTTAACATCCAGAGGACAAAGTGTGATGTATGTCTTACCTGTGTTAAGTGTGATTTCCTCATTATCGCTTACTTTGTAGAAGTGGGTAATGTTATTTGTATACTTTGCATCTTCCTTTTTCTCCCACCAGATTTTGATGGCCTGACCGTTGGTGCAATAGTAACCGTAATTGCCCTTGCCGATTCCGAAGAAGCACATATATCCATTGTCATCAAACTTAACAAAATCAGCAATCTGAATAATTACATTCTTAAATGACATACCTCTTCCGTCGTCATATAAAGCATCCACATATTCCTCGCCATATTCAGAATAGTCATAGGTCTTTGTGGCAGCATTATATGTAAGTGTGGACTTATTGTGATCGTAGGGAAGAACAATTTTCTCACACTTGAAAGCGTCATCAGCACTTGTTAATGAGTAATCCGTATCTGAGAAGGTGAAATGCTCACCCTTGTAATACTGATTATATTCGGTATCAAACTTTGCCTTCGCAATACGGGTCTCAAGACCATCATAGGACTTACCGGCATACTCGCCCACGCCCTTATAGTCGTCAATTGTAACGAATTCTTCGTATGTGCCGCTTACGCCTCTGTCAATTCTTGCAAAGCCACCATTTAAGTGATCCTTTGCATTGGGCTTAGCAAGCCATTCATTGATATAATAGGGGCCACCGTCATGAACAAGAATTGCATTGTATTCAGTAAAAAGGAAGCAGTTTGTGGGTCTTGTACTTCTTACATTTCCGATACGTTCAACATTCTTCCAGTCCTTAAAGATGCACATAAGTCTTGTGATACGTCCGTTTTTGGTGGAGTTCATCATTTCATAAACAATATCCGCATCGGAGGTTCCGTAATGGGGAAGTGCAAGAGTTTCATTGTCAACCATTACGGCTATTGGTCTCTGATTCTTAATATCTTCACTAATCCATTCATTTGTAAGTTCGCTTCTGTAGGAGTTTTCGGGAATAACTTCCTCCTTAACAACGTCCTCTTTAGAAACGGTACTTTCTTCCCTGCTGACACTTACAGGTGCCTCTGAAATCACAAGGGAAGTATCCGCTGAAGGAGTAGAACTGTTTGAGTCGGGTTCTTTTCCGCAGGCTGCCAGTGAAATCACTGCCATTAATGCGATTGCCAAACCGGTGAATTTTTTCATTTTTCATACCTCTTTATTTATTAAATTACTCTCTCTATTTTACAGAAGATACGACCATTATTCAATGTAAAACTTGATTATTTTGTGATTAATATGTATCCTATTGTTGCTGTTTATCATTATGTTTTTGTTTTGCGGAGTAACAAAATTATGCCCACATCAACAAAAAGTGCCATAACTCAGTGTACAATTGAGCTGGCAGAAAAAAAGCCCATAAAAAAGATTACTGTTAATGAAATCGTAAAGAATCTTGGCATCACGAGGAACACCTTCTATTATCATTTTCATGACATTTACGACGTTCTTGACAGTGCAATTCAGGAAAAAATCAACAGTTTCGAAGGTTGTGATCCCACAAATGACGATCAGGCCCTTTTTGACATTCTGGAATTTACCGTAATGTACAAAAAGGTATGGAAGAATTTATACAAATCCCTGGGGCAGGAAGTCCTGCAGAAATATGTAATCGGCAAGCTTCATAAGGTATTTGTAAAATATATATCCTCACACATGAAGGATGTTGAAATATCCGATATGGATTTTGGTATTATAACCTCCTATTTTGAGGAAGCGCTCTTTGGAGTTCTCACAAGATGGGTAAGGGGTGAATCCCAGGGAAATACCGCAGAAGAAATGCATATTATTTCAGACAGAATCCGGGTGATTTTCAAGGGATGTGTTGACCTGATGGTCACAAACATCAAGGAAAATCCACCACTTAAAACAGTATAAAACAAGGCCCTGAGCACTTTCGCTCAGGGCCTTTATTTTTATGCCTTTACTCTTTTAGCTGATAAATAATCGGTTACACATACAAAAGCAATAAGCAAAATACCGATTACATCTGTAAGGGTTCCCGGAATCAAAAGTGCAAGACCGCCTGCTATAATAAGCAGTCTCGATACAGGATTCATATTCTTAAAGATATATCCTCCTATACCTGCCGCAACACCGAAGATACCGATGATTGAGGTGATAACAATTGTTACAACCGCTGCCGGTGTGGTGTCAATGAAAAGCATTGCGGGGCTGTAAGCAAATATGTAAGGAACAATGAAGGCTGCTATTGCAAGCCTTGTTGCATTTATACCGGTCTTCATAGGATCGGACTTTGCAATGGCGGAACCCGCATACGCTGCCAAAGCAACGGGAGGAGTAATATCCGCAACAATACCAAAATAGAATACAAAGAAGTGAGCTGCCACAGGTGAAAATCCAAGCTGGATAAGTATGGGTGCACAGGTGGAAGCCATAATGCAGTAGTTTGCTGTGGTGGGAACGCCCATTCCAAGAATAATACAGCAGACCATTGTAAGTAAAAGACCGATGATGGTTGCATTTCCAGCAACCTGAACAATACCGTTTATAAGTATTGAAGCAAGTCCGGTAACTGTGATACAACCTGCAATCATACCTGCCATTGCACATGCAACCGCTACCGTAACTGCACCCTTGGCACCTGCTGACAATGCGTCAACGGAACTGAAGAATGTAGCCTTTAACACCTTACCTAAAACCTTTATGAAGCTTTCGCCCTTGTTCTCAATAAGTGAATTAACCAAAAGATTGATAAAACCGATTACAAGGGCTGCAATTATTGAAACCGCTGCTGAGAAAGCCATTGTTCTTGCGCCTGAAGAAACAAGCCATACAAGAAGCACCAAAGGAAGAATCAGATAACAGTTCTTTGCAAGGAAAGCCCACTTGGGAAGTGCATCCTTCTTAAGTCCCTTAAGTCCAAGCTTCTTAGCCTCTAAGTGAACTGCAATGAAAATACCTGCAAAATACAGAACTGCTGGAAGAACTGCCTTAAGGGCAACCTGAGCATAGGGAAGATTCATATACTCAGCCATAAGGAAAGCCGCTGCACCCATAATAGGAGGCATAATCTGTCCTCCGGTGGAGGCAGCCGCCTCAACCGCACCCGCAAATTCAGGCTTATAACCGGTCTTCTTCATCATGGGGATTGTAACCGAACCTGTTGTAACAGTGTTTCCTACCGATGAACCGGAAACCATACCGCAAAGGGCTGAGGAAATAACCGCAACCTTTGCAGGACCGCCGGATGACCAGCCTGCAATTCTGTTTGCAAAGGAAATAAAGAAGTTTGCAATACCTGTTCTTTCAAGGAAAGCACCGAAGATAATGAAAAGAACAATGTATGTATAGCACACATTTGTGGGTGTACCGATAATACCGTTTGTGGAATAGAAAAGCTTGTTTATGATGGTACGAAGTGCCTTGTAGAAACTTGCACCATACACAAACTGATTAATAAATGCGTATATTGTAAGAGCACCGAGAACACAGAGAATCGGAACACCGACACAGCGTCTGCAAAGCTCGATCATTATTAAAATACCGAGAGTACCTATAATAACCTGTAAAGGTCCGATACCTGTATTTGCCACCATTTTAATAATATTGAAGGCATTTGCCGCAAAATAGAAGAAGCAGCCGGAACCAACTACCATAAGAACTATATCGTACCAGGGCATATGATTGGGACGAACATTTTTCTTGTTTACCGGGTAAATCAGGTAACCGATTATAATTATGAATCCCAAAAACAAGGAGAGTCTGGTCTCTGGGAGGGCTGTTGAAAACAGCGTCATAAATATACAGTAAATCGAAAAGATTGCCATAAATGCAATGATAAGGATTTTAGGAATACCAACCCACATACGGGTGTTTGATTCCTTATCATATTTTTTCATTATGTCATCGATTTCGGCCTGGGAGGTTTGCTCGGACTGCATGTTTTTGTTTGTGTTCTCGCTCATGTGTACCACTCCTAATTCTCAAACTTATTACTAAAAAGAGCAGATTTCCCTACGGAAATCCGCTCCTCTTTGAACGTTTATTTCTCGTGTAAATATTTTAATACTTATTTTGCTACTTTGAAACCTTTTTCTTCAAAGTACTTTGCTGCACCAGCATGGTAAGGTACTGCTGTGATGGAAGCACCAAACTCAAGGTTAACTTCGCCGTATTTTGCATGGCTGTCTGTAAGGTTTGCAGCGTTATCAAAAATATCCTTAACGAAAGCATATACTGCATCTTCAGAAACATCGTTTCTTACAAGAACAACTGCGCCTACAGCTACTGTTGTTACATCAGCAGGCATGTTGTATGTTGCTGCGGGAATAACAACCTTTGAGTAGTAAGGTGAAGAAGCAAGTAACTTTGAAACATGCTCATCATCAAGTGATACAAGGTAAACCTGCTTTGTGGTTGAAAGGTCAACTACAGCTGTTGTGGGAGCACCTGCAACGATGAATGCTGCATCAATCTTTCCATCCTTTAATGCATCGGCAGAATCACCGAAGCTCTGGTATGTGGGCTCGATATCAGCCTCTGTAAGTCCGTAAGAACCCAAAACGTCGATAGCATTGAAGTAAACACCTGAGCCTGCTGCACCGATGGATACCTTCTTGCCCTTAAGATCTGCAACTGTCTTAATGTTTTCATCAAGAGTTACGATCTGAACCTGCTCTGTGTAAAGAGCTGCTGCTGTTGAGAAGCAGGTGATAGGTGCATCAAAAAGGTTGGTTCCGTTATAAGCATATGCCATAACGTCTGACTGACAGAATGCAAGTTCTGCGCTGCCTTCCTTTAATTCATTGATGTTTGACTGAGAACCGTTACCAACAAGACCGGTAACCTTGATTCCTGCGTTGTTTGTTGCATGCTGAGCGATAACTGAACCAAATGCGTAGTATGTACCTGACTCACCGCCTGTAACAAATCTTAAATTTGCTGATGATGAAGATCCGCATGCTGCCAAAGAAAGAACCATCATCATAGCAAGTACTACTGATAATACTTTTTTCATATTTCCCTCCGAATAAATAAAGCATACGACATATCCCTATATCGTTCTTTGATACTTTACCACGCTAAAAGCATAAAGGCAAGATTTTTTTACAAATCAGACAGTTCTGTAAGCGGCAGCTCAGAACTTAAACAGATTGTTTTCAAAGTGATATATTTTAATATAATCGGGAAAAAAAACGAAAGAATACCAGCATTTCCTGTAGTATAACGAAAACATAGACATATTGTTTCAGTTGCAGACAGAAAGATATTATTATTTTCGCTTATGCTTACAGGGCGAAACGGAGAATAGAATGAAAAAATACACCATGGATATGACCGAGGGCAAGACCCTTGGACTCATTGTAAGATTTGCGGTTCCCATGCTCATAGGAAATATATTTCAGCAGGTTTACAACCTGGCCGATTCCATAATTGTAGGGCGAATAATCGGTAAGGATGCACTGGCGGCCGTGGGCGCCACCAGCTCCGTAACATTCCTTTTCTTTGCACTCTGTAACGGTATCGGTAACGGTGGCGGAATTGTCACCTCCCAGTTCTTTGGCCGAAAGGATGATGCTTCTGTTAAAAAATGTATCACAAACACCGCTTATATAATGTTTGTGATTCCCCTTTTAATAGGTTTTCTGGGCCTGCTTCTTTCCCGCCCTCTTTTGGAGCTTCTGAACACACCTGCAGATGTTATGGCAGATTCTCTTTTATATTTAAGAATAATGTGTATCGGAACAATCTTTGTGTCCCTTTACAACTTTATATCTTCAATATTAAGAGCTTTGGGAGATTCGAAAACGCCTCTTTACTTTTTGATTTTCTCCTGTATTCTCAATGTATTCCTGGATTTAGCCTTCATTCTCTTCCTTAATATGGGAGTTTGCGGTGCAGCCGTTGCAACACTTATTTCACAGTTTGTTTCCGGAGCCGCCTGTGTTGTCTATTCCGTAAAAAGAAATGAATACTTTAAGTTAAAAAAGGAAGACTTTGTTTTCGACAGAAACATTGTTTCAAAAACAATTCGCCTTGGAATTCCCTTATCACTTCAGTTTGCCATGATTTCCATATCATGTATGGCACTTCAGTCGGTTATTAACTCCTTTGGTGCCGTGGCCATGGCTGCCAATACTGCTATTTCAAGAATCGAAACCGTTATACATCAGCCTTACCAGACACTTGGTGCCACCCTTTCAACCTACACAGGTCAGAATTACGGTGCCAGCAAGGCCGATCGTGTAAAGGAAGGCTACAGGCAGGGAATTATTCTTTCTGTTCTTTTTTCAATTCTTATGCTTCCCATAATGCAGTTCTTCGGTGGAAACATAGTTTCCATTTTCGTGGACGAGCCTGAAGTTATAGCAATGGGTGCAAAGGCCATCAGTATTTCCAGCTGGTTCTATGTATTCCTTGGTATCATCTACGCAATAAGAGGTGTGCTTGGCGGTCTCGGAGACGCAACCTTCGCCTTTATCAATGGAATCGTAGAGGTTATCGGACGTTTCACTATTCCTTTCATTCTTACGGCAATCCCCGCCATAGGTGTCTGGGGCATCTGGTGGTCCGTGGGAATTGTATGGTTCCTTGCAGGATTTACCGCCTGGTTAAGATATATCTCATACGGATTGAATTTATTAAAAAAGACCGGTCAGTAACCGGTCTTTTTTTACAATATTTACAGCACACAACCCTTTTTAAGAATCAGGTTTGCATATTGGCTTGTTTCCGATGTGGCAATTACGGCATACGCCTTTTTTGCTTCATCATAAAATTCAAAGCGTTCAAGAGTTCCTATTACAGCTTCTCCTCTTTTTTCTTCCCCGCTTATTATTTTTTTGTAGGTGTCCCAGATTGAAATGTCGGCATTATCACCTTCACATCTTTCCATAAGCATTACCGGTTTATCCACATACTGATCCAGTGGATAAAGCTTAAGTATCGCTTCAAGTATTTCAGGTACTCCATGTCCATCCATTCTAATAAGAATCGAATCCTTTGCAATGGAAGCCGCCGGAAAATTTCCGTCAGCAATAACAAGCGTGTCTCCATGTCCCATTTCGCAAATAACTTTTAATAAATCAGGTGATAAAATCGGTGATATTCCCTTAAGCATAATCTTCTCCTTAAAGCATATTTTTAATGGGCGGCAAAACACTGTCGCAATCAAAGCCATAAAACTTTACGGCATTTCCTCCAAGAAAAGCCTTCTTTTCCTCCTCGGTGAGCCTGTCGGTTTCTTCAATAAACCTTACTGCCATAATATAGGTTATATCAGTCATGGTCCTTGGGTAGTCGCTTCCCCACATGAGCTTATCCATGCCGCAAATATCCCTTGCGGTGATAATAGCCTCTATTGCCGAAGGATAGGGATAGAACTCTTTATGAAAAAGCCAGGTAAGGCCTCCGCTTTCAATGTAGACATTTTTATTCTTTGCAAGAGCAATCTGACTTTCCCATCCGTCTGTGGTAACCATGCCAAAGTGTCCTATTGCAATTTTCAAGTCAGGACAGCGGTCGATTAAATACTGAAGGTCTTCCACCTGTTTTACGCCGTCGTCCATATCTATGGAAATGAACTTTCCGGCGGCTTCAACTCTCTCAAATACCGGAAGAAGCTTCTTTAAATCCTTATCCTGTAAGCGTCCCGCGCAAATCTTAAGGCCGTCAAAGCCGTTAAGCCTATAGTCATCAGACTCTTCGTACAAAGAGCAGATACGGATTCTGTCCGGGAATTTGTCTTTCGAAAGGAGGAGATACAAATCCTGATTTCCGTCAATGTACTCCTGAGTCACAACGGCTCCGTTTACCTGCGCATAATCCATATTTGCAATCAGGCGTTCAACAGTATTTCTGTTATCATCAATGTATGGAGGCATCATCTGTCTGATTTCGCCTCCAAAGTCACACTTGCCGTTATAAAGGGCATTTACAGGTCTTCCGGCGACTCTGCCCTCCTGCTTTACCCAAAGGTGCGTATGTGCGTCAATTGTAATGTATTTACTCATGTAACCCCCCGGAATGCTCTACATTTCAATAAGAACCTTGGCAAGACTTCCGTCATTGTTTGCAAGGGCCTTAAAAGCTTCATCCGCCCTGTCCATGGGATAGATATCGCTCACCATGTCAAGAACATTCACTTCTCCCGATGCAATAAGGTCGATAACGGCCTTAAAGTCCTTGGGATATGAGTTTCTGCTGCCAAATACATTAAGCTCCTTTTTAAGAAGAACTGAATGTAAGAATGTGGTTTCCTTTTTACCGTTTCCGATAAGAATGATGTTTGCGGCAAATGCTGCGCAGTCTATACAGTTTAAGAAGGTAACGGAAAGACCGCAGGCCTCAACGCATACGTCGAAACCGTTTCCGCTTGTAATCTTCATAGTTTCCTCTTTTATGTCTGTTTTGGAGGTATTGATGGTACCCTTTGCTCCAAAATGCATTGCCTTTTCAAGACGGCCGTCCAAAAGGTCTGCAACATACACCTCAGCGCCCTGAGCTTTTGCCGCAATAAGGGCAAATAAGCCAATGGGGCCGGCGCCTACAATAAGAACCTTGTCGCCGGGCTTTACCGGGGCTCTGTGAAGAGCGTGATAGCTTATGGTAAAGGGCTCAACCAGGGCCAGTTCCTTTGCGGAAAGGCCCTTTCCTTCGTATATTCTTTCCACAGGCATTACAATATATTCCCTGAAGCTTCCGTCTCTCTGCACGCCCATTGTCTGGTTGTCGGTACAGCAGTTCACAAAGCCGCGTTTGCAGGAATAACATTCACCGCAGTTAAAGTAGGGGTTGCAGGTAACAATGTCACCGGGCTTAAGTCCCCTGTCGTTTTCGGGAATTGAAACAATTTCCGCACTGAACTCATGTCCCGGGATTCTGGGATAGGTGGTAAAGGGCTGGTTGCCGGTGTAGCTTGCAACATCCGCTCCGCAGATTCCGCAGTAGCGGACCTTTAATAAGGCCTCGCCATCCTTGGGTACAGGCTTTTCAGTGTCTGTTACAGATATTTCAAAGGGTTTATCGATTAATACTGTTTTCATTTTTTCGTCTCCTGCATGTTAATGTATTTCTTATTCCAGATAACAGCGGTCTTCATAGGTGCATTCTTTGAGTAAATCCTGTTCTTATATGCATCTATGGGATCCTTTGCAAACTCATCTCTGTCAATCAATTCGACGATTTCGTCGTAGTTACTCTTAGCAAGAAGCTCTATAGCCTCCTCCATATGATCCTGGCGGAAGTTAATGGAGGCAATAATCAGATGATTTTCAAATCCAAAGGGCATGGTATCAAAAGAAATCTTCGGGCCAAGTGAAAAACTGTTATACAGGCCGTTACAGCCAAGTACTTTATGCTCGAAGGCAATTCTGTGTTCCACATTACTTCCGCTGACACCGATAAAGGTGGTTGCTCTTCCTCCAAGCTTCTCTATTATTGCAGCCGCAAGTTCCTCCTCCGATGAAAAATCATTCTGAAGGTACTCAGCACCTGTTGTCTTAAGTGCAAACTGTACCTTTTTGGAATCCCTGGGACTTCTTGCAACGAAGAGAACCTTTGCATTTTTATGTTTTCTTGTGATGAGATCCCCTATGAACATTCCGGTGGTTCCAAGACCGAAAATAACCGTTCTGTCAAATATCTCCTCGCAGGCAATCTTTCTGCCTTCTTCTTCGGAGCACTTGTATTTCTTCATTGCAACCCTGAAATTATGGGCGCTTCCCATGTCTTCCATTCTTTCAAGCTGGAAAAGCATGCATCCGAAGGGATCGGGGAAAACCATTTTCTTAGCAAAAGAAAGGTCCAGCTTTCCGTCATGAACGAAGCCATCGGGAATTCTTAAAAGCATATCGGGATGGAAATACTGCTTGTCTGCAAAAAGGCCGTCAGCCCTATCACATCCATATTCAAAATATGTCTCATCCTCTGTATATCTTGTGGGGTCGTAGCTGTCGCCACCGCGGATAAGCACTATGGCAAAGCGATCCTCCGAAGGGACATATACGATTCCCTCATGACCGTTTATAAGTCGGTTCTTTCCTTCGGGAAACTTAGGTCCCATAAGCCCCTTGCTGCCCATATTCATAAGCTCATTGTCGGTTCCGCAAAAGCCCACCATTACAGGCTCGCAAAGGACCGCGTCCTTAAGCTCTTCGCCTCTTAAACGCTGTCTTTTTACGTTTTCTATTTCCACATCTCCGTAAACCAGAGGCTTCTCTGCATCATTTTGAAAATATGTTCCTTTAACTATCATTTAACCACCCTCCAATGATATTTCTAATAAAACAATACCCATATTTATTTTTCTCATCAATATCCGCTGATGACGAATTTTTGCAACCAATGTCGCATTTTTGCATCTTATGCTATAATTGACAAAAGAAGCCGCAAAAAGAAGGATAATCCCATGAAATACAGAGACTTAAAGCTTTCATTCAACATTTCAGATATGACTTTTACAATTCTGAGCATAGGTTATGAGACAATTCTTACTCCCTTTCCCAAACACAGTCACAGCAAAAACAGCTTCGAGCTTCACTATATTCCTTCGGGCTGCGGAACACTTTTTGCTGACAATAAAAGTTATGATATAACCCCCGGCACCTTCTATGTGACCGGCCCCGGTATTGTTCATGAGCAGATTTCCAAAGAGGATTGTCCCATGGTTGAGTATGGAATGTATCTTCGCGTAGATTATCCCCTATACAAAACCTTTGAAAATACCATGCTGACCTTCACAAAGCAACATTTCTGGATAGGAAAAGGTGACGAAAAGATTCCTGAACTTTTTGAGCGCATTTTCAAGGAACTTTCGGAAAAAAATTTCGGCTACGAGCACATGCTCCCGGCTCTTATAACGGAGCTTCTTCTGACAATTACGAGAATGTATGACAGAGCCGAAGATACTTCTGCTGCTGCCCTTGCAAACCGTCCCGAGGACCTTACCTACTTAACAATCGAAGAAGCGTTTTTGTATGATTACAAGACCCTAACCCTTACAGAGCTTGCAAACCGTGTCAATCTTGGCACCAGACAAACGGAGCGGCTTTTAAAAAAGCACTATAATCTTACTTTTTCAAGAAAAAAGACCGAAGCCCGCATGTCTGCTGCTGCCCTTTTGCTGGAAGAAAACAAAAAAAGCATCGGTGAAATCTCGGAGGAACTTGGTTTTTCCTCCCCTGAGCATTTCACCAATGCTTTCAAAAAGTTCTATTCGGTTACGCCCGTTTCCTACAGAAAGGGCAAAGCCTTATAAAATACTTTCAAGATATTTAATGTCCTCATCTGAAGTGGACCAGCTTGTGGCAAATCTTACCACTGTGGAATTCTCATCATAGGGCTCCCAGAAGCTGAATACTACCTTTTTGGACAGTTCTTCCATCTTTTTGTTATCAAGAATCACAAACTGCTGATTTGTGGGAGACTCAAGGAAGAACTTAATTCCTTTCTTAGCAAAAAGCTGCTTTAAGACCTCCGCCTTCTCTATGGCATATTTACCAATCTCCATATAAAGATCATTTGAAAAAAGTGTATCAAACTGAATACCCATGAGACGACCCTTTGCAACCAGGGCTCCATGCTGCTTTATCTGTGTAACAAAATGTTTGGGGGCATTATTGTGAGTAAACACAATCGCCTCGCCGCACAGCGCACCTACCTTGGTACCGCCAATGTAAAAAACATCGGTAAGCTTCGCAATATCGGAAAGGGTAAGGTCGTTTTCTTTGCTTGCAAGACCATAGCCAAGTCTTGCACCGTCCATGTAAAGTGACAGCTCATATCTGTCGCAGATACCTCTTAATATTTCCAGTTCTGATTTACTGTAAAGAGTTCCGTATTCTGTGGGGAAGGAAATATAAACCATTCCCGGAATTACCATATGTTCATGATTTTCATCGGCAAAAAAGGTCTTTAAATAGTTTTCAAGGACTTCAGGAATCACCTTGCCATCCTTACCCTCAAGTTCAATAACCTTATGTCTTGAATATTCAATTGCGCCGGCCTCATGAAGACTGATATGACCTGTTTTAGCCGCAATTACACCCTGGTAATTATCAAGAACCGTACTGATAACCACCTGATTGGCCTGAGTTCCGCCTGTAACAAAATAAACATCCGCTGAAGGACATTCGCAGGCACTTTTAATCTTCTCTATTGCACTAAGGCAGTAAGGATCTGTTCCGTAGCCTGAAAGAGCTTCCATATTTGTCTTAATAAGACTGTCTAAAACCGCAGGATGGGCACCTGCTATATAATCACTTGCAAAAGAAACCATATTAATCCTCCAAATTGCTTAAAAGTTCAAGGCCCTTCTTTAATCTTTCAAGGCCATCCAGCATACGCGCTCTTGGGCAGGCTATGTTAATACGCAAAAATCCTTCTCCTGCCTTACCGTACTCAGCCCCCTCATTTACAAAAAGACCTGTTTTTTCTCTTATAAAGTGGGCCAGTTTTTCACTGTCCTCACAAAACTGTCCGGCATCGGCCCAGACAAGGTATGTGGCATCTGCTGCCGTAATCTTAAGTTTCGGTATATTCTCTGAGACATATTCCTCGAATATTCTTCTGTTTTCAAAAAGATATTCGTTAAGGCAGGTGAGCCACTCTTCACCGTGGTTAAAGGCGGTTTCTGCTGCCAGAGCCGCAAAAACATTTGGCTCTGCCACTTCATCGGTATTTAGTCCGCGCCACACTTTATGCCTTAAAAAAGGATCCTTAACATATACTGCTGCCGTCTGAAGACCCGCAATATTAAAGGTCTTTGTGGGCGCAATGCAGGTAATGCTGCACTTTGCCGCATTGTCCGATACAGAAGCAAAGGGCACATATTCCCTGCCGGGACGGACTATGTCACAATGGATTTCATCACTGATTACGGTTACTCCATACTGTACACAAAGGTCCGCAACCTTTGATAATTCTTCTTTTGACCAGATTTTTCCCACGGGATTGTGGGGATTGCAAAGAATCATAAGGCTGGTCTGGGGATTTGAAAGTTTCTTTTCTAAATCCTCAAAGTCCATACTGAACACTCCGCCGTTATTTTTAAGCGGACTCTCCAGTACTCTGCAGCCGTTATTAATGATGCTGTTAAAAAATATATTGTAAACAGGAGTCTGTATAAGTACGTTTTCGTTGGGCGTGGTAAGTTTTCTCACCATACTTGAAATTGCAGGTACTATTCCTGTACAGAATATAAGATTTTCCTTTTCAAAGCTTACATGATGTCTTCTTTCCCACCAGGAAGAGTAGGCATTTCTCCAGCTCTCTTCCACATCCGTATAGCCGAATATTCCATGCTGCACTCTCTTTGCAAGTGCTTCCGTAATTTCAGGTGCGGTTTTAAAATCCATATCCGCAACCCACATGGGAAGCTCGCCTTTTGCAACATCCCATTTTAAGGAGCCTGTTCCTTCCCTTGACACAAGCTCATCAAAATTGTATTTCATTACATCCTCCATGAAACTATATCGCTCTTTTTCTCAATATCCTTGCAGACAATCTTAACATTGTCAGGATTAATCTGGTCTCTCTCCATTATGAGTTCTCCGATTGACTCTGCCTTGATGGTGCCTGAAGAGGGATTAAGCACACTGTCAACACGGCTTGTAATCTCAGCGTCCACATTTGAATACTCGAATGCAAGTGTGGTGCCAACAAGCTTACAGTTCTTCATAACGAGATTATCAATATAGCACATTCCCTGAAGGCTTTCTATTGTGCAGTTGATAAGTGTAAGATTCTTTGCATTCCAGCCAAGATACTCACCGGAAATAAAGGAATCCATAACCGTAACATTTTCGCTGTTCCAGAAAGCGTCCTTTGAAAGAAGAGTTGAATTCTTCACTGTTACATTCTTTACACCGTCAAAAGAATAGTTTCCATCAAGCTTAAGACCATCAATTTCCATATTTTCGGAATCCATTGCAAAGTAATCGCCCTTTGCGGAAACATTGTTCATGGTAACCTTATTGCAGTGCCAGAGAGTTTCCTGGGCATTTGTGAAAACTACATCCTTCAAGGTAAGGCCATTGCAGCGTCTGAAGTTTTTAGGTGCCTGAAGAATCGCCTTATCCACACTGATATTGTCTGTATACCATACGCCGGCTCTTGCCATGTCAAACCATTTGCCGTCTTTTATTTCAACGTCTTTACAGTACCAGAGGGGGTATTTCCACTTAAACATGGTTCCCACAAGTTCAATGTTCTTACTTTCCTTTAAGGGAGATTCGCCATCTTCAAAAATACAGTCAACAAAGCGAACATCTTTGCTTGCAAACATTGCTCTTTCACCGGTAAAAGACTTACAGTTATATGTTTCCATTTCTTTCTCCTTTAATGCGCTTTTTTGTAATTATATATCTTTCAAGCCAGCCTATTATATCAGTATAAAGCCCTCTTGTCTCAATTTTTGTAAAAATATACCCTTAATTAACAAAATTTTTATTTTTGCAACTAAAGCAACACAAATAAGAAAAGTGCCGAATTATTCCTTCGGCACCCTTAGTCAGCTTAAAAAGGTATTTTTCAAAATCGTAAGATCCTTTTTTATTGCTTTTGCCCAGTTAAAAGTACGTGGCTTTTTCATTGCATCAACCTGGTAATCGTTTTCCAGATGAATCCATCCGTCGAACCCTGATTTCTTAAGAAATTCCATGGAGGATTTGTATTCACCATCTCCAAAGCCCAGAGGTTTCAGGTGTTGTTTTCCAAAAATCACTCTGCTGTCCTTTGCATGGGCCTCCACAATATTGTTTTTCATGGCTTCCAGCACGCTTTTGCAGGAAAGGCCCTTCATACGCCACAAATTCTGGTTGTCAAAATAAAATCTAAGCCCCGGGTGGTTTACTGTTCTGAAGAGCCTTAAATTTTTCTCTGCATCAAGGGCATTTTCCGTTCCGATAAAAACACCATAAGGAGTAGCCAGTTCGCAGGCTCTCTTAAGGTTCTTTGCAGCCATCTTAAGTTCTTCATCGGTTGAAATATCACTGGCTCCGAATGCGGGAATCTGTAAGACCTTAACTTTTAAGGCTTCGGCGCATATAAGAGCATTTTCAATCTGTTCTTCAAAGAAATAACCGGAACCCTCCTCAATGTAACTGTTGTCACAGAAGATATTCATACCTATTGTGGGGAATTTCATACCTGTTTCCGCAGCTGCCTTTTGATATTCGGGCAGTTTTTCAATCAGTTCCTCATTAAATTCAAGTTCCATTCCGTCAAGGCCGAGCTTTGCAATTTCGTAGCATCCTGAAGGCCCCTTTACGGGAAGATTCCATTGGCAAATTCCAAAATACATTTTATTCTCCATTCCACATGTGAAGTTTGGCTACAGTTCTATGGAGCTGTAAATTTCCTTTAGCGTATTGGCGGATTTATGAAGGTCGGTGACCTCGTCTTCATCCAGAACAATTGGCACCTGAGTCTCTATACCTTTTTTACCCACAACGCAGGGCATGGACAGTACAACGTCATCAATTCCATACTCTCCGTTCATTTTAGTCGAAACCGGAAGAATGGATTTTTCATCCCTGACAATGGCTTCGCAAATACGCTTAACAGCCATTGCCACTCCGTAATATGTGGCTTTCTTTTTACTGATTATTTCGTATGCACTGTTTCGTACCTTTTTGGCAATGTCCTCTTCGGCCTCTTTATGGTTAAAGTGACCTCTCAATTCACAGAATGAGTCAAGGGGTACGCCTGATACGTTTGCACTGTTCCAGGCAACAATTTCACTGTCACCATGCTCGCCGATGATAAATGCATGGATGCTCTTTGTATCAACACCAAGGTGCTCACTAAGCTTATATTTAAGTCTTCCCGTATCAAGAACCGTTCCTGAACCTATGACTCTGTTTGAAGGATATCCTGACAATTCCATTGCAACCCTGGTTAAAATATCCACGGGATTTGCCACAATGAGTAAGATTCCCTCGAAATCCCTCTTGGTGATTTCAGGAATGATTCCCTTAAAAATGGCTGCGTTTTTGCTTACAAGATCAAGTCTTGTTTCGCCGGGCTGCTGATTTGCGCCTGCGGTTATTATTACAATACCTGCATCTCTTACGTCTTCATAAGTTCCTGCATAGACCCTCATCTGGTGAGCAAAGGGAATACCATGGCTGATATCCATCGCTTCGCCTTCCGCCTTTTCCACATTTGCATCAATCATTGCAATCTCTGAAAAAAGACCACTCTGCATAAGGGCAAACACCGTTGCCGAACCCACAAAACCACAACCAATCATTACTGCTTTCTGATAGTTCATGTTATTCCCCCTTTCAGAAGCTTACCCGTTAAGCAAGCAGGAAGAACCCTGCAAAGCAACCGGGTACATTTATTGTTTCTCCGGTTACGGAAACTGTCTTTCCGTTTAAACTGTATATACATTCCTTTATAGTCTCCGAAGCATTTACGGTGCAGGGAGCCTCTGAAGGATTGATAATCACAAGAATTCTTTCACCCTTGTCTTCCCTTATGTAGGAAAGGGGGTAGGTGTTCTTCTTTATTTCAGAAAGAACAATCTTACCGTTATTCATAAGTGCAGGGTGAGACTGTCTTATTTTAATTAATTTCTTTATTTCATTCACAAGAGAATCCTCTCTTGTAAGTTCCGTTGCTGCTGCCGGACGATTTTCATCAGGGTCCTGCATAATGTAAAGCTTATCGGAAGAAGCCTTACTGAAGCCTGCATTCTTAAGTGAATTGTCCCACTGCATGGGTGTACGCGCACCTGTACGGCCGTATCCTCCCTCAACAGACTTAATATCCGCAAGATATCTCATGCCGATTTCATCACCGTAGTATACAAAAGGAGCTCCCGGCATTGACAAAAGAAAAGCAAACGCAATCTTTTGTTCCTCTTCGTCAAGCTGGTAGGAAAGTCTAGCCATGTCATGGTTTCCTGAAGGAATACATATGAGGCCCTTGCCGTCGGTTTTTCCGTAATTTTCAAGATATTTCTTTACAAATTCAGAGGCATCACCCTTACCGTTTCTGTTAAAGAAAGGATTCTCACATCTGAACAAATCATTGTAATGAGAAGGTCCGAAATGAAGCAGGAAGTCCATGTGGAAGCCTCCCATAAGTGACTTGTCGGGTTCACCCCACTCGGAAACGAAGGCTGCCTCCGGATATTCCTTATCAAGAAAGGCTCTGACCTTCTGCCATAAGCCAATTGTTCCAAGACTTTCGGGATCGTTCTTTACCAGGGAACCTGCCATGTCCACGCGGAAACCATCGCAGCCCTTGTCGAGCCAGAATCTTATAACATTTATCATTTCGTTAAGAGTCTTAACCGGTCCCTCGTCCTCTGTGGACTGCTGCCAGCTTTCTGTTATGTTGTAAAAACCGTAATTTAACGCAGGCTGGGTTGAGAAAAAGTTTGTAACACAGGAACCGTTTCTGTCAGAGATACCTCTTAAGGCAGAAAAACCTTTAGGATCCTCCCACACGTTATCTGTCCATACATATCTGTCTGAGTACTCGTTTTTTTCGGCCTTCATGGATTCCTGAAACCAGGGATGAAGGTATGAAGTGTGTCCCGGCACCAGATCAAAAAGAATGTGAATACCTCTTTTGTGGGCTTCATTAAAAAGCATAACAGCATCATCGTTTGTGCCGTATCTGGGCGCAATTTTATAATAGTCCGCCACATCATAACCTGCGTCCATAAAAGGAGAATCAAAGCAGGGATTAATCCAGAGCGCATTAAAGCCAAGCTCCTTAATATAATCAAGTTTGCTGATTATTCCCTGAAAATCTCCGATTCCGTCATCGTTTGAGTCCATAAAGGACTGTGGATATATCTCATAAAAAACTGCATTATCAAGCCATTTAGCCATTTTTCCTCTCCAAAATCATCTCTATAGGCAAAATAAAGGCGGTTTCAGACCGCCTTTACTCCATCGCATTTTGCAATTGTATCTATTGAACCGTCCTCGTTGTATGTAAATTCCGCCACACAAACCGATCTGTGGAACAGGCTTCCTCCGGGAAGCTCACCTGTGTGGTAGAAAAGATATGAATGCCCCTTAAAATCCGCAATACCGGGATGATTGGTGAAAACTCCACCCTCTTCAGTCATCAGTACCCCGCCGTAAACCCAGGGACCCGTGGGAGAAGTTGATGTGGAGTACGCAAGATGTTCATCCCTTGCGCCTTCAGCAAAGGCTGCATAAACCATATAGTAAAGTCCGTTCTTTTTATAGAACCAGGGGCCCTCGCCATAGGTTGTTCCTGTCATGTGGCTGCCCTTTGCAAAGGACTCCACTGTCATGGGAATTTTTACAATTCCAACAGTTTTATCGTAGGAAATCATGTCCTCGTTAAGAAGAACATATCTAAGCTCGGGATTGCCAAAATATAAATAGGCCTGCCCGTCATCATCAATGAAAACCGTGGGATCAATATCGTTCCAGTCTCCCTCATCCACAAGAGGATAGCCTAAATCCTTAAAAGGACCTGCGGGGCTGTCTGAAACACCCACCGCAATGGCCATGCCACCGTCGATTTTATGAACGGGACAGTACAAATAAAACTTACCGTTTCTTTCCACTGCCTGAGGTGCCCAGGCTCTGTCGTCCGCCCAGCTTATATCATCCAAAGAAAAAATCTTTCCGTGATCTGTCCAGTTAACCATGTCCTTTGTTGAAAAACAACGCCAGTCAACCATTGTGTAAAAGTCGTTAATAAGCTGATCCTCGTCGTGGGTGGTATACAGGTAAAGCGTATCTCCCGAAACCATCGGCGCGGGATCTGCAGTGTAAATATTTTTAATAATGGGATTACTGCAAAAATCTTTATTCATAAACTTTTCAATCTGCCTTTCTTTGCAAATCAGTCATAAATATTTTACTTCAATGAGTTTCAAAAAACAATAAAAAGCCCCTATTTACAGCACTTCTTCCATGGTGTACTGCTGAATTTCCATACCTATGTGTTTATAGAAATCAACAGCATTTTTATTGCACTCCCAGGCATGAAGAGTAAGGTTGTAATAGCCGTTTTCTTTGGCAAAATTTTTGGCATAATCATATAGTGCCTTGCCAACATGCTTTCCTCTTACAGTCTCTTCAACACACAAATCATCTATGTAAAGAGTCCTGCAGGCATATGCATTGGGGCGCTCTTCCTTGTCTATTGTCTGACAAAAACAGTGGCCTATAACGTTTCCCTCTTCATCTTCATAGACAAATATAGGATCTTCTGTTTTCTTTATAAGTTCTGCCAGCTCTTCGTCAGTATATTTTCTTCCTTCACCCTTAAATAAGTCAGGTCTTCCGATATGGTGTACCATAAGAACCTGTGTAAGAAGATGATTTACTGCAGGAATATCTTCTTCTGATGCTCGTCTAATCATGTTTCTCCAATCTATTCTGCGTTATAAAAGTCTGCCCGGAAAGCCCCGATTATAAAACCATAATCAGGGTTCCTGCCCCTATAAGAATGCAGCCAATAAGGGACTTAAACGTAAACTGCTCATGCAGGAAAATAAAAGCAAGAACAAGTGTGATTACAACACTTAACTTATCTATGGGCGCTACCTTTGAAACCTCTCCCATCTGCAAAGCCTTATAATAGCAAAGCCAGGAGGCTCCGGTTGCAAGGCCCGACAAAACAAGAAAAATCCAGCTCTTTCTGCTGATGTCCGTGATCCCGCTCTGGACCCCCGTCAGAAACACCATTCCCCAGGACATTATAACCACAACCACGGTTCTTATGGCTGTTGCAAGATCTGAATTAACTCCGTCAATACCGATTTTTGCAAGTATTGATGTAAGTGCTGCAAAAACCGATGAAAGAATAGCAAATAAAAGCCACATAACATACCTCCTGATATGACTTTATTGTTTCTCATAATCTCTAAGGACAATGATACCACTTTCATATGGATATTCAATGTATCCCTAAACACAATCGGGTAGGATCTCTCCCACTCGATTGATATACATTTCCCGAATACATGGATTAATGCAAGCATATCCATGTGCCCGGCTCATTGTCATAACAAAAGGGCTATCCGCTCCACCGCGGATAGCCCCTGCTTACTCATTATATAATAAAAAATTATTCACCGATAGAGCGTCTGATGTTGCCAATTATCTTCATGCATTCGTTAGCATCAACCACACCATAGCCCATGATTTCATAAATCTGATCAATAAGTTCTCTTCTTTCTTCCACACCCATCTTGGAATACTCTTCCTCGCTCATGCTCTTAAAGCTTTCCGCAAGTGTAAGTGTTTTAACAACAGCTTCGCTGTTTGCATCAAGATTCTTTACTACATCTTCATTGATAATATTTTTAAGCTCATTATTGGACTTCTCTGCCACCACGCCGTTTATCATGTCAGCAAGTACCTGTCCGCCATTGTCAAGCTTGGAAACCGCATTCACGAAATCCTTGGCTGTTTCTTCGGAAGATACCGCATCAAGAAGCTTTTCTTCGCTGAGCCCTGCGGTGTCAATTCCGGAAGTGGATATGTCCGCAACCAAGCCCGCTTTATCAAGGCTCTTTGCCACATCAACAAGTGATGAAAGCTGTTTTTTGTGCTTTGAAACACTGCTATAAGTGTTAAACTCCAGACTTCCGATTGCAGAATTTCCTGATTCTTTTAACTTTTTATTTATGGTTTCGATGGCATAATTAAGCGCCTTAACCTTTGCATCATCAGACACATATTCCATGGAAAGAATATAGCTTGAAAGATCGTCCACACTGGCTATTAATTCTGAAGTGGATACTTTTTCTCCTCTGGCAAGGGCAACAATTGTCATAATATTGTCTTTGTTTTCATCGTAATCCTTGTAAAGGCTTGTAATCCTAAGAGCGGGAATAACAAGAAAACCGGTAACTATAAGAGAGATAACAGCACCAAGTACAATACCGATAATTGATGACTTCTTATCGATTTCAGTACATTCAGCCGCATGTTTTCCCTTCTTGGCTTTACTTGCGGCAATTGCATATCCGATAAGGGATATAAGCTTAAAGACAGCAAAAAGAACAAAAATTCCAATAGGTAATATAATACTCTTTAGGATATCCTTGGCCAAAGGAACAAGTTCCTTGGGAAGACCCAGGAATCCGGGTTTAACAAGTATAAGTGCGGGAATTATTCCGCAAAGCACGGCAAGCACCGCTGCAATTGCAACAGAAATAAGTCTGATCAATGAAAGATGTGCTCCGCGCTTCTTTCCCACAAGAATTTCAAGTGCAGTGTACGCCGCAAAAAGAAGTGCAAACGCTACATATAATAGAATAACCATAAACAGCCTCCTGCTAGTTTTTTATCATACTAACATAGTAATGTTTGCACCTTATTAGCAAAAAGACAGGAAAACAAAGGGGCGGGGTTATGTATTATTTTCCGTGAAGAAAATGAGTACAACCCCGTCCCCTGTTTCATATCTTACTTTCCTGCAATACGCTTACCTTCATAGTAAACGCCCACGGGAAGAACATCCTTAAATTCAAATTCATCAACTGTGAACAAATCCACATCAAATACATAGAAAGGTATGCATTAATCATTTTTTACAATGACAGGAGCCGTTTTTTGCACACGGGCAGCCAATGCATTTTGTACCCTTCTTCTTTTCTTTTATGATGTAGAAAACAGCCAATCCGACTACAAGCACTAAGACAGCTATTATTATAATATTTTCCATAATCAGTCTTCCTTTTATCTTCTGTTTGCCTTTACAATAAGTCCTGCTGCAACAGCTGCAAATGTCAGCACAGCAATCAGTCCTCCAAAGAATCCTGCGCCGAGGCTGCCTGTTGCTATAAGTGTTCCTATTTGATATACAAGGAACCCAACCGTGAATCCGGTTGCAAGCTGTAAACAAATGGCTCCAACTAACCATTTACCACTCTTAAGCTCGGAATTAAGTGCGCCGATAGCGGCAAAGCAGGGAGGTGTGTAAAGATTAAACATAAGATATGCAAGTGCAGCAACCTTTGTAAGTCCCATAATCGCAGCGACTGAGCTTCCGCCGCCGGCCACCAAAGCGAACTCATCATCGTCTGTACCGATAAAGTTTGTAATTGCATAACATACAGCAAGTGTTCCCACAACATTTTCCTTTGCAATAAATCCGGTAATTGCTGCTGCCGCCAACTGCCATGCCGCAAAACCAACAATCGGAACAAGAAGGTATGAAAAAGGCGATGCAATCCTTGCAAGAATTGAAGTGCTTTCCATTCCCTCTTCCACTACCTTAAAATGTGTGTCAAAGGACTGCATGATCTGAACAACTGTATTACATATTAAAATAATTGTTCCTGCCTTAATGATGTATGCTTTACCACGCTCAAGCATTGAGCCTAATGCAAACTTAAGGCTGGGAATTTTATATTCCGGTAACTCGATAATGAAGAAAGACTTTCTGTATTTCATTCCATTGATTGCCTTTACAAGTAAGGCTCCGAGAAGGATGAGGACGATACCCACAAAATACATTAACGGACCAACCCATGCTGCATCTGAAAAAAATGCTCCCGCAAAAAGTGCAATAACGGGAAGTTTTGCTCCACAGGGCATATATGTTGCGAGCATTGCAGATGTTCTTCTTTCTCTTTCGTTTCTGATGGTCCTGCAGGACATAATTGCCGGAATACCGCAACCGGTACCGATGACCATAGGAATAACGGTCTTACCCGAAAGCCCTACTCTCTTAAAGATCGGATCAAGTACAACGGTAGCTCTGGACATATATCCACAATCCTCTAAAAGAGCAATCAGGAAATACATTACCATTACAAGCGGAAGGAATCCAACAACAGCTCCAACCCCACCGATAACACCATCTACCAAAAGAGCATAAAGAAGTGGGTTGGCATCTGCCATTTTATCTCCTACCCATTCCTTAAAGATTTCAATCCAGCCAACCAGCCGGTCTGCAATCCATGTACCAAGTGTTGATTGAGAAATGTAAAATACAAGAAACATGATACCGGCAAAAATCATTAAACCCGATACAGGATGTGTCAAAACCGCATCAATTTTGTCGCCTGTATTTTTTTCTTTTGTCAGAACCTTTCTTGTTTCCACCTCTTTAACAATACTGTTAACAAACTCAAACCTCTTTCTGTCTGCCTTCTCGACTTCACCCTTGTCATGTAAATCAATTTTGCCCTGTATGTAAGGTGCTTTCTGTTCTTTTCCGACTGTTTCAACTGCCATTGATACGACTTCTTTAAGTCCTATCGATGATGTGGAAATTGTCTCAACTACAGGGCATCCAAGCTTTTCGAAAAGCTTTTCCCTATCTATCCTTGTGCCTTTCTTCTCGTTTACATCGCTCTTATTAAGCGCAACCACCACCGGAATGCCAAGTTCAAGAAGCTGTGTTGTAAAAAACAAACTTCGACTAAGATTGGTGGCATCTACGATATTAATAATCACATCAGGATTTTCATTTTTAACATAGCTGCTGGTGATGCTCTCTTCGGATGTAAACGGAGACATTGAGTACGCGCCCGGAAGGTCTACAGCTATAACCTCTTTTTCCCCGTCATAATAGGCCTTTTTAATGCAGCTTTCCTTCCTGTCAACTGTAACACCTGCCCAGTTACCGATCTTTTCATTTTGTCCGGTTAGCGTATTATACATTGTTGTCTTTCCGCTGTTCGGATTCCCCGTTAATGCAACTCTCATAATATCCTCCATTTCTCTTGTGAAAATCTTCTTTCATGTTTTCTTACGTGTAAGTTTGGCACTATCATACCCAGTTTATCGAGTTAGTCTTCGCTAACCCATTGTTATAAAAAAAGACTCTCACGATTCATTTTTTATTTATATATTATATCAATATGGATTTTGCCAGATCTTCATCGATATTATATCTGGCATCCTTAATGGAAAGTACATATCCTCCACGCTTTTTGGAAACCACCGTAACAAACTCCCCGCTATAACACCCAAGTGAAAACAAAAAGCCCTTAAGTTCATCATCATCGGCCTGTACATCTCTTACCATTACATCACTTCCGACTTTAGCTTCAGTCAAATTCATCGCAAAATTCCTCGTATAGTATCTTTTAGATACCTTATTTTATATAAAACTTTATTGTTACCTTTGTTCAATAGGCTTAGTTAAGCCCATGATATAATTGTCCCAGTGTCAATCAGGTAATAGTTCTATCATTCCTTGTTGAACCA
>JAZLLV010000023.1:0-19657 GCA_045598365.1 Lachnospiraceae bacterium
ATCGTAGAAGTATGTTCTACTTATCCTATTGATAAGAAATTCGAAGCCTTCAACTTCCATGTAATCAATGTTGATGCGCATGATTTCACAGCTCTTCGCGCAGCATTTGAAGAAGCAAAAAATACCAAGGGAATGCCTACCTGTATCGTTGCACACAGCGTAAAGGGTAAGGGAGTTTCCTACATGGAAAACAATTGTGCATGGCATGGTACCGCTCCTAACGATGAGCAGTATGAAGTTGCTATGGCTGACTTGGCAAAAATTGACGCAGAATTAGAGAAAGCAGGTGAACAGTAATGGCAGATGTAAAGAAAATCGCAACCCGTGAAAGCTACGGTAATGCATTAAAAGACCTCGCTGAAGAGTTCCCTAACCTCGTTGTTCTTGATGCTGACCTTGCAGCAGCAACAAAGACCGGTATTTTCAAAAAAGCTTATCCCGATCGTCACATTGACTGTGGTATCGCAGAGAGCAATATGATGGGTGTGGCAGCAGGATTGTCCCTTACAGGCAAGATTCCTTTTGTAAGTTCCTTTGCAATGTTTGCAGCAGGACGTGCTTTTGAGCAGGTTCGTAACTCCATCGGATATCCTCACCTGAATGTTAAAATCGGTGCAACCCATGCAGGTATCACTGTAGGTGAAGACGGTGCTACTCACCAGTGTAATGAAGACATTGCATTAATGAGAACCATTCCCGGAATGACAGTTATCGTTCCTTCAGATGATATCGAAGCTAAGGCAGCTGTAAGAGCAGCTATCGAGTACGTTGGACCTGTTTACATCAGATTCGGACGTGCAGCAGTTCCGGTTATCAATGATAAGCCCGACTACAAGTTCGAGATGGGTAAGGGTGTTTGCCTTAAGGAAGGTAAAGACGTTACCATCATTGCTACAGGTATCTGTGTTGACTCAGCTCTTCAGGCAGCAGAAATGCTCAAGGCTGACGGAATTGATGCAGAAGTAATCAATATCCATACAATTAAGCCTCTTGATGCTGACATCGTTGTTAACAGCGCAAAGAAGACCGGTAAGGTTGTTACTGTTGAAGAACATTCAGTTATCGGTGGACTTGGCAGTGCAGTTTGTGATGTTCTTGCTGAGAAGTGCCCTGTTCCTGTTAAGAAGCTTGGTATGCAGGATATCTTCGGTGAGTCCGGTTCAGCTTCAGCTCTTGTTGAAAAGTATAAGCTTGATGGCAAGGGTGTTTGTGCTGATATCAAGGCTTTCCTTGGTAAATAATAAATTTACATTAATTATGGCGGGAGTGCGATGCACTCCCGTTTTTTTAACTGTTTATTTACTGATTTGTGTTAAGGTACTCATATAACCCTGTTCAGACCGGAGTACAGGGTGCCCTGATTTTGTAAACAAAATGGAGGATTTATGAAGAAAAAGATAGTAAGTAAAAATATAATCGGCTTAGTTGTGGCCATAATTCTTCTTGTGGCAAGTGGAGTTGTGGGAAATATTACAGGAGTGTTTGATGATATTGAGGAGGGACTTGCGATGGTCCGATTCTCTCCCTCAACAATCCTAAAAGCAGTAATTGCGATTTGCTTCTTATATGCATTAAGATGCGTTGTCAATGTGGTATTTGGCCTGATAAAGGGAAAGACCAGCAGAATGAGAACCCTTACAACCATACTTGCCAGCATGATTAAATATGCGATTCTTTTGATTGGTATGTGCTGGGTACTTGCAATCATAGGTGTAAATGTCAGTACAATCTTCGCAAGTATCGGAGTATTGGCTTTGATTGTAGGCTTTGGCGCCGAGAGTCTTGTGGCAGACGTTGTAACCGGTATATTTATTCTTTTTGAGAATCAGTTTAATGTTGGCGACATCATTGAGGTTGACGGCTTCAGAGGCACTGTTGAAAACATCAGCATCAGAACCATCAGTGTGCGTGACCCCGGCGGAAATGTAAAAATAATCAATAACTCAGACCTTTCAAATGTTATTAACCGTTCCGATCATGGTTCAGTAGCCATCAGTGAAGTGGGTGTTTCCTATGAAACCGATTTGGAAGAATTTGAGAAGAATGTGGGCAAGATGCTTGAAGAAATCAAGGCAAAGCATCCTGACATCTTTGTCGGTGATGTGGCTTACCTTGGAGTTGAAAATCTTGCAGAATCCTGTGTGGTTCTTAAATTTAAGGCAGACGTAAAGGAAGCAGATGTTTTCTCAGGAAGACGTGTGCTTAACAAAGAGCTTAAGTGTGCCTTCGATAAGAACCATATTACAATTGCATTCCCTCAGTTGGATGTACATAGCAAATAACATAAAGAGGTTATAAATGGCAGATGAATTTAATGTAGCATCTGAGTCGGGCGTAAAGGCCACGGAGTTTTATACCTCTAAAGAGACCTTTAAGCCCCATGATGAATTTGACTATCCTACAAAGAAAGCGGTAGCTAAAAAGGAAAGTATTGCCGCAAAGATGCGTAAGATGGTATATCTTATTGCGGCCTGTGGCTCTACGGTTGCATTGGGATATTCGGCAACAGCTCTGCCTTCTTTGGATGTAAAAGAAGAAACGGTTGTTGAAGTGCAGGAGCCAACTGACAAGCCCGTGGATAAACCCAAGGACAAGCAGGAAAAGGAACCTGACTTAAAGCCTGTAGTTAAGGCTTTTGATGAAAAGTTTCCTGTTCTGTCAAATCTTGAACCAAACGGAGTGATTCCGCAATTTGGTCAGCCCATTGATGAAGAATACCTGGTTGTGGGGCGGGACAAAGCTTATGCTTTATGGCTGGGAACCACAAGAGCCGGCACGGTGGAACCATTTTCTGAGGATGACACATCCGTTAGGTATGACCGAAAGAACAATACTTTGTATCTTGATAACGCCAACGGTTTTTCGTATATAGAAGCAAATATCATGGGTAATTCCTTTACCATTGATGTTACCGGAGACTGCAGCATTGACACTTTACTGGTATGGGGCTTCTCCTACGGCGGCAGTGTTACAATTACAGGTAACGGTACTTTAACAATCAATGAGAATCTGGGAAAGCCCTACGGAATTCGCCTTGAGGCTGAAGGAAGTGAAAGCTGCCTGATGATTGACAAGGATGTCACCGTGAATGCTTACGGTACCGAAGCGGCGGTCATTATTAAGGAAACCACCATGGAAAAGTCCATATATATCCTTTCCAACGAAAAAGAAAATGTTGAAAGAGATATACTCTTCCAAGAAAACGGAATATATACATATACCTTATTTGATGATGAGGAAAATATACTGAGGGAAGTTTCCTTTGGAAACTGATCCATATTGATTTATGAATAAGAAAACAGGATGTACCGGTTAAGGCACATCCTGTTTTAATATTTTCTTAGATTGTGTTCCACATCCTCGGCCTCGTAATCAAAAATGCAGGTTTCAAAGGCATTGATTATGTGAGTGTCGCAGAATTTGTCGTATTTTTTGTACTTTCGCCCGTAGGTCTTATGAAGGTGTCCGTGAATAAAATATTTTGGCTTGTATTTTTCGAGAAGGTCGATAAAGACCTGAAAACCATGGTGGGCAAGGTCCTCGTCATCATTTAAGTGATAAGCGGGGGAGTGGGTAAGGAGTATGTCGAAGCCACCTGATTTTTTTAGCTTAAACCGGAGCTTATTTACACGCTTTTTCATATCCTTTTCACTGTACTGGTTGATTCCGGGTTTGTAGCGCATGGAGCCGCCAAGGCCTAAAATTCTTACGCCCCCGTATTCATAAATTGTATCCTCTATGCAGGTGCAGCCCTCCGGCGGTATATCCTCATACTTGTCATCGTGATTTCCGTGTACATAAAGAACAGGAACGTTTGCAAAGGTGGCAAGAAAGGAAAGGTAGTGGGGATGTAAGTCTCCTGCCGAAAGAATAAGATCGATGCCGTCAAGTTTTCCTTCTTCATAGAAATCCCAGAAGTACTTGGACTCTTCATCCGCAATTGCAAGTATTCGCATGATAAAATAATCCTTTCCTCTGAGTTATATTATGGTTGCGTTATCATCGGGCTTATCAAGGCCGGATTTTGAAACAACAGGCTTAGCCTGATCTATAAGGTCTTCCATTTTGGGAACAAAGCCCACAACATTTTCCGCAAGCCAGTCAAGACGGATAATATCTTCGGGAGTCATAACGCTGTCGGGGTCCTTTTGCTCAATGCCTTTCTGGGAGTAGAGAATTCCGGAGAAGGGATTGAAGTCACCTCTGCAGATTGTATCCTTCAAAAGCCCAATAAGTCTTGCGGTACCGATGGGCAGACGGTGAGAACAGATGACCTCAATTATTTCAGAGGACATTCCCCACCAGTAGTTTAGGCCTTTCTCGGTGGAGGCTTCATCGAATTTCCAGGTTCCGTTAAGGATATTTCTTATCATTTTCTCATAAAATTTACCCCAGTGCCATACCGGAACCGCCAGGTTCAAAAATGAATTGTCGGCGGAGCTGTAAAGTCCGAAGCGTCTGCTGGTATTGTCGGTGGGCAGAATATCAAGGCCTGAAATAATGCTTATGTCCTGCTTTGCAAAATTTTCGTCCACATTGTTGTCCTTAAGGGTGGACCATTCAAGATAAACCTTGGCTCTTGGATTTACCATCTTTGCACCAAGGGCGAAGGCATTAATGTTTGCGGTCATACCGTAAATAGGATAGTCCGCAATGTAGCCGATTTTGTCATTGTCCGCCATGGCACCGGCAATGGCACCCATAAGGAATTTGGCTTCGTACATACGGGCATAGTAGGTACGAATATGCTTATGGGAAGCATTAAGAGAACAGTTTAAGATTTTTATTTCAGGATGCTCGATGGCAGCCTTAAGGCTTGCCTTCAAAAGAGGAGGAGCGGTTGAAAAGATAATGTTGTTACCTTCCTCGATGGCCCTATTAACCAGTTCGTCCGCATTATCCTCTGTAGCATTGAAATAACTTTTTGTAATAATCTCGTCGGGAAATACGCTGTCAATATACATGCGTCCGAGCTCGTGTCCGTAGGTCCAGCCGGAGGTTTCGGAGGTTTTCATGTGAATGAAGGCAACCTTCTGCTTAGTTGCATTGGAGGGAATCAAGTCACCGAAAAACTGGGCAACGGTTTTCTTTTGCTCCTGTGCCGGGTCCATCTGAAGCTCAAGGGATTCATCGGTGGAAAGAAGGAAAAATTCCTCCCAGGCCTGCTCGATTTTTTCCTTTAAGTCTGCAGAAGACATGTCTATTAAGGATTTGTAATCGTAAACACCTATGAAAAGAAGGAATGCATCACCACAGGAAACAGGCATGCCTTTCTTACGCTTTGACTCGTACTCGTCGCAAAAATATGTGTATACGGAGGAAAAATCCAGCTTGTCCTGATCGCTCCATGTTTCATCAGGGCGTTTTCCCACAAGATTCTGGAGTCTTGCAAAGCTTCCGGGCTTTGTAAAATAAATATAATTAATTTTGGAAAGGGCATAGAACTCCATGAATTCGTAGTAGATTATATTTTCAGGGTCACTTGTACGCTTGGGCACAAGTCTTGTAACGGTTCCCGGTACGGAAACCGCGCCGCAGTATTTTAATACGCTTACACGCTTATTGCCCTCCTGAACATAGAATTTGTTCATGTATTCGTAGGCCTTAATGGGTTCTCTGATACCCTCGTTCATGTGTGAGATATAGAGATTCTTCCATTTCATGCCAAACTCTGAGTGTTCACTTAAAAGTGGCATGAAGCCTTTGCTTAGAGCAGAACTTCTTCCATCGGTTTTGGTTCCTGCAAGGAGTTCAATGGGAATCTGTATAAGCCCCAGGGGAACTTCACCCACAATATGTTCATTTTTTTCTTCAAGAATTTCGTCCAAAGAAGGAAGTGGAGCACCGTCTTTTTTTCCAAGCTTCTGGGCACGTTCATATTCTTCATTTGCGTCAGAAATTGTTGTCATATATATCTCCGTTTTCGTTTAGAAATCATTGTTTACAAAGAAGCCACTTTCGCGGCGCATATATATATTGTAACTTATACTTATATTACATCACAGTACGCAACGTTTTATTAGGGATACTTTTCACAAAAAGTACACAATTTATGCACTTTTCCTTCACGAATTGGGCATATTCTGAGTACATAAAAAGAAGAGGAGACAGCTTATGAGAAAAAATATAATAATATTGCTTTTGTGCAGTGTGCTGGCGATTACGCTTGCTGCCTGCGGAAAAAAGGAAATCAGCGAGGACGGCAAATACGAAGGAGCCGTGTATGTAAATCTGTCCGAAAATAAAGGAACCGTAAACGGTGAAACGATTCCGGAATATGATTATGTCTGGAACATAGATCCCTCCAATGAGGCTGAATGGTATTCGGGCGATGAGCCCGATGCCTCAAAGCCTGTCTACATCGCCCATGACATTTGGTATTATCCCGAACTTCCGGTAGAGGGCTTTTCCGCGGAGAAATATGACGGTGAGACAGAGTGGGTATACCATTATGAAAAAGAAGACCTAAAGGACTACATTTTTTCCACATTACCTGTTTTAAGAGGTAAGGACAGCGTTCCCACCGAAATGATGCATAGCGCAGCAGAAGCCTATGACAACCCTGTGCTTCACATATGTGAGCCCGGTACATATGTGTTTTCCGGAAACTGGCATGGTCAGATATTTGTGGACTTAGGGGATAAGGATGAAACATTCACAGATGAAAAAGCAAAGGTTACCATAGTGCTTAACGGTGTTGATGTGACATGTGACGTAGCACCTGCTTTTATTGCAAACAGTGCATATGAGTGCGATAACAATTGGGAAGAAAGAGAGAACTACAGCGGTCAGATAAACACAGCGGATGCCGGCGTGACGGTTATTATTTCAGACGGTACAAAGAATGATTTTACCGGAGCCAACATATACAGACTTCTTAAGGCAAAATACAAAAAAGAAGGAAGTACGGTTCAGAAAAAGGCCCATAAGATCGATGGTGCGTTTTACAGCTTTGTGTCCATGAATATAAACGGTGAAAAAGATGATACGGGAATTCTGAATGTAAGATCCACAACCTTTGAAGGAATGGGAAGCGAGCTTCATTTAACAATTAACGGAGGAAATATTACGGTTTATTCCCAGGATGACGGTATAAATGTTAATGAAGACAATGTATCCGTATTTACAGTGAACGAAGGTACTCTTCACATTTTTGCGGGCCTTGGAGCAGAGGGGGACTGCATTGACTCAAACGGCTATATAACAATTAACGGAGGACTGATTGCTGCAGGAACGCCCAGTGCAGCAGACACTGTTCTTGACTCGGATTGCGGTACCGTTAATAATGGCGGTGAGGTTCTGGAAATCGGTTCCACCACAGGTGTTGGTAATTTCGGTGGAAGAGGTGATTTTACACCGGGAGAAGGCTTTAATCACAAAAGAGACTTTGAAAACGGCAAAGACCTGAAACCGGGAGAAGATTTTGAACTTGACAAAGATTTGGATACTGACAGGGAGTTTGGCCCGGACAAGGATTTTAATCCCGGAGATATGGGAGAGCTCCCGCCCGGAGAGAAGGAACCGCCGGTTGCAAGATAACAAAAAGCCCGTCCACAGAGGTGGACGGGCTTAATTACACACTTCATTATCCATGCTAGCATATTTTTAATTACAAGTCTATACCTTGATGCTTTTTTTTGTTAATATTTAGGAACAGCAAAGAGGAGATTTTGATGAATAGTAAAGAGATGACCGGAACTTTCTACGGAACAACCCGGGAAGACGAAGAGAAAAAACTGAATAGGGTAAAGAAAATAGCAAAGGAGAAGCTTGATAACTTAAAAGGCGCCGTGGCTGCAAAGCAGAACGAACTTAAGTCTTTAAGGGAGGTCTACGATGTGGATGACAAAGAAGGTCTCCAGCAGTGGTTTAATACGGACGCAAGATTTGCGGAATTGCGAAATGACATTCGCAGAGCTGAAAGGGCCGGAATGAAGCCCTTCTTTGGACGAATTGACGTGGAGGATGAGGAAAACGGCAGAAGGGAAACCTTCTACATAGGAAAGACAGTTATATCGGACAATCCGTCTGAACCTGAGGTTATAGACTGGAGAGCCCCCATTTCTTCGGTATATTACGATCATTCCCTTGGAAAATGTAAGTACAAGGTGCCGAAGGAAGGTTATTTCAATGTGGACCTTAAGAGAAAGCGTACCTATGAAGTGGATGATGAGGGCATAAAGGATTACTACGACTCGGATGTTGTGGCAAACGATGACCTTCTTACAAAGTATTTATCAAAAAGCAAGAGAAATGTTTTAAGCGAAATAATAGCCACCATTCAGCAGGAGCAGAATGAGGTAATAAGAAAGAATCCAAAGCATAATGTGCTGGTTCAGGGTAGTGCCGGCTCCGGAAAGACCACCGTAGCCATGCACAGAATTTCTTATATACTGTACAACTATGATGTGGAATTCAAGCCTGAAAGCTTCTACATTGTGGGAAGCAACAAGGTATTGCTTAATTATATAACCGGTGTGCTACCTGATCTGGATGTGTACGGTGTCAGTCAGATGACAATGGAGGAACTGTTTACAAGACTTCTTTATGAGGACTGGGACAAGCGCTTTATGAAGGTCCGTTCTTTTGACAAGAAGGAAAAAAGCATTGGCATTAAGGGCACAGGTACCTGGTTTAATGCCCTGACTGAATTCTGTGATAAAGTTGAATGGAATCATATCCCAAAAGAAGACATAAAGCTTGAAAAAAACAACCGTGTCATAATGCGTGGCGATGAAATCAAAAAGGCCGTAAAAGAATATCCACAGTGGTCCATGGCCCAAAAGATATCAAGGTTAAATGATCTTCTTCTCGGAAAACTTGAGAATGAAATATACGGAAGATACTACTCTTATAATGTTGAAGAGCAGAAGGCACTTACCAGAAAATATACAAATTATTTTGACAGATATTTCTGGAAGACCTCTGTTTTCGACTTGTATGAAACCTTTGTAAATGAACAGAGAAAGGCTCATCCGGAAATAGTATATGTGGAGAATGAACCTGACCTTTACGATCTGGCATCTTTAGCGTATATCTATAAAAAAATTAAAGAGACGGATGTAATACAGGAAGCAAGCCACGTGGTAATCGATGAAGCACAGGACTTCGGAATGATGGTCTATTATTCCCTTAAGTACTGTATGAGCAAGTGTACCTTCACCATTATGGGAGATGTTTCCCAGAATATTAACTTCGGATGCGGCCTTGGTGACTGGGAAGAACTTAAAAAGGTTATGCTTCCAAATAAATACGACTATTTCGGACTGCTTAGGAAGAGCTATCGAAATACCGTTGAAATTTCGGAGTTTGCGACAAACATTTTAAGACACGGAACCTTTCCCATATATCCGGTGGAACCGATTATCAGGCATGGGGACGAAGTTGAAAAAACTCAGGTTAAAAGCGACGGAGAACTGCTTGAAAGGGTTTCTGAAAAGCTTCAGAATCTTAAGGCTGCGGGTTATGAAACAATTGCCGTAATCTGTAAGGATATAAAGGAATCCGAGGAAGTATATGGAGCTCTTTCCAAATCTTTGGAAGTTAAACTTTTCTCTCAAAGTGATGTGGAATTTGGAAACGGTACAATTGTGCTTCCCATAGAATACTCAAAGGGTCTTGAATTTGATGCGGTTGTCATTTATGACGCTTCCAAAGAAGCCTACCCCAAAGAGAATGGCTACGCAAAGCTTTTATATGTGGCAGCAACAAGAGCGCTTCATGAACTGTCCATATTCTATAAAGGTGAAATAACCGCTCTCATAGGCGATCCGGTTCCGGAAGATAGAAAAAATATATCCTTTGAGGAGGATACCTTCCATGTTAAGCCCTTTGTCTATGAAGAAGAATTTAAGACAAGAGAGGAACTTGCAAGGGAGCAGGCTCTCGAGGGCGACAGGGAAAGAGCACTAAGAGATAAATACGGACCAAAGAAAATCGTGGTTAACACGATTAAACAGACCGAGGAGCCGGCAAGAAACCATGTGGCACCAAGTGGTAGTACCGTGACATCTTCAAGGCCTGTTGCAAGAGCTTCGACAAGACCTTCTGTCTCAAAAAATGACACTCCGGTCAATAACCGCGTTAACCTGGTGAAGCCTCAGAACTTCAGTCAGAAGCTTGCTTACGATAAGCCGGTTACGGTGGAGAAAAATTTCGGTAGCAGCGAATTCGGAGAAATGCCGGATGGCTCAAAGCTTCAGCCTGTAGGACATGGTCGAATAGATAATTCCGTAAGATGGATAAAAACAGATAAAAGAAAAGTAGAAATAACCTGCGGATACGGACAGTTAAGAATCACGCCGGTATCTGACGAAACTGTCAGAATTATGTTCGCCAAGGGAGAGTTTGATAAGGTAAAGGCCCTTCCTGAAGAAGTAATTGCAAAAGAGGGACTTAAGTGGAGGTGCAATGAGACAAGGGAAAATGTGGAAATATCCCTTGAGAAGCTTAAGGTACTGGTTAATAAAAAGACCGGAGCAATTTCTTTTGTCTCTTCAAACGGAAATGTGTATCTTAAGGAAAATGAGACACTTCCGAGACAGTATCACGGAACAAAGGATGTATGGTGGGAGTATTTTGACTGGCCGAGAAAAGAATCTCTTGGCATAAGAGGTGTGCAGGACGTTGACTGGAAGGAACTTAATCTGTCGGCAAAATACATTTCCCATGGAGCCGATTCTTCAAGACCGGCTTTGATTATGTCCGGCAAGGGATATCAGATTCTGGTTCCTGCGGGTATTAAAACCCTTATTTGTACGGTTCCTGCCTATGGACCTTATCTTTGCTTTGAGGATTCAATGTATATTGATTACATATTCAGGGCGGCGAGATAGTATTAGGGAGTTCCCGGCCCCCGGGCCATTGCAGGGGTCTGTTACTGTGGCATGAAATCCGTGGCTATGTTATAATGAGGTCCATAATCAGAAAAAGACTTGGAGACTGTGATGAAATCGATCTTTTTTGGACTGGTACTGGTGGTATTTGATTTTATATTTTCCGCAGGTACATTAAAAATCGGACTTGTTCCGGATTTTATCGGATATATATTAATCCTAAAGGGAGTAAGGGAGTTTTCCGGCACATATTCGGAGTTTGAGCGCCTGCAGAAGCTTCTCTCTCCCGTAATATTTATATCCCTTGCATTGTATATTGTTGAATTTTTCGGCATTCTTTCGAATCTGCCGATAGCAGGAAACCTGATTCATGCAATAATTGAATTTGTTGTGGAATACTTTATAATCAAGGCTTTTACTTCGCTGGAAAAGGATACCGGGTTTGATCTTTGCACCGGAAGACTGTTTGTATATTTTGTCCTTTTGGTGATTATGAAAGTCATGGGTGCTTTCAGCAGTGTGATAGCAATATTTGGTCCCATAAGCTTTGTGGGAACCTATGTGGCCATTGCATTGTTTATGTCAAAAATGTATGATGCCATAAAGAATCATGAAGAAAAAGTAATGCTTGAGTAAGAAAAAGGGGCAGGAATTGATTTTCCTGCTCCTCTTTATATTTTCTGTATTTATGCCTGCTTGAAATTATACTTCGAGATAACCCTTTATAACCTGCATTGTGGCGTAAACACCGTCAATGTGGCTTCTTTCGTAGCCGTGGCTTGCGTATACTCCGGGGCCGATAAGGCCGTGGCGTACATCATAGCCGGCTCTGAGAGTGGCTTCAACGTCAGAGCCGTAATAAGGATATACGTCAATGGCGTAATCTGCCTTTTCTTTTATGGCGGCTTTTACAAGCCTGTCGGTAATATCATAGTCGTAGGGACCACCGGAATCCTTTGCACAAATAGAAACCTGGGTTTCGGTACAACGCAAACCGTTTCCGACGCAGCCCATATCCACACTGATTGCCTCGGTTACATCCGAAGGAATTGAAGTGGAGCCGCCGTGGCCGACTTCTTCATATACCGTTACAAGAGCGTAGGTATGTCTTTTAAGAATAATCTTCTTGTCATAAACATATTTTGCAAAACCAAGCAGAGTTGCAACTGAAAGCTTGTCGTCAAGGAATCTTGACTTGATATAACCTGAAGAAGTGATGTGGGCCCTTGGATCGGGGCAGACAAAGTCGCCTACTTCAATACCAAGCTTTCTTACCTCTTCGGGATTTGAAACCTTTTCATCGATTACCACTTCCACGGTATTAAAATCACGCTCTTTTGTGTTAACTTCCTTATTAACATGGGTAGAGGCATTTTCAAGCTGGATGGTTCCTTCATATACCTTTCCGTCCCTTGTGTAAATGTTTACATTCTCAGTTTCCGTGTTGGTGGCATTAAGTCCGCCGATGTTTGTAAGTTTAAGTCTGCCGGCGCCGGTAATGTCCCGCACCATGGCACCAAGGGTGTCGGTGTGGGCCTCAAAAAGAACGGCGCCGTCCCCGGATTCTTCGCCGTGAAAGTCGATTAAAACCGCTCCTTTATTTGTAATGGTGGTATCACAGCCGTATTTTTTAAATTCCTGTGCCACCCATGCGGATGCTTTTTGGGTAAAGCCCGAAGGGCTGTCAATTTTTAAGAGTTCAATTGCCTTCTCTGCGGCAAATTTCGCATACTTTTTTTCTAACTTAGCCATATATCTGTACTAATCCTGTATTCTGCAACCGTTTGGATTTGGATTCCCGCAAAAAGCAGGATTCCACGGATGCTTATATGCGCGCCATAGAGAAGGGATAATAATACTTCTTACCTTTCGCGAAAACCGTAGCGCGCATGTTGTCTTTCAGATTATATCACGGTTTTTGCCAAAAGTGTTTTAAATGCGGTTGACAAAAGGCAAAAACCGATGTAATTTGGTAGTACCAAATAGGAACACTAAAGGAAAAGCCATGAGTGAGACCAGTTTTATCCTGAATCTTAAGGCCTTCGGTCTTACCGGCCAGGAAGCACTTATTTATGAAACGCTTTTAAAGCACGGACCCATGTCCGGCTATGAAGTGGCTAAGGAAACCGGAATTTCCAGATCCAATGCCTACAGTTCCTTAAGTACTCTTGTGGAAAAGGGAGCAGCTTTTTCCATGGACGGAGATACCACCAGATATACTCCGGAGGATATAAAAGCCTTTTCCAACAACAGATTAAGGGACCTTTCAAAGCGTGCGGATGAACTTGTAAAGAGTGCACCGAAGCGTATTGAAAAGTGCGAAGGCTATATTACAATTTCAGGCAGTAAAAAGATTAAAAACAAAATAGAAGAAATGCTCGATAAATGTGAGCTCCGTCTTTACATTTTGTCGGAGGCTTCGGTTATTGAGGAGTACAGAAGCAAACTGGAGGCACTCATATCCCTTGGAAAAAAGGTGGTCATATTAAGTGATGGAATTACGGTTAAAGGGGCAGAACACTACAGGACAAAGCCGGTGGCGGGACAGCTTAGATTTATAACCGATTCGTCCTATGTGCTGACCGGCACTCTTACAGGAAGCGAAAATGATGCATGTCTTTATTCGGCAGAGCAGAATCTTGTGTCCGTTATGAAGGAAGCATTAAAAAATAAAATTACATTAATAGAAAACAACATGGAGGAAAACACATGAAAATCGCAATTTTAGGATATGGTAATCTCGGAAAAGGTATTGAGTGCGCCATTAATCAGAACCCCGATATGGAGCTTACAGGAGTGTTCACAAGACGTGATCCCAAAACCGTTAAGATTCTTACAGAAGGTGTTTCTGTTTACAGTGTGGATGACATTCTTGACCATAAGGATGAAATCGATGTACTTATCATCTGCGGAGGAAGTGCAACAGACCTTCCTGCAATGACTCCCGAATATGCTAAATATTTCAACGTAATCGACAGCTTCGATACCCACGCAAAGATTCCGGAGCACTTTGCAAATGTTGACAAGGCAGCAAAAGAAAACGGACACACAGCCCTTATTTCAGCAGGCTGGGATCCCGGTATGTTCTCTCTTAACAGATTATATGCGAACTGCATTCTTCCCGAAGGTAACGACTATACATTCTGGGGCAAGGGCGTAAGCCAGGGTCACTCAGATGCCATCAGAAGAATTGAAGGCGTTAAGGACGGCAAGCAGTACACAATTCCCGTTCCCGAAGCATTAAGAGCTGTTCGTGCAGGTGAAAACCCTGAACTTACCACAAGACAGAAGCATACAAGAGAATGCTTTGTTGTTGCTGAAGAAGGCGCAGATCTTGCAAAGATTGAAAACGAAATCAAGACAATGCCCAACTACTTCTCAGATTATGATACAACCGTACACTTTATTTCAGAGGAAGAATTAAAGCGTGACCACGCAGGCATTCCCCACGGCGGATTTGTATTCCGTTCAGGTGTAATCGGATATGAGAAGGAACATCAGGCAATTATCGAATACAGCCTTAAGCTTGATTCAAACCCTGAATTTACCGCTCTTGTTCTTGTGGCATATGCACGCGCAATCGGAAGACTTCACAATGAAGGCGTTAACGGCTGTAAGACAGTATTTGACATTGCTCCTTCATACCTTAGCCCTCTTAGCGCCGAGGAAATCAGAGCACACCTTTTATAAGATGCTAAGGGACCGAACAGGTCTGACAGGCGTGCAGTATTAATCACAAGGAGGCAGATTATGAACTCATATGTTGATAAAGTGGATTTCTTCAAGGGAAATAACCCTGAGGATATCGTTAAGGAGTATGGTACTCCCTTATATGTTTACAGCGAAGAGATAATCAGAAACCGCATGGACAGAGTTGCCAAGGCGATTTCAAAATATCCCCATACCGCTAACTATTCTGTAAAGGCTAATACAAATGTTCACATTTTGAAGCTTGCTCTTGAAGAGGGCAACAACTGTGATGCCATGAGCGTTGGCGAAATAAAAATGCTTGAGGCAGCAGGCTTCCCCTACGACAGAATTTTCTTTGTACCCAACAATGTGGGAGAGGATGAACTTAAATATGCCATCGAAAGAGGCATAATGACCAGCCTTGATTCTCTTTCACAGCTTGAAAAATATGGTGCACTTAACCCAGGCGGTAAGTGTGCAGTGAGACTTAATCCCGGCGTTGGCGCCGGCCACCACGAGAAGGTTGTTACCGCCGGCAAGAAGACCAAATTCGGTGTGGCAGAGGAAGATATTCCCAAGATTCTTGAAATCGCTGAGAAGTATAATCTCACAATTGCAGGTATTAACCAGCATGTAGGATCTCTCTTTATGGATCCCGCTCCTTACCTTGCAGCGGTTGAAAATTTCTTACGCATAGCAAGAACCTTTAAGGATCTTGAATTTATCGATTTTGGCGGTGGCTATGGTATTCCTTACCATAAGCTTGATGATGAAGCGGAATTTGATATGGCCTCCTTCACCGAAAGACTTGAGGTTATTCTTGAGGCCTTTGTTAAGGACTACGGAAAAGCCCCCTTATTTAAGTCAGAGCCCGGCCGTTTCTGTGTTGCAGAGGGCAGCGTAATTCTTGGACGTGTCAATGCCATCAAGCAGAATTCCGGCAAAAAATACATCGGAACAGACATCGGTATGAATGTTCTGGTTCGTCCTTCCATGTATGATTCATGGCATGATATCGAGGTATTACGTGACGGTAAGCCCGTATCCCGTGACACTCTTGAAGAAGTAACCGTCTGCGGTAACATCTGTGAGTCCGGCGACCTTCTTGCAAAGGACAGACAGCTTGCTGTTGCCAAGGAAGGGGATATTGCATGTGTTCTTGATACAGGTGCATACGGATACAGCATGTGTTCCACATACAACTCACGTCCGAGACCTGCAGAGGTTATGATCTGCAAAGACGGAGGCGTTAAGCTTATAAGACGCCGTGAGACCTACGAAGATCTTCTTAAACTTATGAATCTGTAAATGCAAAACCTACAGGGCAGGAAAGATGTTTAAGCATTTTTCTTGCCCTTGTTTTTTACTGTGATATAATCAACAATAACGGCGGAAATGTAAAATACCGGACGCCGAATAGGAGAGGTTAAGATGGAAAAAGTTAGAGTTCAGGATGATTTATTTCACTATGTAAACGGAGAATGGCTTGAAAAAGCAGTCATTCCCGACGATAAGCCCACAGCAGGCGGATTTGCTGACTTAAGACTTGCCGTTGAAGATTTACTTATGAAGGAGTATGAGACAATGGCAGAGGGTGGAGAGTGCCCCGATGAATATGTTAAAAATTCAGTTTCTTTGTACAGACTCATAAAGGACACAAAGAAAAGAGATGAGCTTGGCATTACACCCGTACAGCCCAAGCTTGATGAAATACTTGCCCTTAAGGGCATAAAGGATTTGAATAAAAAGCTTGCTGATTTTGTTAAAAGCGGCATGCCCCTTCCCTTTGGCCTTGCCGTGGAAGAGGATATGAAGGACACAACACACTACTGCATTATGATTGACGGACCTTCCGTTATCCTTCCAGACACCACATATTACAAAGAAGAAATGGCCGATCAGAAGAAAAAACTCATTGCAGCCTGGTCAAAGATGGTGGAGACAATCCTTGCAAAAACAGATTTAAGCAAAAAGGATCAGAAGCAGTTTATAAAGGACGCGCTTGCTTTTGACGAGCTTCTTGCACCCCTTGTTTTAAGCCACGAGGAAGCTTCCGAATACACAAAGCTTTACAACCCCATGAAGACAACAAGAGTTAACTCTCTTGTAAAGCCTGTTGCTTTTAAGAAGATGATTAATGAAATCTTTGGCGACGTGGAGACCATAATCGTTGCAGAACCCAGATATTTCAAGGGCTTTAAGTCAGTTATTAATGACGAAACCTTTGAACTTTACAAGCACTGGGCATATATTATGCAGCTTCTTTCAGCCTGCTCTGTTTTGTCTGAGGAGTTAAGAGAATTAAGTGCACAGTACAGACTTACATTAACAGGCGTAAAGGCTATTCCTGAGATTAAGAGATATGCCTACACACTTGCATCTGATTTCTTTAGTGAGCCCGTAGGCCTTTACTATGGTAAGAAGTACTTTGGCGAAGCAGCCAAAAAAGACGTTATTGAAATGGTTGAAGAAATCGTTGAGACATACAAGAAGCGTATAAAGGAAAATGATTTCTTATCTGAAGAAACCAAAGCAAAAGCAATTGTGAAGCTTGATAAGATGGGTCTTAAGATGGCATATCCCGATAAGGTGGATCCTCTTTATGATAACCTCAAGGTGGATGAGACAAAGTCCCTTTACGAGAATGTTTCGGAACTTAAAAAGGCAAGAAGATTAGACAGATTCAAGAAGCTTGGTACAGAAGTTGACCGTACGGTATGGGTAATGCCCGGACATATGGTTAATGCCTGCTATAATCCTTCATTAAATGATATTACCTTCCCTGCAGCAATTTTACAGGCTCCTTTCTATTCAATTAAGCAGACAAGAAGCCAGAACCTTGGCGGAATCGGAGCAGTTATTGCCCATGAGATTTCACATGCTTTTGACAACAATGGTGCAAAATGCGACGAAAACGGTAACCTTAACAACTGGTGGACCAAAGAAGACTTCAGAAAATTCAATGCCCGCACCAGGAAAATGGCGAAGGAATTTGACGGAATCGAGCTTCCCTGGGGTAAGGTTAACGGTAAGTTCATTGTAAGCGAGAACATTGCGGACAACGGCGGCATGGCTGCAACTCTTGATATTATGTCTCATATGAAGGATGCAAATTATGAAGAGTACTTCCTTAACTGGGGCCGTGTATGGTGCATAAAGGCAAAGCCCGAATACCAGAAAATGCTTCTTGCGGTGGATGTTCACGCTCCCGCGATTTTAAGAGCAAACATGCAGCCACAAAATTTCGAAGAATGGTATAAGACCTTTAATGTTAAGAAGACCGACGGCATGTATCTTGCTCCTTCAAAGAGAGTACACATCTGGTAAGAGTTTGTTTTGCAGGGTATTAACATAAAAATTCACATATGATTTTGTTTCTTGTAAGGGAAAATAGGAATAATTCACGAAAATGTATTTGTGACTTGAAATTAAGAGTGAAGTGCATTAATCTTTTATAAGACATTTGATGGCTTTTAGAAAAATGAGGAAAGAAATGCTTTTATCATCATCCATTCTTGCAGCGGATTTTTCAAAATTGGGAAGCGATATATCGGAATCTGTTAAGGCAGGTACCGATTATATTCACGTTGATGTAATGGACGGAGTGTTTGTTCCTTCTATTTCTTTTGGATTTCCCGTTATTAAATCCATCAGAAGCGTTACAGATGCCACCTTTGATGTGCATCTTATGATTGTGGATCCCGACAGATACATTGAAGAATTCGCAAAAATCGGCGCAGATATCATTACCGTTCACTACGAAGCCTGTAAGGATGTTAACGAAACTATTTCCCTTATTAAGAAATGTGGCTGCAGGGTAGGACTTTCCATTAAGCCCGCCACTCCCACGGAAGTATTATTTCCTTTTCTTGATAAAGTGGATATGGTTTTGATTATGACCGTTGAGCCCGGCTTTGGCGGTCAGAAATTTATTGAATATACAAGAGATAAGATCAAAACCATCAGAAAAGCTATTGAAGAAAAAGGACTTTCTGTTGATGTTGAAATAGATGGAGGCGTTAATGCTTCCAATATAGCAGGACTTGTTGAGGCCGGTGCAAATGTTATTGTTGCCGGTTCAGCAGTATTTTCCGGAAATATTTCAGAAAACGTTTCAGCATTAAAAAATGAATCACGTATTAGATAAAACCTCTATTGATATAGAGGTTTTTTTCATGATAAAATCATAAAAACAATTTGGAGGAAAAACAGTGGGAAAGAGAACAGACATTAAAAAAGTACTTATCATCGGATCGGGTCCCATCATCATCGGACAGGCCTGTGAATTTGACTATTCAGGTACTCAGGCATGTAAGGCATTAAGAAATCTTGGATACCAGATCGTCCTTGTGAATTCAAATCCTGCCACAATTATGACAGACCCGGGAATTGCAGACGTAACTTACGTTGAGCCCCTTAATGTTAAAAGATTAGAGCAGATTATTGCAAAGGAAAGACCTGATGCAATCCTTCCCAACCTTGGCGGACAGTCAGGACTTAACCTTTGTTCAGAGCTTGCAACAGAGGGAATCCTTGATAAATATGGTGTAAAGGTTATCGGTGTTCAGATCGACGCCATCGAGCGTGGTGAAGACCGTATCGAATTTAAGAAGACAATGAACAAGCTTGGCATCGAGATGGCAAGAAGTGAGGTTTCATACTCAGTTGATGAAGCTCTTGCAATCGCAGATAAGCTTGGTTACCCCGTAGTATTGCGTCCCGCTTACACAATGGGTGGCGCAGGCGGCGGCCTTGTATATAATCAGGAAGAATTAAGAACAGTATGTGAGCGTGGTCTTAAGGCAAGCCTTGTGGGACAGGTTCTTGTTGAAGAGTCTGTTCTTGGCTGGGAAGAACTTGAACTTGAAGTTGTTCGTGATGCAAAAGGCCAGATGATTACAGTATGTTTCATTGAGAACATCGATCCCCTCGGTGTTCATACCGGTGACTCCTTCTGCTCAGCTCCCATGCTTACAATCTCAGAGGATGTTCAGAAGGAATTACAGCGTCAGGCTTATTCAATCGTAAACGAGGTTCAGGTTATCGGTGGTACAAATGTACAGTTTGCAAGAAATCCCGAAGACGGACGAATCATCGTTATTGAAATTAACCCCCGTACATCCCGTTCATCA
>JAZLLV010000024.1:0-3664 GCA_045598365.1 Lachnospiraceae bacterium
AATGATTGAGGAACAGGAAAAAGAAGCACTTAAAAGGGCACAGACACACAGGGCACAAGCACAGGAGATTTTTCTCCAAAGTCAGTTGGAAAGTCAACAGAGATTGCAGAGCTTTTTCATGGAAAAAATACAGAGCGAGCAGGGCGCTGTAAATATGTCGGCTTTTCAGTCAGCAAGTGTTTCTGCCTCAGCTGTATCAGCCTACGAGGATACAATAAGTACATTTAGTAAGAGCGTAATAGAAAGTCAAAAGCTTTAAACGAGGAGGTTTAAAAGTATGGATATACAGGCACTTGGAATGCTGAGTAATATAACAGCAATTGTGCAAAAACAAAATGTGAATACTATTGAAGGTGATATAAATGTAGAAAAGGATTTTTACGGAACTCTTAGAGAACAGCAGATAAACTGTGTAAAAGAAGATATATATAATAAATTTCATATTGATGTGGGAGCTGCAAATGGCTATTTTGAGTGTTATATTCCAAGTGATGTGCTATGTAGAATGAATACAGATACAGCATTAAGACAAAAAGTTTATGATATGCTTGCAGATTATAGCAGCGATAAATTCAAACTAACAATGCAGACACTTAATCCGCCTGTAAAAAAATGTACACTGATTTTTGATGATAATGGTGAGGTAGTTGCAACATTAGAGCCAGATGTAGGTGGAGAGAAGGCGAATTCGGAGAGGTCAAAGAATACTGAAAAAGTAAGGATAATGAATGGGAGCGATATAAAAGCCTTATTGCAAAACGATATGCAGGAGATGATTGAAAAAATAGAAGTACAAGGAGTTATGGCAATGGAATATAAAAAGAAAAGTATTTATAGATAATGTAAAAAGAGAATGGTTGGACTCAAAAAGAGAAAGCATAGGCAATTCTGACTGACAGAGGAATTGCAGAAACAGATAACAGCCGGAAACGGATTTCAAATTTACAATTCAAGGAGGATAGGCTAATAAACAATAATGCAAGACTTCGCTTTTTTTAGTGCAAAAGATGGTGAATTGTAATTTTCCGTGGCTTAGGATAATTGAAAATAGAGCGTTTTACAGGGTGGGTTCAAATGAACCCACCTTTTCCTATAAAAAGGGTTCATTGTTATTTTGTATCACAATCATTGTCCTAACGAAGCTACATGGGCATCCGGGGAATTTATCAATAGATTACGAGGGATTTTGAGAGTTCTTTACTATTTTGTTCTACAATGAACACTAATTTGCGGCAAATCAAAGGAAAAATATCAAAAAAAATGATAAATTTAATTGAATATTAATCACATTTGGCATATACTATTAGTGAGTTATTGGAGGTGTATTATGCTAATTGAATTCAAATTTAAGAATTATAGATCTTTTCGTGATGAGACTGTGTTGTCTATGGAGGCAACTGGTCTGGGTTCTTTCAAAAATAGTTTGATTTCTTATGGCTCATTGAACCTTTTACCAAGTGTTGCCATTTATGGAAAAAATGGAGGCGGAAAGAGTAATGTTATTCGTGCCTTTTGGCTTGCTGTGCAGTTTATAAGAAATGCTCAAAGAACCCAGCATGAGAGTTCTAAGATTCCGGTTATTCCTTTTGCTCTTAATGATTATTCAAAGGATGAAGCAACAGAATTTGAATTTGTGTATACAATATCAGGTATAAAATACTGGTATTCGTTTGCTGCTACAAAAGAGAGAGTCTGCAAGGAATCGTTATACCATTCTCCAAAAGGTCAGAAAGCATTAGTATTTAGTAGAGAGAATCAGGCATTTAAATTTACTGAAGAAAAGTCAAAAAGAACGCTTATTAGCGAGACTGTTGCACCAAATCAATTATTCTTTTCTTTGGCATGTACGATGAATGATTCAGTATGTGTAAATGCGATGAAGTGGTTTCGTGAGCAATTATATTTTTCAAGGGACTATTCTGACATTCCTAAGCAGTTACTTGACTATTCTAATGATGCAAATATGTTGCGTGCAATTTCAGATTATGCAAAAGCAGCAGATTTTGGTATTGAAAATATGCAGTTTGAAATAGATAGTAAGGAGATAAAAGATAATCTTAGTTTTCCAGAGGATATTCCTGAAGGAATAAAGGCTGCATTGACGCAGTTTATGAATGTTTTATCAGAAACATCAAATAATTCCGAAACAAAGCTTAAGATGAATGAAATTAAAGCTACATCAGAACACCTTGGCGTGAATCAGGATGGCAAAACAGATTTATATCCACTAGAATTGTCAGATGAATCAGATGGTACAAGAAGGCTTATGTCTTTTGCGCCTGCTATCGAGTCTGCGCTATCAAAGGGTGGTATTTTGGTTATTGATGAAATTGAAAGAGAATTACATCCTATGCTTGTAGACTTTGTTGTAGCTAAATTCCAAAGTAAACAGACCAATCCTAACGGGGCGCAGCTCATTTTTACAACTCATAATACAGAACTTATGAATATGGAGATACTCCGTAAGGATCAGTTGTATTTTGCCGATAAAAATAGAGGAGATGGTTCGTCTGAATTATATGGCATCAGTGAGTTTTCAACGAGAACAACTGATAATATCAGAAAAGGGTATTTGCTTGGTAAATATGGCGCAACGCCAGATATTGAAATAGAGGAGGTGGAGTAATGCCTCGTAAGATTAAAACTGCCAAGCCGCTAATATATGTATTTTGTGAAGGGGAAAGTGAACAAGCTTATACTGATTATTTGAAGAAAATATTCTCGAATGTTGCCGTTATAAAGCGTCCACCAGATACGGGACTTTTTGATGAGGCAGATGCGAAGTTTTCTAAATCTCCTAAGTATAGAAATAGCGTAGAAGTAACGGATGAAATTTGGTTTTTCTATGATATAGAAGAGAAAGACATCCCTAAATGGAATGATCGATTGGCTATAATAAAAAGGCTACGTAAGCTGAGAAAAAAAGTTGGAATACGTATAAGGTTACTTATGACATCGGGTTGTATAGAATACTGGTTTATGCTCCATTATAAGTTTTACACACCTAAATTAATTACCGTCTCTGAAAAAGAGAAAGTAATTAACGAAGTGAAGAGAACTGTTCCAACATATAAAAAAGGAGACTATGTATCTACTGAAAAAATAGCAGTAAATTATATGACTGCGGTAAATAACTCAAAGAAAACTGTTAAGGCATTGGAACCTGATGGATTGCCAGGTTTAGCTGACACGGATGAACGAAATCAGTGGCTTAATACAAAGAGTGTAACATTTTCAAATGTATATGAGGCAATTGAATATTTATTGAGTTTAGATAATTAAGTTGTAATAATAAAATGAAGTATTCATGGTCGCATGATGGTCGCAAAAAATCCTAAAAAAATTTGGAATGAACGGAATATATGGAAAAATCATACTAAATATGGAGAGGACGGAATGACCAAAATACAACATACAGTATCTTCAGTCGAGATGGAATAGACGCGTAAGCAACGAGAAGCGTCAACAAAATAGTGTAAAAATGCGCAGGGCAAATTTATTTGCTGCTGCGCTTTTTTATGCTATTTGCGTGGAATGCGGCGACTGCCGCGTTCCACGAGGGAGCGAAGCTCCGGAGTTGACGCTGTAGAAGATTTATTTGGATGTGTGGAATGCGGCGACTGCCGCGTTCCACGAGGGAGCGAAGCTCACGAGTTGACGCAGA
>JAZLLV010000025.1:0-72310 GCA_045598365.1 Lachnospiraceae bacterium
ACATACTTCTGCAATTTCCTCAAGATCCTTCTTTTCCATTATTGCACCTGTTGGATTATTTGGAAAAGGTAATACTAAAAGCTTTGTCTTATCGGTAATTGCCTCTAGCAACTCTTCTTTTGTAAGTCTGAATTCATTCTCGCCTTTAAGATTTATTATTACAGGCTTTCCTCCTGCAAGAATGCAGCAGGGCTCGTATGAAACATATGAAGGCTGGGGAATGATAACTTCCTCGCCGGGATTAAGCATTGCACGCATGCATGCATCAATTCCTTCTGAGCCTCCAACTGTAATAAGCACTTCAGATACAGGATCATATGTTACATTACATCTTCTTTCAAGGTACTTACAGATTTCTTCTCTTAATTCCTTTAATCCAGAGTTGGATGTGTAAAAGGTTTTGCCCTTTTCGAGAGAATATATACCCTCATCTCTTATATGCCAGGGAGTATCAAAGTCAGGTTCGCCAACACCAAGGGAAATAGCATCCTTCATCTCGGCAACAATGTCAAAAAACTTTCTGATACCCGAGGGCTTAAGCTTTACAACTTCATCAGCTAAAGGATTTCTCATGGTGTAAACTGCTCCCTTTCATCAATTTCTTTTTTGCCAAGGATGGTACCGTGATCCTTGTATTTCTTAAGTACAAAGTGTGTAGCGGTACTTAATACTGTATCAAGGGTAGAAAGCTTATCCGACACAAAAGAAGAAACCTCCTTAAGGGACTTTCCTTCAAGTGATACCAAAAGATCATATCCACCGGAAATAAGATACACTGCATTTACTTCGGGATACTTGTAAATGCGTTCTGCAATGTTGTCAAAGCCCTGACCTCTCTGGGGTGTAACCTTAACCTCAATAAGAGCGCTGACCTTATCGATAGAGGTCTTTTCCCAGTCAATAAGTGTGTGATATCCGCAGATAACACCTTCCTCTTCCATTGCCTTTAATTCATTTGCCACATCAATTTCGGAAAGGCCTAAAATAACTGCCAGCTCCTTAATATCAATACGTGAATTCTTCTCAATCACGCCTAAAATTTTCTCTCTCATGTTTTCCTCCTATTTTGCAAGCACCTTAAACAGTTCATCTGTTTTGGGTGGCTCTAAAAATCTTCGCATTTCTCCGTTTATAAGCACTCTGTCATTATTGTCGGTACATTTACCGATAACAGAGGCCTCTATACCCGCTTCCTTAAGGCTAAGAACAAGCCTGTTGCCATCCTTTGATGTCATAAGCATACTTCCTCCCGATATAAGTTCATAGGGATTTATATCAAAAAAATTGCTTATTTCAATGGTCTCCTGCTTAACGGGTATTTTCCTTAAGTCTATTGTAAGTCCAACGCCAGAGCTCTCCGCCAGTTCCCAAAGGCCGCCAAAAACGCCGCCCTCGGTTACATCATGCATAGCTGTCACGCCGGACTTAACGGCGGTTGCAGCCTCAGGAATAACCGACAGGAACTTATCGAAGTTCTTAGCTTCATATATCATTCTTGAGGGAAATTTAGTAATGAGCTCCTGCTCCTTAGCCTTTGCGATTATGGAGGTTCCCTCCAGGCCGATCCACTTTGTGATGACAACGTCATCGCCGGGCTTAGCGCCGCTTGTGGCTAAAAAAGCTCCTTTTTTGGCCCGACCCACACCGGTAATTGAAAGCACCGCCCGATTTACGGCATCGGTGATTTCGGTGTGACCGCCAATAATTTCAATATTAAGAGTCTGACAGGCCTGACTAAGCTCATCCATTATGCTCTTTATGTCTTCTTCAGTGGTTTCCGGCGGCAAAAGCGCTGTAACCATGATTCCTATGGGTTCCGCTCCTCCGGAGGCAAGATCGTTGGCGGTGGCTGCCACCGCGTAAAGCCCCATATCTTCAGTGGCTCCGGTAATGGGGTCGGTGGACATTACAAAAACCTCATCCTCCCCTAATTGCAAACAAGCGCAGTCTTCCCCGACACCGGCACCGGTGAGGACTTCACTGCGCTTACAAACAATCTTCTTCAATATGGACCGTTTAAGGACATTTTCCGGAACCTTACCAAGCTTCACGTCTGTCTCCTGATTTGTGTTACATAAGATTTGATGCTACAATAGGAACTATCATACAGAGAATTAATATTACCACTATGATAATTGTGAAAATTCTTCTGTTTTTATTATTGTAAATATTCATTTCTATACACCCACTTATTCTTTCTGAATTGGAGAATATTATAGTCTATGTACTGGAAAATTGCAAGTTTAGCCATCTTCGCGGTGTTCTGCGGATGGACATATATTGAGGTCCGTATTAAGGCTTCAAAGGAGCAGAAAGTGGAGGACGCATTCTGGGAAAGAGAGAACGAAGCCAACAATGTAAGACGTAAGCCCATCGACCACCTTGACTATGTAAAGGTACCCGAAAACCTTCCCACACACCTTCTTTCTGACAATATAGAGCTGCCCGGTATTTTATCCACAATCGAGTTTTTGCGGAAAGAAAAAATCCTCAATCTCACTGGCTACACCAACACGGAGCTGAAGCTTAAATACGGCGCTCCCAATATTACCGAGCTGTCAAAATACGATGCTAACTTTACCTCTCTGGTCACCACCCTTCAAAAGTGGGCGGATCTTCTTTTGGACTCAGGCCATGATGAGGAAGCCGTATCCCTTATGGAATATATTGTAAGTGTCGGTGGCGATATCGGAAAGACCTACAGACTTCTCGGAAAGTACTATCTTAAGAACTCCATGGAAGACAAGTTCACGGAACTTAAGAAAACCGCCGAAGGGCTTCGCTCCCTTAACACTCCTTATATAGTAAAGTCAATCGAGGAGCTTAAGGAACAATTTCAGGTATAAAATATCCGGAAGATATTTTATAATACATTTACGATTATAAAATGCCCCCGGGCATTTTATACTATATTTGCACTAAACATTGGAGGTTATGTATGAAACTTAATGCAAAAAGAACCTGCCTCATCGGATTTGCCTTCTTTGGCATTCTCCTTCTTTGGCAGGTGTACGATTCATGGTGCCCTACCTTCTTAACAGACATTTTTGCCAGAAGAATGTACGGCCTCTCTTCCGCAGAGTTAAAGGCTGCCGATCCCTCAAAAATCCTTAACGTACAGTGGATTGTAGGTATCATAATGGCCTGCGACAACCTTGCTGCGCTTATACTCCTTCCCCTGTTCGGTAATCTTTCCGACAAGACAAAGTCCCCCTTAGGAAAGCGTATGCCCTATATCCTTACAGGTACATTTGTAGCAGCGGTTGCCTTTCCTTTTATCCCTCTTTTCTTCCACAAAAACAACATCGTGGGAATGGTTATTATGATGGCCATCGTCCTCATGTTTATGATGATGTACCGTAATCCCGCAGTTGCACTTATGCCTGACATTACTCCCAAGCCCTTAAGAGCAAAGGCCAACGGCGTAATCAACATTATGGGTTATTTCGGCGGTGCCGCTGCAACGGTTTTAGGTATTTTCTTAAAGCTTTCCGATTACATCAATGCAGCCGACGAAGCAAGAAAAATCTGGACCATTGAAATTCCTTTCATCGTTGCTTCAATCCTTATGGTTATTTCCGCAATCGTTCTTGCCTGCACCATTAAGGAAAACAAGCTTGCTAAAGAGCTTCGTGAAGAAATGGAAGAAGGCGAAAAGCTTGCTGCCATCGAAACACCCATTGATGATGACAAGCCCATGTCTTCAGCCAACAAGAGAATGCTTCTTGCCATCCTTGGCGCTGAATTCTTATGGTTCATGGCGGACAATGCAATCGGTACCTACATCGGTAACTACGTGATTTATTACCTTCAGTCCTCATCAAGTCAGACCATGATTTTAACAATCTTAGGCGGACTTGCCTCCGTTATAGGTTTTGCAACAGCCGGCTCCATCGCCGACAGGGTGGGCCGTAAGTGGACCATTTCCGCAGGTCTTCTGGTAACCTTCCTTGGATACATCGTTATGATGTTTGCTAAGCCCACCGGAGTGGTTTCAGGTTCAAACGGAGAATTTACCTTCCCCGTACTTCTCTTTGTAGTATGGGCCATCAAGGGCTACGGAATGGCACTTGTTCACAACTGTTCCTTCCCCATGGTTGTTGAGCTTTGCTCCTCCAAAAAGATTGGCAAATTCACCGGTTACTACTACGCAGCAAGTATGTCTGCCCAGACAGTTACTCCTGTGCTTTTAGGTCTCATCCTTATGGGTGCAAATGCCTGGGGCGTTCTTCCAATTTACGCCTGCGCACTTACAGTTTTAAGTTTCTTAGTATTCACAGCCCTTGTTAAAAACATTAAGGCATCAAAGGTTGCCAATGTTAAGGGTCTCGAAGCTTTGGGCGATGACTGATGATATACAGCCATTAAGGGCTTCTTCTGCACACACAGGTGCGTATGCCACAAGTTTTTTACAGAATAAAAAGGCCTCTGCAGTTTAACTGAAGCTGCAGGGGCTTTTATTAATCGGTATTCTTCTCACAGGACACTAAACCGTCCCTTCCATCAGGCATTCTTTTTAAGTATTGAATTAATCGACAACATAAATGTGCCTGCACAAAGCAAAGCAGACAAAGCATCACTTATGGGCTCTGCCATATATAAGCCTGTGATGGAGTTTGTAAGCATCGGCAGCACAAGTGCTAAGGGTGTTAAAAGAATGACCTTTCTGAAAAGTGCAAAGAATAAGGATTTCTTTGCCTGGGAAAGTGCCATAAAGGAGGACTGACAACCGGACTGAAGGCCGAACACGGTCATTCCTGCAAGATATATGGGCATAACATGACCACAGATTGCAATTAAATCTCCATTATCCGTAAACACGCCTGCAACCGTTGAAGGAAATACTATACAGATTAATGACAGAACCAGTGATACGGTAAATGCTACGCCTATAAGGCTGAAACAGGTCTTTTTAACCCTTTCATCGTTCTTTGCTCCATAATTGTAGCTGATAATCGGCTGAACTCCCTGGGAGAATCCGTTTATGGGTGTGAATATCATCTGGCTTACGCTCTGAAGAATTGTAATGGAACCTACATACAAATCATTTCCGTACAGTGCGGCGCCTCTGTTAAATACCACAGTAATAAGTGATTCGGTGGCTGACATGATAAAGGGCGAAACACCAAGCGCTGCCACCCTTCCGATAATCTTAAAGTCTGGAGCCATAAGGGATATCCTGATTCGTAGAGTTGCTTTCTTTGAAAACAAAAATCTTAATACCCACGCAGCACTTACAGCCTGGGAAATAATGGTGGCAAGGGCAGCTCCCCTTACACCTAAATTAAGCACAAATATGAAAATCGGATCCAGTATCAGATTTAAGAATGCACCGGTAAGAACCGATATCATGGCAATCTTTGCCTGCCCCTGGGCTGTAATGAAGGAATTTAAGCCCATCACAAGCATTACAAAAACCGTTCCACATAAGTATATATTAATATACTGCTCAGAGTAGAAATAAGTGGCATCGCTGGCACCAAAAGCATATAAAAAAGGCTTCTTTATTACAAAGAAAACAGCTGTAAGAAGCACAGAGAAAAACAAAAGCATTGTCACACCGTTTGCCAGTATTTTCTCCGCAGAATCCCTGTCGCCCTTTCCAAGAGAAATAGCCGCAATGGGAGCTCCGCCGGCACCCACAAACTGTGAAAATGCGATTACCAGTGTAATAATCGGGAAGGTTAAACCCACGCCTGTTAAGGCCATGGCTCCGCTGCCCGGGATATGTCCTATGAATACACGGTCCACAATATTATACAAAAGATATATAAGCTGCCCCACAAAGGTGGGTATGCCCATCGAAAGCATCAGCTTCCATAGGGGCTCTTTACCAAGTTTTTCTTCATTAGTCATAATCATTTACCATATTGTGCAATAATTTTATCAATATACCTTGCGGCTTCGTTTCTTGTCATTTTTGTAATTTCCATGGGACAGTCAATTCCATGTCTTAGTATCAGTGCCCGTATTCTTTCTATCTGATGTGGTCTTATGGGGCTTTCCTTTTTTACTTCATAAACCAGTTTCGCCGGAACAAAAGAAGAAGGATATTTCTCACAAAAGTCCCTTTTAAGCAGTTCAAAAAGCTTTGCCGTGGCCTTTGCATCATTCAGTGCCCTGTGGGCTTCATATTCAATGCCGTAGTGCTCACACATGGCCGTAAGCTTTTTGCTTGGAAGCTCCGGAAAGCAGGCTCTTGATATTTTAAGCGTGTCCACACCGAATTTTTCAAAAGGAATACCTGCGAACACCGCTTCTTTTTTCACAAAGGAATAGTCAAAAAGAATCCTGTGGCCCACAAGCGGATAATCCCCGCAAAAGTCCGAAAGCATAGGAATGACCTTGGAAGCTTCGGGTGAAGCTTCAAGGTCATAATTGGTAATTCCTGTCAATTCCGTAACTTTTTCATCAAGTTTTCTACAGGGGTTCACAAAAGTGGAGAACTTATCCACCGTTTCCCCGTTGATAACCTTAACTGCCCCAATTTCTATGATTTTTTCATACTTGGGATTCAGTCCTGTGGTTTCCAAATCAAGTGATATGTATGAGTTCATTTCTTATTCTTTCAGTTCTTTTCCCGTTCTGCATATGTCCTTTAAGTAGCATTCCCGGCACTTTGGTGTGGGAGCCTTACAGATTGTACGTCCAAGGGCAATAAACCAGTGATTAATGTATATCCAGTAATCCCTGTCAACTATATCCATAAGGGCAAATTCCGCCTTTGCAGGGTCATCTGTTTTAACAAGTCCAAGCTTATTGGATATTCTCAAAACATGAGTATCCACCACCACTGAGGGTTCATGAAATATGTTGCCCCTGATAACATTGGCTGTCTTTCTGCCCACTCCCGGAAGTGTGGTAAGCTCCTCGATTGAAGAAGGTACCTCACCGCCAAAATCCGACATAAGCTTACTGCAGCAGGCTATTATATTTTTGGCTTTGTTATGGAAAAATCCCACAGAATGAATGTCTTCTTCAAGCTCCCTTATGGAAGCCTTTGAAAATGCCTCAACAGAAGGATATTTCTTAAACAACTCCTTTGTGACTTCGTTAACTCTCTTATCGGTGCACTGGGCGCTCATAATGGTTGCTATGAGAAGCTGCCAGCCCGCATCATGATTAAGATAGCAGGTTAAGTCCCTTCCGTATTCCTCTTCCATTCTGTCTAAAATACTTGTTATATATTTATCCATATCAGTCAAGCTTCATGATAAATTCAAGAACACGCTTTGCGCAATGCTCCAAATCGCTTCTCTTGAGAATACCCATTTCAAGGGCTTTCTTTGTTCTCTCAGGGAAGCCTGTAGCCATTTTCACATCTTCTCCCGCAAGAATTTCTTTGTACTGCTCACTTCTGTTCCACCAGTCGGAAATTGCAATTCCCTTAAAGCCCCAGTCCTCTCTGAGTACGCCCTCAAGAAGGTCCTTTGACTCTGCGGCACGAACACCGTTAATTGCATTGTATGAAGACATGATTGCCCAGGGATCTGATTCCTTAACCGCAATCTCAAAGCCCTTAAGGTAAATTTCTCTTAAGGCTCTCTCGGATACTCTCGAATCACAGTGCTTTCTGTTGGTCTCCTTATTGTTGCAGGCAAAATGCTTAATACATGCACTTACACGGTTAAGCTGAACGCCTCTTACGACTGCTGCCGCGGTCTTACCTGTAAGAAGAGGATCCTCTGAATAATATTCAAAGTTTCTTCCGTTCATGGGATTTCTGTGTATGTTCATGGCGGGTGCAAGCCACATGCCAAGATTGTTTTCCTTTAACTCAGCGCCGGCTGCATCTCCAAGTTCTTCAGTAAGCTTTTCATTCCAGGTGGATGCCACCATTGTCTCGCAGGGCCACGCTGTTGTAAGCACACCTGTTTCAGGCTCTATTCTTACGCCCGCAGGGCCGTCAGCGGTCATAATTGAGGGGATGCCGTACTGGGGAAGGTTTCCGATGCCCCATGTATTTGCAACACCTGTATTGGGCTGACCACCTAAAAGGTGTAACAGCTCCTCATCGGTTAACTGATCCATAAATTCCTCAAGAGAAATCTTTCCTTCAACAACATCCATAAGAGGGTGCTTACCGCCAAAGGGTTTAACCAGTGACCACTGCTCTCTGCCTATTGTGGCAGGAACAATACATTCCTCGGTTCCGGGAATCATCTTTTCAAATGCACACTCGTTAATATCCTTATGGGGACCCATTGGCATGTCCTCGAAGGAACCGTCTGCCAGCATTCTTCTGGGAAGTTCTGAAGGTGCAACTCTTGATGCAAGTTTCTCAACCACTTCATCCTTGTCATAAGACACTGTGAAATCCAGTTCAAAAGCATCTCTTACAGATGTTCCCACATAGAATTTATATTCACCCTTTTCAAGTACCCAGGCCGACTTTTCGATCTTTCCGAAATCGTCAAAAGAAGCCATTTGGGCCTTATCGATTTCAAGAGAAAGAGTGCCTGATTCACCGGGCTTTAATTCTTCTGTTTTTGCATAGGCACAAAGTACTCTTGCAGGCTTTGAAAGCTTACCCTTAGGAGCTTCCATATAAACCTGAACTACTTCCTTACCGGAAAGCTTACCAATGTTTGTAACCTTTACAAACAGGTTGACCTTTCCCTCATCCTCCCAGATGTCTGTGGTTTCAAGGCAGAAATCCGTATAGGAAAGACCGTATCCAAAGGGATATACAACCTTTTCCTTAGCTCCGGGAACAGTTTCAAAATATCTGTATCCCACAAAGATATCATCTTCGTAATTTACATAGTCAAAAGAGTCATGGAAATGCTCTGTTGAAGGGTAATCACTTAACTTTTCAGCAAAAGTATCGGGAAGTTTACCTGAAGGATTGTTAAGTCCCATAAGGGTTTTTGCGGTGGCAAGACCACCTTCCATTCCTCCCTGCCATGCAAGAACCGCACCCTGAATTCTGTCGCAGTTCTTAATCCACGAAGCATCCACAATTCCGCCCACATTAAGTACAACAACAACCTTGTCAAAGGTCTTTGTAACTTCCTCCACCATTTTCTTTTCATTAGGAGAAAGATAAAAGTCTCCGTCTGGGAATACTTTTCCTGAAATCTGGGGAAGAGTTTCGTAGTCTCCGCCACCCCAGGCATTGTATTCACGGTTATCCTCTATGTTAGAGCGATCCCATCCTTCACCGGAGAAACGGCTGATTGAAATAATTGCAACCTCGGCAAATGCGCGGGCTTTCTTAAGAAGATCCTCAGGGATTTCGGGCTCCACCAGCATACCGGGCTCTGAGCCTTTGCCATACTGCTCTTCCACATTCTTTTTATAAAAATCGTTTAAGGGCTTAAAGCTGTCAGTGAGTCCAAGATGCTCAAAACCATCGCAGATATTTCTTATGTATTTAGGGTATACATTTCCGCTTCCGCCACCACCCTTAACATAGTCAAAGGTTCCCTTTCCGAAGAAAGCTAACTTCATGCCTTTCTTAAGGGGTAAAACCTGCTCTTCATTCTTAAGAAGAACTATTCCCTCCTCTGCAATCTTCAAAGAAAGTGCTGTATGCTTATCAGAAGCGGTTACACGACCCTCCTTTGAAAGCGGAATGCCTGGCTGATAAATATATCTTGCCCATTTTTTCATTACTAAACCCTCCAAAACAAAAATGTATTATTTATAATTCGCAGGGACCGTTTCCAATCTCCACAACGTAAAATTCAGGAATCTTTCCAACTTTTTCTTTATAGGTCTTTGCAACAACTTCCTTGAAGTTGTCCACCGCTTCATCCTTTACGATGGAAACGGTACATCCGCCAAAGCCGCCTCCTGTAATACGTGAGCCAATGACTCCCGGAATGCTCCATGCGGTTTCCGCCAGAACATCACACTCGGGACAACTGGTCTCATAATCATCACGAAGAGAAACATGGGATGCATTCATAAGTTTGCCAAAGGTTACAAGGTCATTTGCCTTAAGTGCAGCAACGGCCTTAATGGTTCTCTGGTTTTCGTATACAGCATGCTTTCCGCGTTTTCTCGCTATTTCGTCAGTAATAACATCTTTATGCTGTTCAAATTCCTCTTCCGACAAATCTCCAAGTGTCTCGCAGGAAACAACTGTCTTAAGAGCCGCAAGAGCCTCAGCGCTTTCCCTTCTTCTGTCGTTATAAGCACTTGTTACAAGGCTGTGCTTAACAAGGGAATTTGTAACCACAATCTTGGCGCCCTTAAGCTCTATGGGCGCATACTCGAACTTGAGTGTTGCGGTGTCAAGGAAAATAGCATTGTTTTCCTTACCCATGGCAGATGCAAACTGGTCCATGATTCCGCAGTTCATGCCATTGAAATTATTCTCTGAAAACTGTCCTATAAGCGCAAGGTCCTGATTGGTAACATCAAAAGAAAACAAGGTTTTAAGCACATATCCCATAAGCACCTCAATGGATGCAGAGGATGAAAGACCGGAACCGTTTGGAATGTTTCCGTAAAAAACAATGTCAAAACCGTGCTTTAAGGACATTCCCCTTTCATTAAAAGCCCAGATAATACCCACAGGATAATTTGCCCACTTTAAGTCCTTTGAGGGTTCAAGCTTTTTTGAAATATCAACACTGATAACACCGTCATTCTCAAAATTTGTTGAATAGAGGTTAACGATTTTATCTTCTCTTTCCCTTACGGCAGCATAGGTACCGATAGTAAGCGCGCAGGGAAATACATGTCCTCCGTTGTAATCCGTGTGCTCACCGATAAGATTAACTCTGCCCGGTGCAAAGAAAACCCTTACGCCGTCCTTTTTATCAAATATTTTAGAAAAGTCCTCGATTAATTTTTCCTTCATAGTATCCTCCTAAATCTATCTTCATAAAGAATATACTAGATATTTGCGAGCATTTCTACAGCACATTTCTTCACTTCTTTGTAATTTATCTCGCAAATTCCTGCTTTGAGTGCCTCATACGTCTTTTCCGCATACTCGTCATATTGATACTGCTCAAGCTCCCCTGCGGCAGCCTCTGCCGCATCGTAATTACAATCATCTGCCGCATAAAAAACCGCCTTGAGAAGGTCCCTGACTTTTTCCGCATCAACAGGCTTTTTCAACACCTCTTCTTTGCTCTGCTCAATGGTATCAAGATCCTTTATTATCTTCTCGATTTCCTCCTCAAGCGAGGGCATTTTGCCCACAATTGCCTCGTAATCTCTCTTATGACCCAGCCTCTCGAGTTCCAATGCTTTTTCGCTCAAAGAAGCTGCTCCAATCATTTTTGAGGTGGATTTAAGAGCGTGAACCTCTATTGTAAACCGGCCTATGTCTTCTTCCTTTACCAAAGTCTTTAGAAGGTCTCTCTTATCCCGTATGGAGGATGCAAAATCCTTAACAAGATTTATGTACATATCCATACGACCGTTTGTGTAAGAAAGTCCCACTGAAATATCAATATTTTCAAAGGAGTTGAAGGCATCCTTTTCAGAAGGGCCGGACCTTGTCTCCATCACGCCTAAAGTAACCATCTCTTTCGGAAGCCATTTCTCTATCATGTCCTCTAAAGGCCCGATTTCCACAGGTTTTGGCAGATAATCATTCATACCGCATTGTATGAACATATCCCTTACACCTTCCACCGCATTAGCCGAAAGGGCAATAATCGGAAGCTGTTTGTAATATGGATCTCCGTTCTCTCGGATTATTCTTGTGGCCTCCGCACCATCCATTCCGGGCATCATGTGATCCATAAATACTATATCGTATCTGGTTCTGTTTATGCACCTTATACCTTCCTCAGCGGAGGCTGCCAAGTCCACAGTAAATCCATAGGGTTCAAGAAGACCCTGGGTAACCTTCCTGTTTATGCTGTTATCATCCACCACAAGCGCTCTCGCATTTGTTACCTTTATGGATTCTCTGCCGGCATTTGTCTTCTTTATGGCACTTATACCCTCTCCGGCAAAGGCCATTGCCACATTTTTATACCATATGGGGCGTTTTTCAAAAACCGCGTTGTTAAAGGGAACTGCCTGTCTGATGCTGTCAACAAACACCACATAATTCATTCCAAGGGCTTTTAGCTCTTCAACATCCTTTATCTGCTTAAAATGCTCGTAATCAAGAAACAGGTGGGTAATATGCATGTGCTCATTCTGCACAAACAGTTCGCCGGCACTGCGAATGAACACATAGCTTATGTCCATGTGTTCAAACAAAGCTGACATATTATCGGTTTCTTCTTTGCTTTCAAGATATAACGCCGCAAAGATTTCCTCTTTTTTGGAAACAAGGTTCTCATCCATGCCCTTTACAACGGGAAGCACTATGGTAAAAGAAAACTCCGAGCCCTTTCCCTCATCGGATTGAACGGATAAATCGCCGCCCATAAGTTCCACAAGGCTTTTTGAAATGGTTAGCCCGATTCCTAATCCTTCTGCATCCCTTGAGTAAGAACTGTTGGCCTGTTCATAGGGCTTAAATGCGTTTGCCAATACTTCCTCGGACATACCGATTCCCGTATCCTTCACCACAAACTGAAGCTTACATATTCCACCCTCTGTCTTGCCGTGAACACCGAGAGTAATCTTTCCTGTTGAGGTAAATTTGTCCGCATTGCTTAAAAGATGTACCAATACCTGCTTTATTCTGACAGGGTCACCCTCAAGAAGCTCCGGCATATCAGGATCTGCATCCACAATAAAGTCCACAGCCCTTTCCCCAATATTGATCTTTGCAATGGAGCACACATCTTCAATAAGCTGTGTCAGATTAAAGGCTTCTTTTGCAATTACTATATTGCCTAAGGACATGCTTTCATAATCAATGATACCGTTTATGGTCATCAAAAGATTTCTGGTGGCACTTTCCATATCCTTTAAGTATTCTCTTTCCTCCGGATCCTCCACCTTCTGCATAAGAAGATTTGCGATACCCACAATTGCATTCATGGGTGTTCTTATTTCATGGCTCAGATTGGCCATATACATTTTATTCTTTTCAGGTCCGTTTTCCGGTGTTTTCTTTTTCTTAAAGTCAAACATAGTCTTTTAACGTGTTCTCCCTTTGCTTTTCACTTTTCTCTAAAAACAGGGCAGAACCGATATATTAGTTCTGCCCTATATTTTGAAAAACTATACATGGTGTTACTGAAGATATTATTCCAGCCCTGCGTCCTTTCGAATAACATGATAAAAGACTTTCATAGCATCTCCCATATCCTCTTCTTCCCAGTCCCATCTTTTATTGCAGGATGGAACAATACCAATTCTGTGGGAGCAGTCATTGTTATCGTAATTTACAATAATCGAGTGAAAATTGTAACTGCAATTGTATTTGTCAAGAAGACCTTTCCAGGCAGATATGATTTTTTCATCAAAGATTCCATCGTCTGAATCCACATAGCTAAACTCGGTGAAAAAAATAGGTACGCCTTTTTCAAGAACCGATTTAACTCTGTCATAATTCCACATCGATGAAGTGTACTCATGATAGGAATAAATAATGTTCTCATGCTTAACAGGATCCTTTGCCAGTTTTAGCACTCCGTCATCCCATCCTGCGGTAGGAATAACTATCATTGCACTGGGGGCATTCTTTCTTATGATTGGAATCAGTGTGTCTGCATATTCTTTAACATGCTTCCATTCTTCACTGTAAAAAGGTTCATTTGCCAACTCATATATAATGTTAGGACAATCACCATATTTTTCCGAAACATACGTAAAGAATTCAATTGCACCTTCTTCAGTTTCCAATGGATTAAAATAGCTGTGATAATCAATCAGCGCATACATGCCGGCTTCAATACATGCCTGTATTTTAATGTCAAGAACTTCATTCAGCATATCACGATTTGCATAAGGGTCCATGTAACCGACCAGTCTGTCATCCGCATGGGGCTCAATCTGTATTCTTATGCAGTTCATGCCCCAGTTATCTCTAAGCGAGGAATAGGTACGGGAATTTTGAAACATCATATCCATATAATCCCAGGCAGGAGCTGTACCTAAAAGACGTATTTCCTCGCCGTGCTCGTCTATAATGCTCTGTCCTTCAACTCTCAAACGGCCATGCAGCATTACCGGTGAATCATCCGGTGTTTCGGGCGGAATATAATCCATGTTCTTTTCGCCCACAAGCTTAATTCCGTCAACCGAAAAACCTGCACCGACTATTCTTAATACGCCTGCTGCTTTTATACCTTCAAATTCCTTGGCAGAAAGATCAAAGGTAAATGTTTTTTGCTTTCCTGCATCATTTGGAAGAATTCCACGGCTGTGGCGGTTCAAATCGTAATAGAATTTACAGTTATCCCAGGTGGTCATAAGACCTATTTCAGGCCACTGTGTATTCTCATCGGCAGTAATCGTTGCATCAACAATAATCTTTAATTTATCCTTAAACAAATCAAATTTGTTAACATCAACAAACAGCCAATTGTCAAATTCAGAAATATCTTCTCCATGAACATATTCCAAAGGTATCTCGAGCATTTCAGGTTCGGGAGACTCTATAACAACTTCCTCCTCCGGCTTTTGCTCAGGTTCCGACACTGTAATTTCCTCTTTTACAGAAGAATCGCTTATTACAGTATTTTCAACAGATGTAACATCCTGCTTTGTTTCCGGCTGTTTTTCTCCACAGGCACAAAGAAGCAATGACAGCATCAATGAAACTGATAAAATGGTTTTTTTGTTCATAATCCCCTCCAAATAATCTGCATAAAGTATAGATTATCGTGATTAACCTCTCGTTATGCAAAAAACCCCAAGCCCTTCGGCTTGAGGTTTTTTACATAACAAAAGCGGGTGATGGGAATCGAACCCACGTATCCAGCTTGGAAGGCTGGTGTTCTACCATTGAACTACACCCGCAAAATTGGCTTTTCACCAAAGCCAATTTTACAATACAACAAATATTTTGTCAAACATTTTCCGAAGGTATTTATTCCTTGGGTAAAGCTTCAACCCTGCAGGATGCAGGCAGCCATTTTACCAGTACTTTTTTAAGGTCTTCTGCATTTACAGGCTTAAACAGCACCGCATTCATACCTGCATCATAGTATTCCTTTTCCACACCGGTAACAGCATTTGCGGTAAGCGCAACAATGGGAACCGAAGAGGAATTACCTTTATGCAAGGCACGGATTCTTTTTACGGTTTCAACACCGTCCATGTCAGGCATCATATGATCCATAAAGATAAGATCATAATTTTCTCCCACTTCAAACTCATCTAACATCTCATAGCCACTGATAAGTGTCTTCGCAGTTATGCCAAAGCGCTTTAATATGGCACTTGTAACCTTAAGATTAACTTTGTTGTCATCAACAATGGCAACCTTAACTTTATTGCTGAAGAAAACCTCCTGCTCCTCCTTCTTTGCCTCTGCCACAACGGCCTTTGTCATGCTGTCGCAAAGAGAGAAAACATTGATGGGATTTCTTAAGTAATGAACATCCTTATAATCCTCGGGAATCGCGTCATTTAAGCCAATTCTCGAAATCTTGTAAAGGCCCGGCATATCGCTTGTGTCCACTGCCGAAACCGCTTCCTTAAACTGGCTGTCGTTGTAGATTAAGCAATAATTCACACCCTTAAACTTATCAAAAATGTGCTTTTCAAAGCTATTGGAAAAAGTATATGTAACACCCAGGCTCTTAAGTGTCTTCTCTATACTTCTTCTCGTATAGGGATTGTTCTCAAGAACCACATAAATAAACTGTTTAAGCTTGTCAAAATAGTCTGAAGGATATTCCGAAACCGCTTCCTGCTCCACAACAGCGGTGAAGGTTGAACCGTTGCCATAGGAACTTTCAACACTTACTTTACCGTTCATTAATTCGCAGAAAGCCTTTACAAGAGCAAGGCCCAGGCCGGTGCCCTCATGTCTGCGGTTCTTTGCCATATCAACCTGCTCGAAGGTGGCAAATATTTTCTCTAAATCCTCTTCCTTTATACCTATTCCGGTGTCCTTAACCTTTATGATTAAGTTCACCTTATTGTTTTCTTTTCTTTCAACAGACAGGTCCAAAGAAACCTCGCCGGATTCCGTATACTTTATGGCATTGTTCAATAGATTTATAAGAATCTGCTTAATCATATGAACATCGCCCAGCATGGACTTTGGAACATCCGGTGCCACATAAATAGAAGTGACAATCTCCTTGTCCTCAATAACGGAACGAAGAAGTGCGTCCACATCCCTTACCAGGGTCTCTGTTTTGTATTCAGACACCTTGGGATTCATCTTTCCCGCATCCACCTTTGAGAAATCAAGGATTTCGTTTATAAGGGATAAAAGGCTTTCGCTGGCATTCTGAATGGTATCAACATACTCTTTTGCATCCGTTCTTAATTCGGTGGACTCAAGAAGATAGGTCATACCGCAAATTGCATTCATGGGTGTTCTTATCTCATGGGACATATTTGCAAGGAAGTTTGACTTTGCAAGATTTGCCTCTTCAGCCGCGCGCCTTGAGTTTTCCGCATCCTCCAAAGCTTCCTTTAGGAGAATCGGATTCTGTAAAGCAAGATACATGGAGAATATGGAAACCGTTGCCGCAAGACATATAACAAGGTCGTAGGGATACATAAACTGCAGAATGCAGGCCACAATTGCGGAAAAGGTATACAATACCACCACAAGTTTCGGCAAAAAGCCTGTCTCACTCTTATGCCTGAAGACATAGACAAGACAAAGAACCATATAGAAGGCCATAACAGCAAGGCTTACAAAGTAAAAAGGTGTTCTTCCGTAACCATTTACATCGTACTTGAAGCCCCACTGAGTAACCACAGAACTTATATTTATAAACTCAACAACAAAGCCAGGTATAAGAATGGGCCATCTTTTTTTAAGCATTTCAAATCCGTTGTCCGGATATACTATGTAAATAATATATACAAAGTACATAGGTGACAAAGAATGCTGACAGAACTGGTAAATTGATAAAACCAGTCTGTTTAAGAAAATTGCGTCGGGCATTCTTTCCAGAAGAAAGCCCGCACTGATTACATCCATAACGCAGCTCACCAGATTGAATACCAAAATCAGGCCGAAAAGTGCGTTCTGGAAATTTTTGTACTTAGGTGTGGCATAGTAGTAGAAAACAAGTACTACCAGCAATACTATGGAACTGTAATCATACGCAAGATTGTATGTCATAGTGATTCTCCCAAAGGATACTGTCCTACATAAGCTCAGAAACAGCCTTATCAAGTTCACCCCACTCATCCATCTTCAAAAGAAGCTCTTCCTCCATGGAATCTATCTCCCCCTGAATTGCGGACAATTTAGAATATGCTGTTGCATACTCGGGATTCAACAGTTCATCCTTTTTCTTCTGAATCTCATCCTCTAAAAGAGTAATGCTCTCCTCAAGCTTCTCCATCTTTTTCTGGAGCTTTGAGCGCTCTTTTCCGGGATTATTGTTTACATTCTGTTTAGGAACCGCAGGTTCACTGACCTCCTGCTTAATAACAGGCGCCTTCTCAGCGGTTGTTCCTAATTTCTTTTCTTCGTATTCCTCATAACCGAAGTTGTAGGTTATGACTCCTGTGGATGTAAATTCCAGTACCCTTGTAGCCACCTGTTTTACAAAGTATCTGTCGTGTGAAACAAAAACAACAGAGCCTGCAAAGTCTCTAAGCATGCTTTCAAGGGTTTCCTTACCCACTATATCCATGTGGTTGGTGGGCTCGTCCAGTATGAGGAAGTTTGGACCGGTCTTAAAAATCTTACAAAGAGCAAGTCGTACTCTTTCTCCTCCGGAAAGCATGTTAACCTTCTTGAAAACATCCTCTCCGCGCAAAAGAAATGCACCAAGATCACTTCTTACCTCAGTCTCTGTAAGTGTGGGAAATTCATCCCAGTAATCATCTATAACGGTCTTTTCAGAGGCATACTGCGCCATCTGTTGTTCAAAGTATCCCACATCAACATTAACACCGTATTTAAAATCCCCTGAGAGGGCAGGAATTGCCCCTACGAGTGTCTTAAGAAGTGTGGATTTTCCTATACCGTTTTCTCCGATAATACCTATTCTTTCGCCCTTTTTCATATCAAGGCTGACTGTTTCAAGCACTTTGTCATAGCCTACACCCAGGCGATTAATAAAAAGAACGTCCTTACCGGTTTCTCTTAAAGGGGTAAAAGATGCCTTGAAACTTCTGGTGTCATAGCGGTCCGGACACTCAATTTTTTCCATGTGCTCAATTGCTTTAAGCTTTGATCTTGCTGCCGCAACCTTTGTGGGAGTGTTCTTCCACTGGTCCACCCAGTCCTGAAGTCTCTTAATTTCCTTCTGCTGAGCTTCGTAGTCCTTTTTCTGCTTTTCAAAGGCCTCCTTTTTAAGCTCCGTAAACTTGGTGTAGTTACCGTTGTAACGGGTTATTTTGCCATATTCGATTTCGTATACCACATCAACTATGTGGTCCAAAAACATTCGGTCATGGGATACCACAACTATTGCTCTGGGGTAATCCTTAAGGTAGCCCTCAAGCCATTCAACTGTTTCAATATCAAGATGGTTGGTGGGCTCGTCCAAAAGTAAAATGTCGGGCTTTTCCAAAAGAAGCTTCACAAAGGCAATTTTGGTGCGCTGCCCGCCGGAAAACTCCGACAGGGGCTTCTTTTTGTCCTCATCGGTAAAACCGAATTTCTTTAATACAATTTCGTATTCCTTTTCGTAGTAATAACCACCGATGTAATTAAACTGCTCCTGAAGTCTTGTATACTGTTCAAGAAGCTTCTCGGAATGGTCGCTTTCCATTCTTACAACCATCTCGTCCATGGTTCTTTGCATGGCACGAATGGGTTCAAATACCTTTTTAACCTCTGTTTCAAGGGTTACGGAATCATCGGGAAAGGTCATCTGCTTAAGATAACCTATCTGGGGATTACCGGTTTTTGTAATATAAATATCCTCATCGGAATCTCTTTTTACAAGGTCAACTTCCCCTGTGATAAGTTTTAAGAGGGTAGTCTTTCCGCAGCCGTTTCTTCCGACAACGGCAATCTTTTCTCTGTCATTCTTTATTTCAAAATTAATACCGGACAGTATTGTCTCTCCGCTGTACATTACTGCGCCGTTTCGTATCTGATATAACATTTCTATTCTCTCTTTGTCCTAAGTACAATTCCCGAAACAGGAGGAAGTGTGATGGTAAGTCTTCCACCATCAGTCTGCTTCATGAATCTGTCAATGGAAAAGCCGTCCTGAGTCGTAAGAATCAGCTTTTCAAGTTCATGTACCTTAAGAACTCCGGTACGCCAAACGGGTATCTCCAGGGTTCTTTCCACATTGTCCCGGTTTATAATCACGATTACGCTTGAATCCCTCGTAAATCTTGCATATGAAAGAGCGTAGTTAAGGGATAAAAGCTTCATAAAGGAGCCATGAATCAGCTCATCGTTTTCTTTGTGCACCTTAATCATTTCACGGTGGAAACCAATAAGCTCCTTGTCCTCATTGCCCCAGGGATATGTACGTCTGTTATCCGGGTCTGTAAAGCCTGTAAGACCGGCCTCATCCCCGTAATAAATTGTGGGCGCACCCATCCAGGTCATCTGCATCATAACCGCAAGGCGCATTACTGCCTTGTTTACACCCTCGTCTGCTGCCCTCCAGCCAAGACTTCCGGTACGCCCCACCTTCTGGTTGGTTCTTGTAAGGAAACGGGAGTGGTCATGATTTGATAACTGATTCATTGCAACCATTTTGGATGTATTTGAAAGCTTATTTCCCGCATACATCATGGTTTTAAAGAAAGCATCGGAGTTGCCTAAAAGGTCTCCTCTGAAATCATCGCTGTGCTTTTGCATACCTGTTAAAAACCAGGTAATGGGCTCCATAAACGCATCATAGTTCATAACAGAGTCCCATTCCTTGCCGTTAAGCCAGTACTTGGGATCGCCGTAGTGCTCCGCAAGAATTAAAGCTTCGGGATTTGCAGCCTTAACCTCTTTCCTGAATCTTTTGAAAAATTCATGGTTGAATTCCGGTGAGTGACCTAAATCCGCAGCAACGTCAAGTCTCCATCCGTCCGCATTAAAGGGAGGTGAAACCCACTTTTTGCCGATTTCTATAACCTTATCAAACAAATCCTTGCTTGCTTCATAGTTCAGCTTGGGAAGTGTATCAAACCCCCACCAGCCATCATAGCTTTTGTTATAGGGCCATGCACCCTTATCTCTAAAGTCAAAATAGTCTCTGTAAGGGCTCTCTGCCGATACATAGGCTCCCTTTTCATAGTCATTGCTGCTCTCATATATGCGCTCTCTGTCAAGCCACTTATTAAAGGAACCGCAATGGTTGAATACACCGTCAAGAATTACCCTGATACCCTTTGCATGAGCCTTTTCAACCAGCTCACAGAACAATGCATCTGATGCTTCCAGGTTTTCTTTGGACGAAACTCTTATCTGATAGCGGGTTGCATTCTTGTTGTCGGTATCGCCATCCTTAAGGCACTCTCCCCCATCTTTAACAATCTTTCCAAAATGAGGGTCTATATGTTCATAGTCCTGAATATCATACTTGTGGTTCGAAGGCGAAACAAACAGAGGATTGAAGTAGATAACATCCACTCCGAGTCCTGCAAGATAGTCTAATTTGTTGATTACGCCCTGCAAATCTCCGCCGTAAAATTCCTTGGTATCGTCAACTGCGGGAATCTGACCCCATTCATTGATTTTCTTGACCGGGCCGCCTACATAGTAGTACTCGCCGTCCACCACATCATTCTCAGGATCGCCGTTACAGAATCTCTCCACGTAAATCTGATACATAACCGCGCCCTTGGCCCAGTCGGGAGTGTGAAATCCCGGCACAATGAAGAAAGGCAGCTCCGGATTCTCACCCCAGTGAGCTCCTGCCGCATCATATGTACATTTTATCTTTCCTGCATTGATCTTAAAGTAGTATGAGAATTCCTCATCCTCAAGGGGAACCGTGCAGGCGTAGAAGTCATACCATTTATCGGTTTCCACAATATCCATTTCATAGCATTTATCTTTTGTCACAAGAAAGCATTCATCAAGATTGTTTCTTGCTGCGCGAAGCTTAATTGTTACGGATGAAAAGGCTTCAGGCTCTGCAGGGGATATAAAATTCTCTGTTGTATCCGAAAACAGTGCTCTCTGTATAAATACCGGTCGTATTGATGTTAAATACCACTGATAGTTTTCATTCTTCCACTTTTTCTGGCTCATCACGTTTTTCCTGTCTTAATAAGAATTCAAAAATCGGAAGCATAGCCTTTGATACCAATGCTTCAAAAAGAACCATCACTACCAAAAATACCACTGCACCGATAACACATCCTACTACATTCCTGTTAACGCAAATGATTATTGCAGGCACAAAAAGCATGATAAATTCAAGAATCGAATACTTTGTGATTACATCAATTTTCTGAACCGATGTATAGATGGTTATGGTAATAAGTCTTCCGGTTGTATTGGAAAACTTTGAAAAAAGATAGCTTGATACAGTAAAAAAGTTAAGGTATATAAGTGTGACTACAAAAAGCAAACCTATAAACAAAAAGCTGATATCGGGAAAAGGCTTTAAGGCGTTTATCCAGCCATAAACAATCAGGCCTCCCGGAATAAAATAGGCGGGAAGAAAGGAAATGGACTGGCGTAAATTAAGCTTAAATGACTTAAAGAACTCCGAAACAACATTTGTATCTGCATCCTCTGCAATCTTAAAGTTTGCAAAATGCATGGCAGTAACGGAATCTGCAAAGGTAACTATGGGAATCGAGAAAAGAATTCCCAGTAAAGAACTGATTATATATTTTCCAACTTTTTTCATTGTTAAATCCTCCGGATACTATTATATCAGTTATTGATATTTTCGGACAGTAAAACAGACAGTAGAAAACTACTGCCTGTTCTAGAGAAGGTATTTCTTCTTATGGGGTATAGCAAAAAACTATATAATGTATTGGGGGGTTACAAGAAGTATAATATCAGAGCACCCCCTGTTTGTTAATACTCACCATTCACAAATTATATAAATACAGGCAGTCTTTTTTGTTACTTTTTCACAATGCTTAATTGTTTATATTAAACAATGCTTCAAACTCATCTCTGTTAATCTTTTCTTTTTCAATAAGTAAAGCCGCACAGGAATGAAGAATGTCCATATTCTCACGAATAATCTTTTCTGCCTTCTTATAGCAGTCGTCAATAATTGCTTTAACTTCCTTATCAATCTCTCCGGCAATGGCTTCGGAATGGTTCTTTGCATGAGCTAAGTCTCTTCCGATGAATACTTCATCCTCATCACCGTCTTCATAGCAGATTACACCGATGTTTTCTGACATACCGTATCTTGTAACCATACTTCTGGCAATCTTGGTGGCACGCTTAATATCGTTGGAAGCGCCTGTTGTAATGTCATTAAAGATAATCTGCTCTGCGATACGACCACCTAAAAGTGTCATTATATCCTGTTCCATACGGCTCTTTGTGTAATGTAAATCATCGCTGTCATGAATAGGCATTGTATATCCTGCAGCACCGGGGCCTGTAGGAATGATTGAAACAGTGTAAACCTTGTCAGTATCGGGAAGTACGTGGAACAAAATAGCATGACCGGCTTCGTGATAAGCGGTAATCTTTTTGTCCTTGTCGGAAATAATCTTGCTCTTCTTCTCAACACCCACACCAACCTTAATGAAGGATTCTTTAATATCCTTCTGGGTAATGAAGGCCCTGTTATCCTTAGCTGCACTGATGGCAGATTCGTTAAGAAGATTCTCAAGATCTGCGCCTGTGAAACCTGCGGTTGTCTTGGCAATGTCTGAAAGATCAACGTCGTCGCCAAGAGGTTTGTTCTTTGAATGAATGCCGAGAATCTCTTCTCTGCCACCCACATCAGGAACTCCAACAGCTATCTTACGGTCAAAACGACCGGGTCTTAAAATAGCGGGATCTAGAATATCAACACGGTTAGTGGCTGCAAGTACGATAATTCCCGAATTTTCCTTAAAACCGTCCATCTCAACAAGGAGCTGGTTAAGGGTCTGTTCTCTTTCATCATGGCCACCGCCCATACCTGTACCACGGCGTCTTGCAACCGCATCTATTTCGTCAATGAAAATCATACAGGGTGCATTCTTCTTAGCATCCATGAAAAGGTCTCTTACACGGGATGCACCTACACCTACGAACATTTCAACAAAGTCTGAACCGGAAATGCTGAAGAAGGGAACATGTGCCTCTCCTGCAATGGCCTTTGCAAGCAGGGTCTTACCTGTTCCGGGAGGGCCCTCCAAAAGAACACCCTTGGGGATTCTGGCACCAACCTTTAAGAACTTTGCGGGATTCTTAAGGAAGTCAACGATTTCATCAAGTTCTTCTTTTTCCTCTTTAAGGCCTGCAACGTCTTTAAGGGTGATGTTGTTCTCATCACCTGTATACATTCTAGCTCTGGACTTGCCAAAATTCATCATTTTGGCATTCTGTCCGCCGCCACCGCTCTGGGCTGTCATAACTACAAAAAGGAATACACCTATGATTAAAATCACAAGAATGGGAAGCGCATAGGATAAAAACCAGTTTTCTCTGGGTATATCCTCCACATAAACCGGAACCGAAGTCTCGGATAATTCCTTCTCGATTTCAACAATGTTGGTTACGAATAACTGCTTTGCGGTGTTGTCGGTAAATTTTACCTCAACGGTACCTGTCTCATTATCTGCATTGGGGTTGATAATGGTTTCGGTTACCCTTCCGCTTGCGATATCCGCAAAAAGTTTTTCCTTTGAATAGTATGCCTTGGGTCTTTGCATAAGTGAAAACATAATGGCAAGCACCAAAAGCATCATCATGAATACAAAATAAACTCTGTATCCCTGGGATTTCTTATTCACAATTAAGTTCCTCTGTCTTTCTGTTATTTAAAAACCACTTCTCCGATATAGGGAAGATTTCTGTATACCTGGTCATAGTCAAGGCCGTATCCGACAACAAATGTGTCGGGAATCTTAAAGCCTGTATATTCAACATCCACATCCACTACACGGCGGTCGGGCTTGTCAAGAAGGGTGCAAAGCTTTAAGCTTGCGGGCTTTCTGTCCTTTAAGAGGTCTAGAAGATAGCTGAGAGTACGTCCGGAGTCAACGATATCCTCCACAACAATTACATCCTTTCCGATGATGGATTCGTCAAGATCCTTAACGATCTTTACAACACCGCTGGACTTTGTATCTCCGCCATAGCTTGATACAGACATAAAGTCTATGGATACGGGAAGGTCAATTCTCTTTGCAAGTTCACACATAAAGAAGCTTCCGCCCTTTAATACACAGATAAGATGAATGCTCTTTCCTGCATAATCCTTTGTGATCTTTTCGCCGATTTCCTTAATTCTGGCAACAACGTCCTCTTCACTTATAAGTACCTTTACCTCATGCTCAAGCATGGCTGTCCCTCCTTAAATACCTTTATTCTGAGAATTCGCTTTGTATTATCATCAACCTTAAAGGCTTCACTCATCCTGTATCCCACAACCCAGCAGACCTTACTGCCTACCGCAAGAACAGGAACCTCATCTCTAAGATTTGACGGTATTTTTGCATCTATCATATAATCCTTAAGCTTTTTGGAGCCTCCGGATTTTGTATTTGAAATCATATCCCCGGAGCGACGCTTCCTAATGACAGGATTTTCACCAAGTTTATCGTAGTCAAAACACTTGGTAAAATCGTCCCCAAGATAATCAAAGCCCTCCGAAATAAAACCTGCCTGGGACTCAAGTCCCTCTGACATTAATCCGGCTTGGGCTACAAAGCCGGCTTCGCTGCATATAAGCTCCGAACTTACGGAATATTCGCCGGAAAACTTAAAGCTTTCTCCCGGAATTATCTCATGAACCTCTAAAATGCCCTCCCCCTTAACGTCAAAAGAAAACGTAAGTGTCCCGTAGGAAGAAACCACCTTTATGCCGTAGGGCAAATCGCAGAATCTGGTGCCCTCAAGCAAAGCCAGCTCCGACACCGACTCAAGGTGTCTGGTGGTAATGTCCCTGTTGCCGGGCACCAGACCGTCGATGGCCATTTTGATAAGTATGGTCTCTATAAATTCATCTTCCTTTAGGAAGGCTGCCTTATTAAAAACAATTTTATCTGCAAGGTTTTCGGTAACCACCGATTGAAAAGCCTTTTTTGAATATCCCTCTATAAAAACATTAAGCTTCTCGAGCTGCTCGGCAGTATTGGCCATATGGGCCACCGCACCTGAATTAACATCCCTTGAAATAACAGGGAGAATATTGTTCCTGATACGGTTTCTCGTATAATCATCGGTAAAATTGGAAGCATCCGTACAGAAACTGACATCAGACTCCTTAAGAAAAGCCTCTATTTCAGATCTCTCAACACACAGAAGAGGTCTTATTATATTATCCCTCTTTGAAGGGATGGAAGCTAAGCCCTTAATACCTGTGCCTCTTACAAGATTAAAGAGCATTGTTTCCGCTCTGTCATTACTGTTATGGGCAACCGCAATCCTGCCGGTTCCAAGATGACTTAACACCTCATCAAAGGCCTGATATCTTAACTTTCTGCCTGCCTCTTCAGTGCCAAGGGAATTAAGCTTTGCATATTCCAAAACATCAAACTTATATAAGTAAAAAGGAAGACCTGCCTTATCTGCCAGAGACTTTACGTACTCGGCCTCGGCATCAGCTTCTTTTCTTATTCCATGATTAATGTGCACCACAAAAAGCTTAAGCTCAAATTCCTGCTTAAGCGCAATCAAAGACAAAAGCAGTGCCACCGAATCGGCACCACCCGAAACTCCCACAACGACGTTATCGCCCTTTTCAAGAAGTTTCTTGTCACAAATGTAATTCTTTACCTTTGTAAGAAACCGATTTTCCATCAAGTTTAATAATAAAACACCTTCCGTCAAATTATCAACGGAAGGTAACATTTTTGTATGAATTATTAAGATATTTTAAGCAATTATTCGGTTTCAAAAATAATTTCATCCTTGTAAACCAAACCAAGTCTTGCCTTAGCCATATCCTCGACATATTTTTTTGTCTGAGTATATTTACGATATTCTTCTATTTCCTCGCTTCGCTGGTTCTGAACCTCAATCTGGGATATGAGATACTGCTCTCTTTTCTCAAGATTTGCCATTTTTTCCTTAAGCTCACTCTCCTGAATAAGGATGACCACCAGGATGGCAATTACAACAAAGCCTATTACAGCCATGCTGCCAAGGTTACCGGGTCTGCGCTGCATTCTTTTGTTTCTGTTAGCCACGCTGTATACCTCGTTTACATAAATGAGTTTACATAATCATAAATTATATTTTTGAACAAGTCAATAGATTAATCCATGATTTATATATATACTACCATTCACTTAATACCGATGAATTACAGGCAGGCTCTTTACTTAACAAGGGAACAAAGAAAAACTCTTACGCTCAATGAATTATTACAGGTAAGTGAAAAGGTCCTTTGCCTCATCCTTCTTAACGGTTTCCTGAACATCGGTAACCTGAACCTTAACATCCTTATTACCAAAGGAAATCATAATAATATCTCCCACCTTAACCTCAGTAGAAGCCTTTGCCACCTTATCATTAACCATGACACGGCCATTGTCGCAGGCCTCGTTTGCCACGGTTCTTCTTTTTATAAGTCTTGATACCTTTAAGTACTTGTCTAATCTCATGATGCTTTCTCCAAAAAATAATTACAAATATGTATTGCGAGTTCAAATAAAAGTTTACTCAAATCGTTGGCTCAACCAACAGGCACAGTGTGTGTCATAAAGACCTCTTAAGTGAGGTCTTTCTTAAGTGAGGTCTTTTTTCAGTGAGGTTTTTTTTATTTTCACCATCTCAGCTATCAACAGCATAGCATTTTCGCAAATTTTTATCAATTTATTCATTCTTAACCGGGCAAGCGGTGCTCCCTGAAATTACATCCTGCCAAAGCGGGCAATTCCAGCCAGCAAAAAAGCTCGCAAGCAAGTAATAATGTCATGATTTACATCGGAAATATGTGAATCACCAAATCCCGATGTACTGAGACGCGAAAAATGTGAACTGCGTACATCGGAATTCTGAAATGCAACTGTTTCCGATGTACTGAACCATCTAAATGAGCTATTTTGTACATCGGAAAATGAAGAAATGCCGAATCCCGATGTACTGAGACGCGAAAAAGAGAACTGCGTACATCGGAATTGTAAAAAACTGCATTTTCCGATGTACAAGAACAAAATGAACGGACCGGGATGATAAATAAGCTATAGATATACAGCGATGATTGCGGTTAAATCATGACCATGTGATAGAAACAATAAATCAGCCAACAATTAAGGACACCCTCGCATAGCAGGTGGGTTTATGTTCCACGCGTGCTTCGTTTCTCTGTTGAGAAACTCGTTAACAACGCGTTCAACAGGCCAAATCCCATACAAAAAAGGCTGTGAAAAATGAGTAATCATTTTTCACAGCCCATGTAGTCATATGGTATAAATTATTTACCGTTAACTAAGTTCTTTAATGCCTGACCAGCAGTAAACTTGGGAGCCTTTGAAGCCTTGATCTTCATTGTCTCACCTGTGTGAGGGTTTCTGCCTTCTCTAGCTTTTCTCTTAGCAACATCGAAGGTACCAAAGCCAACTAACTGAACCTTTTCACCCTTCTTTAATTCTGCTCCTACAACATCTTCGAAAGCCTTAAGAGCCTTCTCAGCATCCTTCTTAGATAATTCAGCCTTCTCAGCGATAGCTGCAACTAATTCTGTCTTGTTCATTGAGAACTCCTCCTCGATCAATTTCTTATTAATGCGTTCCCCTAGGAAAACGTCTATATTAGTTATATCTTAAGGCACCGTTATTGTCAAGGAAAAATGCCGATTTTACAAGGTTTTAAGGACTTTCACCGGACTCTTTTTCTTCCTCATTTTCCTTAACATTTTCGCTTACCGGAGGAGTAATTTCCTTCTCCTTTTCCAGCTCTTCAAAGGAGTAATATACATTCTCGGCAGTGTTCTCTATGAGTACATTATAGGTTCTTTGGATGTATCCGTTTTTCCTTAAGGTGATGGTGTGATTACCGACTTTTTTCTTAATGGAAACCGGTGTCACTCCGATATAATTTCCGTCAAAAGAAATCTCAACTCCTGCAGGAAGAGACACAAATATGAAATATCCTTCTGTTTTGTCTGCCTCTTCTTCTTTCTTGTCTTCGGAAGATTCCTTCTCTTCAAGCACAACCGGAAGAGAAGCCATTCCTTCTCCCACATTGAAAAATCTTGTAAGGCTTTCGTATCCGTCAGCGGAAGCCACAAGCTTGTGAAGACCATAGGAATACTCATAAAGTCTGTCATTATCAATCAGCACACCATCGATGTAAATCCTTGCATCCGAAGGAGTAGCTGCAAAAAGAACCTTTCCGGTTTTATACTCTTCGATTTCCACATCCTTAAGGTCAATTACCGTTTCCTGTCCTCTGATAATTTCCACCCGCTTGGTATATTCTGTGGACTTTTTGGATATTGATATTTCCAATTCTCCCTCCGGAAGAGTAAGTACCATTCCATTGGTGATTTTGGAGCTTAAGGTCTTACCGGCCTGAAGCGCTCCGTCCACAAAATAGTCTCCGTTTTTAAGTGATAAATATCCGTGCCCGGATTTAACAAAAATAGAATAGATGTCACTTCCGATTCCCACAATGCGCACATTGTCGAATTCCGAAAGACCTCTTATGGTTTCATCCTCTGTGCCACCAAGCAAAATTGTGGAAGAGGAAAGCTTATAGGACTCGCTTTTGTACTTAAAAACCTTACCTGCGGAATCAATTGAAAAACCTGTGATATCATCCAGCACAAAACCTTCTGAAGATTCCTTAAGACTTACGAGAAGCTTCTTGCTCTTTAAGAACTTAATGTCAACAAGCTGACCTTCTTTTAGCTGGTCAACGGAAAGAACCGTTCCATACTTGTCTTCATACTTCGTAACCGTGTCATACTCAAGAGTGTAGCTTTTTGCAAGTCCGTAATTGTAAAAAGAAACCGTACTGTTTATCTTACTGACTCTTGTAATGATGGAAGTATCAGTGGAATCGTATTCCCCGGGAGCCGGAACCTCATAGATGTTTCCTTCCTGCGGCTTGCTGCTGCCGGTCAGATTCAGTCCCACTTCGGCACAGGCTGTAAGTGAGCTAACCAATATTAAAATTAATCCCAAAAGAAAAAATTTTTTCTGCAAATTATTCTCCCAAAGATTTTATACGTGACAAAAGATAGTTTTTTTCATTTTTTGAAGGGTCCTCAAGCACTTCCTCAAGAAGAGCGTTCAGTAATTCACCAACCCTTGGACCTGCGGGAATACCTGCCGCAATAATGTCTCCACCGGTAACCTTAAGGCTCTTAACGGATACGCATTCACCCCGACGAATTATGTTATTGTAGGTCTCTTCAAGCTCTTCAATGTGTTTAAGCTTACCTGCCACATCTCCGATTTGTCCGAGAACATCTGCTTTGTTCAAAGAAAAAATGTCGGGGAAGTACTCCTCGCCGATTCTGTTCACATACCTGCGCATGTTTTCCGTCACGGCGCCGATGGTCCAGTCATGGACCTCCGCCAGGTGACACACTCTGTTTTCGGTGTCCTTATCAAATTTAAGCCTTTTAAAAATCCTGTGGGCAATTTCCGCACTTTTCTTAGGATGTCCGTAGAAGTGATCGATGCCTTCTTCATCCGTCCTTTTCGTGGCGGGTTTACCGAAATCGTGGAAAAGAGCTGCGAGACGAAGAATTTTGTCTGAATCCGTGTTTTCAAGCACCTTTAAGGTATGTTCTTCCACCGTATCCATATGATGAGGATTGTTCTGGAAGCAATCCACGGTTGCATCATATTCAGGCATGAAAACCTTTGTAAGGCCTAATTCATAGGCCATATGGATATATTCCGGGTGATTGCTTGTCATCATCTTTATAAGTTCGGTCTGAATTCTTTCGGCACTGATCTTTGAAAGAGTCGGAGCAAGCTTCTTTATGGCTTCTTTGGTCTCTTCTGCAATGCTGTAATCAAGCTGGGCGGCAAATCTTACAGCTCTCATAATTCTTAAAGCATCCTCGGAAAATCTGTCATAAGGATTTCCTACGCATCTGATAACTTTATCCTTTAAGTCCTGAACACCTCCGTACAGGTCCACCAGACCTCTATCAGGATTATATGCCATGGCATTAATGGTGAAGTCTCTTCTTAAAAGGTCATCCTTAAGCTTTGATGTGAAGGTTACTTCTTTCGGATGTCTTGCATCCTCATATTCACCGTCAATTCTATAGGTGGTCACCTCATAAATGTCATCACCCAAAAGAATGGAAATTGTTCCATGTTTAATTCCCGTATCAAAGGTGCGCTTAAATAAAGCCTTGGTTTCAAGGGGCTTTGCCGAGGTAGTAATGTCCCAGTCGTTGGGAACTCTGTTAAGCAGAGAATCCCTGACACAGCCGCCGACAGCATAAGCCTCAAAGCCGGCTTCTTCAAGCCGTTCAATTATGAACTTTACGTTTGCAGGAATCTCTATATGCATCAAAAACCTCTTTTTATGTGTGCTCGGTTCATTGTCACAATCGAGCAGGCTGCCTCCTACTCGATTGATTAACATTCGCCGAATACATGAATTTATGCAAGCATATTCATATGCTCGGCTCATTGTCATAACAAATAAAGGGAACCCGAATCGGATTCCCTTTGATTATACCATATTCTGCGGAATTATTTTACAAGTCTTACTGTCTCTCTGCAGATTGCAAGTTCCTCGTTGGTGGGAACAATCATTGTAATAACCTTGCTGCCGGGATCTGAAAGAACCACCACTTCACCACGAAGCTTGTTTTTCTCGGGATCCACGTTTGTTCCAAGATATGTAAGATATTCGCCAACCATTGCTCTGATTATTGATGTGTTCTCACCTACACCTGCGGTATAAGCAATAACATCGACACCGTTCATGGCTGCCACATATGAACCGATGTATTTTGCAACATGATATGCATAGGTTTCAAGGGTTATCTTTGCAAGTTCATTTCCTTCAAGATATGCCTTTTCAAGATCTCTGAAGTCACTGGACACTCTTGAAAGACCGTAAACACCGGACTTTTTGTTAAGAATATCAAGAACTGCTTCAGCACTCTTGTTAAGCTTGTTTGAAAGGAAGGTTACGATTGCGGGATCAATATCACCGGATCTTGTTCCCATAATAAGTCCTTCAAGGGGAGTAAGACCCATGGAAGTATCCACGGATTCACCGTTTTTAACTGCAGATATTGATGCGCCGTTTCCTAAGTGGCAAACGATAATCTTTAAGTCCTTACGGTCTTTTCCAAGGAACTTAGCTGCCTCATTTGATACAAAATCATGGCTGGTTCCGTGGAAACCGTATCTTCTTACCTTAAAGTTCTCGTAATACTCATAGGGTAAGCCGTAAAGGTATGCCTTTGCAGGCATTGTCTGATGGAAAGCTGTATCAAAAACAGCAACCATGGGAACTCCGGGCATAGCTGCCTTGCAGGCATTAATACCGATTAAGTTTGCAGGGTTATGTAAGGGTGCAAGATCGTTACACTCTTCAATTGCTTTGATTACTTCGTCGGTAATAACCACTGAAGAAGCAAACTTTTCGCCACCGTGAACAATTCTGTGTCCTACAGCATCAATCTCTGAAAGATTTTCAACCACACCTGTTTTAGGATTTGTAAGCATTTCAATAACCAGCTGAACAGCCTTTGTGTGGTCAGGCATATCAGAAACAACAATTTCCTTTTCGCCGCCTGCAGGCTGATATACAATCTGGCTGTTATCAATTCCGATTCTTTCGCAAAGGCCCTTTGCCATTACTTCTTCGGTATCTGAATTGATAAACTGATATTTAAGTGATGAACTACCACAGTTAATAACTAATACGTTCATATCTTCCTCCTGTTATTAATATGCTCTTCCCCAGTAAACCATCTTTCCTGCAGGTTTACCACAGCATACACATTTATCTGAAAGAGTTTCCTGAGCAAAAGGCATGCATCGGCTGGTAACAGCAAGTTCTTCCTTGATCTTGTTCTCACATTCAACGTCGCCGCACCACATAGCCTTTACAAAGCCGGTCTTCTCATCAAAGATGCCCTTGAATTCTTCCCAGGTTCTTGCTTCATAGGTCTGGGAGTCTCTTCTTGCCTTTGCAGCTTCGAACATATCCTTCTGAACTACAGGGATAAGCTCCTCAATCTTTGCCGCAATGTCCTTGATGGCACATTCAAGCTTTTCTCCGTTATCGCGTCTTGCGATAATGCACTTGCCCTCTTCAATATCCTTGGGACCGATTTCCACACGGAAAGGAACACCTCTCATTTCGGTCTCGGCAAACTTAAATCCGGGACTCTTATCAGAATCATCTACCTTAACTCTGAAGCCCTTTTCTTTTAACTCTTCCCTGATTTCATAAGCCTTATCAAGAACGCCTTCCGCCTTCTGCTTGATAGGAATAATCATAACCTGTGTAGGAGCCACAAGCGGAGGAAGCTTAAGTCCCGAATCATCACCGTGAACCATAATAATGGCACCGATAAGTCTTGTTGTGGAACCCCATGAGGTCTGGAAAGGATGCTTAAGTGTATTATCCTTATCTGTAAACTGAATATCAAAAGCCTTTGTAAAGCCGTCACCGAAGTTATGGCTGGTACCTGACTGTAAAGCTTTACCATCGTGCATAAGTGCTTCGATTGTGTATGTGGCTTCTGCGCCGGCAAATTTTTCCTTGTCTGTTTTACGACCCTTAACTACGGGCATTGCAAGGATTTCCTCGCAAAAATCCGCATATACGTTAAGCATCTGAATAGTTCTTGCCTCTGCCTCTTCAGCGGTTGCATGAACTGTGTGACCTTCCTGCCAAAGAAATTCTCTGGAGCGAAGGAAAGGTCTTGTTTCCTTTTCCCAACGAACAACCGAACACCACTGGTTATATACCTTGGGAAGGTCTCTGTATGAATGAACCTCATTCTTAAAGAAATCGCAGAAAAGAGTTTCTGATGTGGGACGTACACACATCTTCTCCTGAAGGTCCTGAAGTCCGCCCTTTGTAACCCAGGCAACTTCCGGTGCAAAGCCTTCTACATGATCCTTTTCCTTCTGTAAAAGACTTTCGGGAATGAACATGGGAAGATAAACATTTTCAACGCCTGTCTTCTTAAAACGTGCATCCATTTCCTTCTGAATAAGTTCCCAGATAGCATATCCTGCGGGCTTAAAAACCATGCAGCCCTTTACGCTTGTGTAATCACATAAATCTGCTTTCTTAACAATGTCTGTATACCACTGTGCGAAGTCTTCCTCCATAGAGGTAATCGCTTCTACCATCTTCTTATCTGCCATATATTCCTCCGATTTAGATGTGTTTCTAAATTATTGCGCCATAAAATTGTAGTCTTTTTTATTAAGTCCGTCAACTTTTACTGATTTTTTCTGTTTTGAAACCATTCTCCGAACTTTACAAAAACGTCATCACCGAATTCTTCTTTTATTGCTTCGGTACGACAATTTCTGTTGTTTTCGGTATTCTCTTGGTACTCCTCTTCAAAGGTGCATTTAAGAAGAGCATCCTTAATACGGATAAAGAAATCATCACCGAACTTTTCCTGAAGAAATTCACAGAAAAACATTCCGTAATCGTATTCCGCACCTCTTTCCATGTATGCCAAATCGTGGTAATCGTTTCTGAAAAGATCTTCCGCATTCTCAGGTGTTACATTTATATCTGCCTGCAAATAATCGTAATACGATGATTTGTAGTATCCTACCATACCGGTTTCATATATATCCTTGTCAACTTCACGGCCTACATACTGAGCTATTCCTTCACTGAGAATACTACCCATTGCATTAACTGATACAGTTCTCATGGTGATTGCATGCGTAAGTTCGTGGCCTATCGGACCATAATCGATGTGTTCGCCTCTTCTCCAGGGATTATCTCTGTATCCCGGAATCGAATTCCATAACTCATCGTCAAAAAGTTCATACTCTATACATACCGCCGATGAGGGAAATGCACAGGAAATCCAGCCAATTTCATCTCTGTCAACGACCACATTTATTCGAATCCTGTTCTTTGTGGGAATATCTTTCCAATAATCTGCTCCTAAATAGGTTTGCATATCATTGTAATAGTACATGTCCTCATAGTCATCTGTATACAAACCTGTCTTTTCCCTGACACCGGATATAATTTTTTCTATTATATTCACAAAATTTCCGGGGATTTTAAGATCTCTGTCAAAATAAATCAGATAATCGTCACCTTCAATGTATGCATATTCATCAGTTACAAAGAAATCATCCGGGTTACCTGATAACACAATCTCCTGAACCGTAACATCTTCAGCCGGTATAATCTCTCTGTCCGATTGCTCATCAGCTTCCGGTTCTATTAAAACATCCGTTTCTGTATTTGGCAGAGCAGATGAAGAAGTTGCTTCATCTCCGTTCCTGTTATTTCCAAAAAACAGTATTGTTACTAAAACAATTGCCACAAGAGTAACACAAAGTGCTCCTGCCAGTATGAAAATTTTCCCCTTTTTCAAACTTTTTAACACCCTTCCTTATAAGTCAAACGTCATAAGCTTTCCGGTTTTCGGATGCTTAAACTCAAGATGACAGGCTGTAAGACACACATTTTTAATTTCTCTTTTTACTGACAAATCAAGGCTTTCTTTGCTTCCGTACTTTTGATCTCCGAGAATCGGAAATCCGGCATTTGAAAGCTGGACTCTTATCTGGTGATGCCTTCCGGTATGCAAATGGACAGAAAGGGTAGCAGTTTCTTCATCCTCTGACACTAAAGAATAATCAAGAACCGCTTCCTTTGCGTTCTTTGTTCCTTTCGGAACCACAGAAGACATATTGGTGCGGGCATCCTTCAGAAGGTAATCCCTAAGCGTTCCCCCTGGAATCTTATCAACGCCTTTATATACCACAGCCCGATAGTCCTTGGAGAAATCATCGCTTTGCATGCCCTTTGAAAGTCTTCCTGCCGCCTCAGAGGTTTTTGCAAAAACAAGTATTCCCGAAACCGGCTGGTCCAGCCGGTGAACCACATAAATTTCAGGAGCCTCGCCCTTAATTTTTCTATATTTTCGACATTCGCTTTCCAAATCCTTTGCGGCAACGCCCTTCGACTGTGTAGCTATTCCCCCGGGCTTATTCACCACAAGAATTGAATCATCTTCAAACAGAACTTCCATCCGGTTTTCCTTTTCTTAACAAATCTGTATCATATCAGTATTTCTTATATACATAAACAGATTCATAATAGCCACCTTCGTTGACTGTAACCGTTGTATAATCTCCCGGCTCTCCCGAAAATGACGGGTTTTCATATGTATACTCAATATCTAAGCCAAAGGTTTTTTTCACATTACTGAGATTGCCATATTCATCATAAAAATACTCTGTGGTACTCTCTCCGTTGTTTTCCTTTACGCAATTACCTCTGTCATCATATTCATAGAATGTTGTTTCATCAATGTCTTCTATATCTCCCCCATCATAGTAGCGATAAACCACATGCCTCTCAGAGGAAACACAAAACTTTCCATTCACCTCTTCATATTCACGATAGTATCGGTCTTCATACTCAATGATTTCTCCCTTACTGTTAAGTATGTATACCGCAGTTTCATTTCCATACTCATCATATTCATGACAGTCTACGTTTAACAGATCACTACCAGAATACACATATGTCTTTTCTATAAGGCCCATGTCATTTACTTCATTCACATAATCGTAGACGCTAATATCATCGTGAAAGAAATAATATGCTGCCCAATAGCTATCATGCCTTATGCAAAGACCATTTTCATCATAGTAGTAAGTGTCAAAAGGAATAAATCCTTCGAAATTATATACCTCCTGGTAGTCACCATATTCATACTCGGTTTTACTTCCGATGTTGCCGTTTTCGTGATATGTATATTCTGTATAGGCGTATAGTCCGGAGTCTCGGAAATGCCGCTCCGATAACAATTTTCCAGTCTCATCGTATTCATATGTCAAATAAGGAACTCCATCTTCCTCCACAGAAATGAGTTTCCAGCGGTCCCTTTCTGAAGCAGTAGTTTCATTCTCTTCCTCTGTAAGCGGCTCCTCTTCAACTTCCTCCTCGACAACAGAAGTTGTGACTTCGGTAACCCCCGGATCATCAGTAATGTCCTCACTCACCGGGCCGGAAATTTCTCTCATCTTTTCATTTATGGCTTCAATATCATCAGAATCTTTTATCTTCTTTAAGGCCTTTTCCAATATCTTTGCAGCCTTTTCGGGCTTGTCCATTTCCATATAGACATCAGCAAGACCTAAATATGCGTCCAGGTATTTAGGATTGATTTCCAAAACCTGTTCATAAAGATCAATGGCCTTCTCGTACTCAAGCGCAAGTACATACTTTTCAGCCTTTGCCATCTTCCTTGAAATCTTGCTTGATTCACTTCCCGTTACAGTCAAAAGAACAACTGCAAGGATTGCCAATACTGCCACCAAAGCAATGATAATCGGCACAATTTTACTTTTTTTCTTTGTAACCTCTGTCATGTCTGTCCTCTTTTTATAGATTAGGCTTAATAATAACGGTAAGTAAACTCTCTCACTATAGGAATGTTCTCATATTCCTCGTCATACTCCACAAAGTCTGTGGCTGTAACGGTTCTGGTAAAGGTGTCGCCGTATGAACCTTCGGGGAAAACCTCCGGAGAGTAGGAATACAATGTTACAAAGCTTCTCTCATAGCCCTCTTCATACTCAACAATTTCTTCCTCAACCACTACATTTCCGTAATCATCGTAAGTGTAATGAATTCTAACATATACCGAACCCGCTTCATCATATTCAGTATACGATTTTCTGGAGCAATAAAATTTATCACCTATTTTTACGTATTCATAGAAATAGTCAGGATCGTAAATATATGGCTCGCCGTATTCTTCAGGCGTAAACTCACGGCAAAGGTTTCCAAACTCGTCATATTCGTAATAAGTGACATAGGCAGCTTCTCCGTTACTGTCTATTGCTCTCTTTGCACTAACAAGACCCATGTCGTTATAGCTGTACTCATACTCTACATAATAGTGGGCAATGTCATTTACAAGATAAAAAATACCGTCATAGCCTGTTTCCAGAATTAAAAGTCCGTTTTCATTATAGAACTCTTCGTACATAAGATAAAAACCATCTTCAGCATAGGCACTATCTCTAACCTCATCATAAAAGGCAACATATCTTAAGTTTCCGTTGTCATAGTATTCGTATGACCTGTAATAGCCGTAATCCGTACCGTAAAAGCTATCGTATGATTTTACAATCTGACCCTTTTCATTGTAATCATAGTATACAAGAGAACCATACTCATTTGTTTCGGAAAGAGGTTTCCAATGGTCTGATAACTCAGCGTTGAACCCTGCTGCAGGCTCTTCTTCAATTACCTCTTCAACTTCCTCCTCGACAACAGAGGTGGTGACTTCGGTAACCCCCGGATCATCAGTAATGTCCTCGCTCACCGGGCCGGAAATTTCTCTCATCTTTTCATTTATTGCCTCAATATCATCAGAGTCTTTTACCTTCTTTAAGGCCTTTTCCAGTATCTTTACTGCCTTTTCGGGCTTGTCCATTTCCATATAGACATCAGCAAGACCTAAATATGCATCCAGGTATTTAGGATTGATTTCCAAAACCTGTTCATAAAGATCAATGGCCTTTTCATACTCAAGCTCAAGTACATACTTTTCAGCCTTGGCCATTTTTCTTGAAATCTTACTTGATTCACTTCCCGTTACAGTCAAAAGAACAACTGCAAGGATTGCCAAAACTGCCACAAGAGCAATAATAATCGGCACAAGTTTACTTTTTTTCTTCGTAATTACTGTCATGTGTTTACCTCTTAAAAAGAATATTTCCCCTCTTTTGTAATTTAAATTTCTTTAGAAAAGAAGTCAATAATCGAGTAAAAAATTCGGTTCATTTACAAAAAAAAGATGATTGAGCATATAGCATCAATCATCTTTAATCCTTTTATTTAAATCTTGAAGCGGTATCCCACGCCCCAAATAGTCTCAATATACTGGGGATTTGCTGAATCGAATTCCACCTTTTCACGGATTTTCTTGATATGAACCGTTACGGTGGCAATATCGCCGATGGAGTCCATGTCCCAGATTTCTCTGAAAAGTTCATCCTTTGTGAATACATGGTTGGGGTTTTCAGCAAGGAAGGTAAGTAGGTCGAATTCTTTTGTGGTGAACTGCTTTTCCTCACCATCAATCCAAACTCTGCGGGCAGTCTTATCAATCTTTAAGCCACGAATTTCTATTATTTTGTTATCCTGCTTTGTATTTGAATTTACAAGACGCTCGTAACGTGCCATATGTGCCTTTACACGGGCAACCAGCTCACTGGGGCTGAAGGGCTTTGTCATGTAATCATCGGCACCAAGGCCAAGACCTCTTATTTTGTCGATGTCATCCTTTTTGGCGGAGACCATAAGGATTGGAAGGTTTTTCTTCTCTCTTATGGATTTGCAGACTTCAAAACCGTCCTTGCCGGGAAGCATAAGGTCAAGGATTACCAGGTCAAAGTCTTCCGATAAAGCCTTCTTCTCTCCTTCGATTCCGTCTGATGCAATTTCAACCTTGAAATCATTAATCTCAAGGTAGTCCTTTTCAAGATCTGCAATTGATTCTTCATCTTCTATGATAAGTATCTTACTCATTGTCTTTGTTCTCCTCGTGCTTTCGCATTACAAAATGCATACATGTTCCTTCGCCCTCTTTACTGGTGGCAAAGATGTAACCGCCATGGTCCTCCACGATTTTCTTTACTATGGAAAGCCCAATACCGCTTCCGCCTTTGGCTGAATTTCTGGAGGTATCTGACCTGAAAAATCTTTCGAAAATATTTGGAAGGTCCTTTGCGGGAATCCCGCGGCCGTTGTCCTCTATCTCTATTCGCACGGAATCGGCTTCGTCCAGGATGCTGAAATTTATGATGCCCTTTTCCTTTTCCTTATCCATGTACTTAACGGAATTACTGATTATGTTATTGATAACACGCTTTAACTGCTCCGGATCCGCAATTATTCTTGTGTCCTCTGGAACCATGTTGGTGTAGTTCAGTTCTATATGTTTAGACTCTAAATCAAGGCCAACTTCTTCAATACAGTCATCAAAGAACTCTCTGACATTCAGTCTTAAGAAGGTATAGGGAATTCTGTTTGCATCAATTCCCGAATATATGGTCAGCTCGTTAATGAGTCTGTCCATATCATTGGCTTTGTTGTAGATGGTCCTTATGTACTTATCCATTTTCTCAGGAGTATTACACACACCATCCATAATACCTTCCACATAACCCTTAATGGCGGTTATGGGGGTTTTTAAGTCGTGGGAAATGTTGGTTATCAGTTCACGGTTTTTGGCTTCGTTTTCAATTACAACATCTGCGTTTTCTTTGAGTCGTAATCGCATGTCCTCGTAATTCTTATAAAGTTCGGCCATTTCTCCGGTGGCACCGGGCTCGATACTGTAACTAAAGTCCCCTTCGGATATCTGCTTCATGCCTATCTTAAGATCGTTGATAGGATTAAAAACGCCCTTTGCAATCCATCTTGTTAAAACAGTTGCAATCAAAAGAAGAATCACAAAAGAAGAAATCCAGAAAACCAGAAAGAAACCCGGCGGCATAATATTCACCAGTTTCTCCACACCGTTTGCCTGCTTGAAATAAATCATTATTTTGCCAATGGCCACATACGCTATCGTAAGAAGACACATAGGCAGTATTGTAATTGCGGCAAAGGTAACTTTAAGCCTTGTACTAAGCTTCATAATCATCCCTCTTTTCGACTACTATTCTATCACACACAGATATACAAATAATAAAATAGGCAGAATAAGTTTATAAAAAAATAATTAACTAAACTTTTCACTTGTAGTTTATAATAAACATGATAAATAAATTTGTTGGAGGTAAAAAAATGGCTAAATATGTTTGTCCGGTATGTGGTTATATTCACGAAGGTGACTCAGCTCCCGCAGAGTGTCCCGTTTGTCACGTTCCCGGTGAAAAGTTTAAGTTAGTTGAGGGAGAATTAAAGCTTGCTGCAGAGCATGAATTCGGTGTTTTTGCTAAGACAGTTAAGAACAATGATGCTATCAGCGCCGAAGATAAGGCATATATCAAAGAGCAGTTAATGGCAAACTTCCAGGGCGAATGCTCAGAGGTTGGTATGTACCTTTGCATGGCACGCATTGCCCACCGCGAAGGCTATCCTGAAATCGGTCTTTACTGGGAAAAGGCTGCTTTTGAAGAAGCTGAGCATGCAGCAAAATTTGCTGAATTACTCGGTTCAGAGTTAGAACCCAACATGACAGACTCCACCAAGAAGAATCTTGCTTGGCGTGTTGACTGTGAATTCGGTGCTACCCAGGGCAAAACAGATCTTGCTCTTTGTGCTAAGAAGAACGGTCTTGATGCAATCCATGACACAGTTCATGAAATGGCAAGAGACGAGGCTAGACACGGCAAGGCATTAAAGGGAATGCTTGAGAGATACTTTAAGTAAAGCAAATTGCCACATAAGAACTAATAGAAAAATTCAAAAATGGGCTGTGAAAAAACATATGCCTGCCTTGGGGGCGTGGCTTCTGTCGGATGGTTCTCGACAGCAAACCCCGTCCTCAAAGTAGCGTTTTTTCACAGCCCCTTCTAAATTTTATAGACCATGTTTTTTACTGCCCCTTTTTGTAGCAAACCCAATACCGTGGGTGATGGGGCAACGTTTCCAACACAGCTTCGTCCACGCAATGCCGAGGTCCCGTGGACCTCGTGCGGAATACATCAAATTATACCATTTCTATGATCTTGATGTTCTATATGACACATTTTTTCTTTATTACGACTATTTTTGTGAGATCTGGAGATTTTGAGGGCCGACCTCAGACTTTGTTAGCGCTGAATTACGACTAAGTTTGGCGATTCTCGGGTTTTTGGGGGCCGGCTTCAGTCTTTGTTTGCGCTGAATTACGACTAAGTCTGGCGATTCTCGAGTTTTTGGGGGCCAGCTTCAGTCTTTGTTTGCGCTGAATTACGACTAAGTTTGGCGATTCTCGAGTTTTTGGGGGCCGGCTTCAGTCTTTGTTAGCGCTGAATTACGACTAAGTCTGGCGATTCTCGAGTTTTTGGGGCCGGCTTCAGTCTTTGTTTGCGCTGAATTACGACTAAGTCTGGCGATTCTTGGGTTTTTGGGGGCCGGCTTCAGCCTTTGTTAGCGCTGAATTACGACTAAGTTTGGCGATTCTTGGGTTTTTAGGGGTCGGCTTCAATCTTTATTAGCGTCATACTACGACTAAGTTTGGCGATTCTCGAGTTTTTTGGGGTCGGCTTCAGTCTTTGTTAGCGCTGAAGCGAAAAGAAACAATTTACTGTTGTTTAGGCAGGCAGATTTATATACAATATGACTATACCAGTCAAAAGCTTTTAGAAAAGGAAAAATATGGTGGAATTATGCGGCCATCAGAGGGTTCATCTTCGTGAACATCCTCTTCTGTTTCAACGTCTGCTTCAATTTCTGCGCCTGCTTCTATTTCCGCATATGCTTCTATTTTGTGTCTCCTAAAAAACTTAAATAACTCGGGAGAGCATTTCCCCGTTAAGGTAGGATTTTATATTGTCGTAAGTCATGCTTACGCATCTGGTACGGGCTTCCACTGATGCCCATGCAAGGTGAGGTGTGATAATAAGCTTTCCTGAATCTTTAATCTTTCCTAAAGGATTATCTGCGGCAATTGGTTCTTTTTCCAGAACATCAAGACCGGCGCCGGCGATTGTGCCGTTTTCAAGGGCTTCGTAAAGATCCCTGTTATTCACTACGGGACCGCGGGCCACATTAATAAGCACAGCAGTCTTCTTCATTTTTGCAAGAGCCGCTGCATCAATAAGATTTCTGGTAATGTCTGATAAAGGACAGTGCAAAGAAAGGAAATCTGATTCCTTAAGGATTGTATCAAAATCAACCTGCTCATATTCGGTAACCTTTGACTTACCTGTAACGGAATAGAAGATTACCTTACAGCCAAAGGCTGTGGCAATCTTTGCAACGGTCTGACCGATGTTACCCATTCCAATAATGCCCCAGGTCTTTCCTGCAAGTTCATAAAAAGGAATATCGAAGTTGGAAAATCTGTCCTGAGCGCCGTACTCACCGCTTTTTACATAATTGTCATAGTGATTAAGCTGCTCTGAAAGATATAAAGCCATGGCAAAGCTGTGCTGTGCCACCATTTCGGAGCAGTAACCTCTTACGTTACAGACACCGATTCCTCTTGATTTGCAATATTCAAGGTCTACATTATCAAAGCCTGTTGCAAACTCACAAATGAGTTTAACGTTTTTTGCATCCTTAAGGGTTGTTTCATTAAGAGGTGCCTTGTTAGCAATAATAATATCTGCGTCCTTAACTCTTTCTGCAACTTCAGGTGCCAATGTGTTTCTATAAACAGTAACATCACCAAAATCCTGCATGCAATCTACGGATACATCGGTTCCTACACTGTTTCTTTCAAGTATAACTATGTTCATAAACAAAACTCCTTTATACGTTTATCAATCCCTAGTATACAACAAACCCTGCGACAATGTCGCAGGGTTTGCAAAATAATTTTATCTTCTTATTAACCTATCTTATTTGAAAGGGTTCTCTGTAGGATAAGGTAATGAAGCGGGCTGGTTGTAGTTGATATCTTCCATGGGAACTCCGATGTACTTGAATACTTCGAAGAGAGCCTTTCCATAGTGACCAAATGCAACTGCACCGTGGTGAGGATAGTTCTTCTGGATAAGTACGTGACGGTAGAAACGACCCATTTCTTCAATGGCGAATACACCGATACCACCGAATGACTTTGTAGCTACAGGAAGAACTTCACCTTCTGCAAGGTAAGCACGAAGCTTAGCATCTGCAGTAGACTGTAAACGGTAGAATGTGATCTTGCCGGGAGCGATATCACCTTCAAGTGTTCCGTTGGTAACCTCGATAGGAAGGTTTCTAGCCATGATCTTCTGGTACTTCATCTCATGGAATGCAAGCTTCTTGGTGCAGGTGTTACCGCAGTGGAAGCCCATGAATGTATCAGTGAACTTGTAATCGAACTTGCCTTCGATAGCTTCTTTGTACATATCCTTGGGAACTGAGTTGTTGATATCAAGTAATGTAACAACATCTTCAGATACGCAAGTACCGATGAACTCAGATAAGCATCCGTAAATATCTACTTCACAAGATACGGGAATACCCATTCCTGTAAGACGGCTGTTTACATAGCAGGGAACGAAACCAAACTGTGTCTGGAATGCAGGCCAGCACTTTCCGGCAATTGCAACATACTTTCTGTAACCCTTGTGAGCCTCAACCCAGTCAAGAAGTGTTAATTCGTACTGAGCAAGCTTTTCAAGAACTTCGGGCTTCTTGTTACCAGCGCCAAGTTCTTCTTCCATTTCCTTAACCTTTGCAGGGATTCTTGCGTCTCCGGCATGCTTGTTGAAGGATTCGAAAAGGTCAAGCTCTGAGTTCTCTTCGATTTCAACACCAAGGTTGTAAAGCTGCTGAATAGGAGCGTTACAAGCAAGGAAGTTAAGAGGTCTGGGACCAAATGAAATGATCTTTAATTCTGAAAGACCCTTTACGGCACGAGCGATGGGTAAGAACTCGTGGATCATGTCAGCACAGTCAGCCGCATCACCAACAGGATATTCAGGAATGTAAGCGCCAACGCTGCGAAGCTTTAAGTTGTAGCTTGCATTTAACATACCGCAGTAAGCATCTCCACGGCCATCCATAAGGTCAGCCTGGCTTTCTTCTGCTGCTGCAACGAACATCTTAGGTCCATCGAAGTGCTTAGCAAGTAATGTCTCAGAAATTTCGGGACCGAAGTTTCCAAGGTATACGCAAAGTGCGTTACATCCTGCCTTCTTGATATCTTCAAGAGCCTGAACCATGTGAATTTCACTTTCTACGATACAAACGGGGCATTCATAAATGTCCTCAGCATCGTATTTAGCCTTGTAAGCTTCAACTAAAGCTTTACGTCTGTTAACGGAAAGGCTTTCAGGGAAGCAGTCACGGCTAACTGCAACAATACCTAATTTAATCTTGGGAATGTTAAACATTAAATTGTCCTCCTTATAATAATGTGCGGTTATCCCTGCACATAAAATTATTCATTGATATTTAAGTTCTTGCCTCTGAGTCCTAAGAATGAACCCTCTGCAAGTCCGCCTTCTTCATGACCGATAAGCCACTTGTTAACTGCTGTGATAAGAGCATCTTCGTTAGGAGCTGTTCCATCAGCATTAACCTTTGCGTGCTTGGTGGTAAGAGGAAGGTTGGTTCCCTTGGGAAGAATGATGGATACCTGGAATCCCTTTCCATCTACTCCGCAGGGAGCATAGTGCATTGTTGTTGCATATACTTCAACAGCTGTGCCTGCAGGTACAAAGAAAGCTTTAACCTTTGAGGTATCATATGTGAAGTCCTTCTCAACATCCTTCTGAAGGCCTAACATAAGAATTGCGTCTGTTGCTGCAACGTTGATTTCTGAATCTCTGTGGTACTCAAGTGCATTAAGCATGCAGTTGTGACCATTGCAGTATCCGATCTGAACAGGCATCTCACCATAAACAACTGATGAAATTTCCTTAGCAACGCTAAGGCTTTCAAGAGCTTCAATGCCGGGCTCGTATACTACATCATCAGGACAGGGAGTCTTCTTCATTGCTTCTACAAGCTCTGTGAAGTCCACATTGTCAACTACACGTCCGTACTCTTTGAATTCCGCATCGTTAACTGATAAAATCTTCATAATACTTCTCCTTATTTGATAATTTCAAAAACAGGCTTCAAAGCAGGGTAAATCTCCTTGAACTGTTTATATCTGTCGTCATACTTCTTAGCAAGCTCGGGATCGGGCTCAACTGTGTCGATTACGTGAACGAACTTAGCTGCGATTTCTTCAACTGAAGCATATTCGCCGGCTGCAACTGCTGCAAGCATTGCGCCACCCATGCTGGGTCCTTCTTCGCTTTCGATAACATCAACCTTGATATTTAAGATATTTGCGATCATCTTCTTCCAAAGAGGGCTCTTTGCACCACCACCGCAAATCTTAGTACGCTCAATGTTAATTCCAAGTGACTTTGCAACTTCAAAAGAATCTCTTAATGCAAATGCAACACCTTCAAGAACTGCCTGAGTCATGTCTGCACGAGTGGTATCCATTGTGATACCTGTGAAAGTACCTCTTGCGAAGGGATCGTTAAGAGGAGAACGCTCACCCATAAGGTAAGGAAGGAAGAATACATGGTTCTCACCAAGCTTTGTAATATCCTTCTGCTCTGCGCCGTAATCCTTTGTTCCGATGATTTCGTCCATCCACCACTTGTTACAGGAAGCAGCTGAAAGCATACAACCCATTAAGTGATATGTTCCGTCTGCATGTGCAAATGAGTGTAAAGCATTAAACTTATCTACACCGAAGTTCTTGGATGAGATGAAGATTGTTCCGCTTGTACCAAGTGAAATGTTACATCTTCCGTCACCAACTGTTCCGGTACCTACTGCTGCTGCCGCATTGTCGCCTGCGCCTGCTGCAATAATTACATCTGTGCCAAAGCCAAGCTCTGCTGCCACTTCAGGCTTAAGAGTTCCAACCTTTTCATAGCTTTCGTAAATCTTAGCAAGCCATTCGGGCTTAACTGAACAGATTTCGCACATTTCCTTAGACCAGGTACGATTCTTTACGTCGAATAAAAGCATACCTGATGCATCAGATACATCTGTGCAGTGAACACCTGATAACTTGTATGCAAGATAGTCCTTGGGAAGCATCATCTTTGCAATTTTAGCAAAGTTTTCAGGCTCTTTGTTCTTAACCCATAATACCTTGGGCGCTGTAAATCCGGTGAAGGAAATGTTAGCTGTGTACTCTGAAAGCTTATCCTTACCGATAACATTGTTTAAGTAATCACATTCTTCTGTGGTACGTCCGTCATTCCAAAGAATAGCGGGTCTGATTACGTTATCATCCTTATCAAGAATTACAAGACCGTGCATCTGTCCGCCGAAGCTGATGCCCTTAACCATTGACTTGTCAATGTCCTTTGTAAGTTCCTTAAGTCCGATCATACTCTGCTCGTACCAGTCTTCGGGCTTCTGCTCACTCCAACCGGGATTGGGGAAGTAAAGGGGATACTCTTTGGAAACGACATTACAAATCTTTCCTTCGGAATCCATAAGCAGTAACTTTACTGCAGAGGTTCCTAAATCAATACCAATGTAATACATAGTCTTACCTCCATTTTATCTTCTATTTTAGTAAAATATTCGGTCGCAAACAATTCAAATACAGTCAATTTTCTTTCAATTATTGCTATTATTATAGTAAAAAAAGAGTGGACAAAAGTCCACTCTTATCTACAATTTTCATACAACTTTTTATTGTCTTTCATTCAAGAAAATGCTTGCACGGCTCTGAATGATCTTAACTACATCTTCAGGGGCTTTCTGATCCTGGAAGAAGGGCTCTGCATCCTCGTTGATTATGTCGATAATTTCTGCATAATCGCCTCTTGCACGGTCAATGGATTTGATAAATTCCTTAACCTTTGACACTTCCTCATCGGTAAGAGGATCGATAATAACTTCCTGACCATTGATATAGTAGGTATCATCGTATTCCACTTTGTTGTTTCCGTCCATGTAATAAGGACGTTCCTTGGTTCTTTCTGCCAGTTCATCAAAACGCTTGACAGAAACAGGGAAGCCCCATTCCATTTCAGACTGTCTTTCGGGAGTAATAACCTTTCTTACAAATTCCCAGGCCACATCCTGATGCTTGCACTTTGAAGAAATACCGTAAGCGGTACCACACATAATAGCGGAACCATTACCTTCCTTACAGGGGAAACCTATGAATGTAACATCTTCACCAAAGGTACCATGAATAAGATACTTAATATCCGACATTTCCCAGATATTGTAATTCATAAGTGCAACCTTGTTTTCTCTGTATGCTGACTGGGAGTCTTCATAGAAGCTTTCTTCAAATGCGATTCCGTGGTCACCGTAAAGGACTTCTCTTGTGGGTAATTCCTTAATAACCTTAAGAAGATCAATAAATTCCTGTGAATCGAAGTGACACTTTGCGGTTATTGTATCCATGTAATCTTCCACATTAACTGCAAGCATTACGGATAACATATCTTCCCTTGTCATATCTGAGAAGAGCTTTGTTCCTGCAGGAAGACTGTTCTTAAACTGAATGAACTCATCCATTGTCCAGGAGGTTTTTCCCTTGAGAACAGAGGTCTTTCCCACTAAGGTTGAAACGGAGAAAGAAGGAGTAATCGCAAAAAGCTTACCGTTATAGGAAGTTGCATTAAGCACATTTTCAAAAAGGTCTTCTCTGTCAATCTCGCTGTCATTGTTAAGGAACTTGTTTAAGTCAGCAAAAAGTCCCTTTGCCGCATAATTTTTAAGCTTGCTTACGTTGTCGGAAATAACAATATCGGGACCCTTTCCGGATGCAATATCAGAATTGAATCTCTTGGCACCTGCCCCCCAATCCTCTTCAGTATTGTAGGTTGAGTAGTCGGTAATTATAATTCTGTACTCATCGCTCGATTTATTAAACGCAAGCACGTCTTTTCTTACGGTTCCGTCAAGCCAGAGACATCCAAGAGTGATGTTCTTTTTGTCGGGAATGCTGTCCGGATCAACCTTTGTGTATTTAGCCACAATTGTATTGTTATAGTCACCAGCCCAGTCGTTATAAGAAGCGATAAATGTGGTGTCGTCCACAAAAGCTATTGTCTGGAAATAACTGTTTGGAAGGTCTGAATTCAAAAAGTTAACTATGGCCTTAGGCGCTTCGTCACCGAGATTATAACCATAAAGCTGTGTACTGTCTGTCAAAAGAAAATCATAGGGACCCGAGCCTTCTCTTAAACCAAGATTAACTGCAGCAATCTTATAATCTATCTTTTCACCCACTTCAAGGGTATCTGTATTAAATCTGTAAAACTCCTGACCGCTTTCTATCCACTTTGAAAGAACAATATTATTATTCTTAAGCTTGTAAACATTACCATAGAACTCAGAAAGCTCATCGGAATTGCTCTGCTTTAAGATTTTTAAGTCATTATCGAAACGAATATATGTGGTTCCGTCAGAGGCAAGAATTCCGTCATCAAGAGCAATAAGTGTGTTTAACCAGGTAATTCCAAGGTCTGATAGACTTATCTCCTTCTTAATATTGCCTTCAAGGTCTGTTATATAAGCTGTAAAGATTTCCTGATAAATGTAATTTTCAGGATCCGAATCATCCTCAAGTACATCTGACTTTACAAAAACCGCTGTTCCGTTGTTAAGGATTTCAACAGTTGAAATCCAGCCGCTTTTGCCAAGGTCCACCGTTGAAATTTTCTTATCGGAACCATCAAGGTTACTTGTGCCTAAAACTGTGGTTCTTTCATAGGTTTCATCGTCCCATGACATACCGGAAAATACCAGCTTGTCTCCGATAACCTTCATGAGGTTTAAGTTAAAATTACGAGGAAGATCAAGTTTAATCAATTCCTCTTTGTAGATTGTATTTTTGTCAATTTCCACTGTATTTTTGTCCTTTGGCTTAAACACAAAGAACAGAACAACTGCTAAAACTGCTACTGCAGCCGCAGCAATAAGTATTTTAATCGATTTCTTCAATTGTTATTTCCCTCTTCTTTCTTCTCTTATCATCTATCTTGGCCTCGGCAAAATTCTTTAAGGTGCTAAGGTGAATTTCACGCTTCTTCCACATACGAAGAAGAATGTAAAGTGCTATAAAGCCTGCATAGCCAAAAGAAACCATTCCAAGCAAAGCCACAGGTGTGAGATAATCCTCCATGCCCCTTGCGGCATTTTCCCAGTAAGGATAAACGATTGCTTTGGCCGTCATGCCTCTGGTGCCAAATTCCTTCACATGCTTAAGAAGGCGCACCCAGTTAAATCTGCCGGTGTTTTCCACCACTTCGAAGCGCTTTTCATCTGAAGGAACCAGCTCCTTAACCGCGTCACGCGCATATGTGGACAAGGGATTTGGCATAAGCGCCTCAAAGGAGTTTATGTAGGAAACATTTCCGTTTTCGGAAAGAGCCTCGTAGGAAAGGTACATTACAGGCTCATTATTTCCCGCAAGACGATTGAGTCTTCCTTCAATGGACTTAACCACACCGCTGACAACATGTCTCACTCCACCGATTTCAATCACCTGACCCTCCACATCTGTGGAACCAAACAACCTCCAGGCGGTTTCCACATCCAGAAGAACCAGGTCCTTCATCATATATTCGCTGTCAAAAAATGAACCGGAAACCAGTTCAAAGGGATGGAAAAGGAAATAGTCTCCACCCACTCCGATTGCTTTTACACGGGTATCTGCATTGTGGGAGTATGCGCTCACTTCTCCGAAAGCGGAGTAGGCATAAACCCAGGTTCTTGCATTTTCGTTTTCTGATGCTATGGAATCCTGTGACAGTTTATTGTCTATTTTGTATTTAAGCTCTTTTACACCGTTTTCATCAAAGCCCGCAAGCTCAGAAAAGAAAACGCTTACCTGGGAAAAGTCCTTCTTTTCACTCCATCTCGAAGCAAGCTGCTGATCCTTTTGCTTTGAAGAAAAAACAATACCAAGCGTCAAAAAAATCAACCCGGTCAGAAGGGCTATTCCTGCGGATATTAAGAGCTTAATCCGTGTTCTGTCAAACACATTTCTTAAGTAATCCATAAATTCTCCGCTTTAGTAGTTCTTTAATCTGATAAGCTGTCCGTCAGTAAGAGGCTTTGAAGAGGTTGTAACAATGTACTCCCAGTTATCGAGAGCTCCGCTGATGGCGCTCTGGGTATCCTCCTCTGCAAGAACCTTTACATCAACTCTTTCAACCGAATATCTGGTTCCAAGAGGTGAACTCTTGGATACAACTCTGTAAACAAACTTGCCCTTATTGTCCTCTCTGATGGCACTGTTTGGAACTATGCAGTCATAGGTTGCACTTCTCTGTCCCACGGAAAGTGAAAGGGTCTGTCCGTTTGTAACATCTCCTTCAAGCTCAAAAGTAACAATCTTACCGGCCTGTGGATTCTGGGCATTGGGACGGATAGAAATGATTCTTGCATGCACATCCGTATACCACCAGGAGTTAATAACCTCAGCCTCATCGCCGGGCTTAAGAAGAGATGCCTGTTCGTTGGTAACATTCATTGTAAGAGTAAAGCCCTTACCTGCAACCTGAATGGTTGCAACCGTGCTGCCGGTATCAATGGTCTCACCGGCCACATAATTAAGGGACATAACGGTTCCTGTTACGGGAGCAACAATTTCACCGCCGATCTGTTCGCCCTCAAGCTTTTCCACAATCTTTTTCTGTTCCTCTATCTTTGCAAGCTGGTCCTTTAAGCTGTAGGAAGTTGAAATATCAGAAATTAAAGTTTCATATTCCTTTTCAGCCTTTGCCAAAGCTGCTTCTGCTGCCGCAATCTTTGATGCATCAGAGGAGCCTGCTGCCTTTTCTTCCTCCCAAAGCTGAACCTGCTTGTTGCAAGCTGCAAGCTGCTTCTGGTTTTCTGCAAGGGCGTTGGTGTTTTTGTTGATATTATCTATTTCTCTTTGGAGAAGGGTATTGTAGGTAATGCAATCGTCAAATTTGTAAATTTTTGAACGATCGTCAGAACCATCACCACCGCCGCCAAATTCCTTATCCTTTCTATTATAGGTTTCACATAATGTTCTGACTAAAGCAATCGTTTCTTGAATTGTTGTAAATGAAGCGTCTGTACTACTAGCACCTAAATCATACTTTGCTTTGTCCAATTTTTTTCGCTGATCGTCAGTAATAGTAACGTCAGCATCACTTGTAGTCAGAAAATAGGTAATAGCATCTTTAAGATAATCGTACACATTTACTTTGTCTTTATTGTTTACATCAACATTTTGTGTTGCTACCTCAACATACTTAGCCTTTGCAGCACTGATTGCGCTCTCATTTGAACTAATTGCGCTCTCAACTCCGGGAATGATGTTATTTCTCATATTATCAAGCCACTCATTTAATTCCTTTATATGGCTGTCGGTGGAGGGAGTTGCATTCTGGAGGTTGGTAAGGTAGGTTCTGGCATTTTCAACCTTTTTCTTGGCTGCGGCTACTTTGGCCTGAAGCTCTGAGGTGTTGCCAAGAGTGTTATTTTCTACCTTTGTGACTAAGTCCTTGGAAATTTCGCCTAAAATAAGATTTTTGTCGTATTCGGACTGGAGGGTTTCAAGAAGCTTTCTTGCTTCTTCAAGCTCTGCGGATTCGCCTTCTTCCAGGAAGAAAAGCACATCGCCCTTTTCAACTGCGTCACCTACGCGGACATTTACACTGCCGACTTTTCTCGACTGTTTGAAAACCACACTGTAGGGGTCCTGAGCATCAACCATGCCCTGACCGCGAACCTTATTTGTGATGGTTCCCTGGTTGGTATACTGGGCGGCTACCTCCGGCAGAGAATAGTTTCTTATTGTGTTTGAAAAAAATGTGAGAACCAGCAGAACTGATAAAAATACAATGGCAAATGACTTAACCCATTCTTTTCTCGATTTCTTTTCGTTCATGATAATCTTCTCCTTTAACCTTTAATACCACCCTGGTACATAATTCCTTCTACAAGATAATCCTCACCATAGAGGAAAACCAAAAGGCCCGGCACCATATAAATGGTAGCCACTGCAAAAGCAAGGCCTGTTTCACCACTGTTAATCTGTGACAAAAATACGGAAAGAGGATGCATTTCCTGATCCGAAAGAAGAATCAGGGGCTGCTCAACCATATTCCAGTAATCTATAAATACAAGAATCGCTACAGAGTAAAGACAGCTCTTACATAGCGGTACGCATATTTTTGAAAAAATCTGCCATTCTCCTGCGCCATCAATTTTAGCCGCCTCAATGTATGAGGAGGGAATTCTTCTCATGAATTTGGTGAGAAGGTAAACAGCGAAGGGTGATGCAATACCGGGAAGCCATATTGCCCATCTTGTGTCAATCAAATGGAGCCAGCTTGATACAAGGTAGTTGGGGACAAGAGTTACCTGGTAAGGCATAAGCATCAAAATAATATATGAGAAAAATACGATTTCTTTTAACTTTCCCTTTGCTCTTGTGAAACCATAGGCTGCAAAAAGCGCCACGGCTAACTGGAATATTACTATGGGCACCACAAGAATAACGGAATTCCAGAATTTAATCAGGTATTCCGGGGACTTAAGGAGTACGGTTACATACTGCTGGAAGGAAACCATATCAGGTATGAATTTTAAGTTAACTATACTTGAAATGAAAACCTTGCTGCCCTTTTCCGTTCTTGCAAAGACTGCACCGTAGTTGGCACTGATCTCTGTCTGAGACATAAAGGAATTGGTGATTGTAAGTACAATGGGCGTTAAGAATATTGCCGCAAAGAATACAGCCACTATGGTTATTATAAGAATCTGTATAAATTCTTTTCTTTTTCTGCCGGATATGGAGGTTTTTCTTTTCATCAGTCTTCCACATCCTTTCCGAAGCGGTTTTCAACCATGAAAAGAGCTCCGATTATTATTATCATCACAAAGGACATAATAATGGCGGCGGTTGAAAGCTTCTGATAATCAAGGGACTTAAAGGTATTGTTCATGAAATGCTGCAGCATATACAGCGTGTCGTAGGGATAGTCTCCCGTCAGAAGATATATCTCTCTGAATACCTTAAATGAGTTTATAAGCGAAAGAATTGTAACAAAAAGAATCGTTGAGGAAAGATAACGAATCTTTATGTTCCAGAAAATCTGCCAGGTATTTGCACTCTCAAGCTGCGCCACCTCGATTATATCCCTGGGAATGGACTCAAGGGCTGCAAGAAACAGAATCATGTTGTAGCCTAAGTTCTTCCATAGGAAAAGGAAAACGATTACTACCTGGGCATATTCAGACTTAAGCCAGTCGATCTTGGGACCGCCGAAAATACCGAAAATATGATTTACGGCACCGTTGTAATGGAACATAACCTGAACAATAAGCACTACCGATGCAACCGGTACCATCATGGGAGTCAGGAAAAAGGTTCTGAACTGACTTCTTAAGGGTATTTTTCTGTCAAGCATGGCTGCAAGAAGCAGTGATAATACAACGGAAAGGGGCATGGCAATAAAGGAAAAAACAAGGGTGTTCTTCCCTGCAAGCTTAAAGGCTCCGTTTTTTAATACATTGCCGTAATTGGCAATACCAACAAAATCTGCACTTATGGGGTTATCAATAAGTGAATAGTAAATAACCACAAGAAAAGGCAGAATGAAAAACAAAAACACACCAAGAAGGCTCGGTGCAAGGAACATCCCTGCAGCGACCCTCTCGTGCTTTGAAACCTGTTTTAATCTGTTGTTTTTTGTTACCTGTTCTTTTTCCATTTATTCACGACCTTTTTAGAGAACAGTTAGTTGTTCTCCGCAAGGTATATACCTACTCTGCTCTGGATAACATTTGCCACATCCTCTGCGGTTTTCTGACCTTCGAAGAAGGGCTCTATTTCTTCTCTTATGATTTCAAAAATTTTATCGTCATAGAAAAGTGCACCTGTGGCACTTTCATAAATCTTTTTTGCCTCTTCAAGCTGAACCTTGCTGGGAGCGTAAACTTCTATCATTTCGTCGCCGTTACCCCAGCCGCCCATTGTTTCTCCTTCTCTTTCAAGAAGCGCTTCAACATACTTATCATAGGCGGGTCTGTATGTGGGAAGACCATCTACACGACTTTCGGAACTGTTCATAAGAATTTCTTTGATAAATTCCCATGCGCCGTCAACCTCTACGGATTTTGAGGATATTGTATAAATACTGTTGGCGTTTACAACATGCTTTGAACCGTCCTTTGAGGGAATACCAATATAGGTAATTCCTCCGTCAAATAACTGATCGTATACGGAGATACTTGATAAATCAGAAATTGACATGGTTGCAAGAAGTGTGTCCCCGCTTCTTATCGAGGTCCAGGAATTGTAATTTTCATAATCCAATTCCTTGGGGAAGGTCTTTGCAAAGTTAAGTATGTCATAAAATTCCTGAGTATTGAAATGACACTTACCCTTTTCCATATCCACATATGAAGCCATATCATACATGAAAAACATGGAAAAAACACTTTCCTGTGAAGGATATTCAATAAATCCCTTATCAAGATTCTTATTCCTTAATTCTATCACATCTTTAAGGGATAAGTTTGTATTTTCGGCAAAATTCTTCTTTGAGCCAACCATTGTGCTAACGCCTGCGGAAGGAATTGCAAAATAATCCTTTCCTTTAACTTTGTAAGCATCCAGAACATTTTCAAAGAAATCGCTTCTGTCAATATCAGGATCCTTGGACATAAGCTTTGAAATATCCGTAAATGCACCTTTTTTTGCAAGAGGCATTGCATCGAAAATATCCATGGCAACGATATCATACTTACCCTGAGTTACATCTGCAAGGAAACGGGCATTCACTTCTTCGTAATCGCCCTCTGAATCATATGTCTTAACCGTAATATGGTAATTTTCGTTCTTTTTGTTAAAGGAAATTATCTGGTCTCTAACGCTCCAGTCAATGTATCTGCAGCCCAAAACAATTTCTTTTTTGCCTACATTTGGATCATTTGGAACCTGCTTAATGGTAACAAGCTCAAGGATTTCTTTTTCCTCTTCGTAGCTGAAGTTTACAAGACTGTAGGTTCCGTCCGCATTCTTCATGATGTTGTTGTCGCCGAAGGAATTCATATCCACATTGATCCAAAGCCAAAGGTCCTTAAGTTCTTTTGTGGCAGGATCGAATTCCTTAACACCGTCGTTTGAAACCAAAAGAAGTGTTCCGTCATCCATAATCTGCACATCACCGTCGCCGGATTTTAAGGGATGCTCTTCCTCAAATGTGCCTTTTTTGAAATCTACCCTCTTAAATGAATAACCGTAAGTTGCTTCTGAAAAAGTTGATGCATAAACCTCTCCGTCCTTATCTATAAACGCACCTCTAATCCAGGTGGGAACGGAAACCTTACCCAAAACCCTGGCATTTTTGTCAACTTTAATAATGCTGCTGCCGGTAACTAATATTAAGTTTTCTTCCTTGTCAAATAAGGCCTTATCAATATACCTGTCTTCCGAAGTGAGGATGTCCGTAAGGGAATACATAATCTCTGTTTTGCCGCTCTTTTCAAGCTTCACAAGAACATAGGACTCCTCCATATTGATTTCGTCCCATTTAGACATAAGAATGACAAAATCCTCACCCTTCTTAAAGACACTTGAAATGTAACTGTCCTCAAGAGCCTCATCCAGGGTAATCTCAACATCCTTGCCGGAATTGTCTGTAAGATTTATGGATCTTAAGTACATACCTGTAGCATCGTATGTTTCCGGATCATAAGTGGTTACAATGCCGTAAAGAACATTATTATCAACTATATTTCCTGACATGTAACAATCTTTGAATTCCACGGGAACTGTCTTAAAGGTTGCCTCATATCTATAAGGATCTCTTTCAACTGTGGGAGTCTTCTTACCGCAGCCCGCAAGGCTAAAGCCAAGCAGTGCGATACCGATTATTGAAAGGATTTTAACTATTTTTTTCTCCATCTTCTTCCCCTTTTCTTAATAGAATTTCTCATTAAGCGTATACTATCAAACAAGAAAAAAGAAAACTATGGCAAAATGCTTAAATATTTCTTAACGAAACAAAGATTGTGTGTAAGTTTGATAGACCGCGCGATAAAAAACAGTTAACATATAGGTAGAAAATTCCTCTTAGTAAGGTCTATATCAGGAGATTTTTATGGGTAAAAAATTGTTTACGGACAATTGGCTTTTCGCAGAGTTCGAACTTGATACTCCCTATGAAAAGTGCGTGGAATCAGATACCTTTAAAGCTGTGGATATTCCCCACGACTGGATGATTTATCACGTAAAAGATCTGTATAAAAATAGTATCGGTTTTTATAAGAAAACCTTTAGCCTGTGCCCTGTTGAGGGACATAAATATTTCCTTTATTTTGAAGGCGTTTACATGGATTCAAAAATCTTTGTAAACGGCAGAGAGGCCTTTTTATGGAAGTACGGTTATTCCTCTTTTGAGGTGGACATTACACCCTATATAAAGGCCGGTGAAAACTCAGTATATGTTATGTGTCGGTACGAAAGCCCCAACAGCAGGTGGTATTCCGGCGCCGGCATTTACAGATCGGTCTTTCTCATTGAGAAAGACGAGATTTTTATTCCCGGCGCCGGGGTATATGCCTCCGCCGCGGAGGCGGCGGGAGGCTTCGAGCTTTTCGTTGATATGGAAGCGGAAAGCAGTCTGCCCTGCGAAGCTTCTGCAAAGGTTTCCCTGTTTGATAAAAACGGTACAGAGGTTACCTCTGTTTTACAGAATATTTCTCTTAAAAAGGGACTTAACAAAATAGGTTTTGAAGCCTTTGTGGCTTCACCAAGGCTTTGGGATATTGAAGACCCTTATCTTTACACCATAAAGGCTGAAATAATATGCAGCGGAAAGCTCTATGACAGTGAAAGCTTTTCTTTTGGCTTCAGAACCATACGCTTTGACTGTAATGAAGGCTTTTTCTTAAACGGAAGAAACGTAAAGATTAACGGTGCATGCATGCACCATGACCTTGGCGCCCTGGGCGCCGCAATGAACCGTTCCGCCTTAAAGCGACAGTTTGAAAAGCTTATTAAAATGGGCGTGAACTCCATAAGAACCTCCCACAACATGCCTGCAAGAGAGGTTTGCGAGCTGGCTGACGAAATGGGTATTCTTTTAAACTCCGAAGCCTTTGATATGTGGGAACTTCCTAAGACCACCTATGACTATGGTAACTATTTCCCCGAGTGGTGGGAAAAGGACGTAACAAGCTGGATAAGAAGAGACAGAAATCATCCTTCAATCATCATCTGGAGTATCGGTAATGAGATATACGATACCCACGCAGGCTCCGGTCTTAAATGGACTAAATTACTGAGAGATAAAGTCAGAGAATTAGACTATCGCCACAACGCCTTCATAGGCATCGGCTCCAACTATATTGCCTGGGAAAATGCCCAGAAGTGCTCCGATGAGCTGGAGCTTTCCGGCTATAATTACGGAGAAAGACTCTATGATGAACACCACAAAAAGTATCCCCACTGGTGTATTTTCGGAAGTGAAACCGGTTCCACCGTTCAAAGCCGCGGAATTTACCATTTCCCCTACGAAGTAAGAGTTTTAACCCATCCCGACGGACAGTGTTCAACCCTTGGCAACTGTACCACCAACTGGGGTTCCAAGGATGTTCCCCAGGTTGTATCAGACCACAGAGACAGAGACTTCGTCTTCGGCCAGTATATCTGGACCGGCTGGGACTATATCGGAGAGCCCACACCCTATCACTCGAAGAATTCATATTTCGGTCAGCTTGATACTGCAGGCTTTGAAAAGGATACCTATTATCACTATCAGGCCGAATGGACTGATATGAAAAGGGCTCCCATGGTACATCTTCTTCCCTACTGGGACTTTAACGAAGGTCAGATTATTGATGTTATCGCCTATTCAAATGCTCCCTTTGTTGAATTGTTTTTGAACGGAAAATCCCTTGGAAAGAAGCACATCGACCATAAAAGTTCCACCGAACTTCAGGGGCATTGGAAGGTGCCCTACAAAAAGGGCGAGCTTTTGGTAAATGCCTTAGATGATGATGGCAATATTATTGCCACTGATATACAAAGATCCTTTGGGGATCCCTGTAAAATAATACTTAAACCGGAAAAGTCTTCCGTCATTGCTGACGGTGAAGACTTAGCGTTTGTGGAGATAACGGCGGCCGATGCTGACGGAAACCCCGTGGCAAACGCTAAAAACCGCGTTTGCGTGGAGGTTTCCGGCTCCGGCCGCCTGGTGGGCCTCGACAACGGTGACAGCACCGATTACGAGGAATACAAGGGCTCCACAAGAAGGCTGTTTTCAGGCAAGCTTCTTGCAATTGTAGCTCCGAACAGGGAGCCCGGTGATATAAAAATCACAGTTACCTCAAAGGACCTTGAGACAGCCACCCTGACAATTCCCGCCAAAAAGTCCTCAGTGCCCGGCTCCGCCGGCACCCTTGACAGATGCTTTGAGACCCCCTGCACAGAGGATGTTCCCGCAAGAAAAATCGAACTCATCTGCAAAGGACCTAAAGAACTTAATAAAGAAACTCCCTCCTCAGAGGTAACCTTCAAGGTATTACCTGAAAATGCCACCTTCAAAGATGTGTATTTCAAAGCCCTCACAAAGGATGCAGTGGATGCAAACTTCGTATCCGTATCCGTTTTTGGAAACACCGCAACGGTAAATGCCCTCGGGGACGGAGACTTCACGCTTACCGCTTTTTGCAATAATGACAAGGACCACCCGGAAATTGTTTCAACCCTTGATTTCAAAATCACGGGACTTGGCCTTGCAACCCATGATGCCTACAAACTTGTTCCGGGTATCAGCTATTCAAGAGCCTTTTCACCGGAATGCAAGCTAAGCTTCCTGGGCGGAGTATTCATTCCCTCGGACCTTGCAAACAGCACTTCATTTGTCGCCTACGACAACATCGACTTTGGCGAGATTGGCGCCGACACAATTCACCTTCCGATTTTCTCCTTTAAGGACGAACTTTCCATTGAAATCTACGAAGGAACCATGGAAAACGAAACCCTTCTTTGTAAGGACACCTACCGCGCAAAGAGCATATACAATACCTATCAGGAAAATATATTTAAGCTGTCAAAGCCCCTTACAGGTGTGAAAACCATTACTTTTTCCTTTAATTCCGAGGACCGTTTCTCCCTTCAGGGCTTCTACTTCGATAAAAAGAACAAGGCTTACACCACTATTGCTGCTACTTCTTTTGACGAAATCGCCGGAGACAGCTACTCAGTCGGTGCAGAAGAAATCACCGGTATTGGCAACAATGTGGCCATTTCCTACAGCGGAATGAATTTTGATAAGGGCCTGTCCCGCTTCAGAATAGTAGGCCGCTCCCACAACGAAATCACCTCTCTTCACATTCTTTTTGTTGAAGACAGCGTGGTTGCAAGAGAAATGATAGACATTCCCTACAGCGAAGAGTACAAAGAATACTTCTTCGAGCTTGAGGACAGACACACAAGCGGCAAAATCAATATTGTATTTTTACCGGGAACCAATTTTGACCTTAAAGAATTTCAATTCATAGAAAAGCAGTAAAGGAGAATCCTTATGGAAACAAGAAAAGCAATTTCCGCCCCCTTCAAAAAGGGCGTAAACTTCACCGAATGGCTGGAATTTAAGAAGCCTGAGCAGGTAAACGAAGAAATGTTTACAAAAAAAGACTTCGAGAACGCAAAGAAACTTGGCTGTGATGTGGTACGTCTCCCCATTCACTTTGAAAATTTCTGCGATCCCGAAAACGGCTACGCTATTCATGAAAAGATTCTGCGAATCCTTGATAACTGTGCACAGTGGACCAAAGAACTAAATATGTACCTGATTTTTGACTTCCACAACAGCACCACTGCGGAATCCTTCACCTCAAATGATGTGGAAAAAATCCTGAATCCCGTATGGACCCAAATTGCAACCCGCTACAAGGATGCCTCCGACTATCTTATTTTTGAATTAATGAACGAGCCCCACGGAATCGAAATTCCCGTATGGAACGAAATCATCTCAAGACTTCACAAGCTGGTAAGAAGCATCGACACAAAGCATTATATCGTTGCGGGCGGCGCAGACTGGAACAGTTTCAAAGCCATGAAAACCCTTCCCGACTTTAAGGATGACAAAATAATCTACACCTTCCATTTCTACGATCCTCATACCTTCACACATCAGGGCGCTTCCTGGTGCCATATGGAACGCGTTTGCGGTATCCCCTTCCCCTATTCTCCTGACCGCATGCCACCTCTTCCCGAAAATCCCACGGAAAGAGAAATAAACTGCTTCAAAGAATATCCCGCTCAGGGAACCATTGAGGCTGTTGCTTCCTTCTTTGACCAGTATGTGGACTTCAGCCTGGAAAGAAACGCTCCCATCTACTGCGGCGAATTCGGCTGCTACACCCGCTGCGTAAACCCTGATGAGCGCATAAACTGGTATAAAATCGTCACCAATCTCCTTAGCGAGCGCGGAATCTCCCGCACAAGCTGGGACTACTACGGCGGCTTCGGTATCTTCAACATGACCAGAGAAATGTTCATGGAAAGACGCCTTCCCAAATTCCCCGAGGACCTAAACCTTGACGTCCTCGCCGCCATGGGCCTTAATACAACAGACCTTTAATCAAACAGGGCTTAGGAAAAAATACTTCCTAAGCCCTTTACTTATCAAATGTTTTGTTTAGGTACAAGCTCAAGCTTAAGAGCCATTCCCATTCCTTCTGCTAATCTCCAAAACTTATACCCATAAGTTTTGCTTCTTCAATCATGGCACAATTTGGCTCAACCAGCTTTAACTTACCTGCAACTTCATTTAGCGGAACACTTACAAGTTCATTATTGCATATACCAATCATGCATCCGTACTCTTGATTGATTATGCTTTTTGCAGCACGGGCTCCAAGCCTTGTTGAAAGCACCCTGTCATAGGGACACGGACTTCCACCTCTTTGCATGTGTCCGGGTATAGTTACCCTCACTTCCTGACCTGTTATTTCTTCTATACGTTTTCCTATCTCATATGAAACAGAGGGCATCTGCCTGCATTTAAGTTTTTCCTTATATTCTTTCTTACTAAGCAGTGCATCTTCTTTTGAAATTGCTCCCTCTGCAACAGCAAGAATGGAAAATCGCTTTCCCTGTTTTTCTCTTTTCTTTATTGCGTCACAGATTATATTAATATCATAAGGAATCTCCGGCAGCAAAATAATATCAGCGCCACTGGCAATACCGGCATGAAGAGTCAGCCATCCGGTTTTATGTCCCATTACTTCAACAATAAAAACCCGTCCATGAGAAAAAGCGGTTGTATGGATATTGTCAATTACATTGGTAGCTATTTCTACCGCACTCTGAAAACCGAATGTAATGTCTGTACCCCATATATCATTATCAATAGTTTTGGGCAGAGTTATGATATTAAGTCCTTCCTCTGATAATAGGTTTGCAGTTTTATGGCTTCCGTTTCCGCCAAGAATTACCAAACAGTCAAGTTGCAGCTTTTTGTAATTCTCTTTCATTGCCTCAACCTTATCAATACCGTTCTCATCAGCAATATGTATCTGCTTAAACGGCGTTCTTGATGTACCTAATATCGTACCACCTTCAGTTAGAATACCTGAAAAATCATAAGGATTCATTTTATGATAATTACCATACATAAGTCCCTTATAGCCGTTTTCAATACCTATTATTTCAACGTTATCAAGCTCATTATATAAGGCTTTAGCCACACCTCGCATGGTAGCATTTAAGCTCTGGCAATCTCCGCCACTTGTGATCAATCCTACTCTTGTCATAAGAACACACTCCTTTACACTTCAACTGCCGATTTGTATGCATTTTCATATAAATACTCTTGTGAATTAAGTGGCTCATCATTTATTTTTCTAACATTATATAATCCGTTTGAATCCTGCTCTTTTCCTTTTTCATCATCTGAAAATTGCAGATTAAACATCGTAACAATTCGCGACCTAATCTCTTCATCAAAAATCGGCATTGCTACTTCGACACGTCTTACCGTATTTCTGGTCATAAAATCTGCTGAGGCAATATACACTTTACAATCATTATCCGAACCAAAAATGTAAACGCGGGAATGCTCCAAAAATCTGCCCACAATACTCACAACTCTTATATTATCGGTATATCCTGAAACTCCGGGTTTAAGACAACAGATTCCTCTCACAAGCAGCTCAATCTTCACGCCTGCCTGGCTTGCTTCCACCAGTTTTTCAATTAAGACCTTATCAGTCAGAGAATTTATCTTTACACCGATATATCCGTCTGTGCCCTTAGCGATTTCTCCGTCAATATGCTCGATAATCCTATTTTGTAAGCATTTGGGAGCCACCATGAGCTCTGTAACATCATCTACAACCTCTTCCTTTTGGAGGGCAGCAAATACTTTGGCGGCATCAGTCCCTATACGCTGATCTGCTGTCATCACAGACAAATCTGTATACAATTTTGCTGTTTTTTCATTGTAATTGCCTGTTCCAATCTGAGTAATATAGCTTTGCTCCATATTTTCATTCATCTTAGTTATCAGGCATAACTTAGAATGTACTTTGTAATCCCCCAGACCATATATAATCTGACAGCCTGCCTCCTGAAGCCTCTTTGACATTTCTATATTATTCGCCTCGTCAAAACGCGCTCTAAGTTCTACTAAAACTATAACTTCCTTACCATTCTCCGCAGCTTCAATCAATGATTCCACAATCTGGCTTCTTGCTGCGACACGGTACAATGTCATTTTAATCGATATGACACTTTCATCATGTGCCGCCTCATCAAGTAACTTTAAGAATGGTTTCATTGACTCGTAGGGATATGACAGCAAAATATCCTTTTTCTCAACCTGTTCCATTATGCTAAGTTTCAAATCCACATCAGCCGAATTTCTCGGAGAACGTTTTTCATAAAACAGCTCTTCTTTTTCTTTCAAAAAACTCTGGATAATAAATATGAAAGACAGGTCCAAAGGAGTTCCCACATCAATAAAATGCTCTACTCCAACCATAAGATATTCTGAAAGTTCTCTTTTTGCTTTATCATTAATCTTGCGACTGAGTTCGACACGGACAGGCGTTAATTTGCCTCTCTTTTTAACGAGTTTCTCCATTGTATCTCTATAATCCATGTCCTCATCATATATTTCATTTGCGTCAATATCTGCATTTCGGGTCACCCTCATAATTGACTTTTCACGGATGGTATATTTAGCATACAGCTTGGAAATAAAGTGTAAGATTAACTCCTCTGAAAGCATAAATGTTCCCGGTCTTGTCGGAATCTCTATAAGACGCTTAAATACTGAATTCTTGCATGGAACAATACCAATTTTGTTTTTGCCTTTGACTGTAGTAAGCAAAACAATGGCGTACAGTTCTTTACTTGCAAGAAACGGAAACGGATGCTGCTTTCCTATAATCATAGGTGATAAAAAGGGCGCAATATGTGCATCAAAATAGTTTTCAAGCATTTTTCCTTCTTCATTTGACAGCTTATTGAAATTTATTATTCTTACTCCCTGTGGCTCTAATTCACCCATCAACTGCTCAAAAGTCCTTGCTTTCTTCTCTTCAAGATCTTTAACTTCTTCAAGAATTGCAGAAACCTGTTCATCACTTGACATTCCGGTCTTGTTTTCACATATTTTTTCATGAGAATTCATCTGAGTCATTAATGTCCCAACTCTGACCATAAAAAATTCATCAAGATTGGTCTGGAAAATTGAAGCAAATGTAAGTCTTTCTGCCAACGGAACCCTTGAATTAGCTGCCTCAGCCAGCACTCTTTCATTAAAAGACAACCAAGACAACTCTCTGTTTGTATAATAGGTGTTGCTGTTCTTGCAGCTTTTGCTTCCTTTATTGCTCTTATTATTCTTATTTTCACTCATAGTTTTATCTTCTCCTATTAGTTTGTCTTTCATACATTTCAAGCAATCCATTATTCTGTTAATCAAGTTTTCCCACCTACATCTGAACCTATTGTCACCGGAAACCACTTTTTTACTCTTTATATCCGAGAAATACATCCGGTTAATACAGTCATTGCATTTTAAATATTGTTTACCGCAATAATGTAAAATCTACATGCAGGGTGGCGTAAAATCTTTGCAAAATTTGTCAGATAACAAAAAAACCGCCATGTAGAAATCTACACGGCGGTTGATTTTTTCTATGAAACTAGTTTGCTGACTTTAATTCTAAGAGCTTCTGCTTTAACTCGCCTTCGATACGGCCAAGTTCTGCTTCTGCTTCTTTACGCTTCTGAGCACCTTCGGTCTGAATCTTCATTACTTCATCAAGAGTAGTAATGAGCTGTTCATTGGTGTGCTTAAGGGTTTCGATATCAACAACTGATCTTTCAGCTTCCTTAGCGGTTTCGATGGTAGCCATCTTAAGGGTATCTGCATTCTTCTTAAGAAGGTCGTTGGTCATTTCAGTTACAGCGGACTGAGCTGCTGTAGCCTGACGGCCATGCTCGATACCAAGTGCAAGTACCATCTGGCTCTTCCAAAGAGGAATGGTATTGATGAGGGAAGACTGAATCTTCTCAAGCATCTGAGTATCATTGTTCTGTAAAAGTCTTGTCTGGGGACCCATCTGAATTGAAATCATACGGGTAAGCTCAAGGTCATGAAGCTTCTTTTCAAAACGGTTGCAAAGATTTGCAAAATCGTTATATGCCTGAGCATCTTCCTGAGCACCTGAAGCTTCAGCTTTCTTACGAAGCTCTTCAAGCTCGGTGCTTCTTGCAAGCTCAAGTCTCTTCTTACCTGCAATGATGTACATTGTAAGTTCTTTGTAGTACTTCATGTTAAGATCGTACATCTGGTCGAACATTGCGATGTCCTTCATAAGTACAACCTGATGATTTTCAAGGTTCTTTACAATCTTATCAACATTTGCTTCTGCTCTTGAATATGAATTCTTGAGAGTATCAAGCTCGTTCTTTTTCTTCTGGAAGAAGCCTGCAATGCCCTTTTTCTCAGGCTCGCCGATGGTCTTTAATTCTGTAACAAGTGAAGCAAGATCCTGACCGATTTCTCCAAGGTCCTTTGTCTTAACATTGCTTAATGCATTTTCAGAGAAGTTTGCAATATTCTTCTGTGCTGCTGCACCATACTGCATAACCATATTTGAATCTTTAATATCGATTTTTGTATAAAAATCGTTTACAGCTGCCTTTTCCTGCTCTGTAAGCATGTCCTCGTTAACCTGAACAGCGTTAGCATCTCTTTTTTCTGCTTTTTCCTTTTCTGCCTCGGCGGTAACAAAGGTGCTGTCAGCAAATGCTGAAATATCGTTTGCGGCCTGTGCAGTAGGCTCAAGTGTTAATGAAGGTACTCCTAATTCTGCCATTTTCTTTCTCCCTTAAATTATACTTGTTATATTGTCTTCGGTTAAGCCTTCTGCCTTAAGCATGTTCTGCATAACCGTAATATCTGTTGAAACATCAAGTGCCTCATCGGCATATAAAGCATCTAACTGCTTGTCAAAAGCAGCAAGTGCGGTATCCATCATATCCTCAACACGTTCCTTAGTACCGTCGATGTTGGTGCCGGAAATGCCGGCTTCATCCATACGGCCATAAGCTTCAAGAAGCTTAAGTGTTGTGGGAAGATAATAGTCAAAGAACTTACCCATCTGCTTTTTCTTCTTGGGATGGGTGGTGATGTAATCCACAATTCTTTCTGTAACAGCTTCAAGGTGAACAATCTGCTCTGAAAGCTTCTCGTCTTCGATTGCTTCATCAAGGAGCTTCATCTTTTCAATTGCATCATCCTTCTCAACAATCATTCTGTCTATTTCGGCATCGCCTGTAGTCTTGTGCTTAGGCGTTTCCTTTGTAACTCCTTTATAGGTTGTATCAATAACGGTCTTCTGCTCTGCAGCCTTTGCCTGAGCCTGAGCTGCCTTTTGGGCTGCAATCTGTTTTGCTCTTTCGATTTCTGCCTGTCTGAAGGCTTCTGCTGCTTCTACTGCACTTTTATCATAATTTACGCTGTAAGGATTCTTGGTGGGTCTGGGATCTCTCTTAACTTCCGAATAACTGTTGCCCTTTGTAAGCTTTACGATAAAAGCAATTACAACCGCAAATACACCTAAGCCCACAACCATCGACAAAAGCGCACCGGCAAGCTTAAAAAGCCAGGGTGCGAAAATAGATATTAAAATGAACGCCCATACAACTTTTCCGAAATTGAAATCTTTGTTTCTTCTACTCATAATAACTCCATATACAAACTATCTATATTATATTACTTCCTGCCTTCAAGTAGTGTCAAGAAATCATACACCTTTATTACTTAACTTTATATGAAGAAAAGAGCAAATTATGGGCTGTAATTTGCTTTTATGTTATTTCTCTATGCTATAATCCTTTTGAAGATGCACTTCACAGCATGCTTCGTATTTCACAAATGAATTGGAGGATAATGTGAAAAAACGATTAGCTATGATTCTCATGACATCGCTTCTTTCGGTGTCTCTTATACATTCTCCGCTTAAATCATACGCGGAAGATACAGAAATTGAATATTCAAGGCAAAAGGTGGAAAAAGAAAGCAGTTACTGGTACGAACAGTCCTTTGAACCGGTTACCATGCAGGTTACCTGCCGCACAAGAATTGTCTCAAGAAATGTTCCCACCGAGGCCGGCGAGGCAGTAAGATCTATTCCCTCCGGAACTGCATTAAAGATTGTTGCCACAGCCTATGGTTACGACGGCACCGATTCGGTTTTTTACAAAACCGCCGGTGACAGGCCTGAGTACATAAGAGTCCAGTATCTTAAGTCCATAGAAGAAAAAACTGTTTCCCTTCCGGTTGAAAATATAATGCAGAAGCCCGAGCTTCCAAACGGATGCGAAGTGACTTCCCTTGCAATCATATTAAACTATGCCGGCATTGAAGTGGATAAGTGTGAGCTTTCGGATAAGTATCTTCCAAAGAGTTCTACCTTAAATGCCGATCCTAATGAGTATTATTTAAGGGAGCCAAGGTCCAACGGTTTTTACTGTTTTGCAAAGCCTCTGATTACCTGTACTGAGGCCTATGCAGAAAAAAACAGCCTCTCAATTACCACAGAGGATTTAACCGGCAAGGATGTTTCAGCACTTTACAAAACTCTTGATGAGGGTCACCCTGTTGTTGTCTGGGGCACGTTAATTTGGGCAAATCCCGGAAAATACGACAGTGGTCTTTATTATAATCTTCATTGCCTGGTTCTTTCAGGCTATACCGATAAAACAGTTACCATTCAGGATCCTCTGAATGGTGAAACCACCATTAGCCGCTTCAAATTTGAAGAAGTGTGGTACAAGATGGGCCAGCGGGCCATGACCGCTTACTAAAGCATTTCGGGCGGGTGCGATGTGGATATGCCTCCCTGTCACTTTGACAGGGGCATATCTGCAATGGCACCCGCCCGGTTTTCATTTATACGGCATTTCCTGCCTCAACATAATATTGCGCCTGCGCTGCGAACATCTCCGCATAAATGCCCTTTTCCTTCTTAACAAGTTCATCATGGGTTCCATACTCTTTGATGGTCTTTTCCGCAAATACGGCAATCTTGTCACAGAACTTACAGCTTGAAAGTCTGTGGGAAATATAAATGGCAGCCTTGTTACCCACAAGGGTGTCAAATTTCTTATATATCTCATATTCCGCAATAGGATCAAGTGCAGCCGTAGGCTCATCTAAAATAACAATAGGAGCATTTTTGTACAAAGCTCTGCTGATGGCTGCTTTCTGTTTCTGTCCGCCTGACAGCTCCGTTCCCTTTTCATCAAAGCTCTTATAAAGGATTGTATCAATTCCTTTATCCAGGCCCATTGCATCTTCATACAATCCGGAAAGCTTAAGTACTTCTTCAACCTGCTGATCATCCGGTGTTTTCGTAACATCACCCATGCAAATGTTTTCTTTAAGAGAGAAAGCAAAAAGCATGAAGTCCTGGAATACCACAGAAAACAGTTTTCTGTATTCTTCTTCGGAATAATCGTTGATGTTAATACCATCAATAAGAATTTCTCCGTCGGTAACCTCATATAATCTGCAAAGAAGCTTTATAAATGTGGTTTTTCCTGCTCCGTTAAGGCCCACGATTGATAAGTGTTCCTTAGAATCAATCTTAATATTTACGTGCTCAAGCACATATTCCTCTGCTCTCGGATACTTAAAGGACACATCTTTAAACTCTATAACATGGTCTTTTTGCTCAACCTTCTTTGTCCCCTTTTTAATTGCATCGGGATATTCCTCAAACACAAGGTACTGGTAAGCATAGTTACATTTTTCATTAATCTGCTGCACGCTGTTTCCAATCTGGAAAAGACTCTGATAGAGCTTGCTTGCGGACTGAACACAAAGGGTGAATTCGCCGAGAGTGATTTTCTTTGTAATCGCACGAAAACCCATATAAAAATAGCTGATTGCGTCTCTTACTGCATTTGCAATATCGGCCTTGTAATCGTTTTTGTACTGCTCTCCTGCCTGCTCCGACCAAAGACCGGTCATCTCATCTGAGTAAAAAGCAGCCTTGTCATACATCATGTCCACACTGTCATACAAACGAAAATCCTTTCCGTAACGGAAATCTGCCATTTCGTAAAAGATATAACCAAAAATTCTGTTTAACTTTGAAAGCTTCATAAAGAACTTGGTATTAATGAGCTGCTTTTTGTAATTAAAATAAGTGATTACACCCATACCGATAATCTGTACCGGCAAAAGAAGGGGACAGTAAATTGCGATGATTACAATAACGGTAACCATAAGTGCCACACCGTATATCAAATTATACAGGCAGTCAAGCACTCCCATAACTCCGCCGCTGTACCAGCTGATTCCGGTCTTTGCCTTTTCCTGCTGGTCCAAGACCGCCGGATCTTCCGTATACTGGAAATCCATTGCTGTAGACTTTTTGGTTAATCTTTCCTCAAGGTATAAATCATATGCCGTTCTGTATACACTTTTTACAGAGTTTGCCGTGTTTATCATAATTCTTGAAACAAACTCTGCTGCCACAGTAATTGCCGCATAAATCATGGCTGTTTTGAAATGTTCTGCTGCGGAAGCTCCCTGTGATATCAGTACGAGCTCATCCACCAGAAGCTTTGGCAAAAGAAGATTTTTAAGTTCTCCCAGAGCATTTCCCAAAAAGTCCAGTGCATAAAACCAGAACACACCTTTCTTTCCTTCCTTTGCCACTTTTATCATGAATGTCAGAGTTTTTCTTACTACCGGAGGCTTTTTTTCTTTATTCTTTTTACTCATTGTCATTACCTTCTTCCGTATAGTATTGTGCCTGGACCTTAAACATTTCACAGTAATGGCCGCCTGCTGCCATGAGTTCCTCATGGGTGCCGTATTCTATCATTTCTCCATCCTTAAACATGGCCACATTTGAACAGAACTGTGTGGAGCTTAATCTATGGCTTATATAAACCGCTGTTTTATTACCTATAAGCTTATCAAAGTCGCCGTAAAGCTTTGCTTCCGCCAAAGCATCAAGTGCTGAAGTGGGCTCATCAAGTATAACCACCGGTGCATTTTTGTAAAGTGCTCTTGCTAAAGCAAGCTTCTGCTTTTCACCGCCGGACAAATCCACACCATCATCATGAATAACCTTTAATATTTCTGTATCCACACCCTTTGAAAGGTCTTTAAGCTTTTCTTCCATTCCTGCAGCAACAAGACTTTCTTTTGCCAGTTCCCTGTCAGTGTCCTCAGGTGTTTTCATGGAAACATTCTCCGCAAGGGGAAAAGCAAAAAGGTTAATATCCTGAAATACCGGTGAGAAAATTTTATAATACTCTTCTTTAATGAACTCTTTTATATCTGTACCGTTTAGAAGAATTCTTCCTTCAGTAGGCTCGTACAATCTAAGCAAAAGCTTTATAAAAGTGGTTTTTCCCGCTCCGTTTAAGCCTACAACCGCAAGTCTTTCTCCTGCTTTAATTTTCACATTCAGGTTTTTAAGAGCAAAACTGTCTGCCTTGGGGTACTTGAAGGATACATTTTCAAAAACAAATTCGTACTTATCATATTCAGGTACTGCCTTTGTTCCCGTATCATGTTTTCCTTCGATATCCATAAAGCTTCTGAAGTCATCAACTTCTCTGCTTCTTGCAAGGATATCGTTTCCTGTATCAAGAAGACGAACCACATGACTTAAGAATGTGGCCGAAACGCCAAGATACATTGTGAAATTACCTATTGTCATGGACTTCTTAAATACTGAATAAATAAGCCATGCATATACACCTGCCTGGGACAGAACCATGAGGAAATTGCCTATCAGACCTGTATACCACCAGATTAATTCGTTTTTCTTTGCCGCTTCGATTCTTTCTTCATTGAGATTGTGGAATTTCTCAGCAAGGTAATCCTTAAGTCCATACATTCTGATGTCTTTTGCCGCATTAAAATCTGTGGCAAGATTACCCATATACCAGGATTTTCTCCACCAGGTAGCAAGTGGATCCCAAATGAGCTTTTTGGTAACTTTTCCGGTGTGATTCTTTACAAGAAAGTTTATTACAGCCATTGCGGTCATTCCTATTACAATGGGTAAGCTTAATGTTCCGATGATTGCAAGACCGATGGCAACAGTAATGACAACTTCCAGCGTTCTTTCAATCAGATGCATCATTCCTTCAACACCTTCATTGTTGCCATTGCATGCATTTTTTGCCTTTTGATAGGTATCCATCACATCCCCGTCTTCCAGCATTTCAAAGTCCATTTCCATGCTTTTTCGGTTCTGCCGGTTCATCATTTTGAATCGTACCAGAATGTATCTGTGCCAAAGCTGGGAATTTTCATAGGATCTTACAATTGTTACAACCATCTGTACAAAAAAAGTAATTGCCAGAGCTATCACCAGGTCTCTTACACCCTTGCTCTCATCTGTTACGGAATCAATTACAAATTTTGACATAAAGGTCCAAAGATAATTCATTAATGGAGCAGTTAGTGCTGCGAATACCAGATACAGCTTAATCTTTGGATCGTATTTATTCATATTCCCTGCTATATAAATCAGGTTCTTTATTGCACCATACTCTTTGTGGTAGGGTGATTGTTTTTCTTTTTCTTCTTCCTGTTTCTTTTTCATTTGTGTTTATAACTCTCCCTTATCTATCCAACTTTTGCTTCTGTTCACTATCTGCATATGATATCCGTCAACCGTGTCAATATAGCAGTCACCAATCTGAAACAGACCGATTAAAAGGCCCACAACATTCATATCCATGCTGTAAACTACTTCCTTTTCGTTCTTATTATTTACTATCGCAACCTTTGCTACAGGATGGTGACCATTGTTTATCCCATTAAAGCCCACGGATAATGTTTCCAGCACTTCTCTAACCCTGCCCGTCTCTACACCTGTTGCGATGGAGATGGATTCACAGCTTACATACTCTCCATAACCGAATGTAGCAAGGTATATGAGGGTTTTCATGGTTTCTTCTTCCGAAAGAAGCTTAAAAAGATTTCTCACATTGTCGGCATTTTTAAGGCTGGCGGCATAACCGTTTTCCGGCGTCTTTGAAAGAAAATAAAACTCTCTTTCTTTGTAAAGATTCATAAAAGCATATCCGCTATTATCCATAATGACCGATGCTGCCTTGACATCTGCTTCAGAAAGTCTTCTTTCAAAATATTCCTTATTATTGCCCCAGGGACTTAACTGACCGGCCCAGAGAATCCTAAACAGCGTTTCCCAAAATTCAGGCCTTACACCGTAATCTTTATTCCTTTCTGTTTCCTCTATAACTATCTTTCTAAGCTCATCCATTACTTCCTGCTCCAGAGATGGTGCCTTCACACCCCTTTTATAAAGATAATCTATGGAAACATTAAAATAGTCTGCTATCCTTGGAAGCAAATCTCCCTCCGGATAGCTTCCGTTCTCCCACTTGGAAACCGCCTGGGGACTGACACCAAGATAGTTTGCTAACTGCTCCTGTGTAATCTTTTTTTCTTTTCTAAGTTCCTGCAGGGTTGTGGAAAAATCGGATTTCTTCATTTTTAACTCTCCTCTTGGTTTGATAAGGTCATTATAATACTCCTTATGGTAGAGTTAAATAGCTAATATCAACTATGGTTTCAATTTTTGTTGTGTAATTCCGTTTTTTCCACTTTTCGTTGATATGCTTGCAAAAGTATTTTGCCCCTGTCTAAAGATTTTTGATTTTTATGACATTTTCGGACGGCGGTTACATTCGTCACTTTCCATTTCATCCGGGCATTTTTACCGGCTGTATTCCCTTCAGACCCTGTACCTTCATCCACTATATTCCCTTTCGACCCTATACCTTCACATAAAAAATAGGCTTCGCCTATTCAACTCCCCTGCCCCTCAATCTTTGAGGGGTGGGGTTTTGTTTTTTCTCTTTTTCCTTCATAATAGTCTTATGGCGAACATACTTCAGGACATCTTTAAAGATCATTATGAAGAACT
>JAZLLV010000026.1:0-35387 GCA_045598365.1 Lachnospiraceae bacterium
GATGGCAGCTATGTGCTTATTATGGATGGTGATTTGTGCATTATCTCTTTTCCGGGACAGGAAAAAGCATATTTGGCAGACGAACTTCTAAAGTTGACGGATATATATGAAGGATATTCTGATTTGTCAGATTTTATTATGGAAGGATATCCTGTAAAGGGTTATGAACTAAAGGATTTTGATGGTAAAAAACGTTACGTTTATCTTGAAGCGGTAGAGGGGTGCGAATGGTATATAGTCGCAGCCATTGATTCAGATGTCATGGAACGAACCGAAAGGACCTTGCTTGAAAGCGTATTAAGTGCGCTGATTATTTATCTGGTGGTAGGTGTCTTATCCACGCTGTGGGCAACAACCGGGTTTATACGTAAACTACAGGCTGCAAGAAAAGAGGCAAATGCTGCAAACGAAGCAAAAAGCATGTTTTTAGCAAACATGTCCCATGAGATTCGCACTCCCATTAATGCGATTCTTGGTATGGATGAAATGCTCATCCGGGAATGCAATGACGATAACCTAAAAGAATATGGCTTAATTATTCGTTCTGCAGGGCAGTCTTTATTGGGGCTTATCAATGATATTCTTGATTTTTCAAAGGTTGAGAGCGGTAATCTGGATATTATCGAAGATGAATATTTGCTTAATAATATGATTTGCGACGTAAGAAACCTGGTTGAGTATAAGGCTAAGGACAAAAATCTTTATTTTAAGATTGAGCGTAGTGATTATCTGCCCACATCCTTGTATGGAGATGAAAAGCGTATTCGGCAGATTATTACGAACATACTGTCCAATGCTGTTAAATATACCCATGAGGGTGGTATTACCTTACTGGTTGAGTATGATGAAAAAGCAGAGAAACTGATTATTTCAGTTAAGGATACGGGAATTGGTATTTCGGAAGAAGGAAGAAATATTCTTTTTGATTCCTTTAAAAGAGTTGAAGAAGAAAAAAATCGAAACATCGAAGGAACCGGTTTGGGACTTGCCATTACTAAGCGTTTTACTGAACTTATGAACGGTGAGATTGAGGTTGAATCTGAGTATGGTAAGGGCTCCGTATTTATCGTAAAAATCCCCCAAAGAATTGTAGACTCCAAGAATATAGAATTGTTTGGCCTTGTTGCAGCAGTAAAAAATACAGACGAACTCAAGGACGATTTCGAAGGGTTTGCAGGTAAAAAGGTTCTGGTAGTTGATGACGTTGCAGTTAACCTTAAGGTATTTAAGGGGCTTTTAAAAAATTCAGGGCTTTTGATTGATGCGGTATTTAACGGGGATGAGGCTATAAAGGCTATTTCCGAAAAGCATTATGATATTATTTTCTTAGATCATATGATGCCGGATAAAGACGGAATTGAGACCTTCAAGGAAATAAAGGCAGAGCATGCAGAAGCGGTTATTGATGTGCCGATTATTATGCTTACGGCAAATGCTATCGCCGGATCTGATAAGGAATATGCATCTATAGGCTTTAACGGATACATTTCCAAGCCCATACAGCGTTCAGAATTGCTATCCTGTATCAGAAGCAACTTAAAATTATAATATTTTTGAAAGTGAAAGTAAAAAATGTTAAATCAATTTTCAAGAACTGAATTGTTATTTGGCGAAGCTGCCATGGAAAAGCTTAGATGTTCCCGTGTAGCCATATTCGGCGTTGGCGGAGTGGGTGGACATGTTGTAGAAGCCTTGGCAAGAAGCGGAGTGGGGACTCTGGATTTGATTGATAGCGATACGGTTTCTTTAACCAATATAAACAGACAGATTGTTGCAACCTTAAGTACCGTAGGAAAATATAAGGTTGAGGTGGCTAAAGAGAGAATTGCGGATATCAACCCTGAGGCTGTGGTAAATTGCTATAAATGCTTTTACGGTCCGGATACCGCGGAGCAATTTGATTTTTCACAATATGATTATGTGGTAGATGCTATTGATACGGTTACCGGAAAGATCGGACTTATTATGCAGGCTGAAGCAGCCGGAATCCCTATTATAAGCAGCATGGGAGCCGGTAATAAAATTAATCCTTCCATGTTCGAAGTGGAAGATATATATAAAACCAGCGTTTGTCCACTTGCAAAAGTAATGAGACATGAATTGAAAAAACGGGGAATAAAACATCTTAAGGTGGTTTATTCAAAGGAAATTCCCATAAAGACAGAGGAAAAGGAAGAAATACGAAATGAGGCTGTGGTTAGGAATATAGAGCCTAAGGCTGTACCTGCAAGGCTTAAGCCTATTCCTGGTAGTAATGCATTTGTTCCTTCGGTGGCGGGACTTATAATTGCGGGAGAGGTCATTAAAGACTTAACCGGAATGCATAATAAATAATAGCAGGCATAATAAAAGCATCTTCGTTAAGGAAGATGCTTTTATTTATGTTAAGGTTTTGAATTACTTTGTAAGTTCGGCCATTTTCTTTGAAATGTCATAGATTTCAGCAAGAAGAGTATTAAGCTCATTTACCGATACCATGCTTTCACTCATAACCTGAGCACTGCTTTCGGAGGAGGCGGCAACCTGTTCGCTCATGGCTGAAAGGTTTGAAATACTGTCGGTAATCTGGGTATTAGCAGTTACAACACCTGTTATGTGGCTTGAAATGGTTGCCATTAAGTCTGTAAGTATTGCATTCTTTTCGGCAATCATATCGATTTCGTTGATGGCATCCTTAACCATTTCGTTCTGCTTTTCACTTGCGGTAATGGACTTGCTCATATTTTCTGAAGCTTCCTGGGAGTTTTCCACAAGGCGGTTGGTAATCTCAGTAATCTTGTTAACGGAATTCTTGGTCTGTTCTGAAAGTTGTCTGATTTCATCTGCAACAACTGCAAAACCACGACCGGCCTCACCGGCTCTTGCAGCTTCGATGGAAGCGTTAAGTGCAAGGAGATTGGTCTGACTTGAAATTGTAAGAATTTCCCCGGTGATGGATTCAACTTCATGAATTCTGTTTCCAAGTTCATCGGTGGTTTCCTGACTCTTTTTATTAAGTTCGCCTGTAAGCTCTGCCTGACGGGCAAGAACCTCCATAGCCTTCTTGCCGGCTTCAACGGCAACGGAGGATGCATCTGAAGCTTCTTTCATTTCCTGAGTTGCCCTGTCGGTTTCTTCAAGACGGGCCTGAATATCAGCGGTAAGTCTTGTCTGCTGTTCTACGGATTCGGCGGTAACCTTGATGCTGTCAGAAATTTCACCGACTGCATTGCTGCTGGCATTCATGTTTTCAGTCATTGTTTCTGCATTAGACTTAGCAACTTCAAATTTAGCAGCAAGCTCTTCGGAAAGGGTAACAATCTGAGAAGCAATTTCAGCTTCTTTAGCAGCATTTTCTTTGATTGCTTCAAGCGTTTCCTTTGTATGTCTTTCATTAATACTAACGATATTGTAAAGCACAACTGAAGCGAAGAAGGTAAATACGGCCTGGATGAATACTTCATTGGTATTGCTTACACCCTTAACCATAAATCTTACTGTTGCCATTAAGTTAATGACGTTAACCGCGGTAAGGCAACCGATGGTAAATTTCTTATGCATATAAATTGCTGTGAAAGTCATAAGAAGATATGCATATGCATACATATATGCGTTATCGGTAAACATTACAACCGCGATATATGCAACAGTTAAAATTGAAACGGAAACAATCTTAAACTTTTCAGATTCCTTATATTTACCAAATAAGATATAAAGAACAGCGATTGCTACAGGAAAAATCAATACTCTGATAATTGATGCTGCAGTAGCCTGTACACCGGATAAAAAGCCGAGAGCACATAAAATAAATCCAAAGATTAAAATTGCTAATGCCATACCACGGGCACGCTTGTTTTTTTCGACCATCTGTCGTGTTTCAATATTCATTTTTTTCCTCCGAGATATCAACATAAAAGTTGAATTTATTCAATGACATAATGTTAATACTTCAGAGTTAAAAAATCGTTAAAAACCATTTCAAAACATAAAAATACCATAGGCCCTGACCTATGGTATTCAGTAAATTTATTCATAAGGATGAATGGTAATAATTTTACCGTTTTCATCATATTTAAGTTCTGTGAACTTAACACATCTTCTGTGGTTAATACCGTTTGAAAGCTCACAGTCATGATAGAAGAGATACCACTTTCCATGATATTCAACAATTGAATGATGTGTGGTCCAGCCAAGTACGGGCTCTAAGATGCGTCCCTGATAGGTGAAAGGACCATCGGGAGTATCAGCGGTAGCATAAACAATATAGTGAGTGGTACCGGTTGAATAAGAAAGATAATACTTTCCATTGTATTTGTGCATCCAGGGACCTTCGAAATAACGTCTTTCCTCGTCGGTAGCCTTAAGCGGTACACCGTTTTCATCTAAGATAACAAGGTTCTTGGGAGTAGTCTTAAAGGAAACCATGTCATCGTTTAATTCAGCAAACATGGGACCAACAGCATCGCAGTTGAAATCGTAATTGCCTTCAAGTTCACCGCCTACAGGATTGTATTCGCCGGTTTTCCATTTTTCAAGCTGACCGCCCCAGAGACCACCATAATAGATATATGACTTTCCATCATCGTCTACTAAAACAGCGGGATCGATACTGTAGCTGCCCTGAATGTAATCAGGCTCTGCCTTGAAGGGACCGACCGGTGAATCAGAGATGGCAACACCTAAACGGAAAAGACCATCTTTGTCGCGAGCAGGGAAGTATAAATAATATTTACCGTTCTTGTAAGCTACATCTGGAGCCCACATCTGCTTTGAAACCCAAGCGACATCCTTCATATGAAGGGCCTCGCCGTTATCAACGCAGGGAGCCTCAAGGTTATCCATGGAAAGGATATGATAATCCTCCATGTTGTATTCATCACCATTATCATTGTCTTCACCTTCGTGAGGAAGATCGTGGGATGGATAAATATAAATCTTGTCATCAAAAACATGAGCAGAGGGATCTGCTGTAAAAATGTGTGATACGAGAGGTTTTCTTTCCTGACTCATATATGTTCTCCTTTATAATATTTGAAAAATTAAAAATACTTTATTTTATAGGAAAATAATAAACGCAGTGAAAAATAATAACCACGCATTGAGTATCATAAATCTGCCATGTATTGCTTTTTTGAAGGATATTTCATTATATTTCGCTATTTTGCATTAATGAAACGCAAAATATCCGCCTTTAGAACCTAAGCTGTGATATAATGAATGACAGCTTCTTTTCAAAGTGTTGATGCAATCGGTACACTAGAAAAAATACGCGCAGTTTACATAATACAGGCTACGGTTTACATAATTAAACAGAAGAAAGGGTAAAAGACATGTTACTTTCCAATGAAGAAATAAAGAAAATATACTTTGGAGCCTATAATTTTGAAGAGGATAAAGAAGGTTTTTTACAGGCTTTTCAGTATAACAAAAATCAGAGAGATTATTTTGAAGGGGCTTCGGACTTTTGGTTTGAAAGATGCACCGCATCAACCGCAAAAACTTTGGAATTTATTACTGAGGCTACCAAGGTAAGCTTTGAATACAAAATTATCTGGATCGGATCCTTGGATTCAATTGAACTTTGCGTTGATAATATGATTACAGAGATTATATATGTGAAGGACATTGAAAAAGAGGGAAAAATTTCTTTTGACATGCCAAAGGGTAAAAAGGAGGTTAAGCTTTATCTTCCTGCGGATGCAACCATTCTTATTAAAAATGTGGAAATTAATGCTTCCTATGAGGCACCGGTTAAAACAACAAAGGTGCTTTGGCTTGGAGATTCCATCACTCAGGGCTTTGGTCCTTTGCGTTCTGCGCAGACCTATGTGAGCGTAGCTAACAGATTATTGAATTATGACATTATTAATCAGGGAATCGGCGGTTATGTATATGACAAGAATTCTCTTGAAAGGATGGAAGGTTATGATCCTGACAAAATCATTGTAGCGCTTGGAACCAACCAGTATGGAACCGAAAGCATGAAGGATATTGAGGATTATTATGACAGACTTACCGCCATTTATCCCGATAAGCCTATCCTTTGTATTACTCCCTTGTGGCGTGGTGACAATATGGAAGGAGTTCCCACACTTATCCGTTTTTGTGACAGACTTAAAGAAATTGTTAAGCGTTATAAAAACGTAACAATGGTTGAGGGATTTAAGCTTGTGCCCCATCTTTCAGAATATTTCTTGGATAATCTTCATCCAAATCAGCTGGGCATGGAGGTATATGCCCGCAACCTTGTTCGTGAAATTGAAAAAGCGGGATTTTAACTAAATCTATTTACTTTTTTGCAAAAATGATTTAGCATTTTATTTTGGTAAAGATAATTTTTTAACAATATTATAAAAGGAGTATAGAGTATGAATATTTCACCTCTTCAGAAAGCAAGATATGAGTATAGCCCCAAGCTTCCCGGCATGCTCAGAAACGGTATTGCTGAAATCTGTGTCAGCGAAGGCGCTGCAACTTCAAGCGTAGCTGATCAGGAAAAGATTGCAGCTTTGTTCCCCAATACCTACGGTAAGCCTGAAGTTAAGTTCCAGAAGGGACAGAACACTTCAGTAGCAAAGAAGCAGGTTGTTGGTGTTATCCTTTCAGGTGGACAGGCACCCGGCGGACACAACGTTATCAGCGGTCTTTATGATGCATTAAAGGCTACAAACAAGGAAAATGTATTACTTGGATTCAAGGGCGGCCCTGACGGACTTCTCAAGAACGATTATGTTGAATTTGATGATGCATTTATCGATGCTTACAGAAATACAGGTGGTTTCGATATTATCGGTTCCGGTAGAACCAAGCTTGAGACTAAGGAACAGTTCGCTATCGTTGCTGAAAACGCAAAGAAGAACGGACTTACCGCAGTAGTTATCATCGGTGGTGATGATTCCAACACAAATGCAGCTACCCTTGCTGAGTACATGGCTGCAAACAACACCGGCATTCAGGTTATCGGTTGCCCCAAGACCATTGACGGTGACTTAAAGAACGAAGATATCGAAGCTTCTTTCGGTTTTGATACCGCAACCAAGACCTATTCCGAATTAATCGGTAACATTGAAAGAGATGCTAACTCTGCAAAGAAGTACTGGCACTTCATCAAGGTTATGGGTCGTTCAGCTTCTCACGTAGCACTTGAATGTGCACTTGAGACACAGCCCAACATCTGCCTTATCGGTGAAGAAGTTGCTGCTAAGAAGATGTCACTTGCTCAGATTACAAACTACATCGCAGATTCAGTTGAAAAGCGTGGAAATAACGGAAACAACTTCGGTGTTGCTATTATTCCCGAAGGTATTGTAGAATTCGTTCCCGAGTTTTCAAAGCTTATTGCAGAAATTAACGAACTTCTTGCAGGCAAGAAGACAGAAGAGTTCAATGCTCTTCCTGACTGGACTGCAAAATACAACTTCATCAAAGCAGGTCTTACTGCAGAATCTTTTGCAGTATTCGATATCCTTCCTACAGGCATTCAGCAGCAGCTCTTCCTTGAAAGAGATCCTCACGGTAACGTTCAGGTATCACTTATCGAGTCAGAAAAGCTCTTCTCAGAAATGGTTAAGGCTGAACTTGCAAAGAGAAAGGCAGCAGGCACATATAAGGGTAAATTCGGTGCACAGCATCACTTCTTCGGTTATGAAGGAAGATGTGCATTCCCTTCAAACTTCGATGCTGACTACTGCTACTCACTTGGTTACAACGCATTCATGCTTATTCAGTATGGCTACACAGGATACCTTTCAAAGGTTTCTAACATTGCTAAGCCCGCTGAGGAATGGGTTGCAGGTGGTATGCCCATCACCAAGATGATGAATATGGAAAGAAGAAACGGTGAAGACAAGCCCGTTATCAGAAAGGCTCTTGTAGAGCTTGACGGTGCTCCCTTCAAGTACTTCGCAGCTAACAGAGAGACATGGGCAGTTGAGACTGCATTCACATATCCCGGTGCTATCCAGTACTATGGACCTGCTGAGGTTTGTGATCTTACAACAAGAACTCTTGCTCTTGAAAAGGCTTGATTCTGTAAGCTTGAATAATCAGTAACTTAAGTCCCCGGAAGTTTATAAAGCTTTCGGGGATGTTTTTTATCGGGTAATCAGGAGGAAACATTGTGGATCAGAAGACTTTGAATCATGAGACTCTGGACCTTGAAAATGAGCATACAACCCAGTCCCCATGTTCCACTTTAGTGGAGCTGTACGATGAGCTGGCAATTGAGAACGTTATAGGACCGGAGACCTTCAGGCCGAAACGGGTTATATATTTATGCGATGACAGTGTGGCCAATGATGAAAAAATAAAGGAAACCTATGACCGCTTTTTCAAAAAGAGAGGCTTGGAGGTGGAACTTGAATTCTTAAAGGGCAACATTTATAAAACCGAAAGACTGGTTAAGCAGTTTGAGTATATTTACGAAAACTATGATAACTGTTGTATTGATGTTGCAGGCGGAAACGATGCGGCACTTTTTGCCGCAGGAATGTTCTGCAGAGTGACAAATGTTCCGGCTCTTACTTATTCGAGAAAGAAAAACAGATTCTTTGACATTCAGAACGCCGAATTTGCGGATAATCGCAACTGTACCCTTGAGTATAGTGTGGAGGACTTCTTCCTTATGACAGGCGGCACCATGCGCCCGGGAAGAGTTGATAATGCCATACTGTACCGTTATATTGATAAGTTCGACGATTTCTTTAAGATATTCCTTAAATACAGAAAAGAATGGGTTGATATGATTACCTTTATCACCAGAATATCCCAGTATGATAAGGGAAACGAATCCCTTGAGGTTGTGGGTGACATGGAACAAAAGTCAGACCACGGTAAAAGGGTAAGGGCTAATCTTAATTTCCTCTCCGATTTACGAAATCTTGGATTTATAAGTGAGTTAAGACTTCTTGATGATGATCGTATTGGTTTTAATTTTGCGGATGATGTAATAAGGGGCTGGCTTAGGGATGTGGGCAGTGTGCTGGAACTATATGTATATAAAGCCTGCATTGATGCAGGTATTTTTACTGATGTTGTAAGCTCTGCTGTTGTGGACTGGGACGGCTTAAGAGGACATGATACTGTCAGCAATGAAATTGATGTGGTGGCAGCAAGAGGTGTGATTCCGATGTTCATAAGCTGTAAGGCCTGTGAAGTAAAAACAGAGGCCTTAAATGAACTGGCAATCCTTCGGGACCGTTTCGGTGGCAAAGGTTCAAAGGCAGTAATAGTTACCACAGAACTTTGCAGAGCCTCTGCAAGACACAGAGCGGCCCAGCTTGGCATTGCGGTGATAGACCTGGAAGAACTGAAAAAAATGAGTATTACCGAAAGACTTCGCATAATAAGCGGAGTGTATAAGGATAAAAAATAAAAAAATTATCGTTTTTCGATAAAAAACCATTGACAGACATAAAAAGCAGTGGTATCTTACAATCAACAGCTGTTTAATGATAAACATTAAAATATTAATGAAAAGTAAGGATTTTTTAAGGAGAAACGATATGAACAAGAACGAAGCTATTGAAAAGATTAACAAAATCGGTAATGTGGGCTATATTATCGGAAAGATTGCAAGGATAATCATTATTGTTGGTTTTGTGGGAGCGCTTGTGGGTGCAATCGCATGTATGGTACTTCCCAAGGATTTACTTAAGATCAGAGTTGGCGGCAATGCAACGGTTTCCATTGACTTAAACACACTTAAGGCTGCTGATAAGGTTAGCGAGACTGACTTAAAAACTGCCATTGAGGAAATTTCCAAGGGTGAGCTTGACCTTGATGACAAGGAGTATGCTTTTACGGATGCTCATGTTGATAACAGAGTTATCTCTTTTGAGGGAGAGGCTAAGGCACCTCAGGTGATTACAATAAAGAGCCTCCGTGGCCTTTGCATTATGGCATTGTTTTTACTTGTGGCAGTATTTGTAACCATCACTTACTTTACCCGCCTTTGTAAGGCATTAAAGCTTTGTGGAAGCCCCTTTGAAGAGGAAGTAGTGAATGGTCTTACATCATTTTCCTATTCACTTATACCTTATGCTGTAATCGGTTCTTTGTGTCCTGCGATTGTAAGCCTGTGCTTAGGAAGCGCTGACAGCTTATTTGTAAATGTTAATACCAGTGTTGTGCTTGTGGTTATTGCACTCATTTGTCTTTCAGTTATATTTAAGTATGGTGCCGCACTTCAGAAAGAATCTGACGAGACATTATAGGAGGTGCCTATGTCAAGGATTATTTTAAGACTGGACAGAGTAATGGCCGATCGTAAGATGAGTTTGAATGAGTTATCCGAAAAGGTTGGTGTTTCAAATGTTAATCTTTCCAAGATGAAAACAGGAAAAATCAGTGCCATAAGATTTTCCACACTGGAGGCAATTTGCGAAGTGTTAAATTGCCAGCCGGGAGACATTCTGGAGTATGATCCGAATGCTCCTAAGGATGATGAAGAATAGGTGTATGAAAAAAGATAACATTCAGGGAATTTTATATATAATACTGGCAGGTTTCTTTTTCTCCCTAATGACAGTATTTGTACGACTTTCAGGGGACCTTCCCACCATGGAAAAGGCCTTTTTCAGAAATGCCGTTGCGGCAGTCGTGTCGGTTATACTGTTAATACGGGCTAAAGAGAAATTCTATATAAAGAAAGGAAGTCTGTTTGGCCTCTTTATGAGAGCCATTTGCGGAAGCATAGGACTTATATGCAATTTTTATGCTATTGACCGAATCGGTCTAGCAGATGCAAACATGCTAAATAAGCTGTCACCTTTCTTTGCAATTATAATGTCCATATTTGTTTTGAAGGAAAAGGCCAATAAGGTTGAGTGGGCAGCAGTAATATTTGCTTTTGCCGGTGCACTTCTTGTTATTAAGCCTTCCTTCAATGTGACTTCCCTGTATGGCTTTATAGGTTTATGCGGAGGCCTGGGAGCGGGTATTGCCTATTCCTTTGTGAGACTCCTTGGAAAAAGAGGAGAGAGAAGCATAATAATAGTTATATTTTTTTCTTTCTTCTCCTGTTTTTTAACCCTTCCGTTTTTCATACTGCAATATGAACCCATGACCATGAAACAGCTTTTATGTCTGCTTCTTGCGGGAACTGCCGCAACCGGTGGCCAGCGGTCAATCACAAAGGCTTACACAAAAGCCCCTGCCAAGGAAATATCTGTTTTTGACTATTCCCAGATTCTTTTCGCGGCACTGTGGGGAAACCTTTTATTTAACGAGGTTCCGGATGTGCTAAGCGTAGCCGGATATGTCCTGATCATAGGTGTGGCAATATTTAAGTGGAGATATTCCATGAATAAAGCAAAAGAAAAAGAGACCTAGGTCTCTTTTTATCTTTCAAGATATTTCTTTAAGGTTGCTTCCAAATCGGCGCTTCTTACGGGTTTTGAGATGTAATCCTGGAAGCCTAGCTTCATGTACTGCTCCCTGGCACCGCTTAAGGCGTTGGCGGTTAGCATTATGATGGGGGTGTCCTGATTGGTATGAAGCTTGTTCTGCTTGATTTTTTCAAGGGTTTCTATACCGTCCATATCCGGCATCATGTGGTCTAAGAGAATTAAATCATATCTTGTGGTTGCTATCGCTTTAAGACATTCAAGACCTGAGGATGCGGTATCAACAGTAATCTCTGTCTGCTTAAGAAGTCCCTTTATAACCTTTAAGTTGATAACTACATCATCCACAACCAGAATCTTTGCATTTGGTGCTGTGAATGATGGCTTATATTGTTCGGAATTGCTTTGGAAGGCCGTTGGTTCAAAGGTACCCATACAGTCACTTCCTTCCACTGTCTGTGGAATTTTTACGGTAAATGTGGAGCCGCGGCCGTAGATACTTTTTACGGATATTGTTCCGCCCATCATATCAACAAAGGCTTTTGTAATGCTAAGTCCCAGGCCGGTTCCTTCACGGTCTTTATTCTTTAATGCATCCAGTCTTTGGAAGGAATCAAAGAGCTTTGGAATGTCTTCTTCCTTAATACCCATGCCGGTGTCGGTAACATCAACAATCAGTGTAATATGCTTATCGTCTGTTACTTCGTAGTCCATATTTAAGCTTATGGAGCCAACATCCGTATATTTTACTGCATTGTTCAGGATGTTTATCAGAATCTGACGAATTCTTGCCTCATCTCCGTAGAGGGTGTTGGGAAGCAGCGGATTGTTTCTTATATTGAAACTTAAACATTTGGCATCACAACGGATGTTGATGATGTTGTATATTTCTCTGAGAAGAACCGAGGTTTTGTAGGTTGCCGGAACAAGTTCCATTCTTCCTGCTTCGATTTTGGAAAAATCAAGTACGTCATTAATCAGTGAAAGAAGAGCATGTCCTGCGTCAGATACATTTGCTGAATAGGAGCGGATAACTTCCTCGGTGCTTTCTCTTTCTATGATTTCGTTCATGCCAAGGATAGCATTGATAGGGGTTCTTATTTCATGGGACATGTTTGCAAGGAAATCTGACTTTGCTTTGTCTGCGGTCTCAGCCCGAACGACGGCTTCTTTTAACTTCTTTTCCGATTCCTCAAGTTCCGCAAGGGTCTTTTCGAGTTTAATGAAATCAGGCGTTTCAAGTCCCATTACTATGATAAAGGCGGCTATGCTTAAGGCATAGAAGTCAATTATTTTGTTGCCGGACAAAGTCATCTGCAGGAAAGGACCTAAGAGGGCAAAGATGATAAAACCTATTATAGAAAAAAACTGTCTTTTGTTAAAATAGGATCTGTTTAACATAAGTCTTACAAAGGAATATGTAAGAAAATAAAGGGGAAGAATAAATATTATAGGGTAGATATAACCGTGGACATATCTTCTTTCCTCGTCGAAATAGAAAATTGCATGGGTAAAGGGTGTGGATATACAGATTACCAGGTATGCCACAAGTATAAGAGTGTTTACTTTATCGATGATTTCGTTTTTTCTCCGTTCCGGGGGCAGTATTTCCAGAACGTACTGAGGAAACAGCGCTATGCAGACCACTTCCGATACAAAGAAAAGTACATTTAGTATGTAATTTACAAAAATCGGAACAGAGAAAGCATAGGATATGGTTATGGCGGTAATGATATCTGCGGAAACAGCAACAATCAGACAAACAATAATTCGCTTAAAACGAACAATTGTAAGCATTTCTTTGTTGTATTGTTTTGAAACATATATGTGCAGGATAATCAAAAAAATAAGGCCAGCAACTGCAAAGTCGATATCGTAAAGCATAATTTTCCCCGGTTTTTTATATTTGAATCAAGTATAGCAGATGTTTATTAAAAATAAAAAGGGCGGATTAATATCCGCCCTGAAACAAATTATTTCTTGTTTTCGTTCTTTAACTCATTAAGTCTCATTGCACGAACCTTTAAAGGTAAGCCCCAAAGAGTGATGAAGCCTTCCGCGTCGTGATGATCGTACATATCACCGGTTGTGAAGGATGCAAGAGATTCACTGTAAAGTGAATAGGGTGAAGTGGTACCGTTCTTAATAATGTTACCCTTGTAAAGTCTTAACTTAACTTCACCGGTTACAACCTGCTGAATTGAGGTTGTGAAGGCTGAAATAGCTTCACGGATAGGTGTGAACCATTTTCCTTCGTAAACGATACCTGCAAGCTTGTTGCCAAGGTCCTTTTTAAGAGCGATGGTATCACGGTCAAGAACAAGCTCTTCAAGCTGCTGGTGAGCTTCCATAAGGATTGTTCCGCCGGGGGTTTCATATACACCACGGCTCTTCATACCAACAACACGGTTTTCAACGATATCTACAATACCGATACCGTGCTTGCCACCGATTGCATTGAGGGTGCGGATAATATCTGCAACCTTCATTTTTTCACCGTTAACTGAAGTGGGAACACCCTTTTCAAATGTAATTGTAAGTTCTTCGCCTTCCTCGGGAGCTCTTTCGGGAGTTACACCAAGTACAAGCATGTGGTCGTAGTTGGGAGCCTTTGAAGGATCTTCAAGCTCAAGACCTTCGTGGCTGATGTGCCAGAGGTTTCTGTCACGGCTGTAGGACTGATCTGTACCGAAGGGAAGATCGATTCCGTGAGCCTTGCAGTAATCGATTTCTGCCTGACGGGAATCCATCTGCCATCTGTCATCTCTCCAGGGAGCGATAACCTTTATGTCGGGAGCAAGAGCCTTGATACCAAGTTCGAAACGAATCTGGTCATTTCCCTTACCGGTTGCGCCGTGGCAGATAGCAACAGCGTTTTCCTTGCGGGCTACTTCAACTAATTTTGCAGCAATACCGGGACGTGCCATAGCGGTTCCCATAAGGTACTTGTGCTCGTATACAGCGCCTGCCTGAACACAGGGCATAATGTAATTTTCTGCAAAATCATCAACAATATCTTCAATGTAAAGCTTGGAAGCGCCTGAAAGCTTTGCTCTTTCCTCAAGTCCGTCAAGCTCCTCGCCCTGTCCGCAGTCGATACAACAGCAGACAACTTCATATCCGTAAGTTTCCTTTAACCAGGGGATGATAGCAGTGGTATCAAGTCCGCCTGAATATGCCAAAACAACTTTTTCCATTTTTTTACCCTTCTTTCTTAAGAATGAACAATTCAAAGCATAACGCGAATATGCAATATTTTCAAGATGTGTAGGCGGTTTCGTAGAAATAATTTGCATAAATATGTTATGATAGCGTATAAATATAAGGGATATTAATATTTTTTGGAGAAGCATCATGCCTGTATTTGAATTTAATGAGAAAAAAGAAACAGAAGAAATAAAATATACATATGAAACCTTTGAATCCGATAAGCAGTTTGCCGATGCGGACAACCCGATTATAGTTCTTGATAACAAATCAGGGAAAATGGTTCATCATTCCTGCGGTATGTTTACAAGTCCCAAGAAAGGCTCTGCTTTCATACTTGACGGGGAAGCAAATGTAAGCGAAGACATTCTCCGCATTGACTCAAGATTTCTCGAACTGGTGAAGTGGCTGGGGGATAATCATATTATGGTGAGACTTTCCGGAGCAACCAAGGGCGGCGAATACCATGTTTACAAAATTTTGGAAACCGGTGTAGCGGTAAGAGGCGCAAAGCTGGCGGGAGAAAACGGTTTTCTTCAATTCATGATGAAAAGACTTTTTAAGAGCGAAGCTCCCAATCTTGAGGAAAAGGATTTTGAGGATCTTGAGGACTCTGACAGCATGAAACTTACGGGAATTCAGAGTATTACCGATTATCTTACCTGTGCAGGAAACACTCTTCCCGAAAACATAAGACTCTGGGCAAAAAGAAACCTTGCAATTGCAAAGTCCTCTGAAGTGACTCCGGAGGAAAGAAGACATGCCCAGAGAGCCTTATCCATTATGTTAAGCATTCACTGGAAAAATGACTATTTTAAGGCAATTGACCCTGTGGAGGCAAGAAAGATACTTGATGAAGAATTGTATGGTATGGAAAAGGTTAAGCAGCGTATTATTGAGACCATAATCCAGATTAACAGAACCCATACACTTCCGGCCTACGGACTTCTTCTTATAGGCCCTGCGGGAACGGGTAAATCACAGATTGCATATGCGGTTGCAAAAATATTTAAGATGCCCTGGACCACTCTTGAAATGAGTTCAATAAATGATCCTGAGCAGCTTACCGGAAGTTCAAGAGTTTATTCAAATGCAAAGCCCGGTATTATTATGGAGGCCTTTGAGAAGGCTGACAGTTCCAATATTGTATTTATTATCAATGAGCTTGATAAGGCCTGTGCAGGAAAGGGTAACGGTAATCCGGCAGATGTTCTTTTGACACTTCTTGATAATCTTGGTTTTACTGATAACTACATCGAATGTAACATACCAACAAGTGGTGTTTACCCAATAGCAACAGCCAATGATAAGTCTCAGATAAGCGCACCTTTAATGTCAAGATTTGCAATTATCGAACTTCCCGATTACACCTTTGATGAAAAGAAAGCAATCTTTGAAAAGTTCACGATGCCTAAGGTATTAAAGAGAATTGGCATGAAGCCCGAGGAATGCAGCATAACCGAGGAGGGTCTTAATGCCATCATTGAGAAGTTTAGAAATACCAGCGGTATAAGAGATTTGGAACAGGCAGCAGAGCATGTGGCAGCAAATGCTTTATACAGAATCGAAACCGGTGCTGCGGTTTCGGTTACATATGATGCAGCAATGATAAATGAACTGCTGTAAAGCAGTGATACAGTGGACGGGGCTGTGTATTCACTTTCGATGAAAAGGAATACACAGCCCCGTTCCTTATTTTACCTAATTTATGCGAAGCAATTGATTACCTCGCTGCCTTCTTTTGCAAATGCAATGAACTGGTCGATTTCTGCGTGGCAGGTGATTGTGGTGCCGCCGACGAATTTCTCTTTGGTAAGTACATTAATCCAGTTGCCCTTGGGAAGATATACAGTTCGCTCAGTCGAGCCTTCTTTGTATATTGGCGCAAAGAGAATCTCTTCACCGTACATATACTGGTCTTCAAGGGAGTAGCAGATTTCCTCATCAGGAAAATCAAAGAACATGGGACGCATAACAGGTGCGCCGGTTTCTGAGTTTATATCCATGTACTTACAGGTATAATCCTTAAGGTTTTCTCTTATCTCAAGAAGTCTCTTTATGATTTTGTAATTTCTTTCTCCAAAGGACCAGATTTCGTTGTCGCCGCCGCTTGGCTCAATTATGCCGGGATGCCTTTGAACGTAGGTGGACTGCTTTATTCTGGCACCGTGAAGTCTCATGACAGGGCAGAAGAGTCCGAACTGGAACCATCTTACTATGAGCTCCCTAAAGTAGTCGCTTTCTATGTTACCGTTTAAGAAACCTCCGATATCTGAATTCCACCAGGGAATGCCGCACATACTCATGGAAAGGCCGCTGGTAATACTCATTTTTAAGTTTTCAAAGGTGGAAGGGATGTCACCGTTCCAGACAATTGCGCCGTATTTCTGGCTTCCGGGATAGGCTGCACGGGTAAGGGAGATGATTTCTTCTTCACCTTCTTCCTTTAGTCCGTCATAGAAGGCCTTCACATAGTAGTAGGGATAGAGTTCACCAACCTGAGCTCCGTTTCCAAGATAATATTTTAAGTGTCCCGGCTGCTGGGGATGAACCTCCGGCTCAGCCTCGTCAAGCCAGAAGGTTTTTATACCATAGCTGTAATAATTTTCCTTAACCTTGTTCCATACGAATTTTCTGGTTTCGGGGTTTGTAACATCAATAAAAGTCTGTTGACCGTAAAAGTCAAATGTTCCGTACTGGCCGTTCTCAGTTCTGATGAGCATGTTTTTTTCGCTCATTTCAAGATAATTCTCGCTCTTTGGATTAATAGTGGGCCAAATGGAAACAATGAGGTGAATGCCCATATCTTCAAGCTCTTTTACCATTGCGGCAGGGTCAGGCCAGTATTTTTTGTCGAATTTCCATTCGCCCTGCTCGGTCCAGTGGAAGTAATCTATTACAATTGCATCAATGGGAATTCCCTGCTTTTTATATTCTCTCGCAACACTTAAAAGCTCGTCCTGGCTTTCGTAGCGGAGTTTACACTGCCAGAAGCCTGCGGCCCATCTTGGAAATTTGGGAGCGTAGCCGGTAAGGTCACAGTATATTTTCATGACATCCTTGGGAGTTTCTCCTGCGTAAATAAAGTAGTCCGCCTGGTAAGCACTGTCAGCCACGAACATGGTGTGATTTCTGGTGGTTTCAACACGGCCGGGAGAAGGATTATTCCAAAAGAAACCATAGCCGAGAGAAGAGTAGAGTACGGGAAGGGTTGACTTTGTGTTGTAGTGGATAATCTGGCAGGTACTTCCCTTTCTGTCAAAAAGGTCCACCTGCTCCTGTCCCATTCCGTAGAAGTGTTCCCCTTCATTAGCGTCAAAAATAACACTTACGCGATAGTGGTCCCCTTCAACATGGACATTTCTGTTGGTATAATCACCTTCAAATCTTGTATGAAGAATCATCTTGTCATTACGATAATAGCTTATGATTCCTCCGTACCAGATCTGTCCGACATCTATGGTGGCTTTCATCATTCCGTTGGTGATGGTGCCGAATCTGTCATTACATTCTATTACACAGGAATCCCCGGTTGCAGGCGGGAGAACTGTCCAGTTTTCCTCCAGGATTTTGCTGTTTTTAGTACTTCTGCACCTAAGGCAGTCTTTGCCGTAGGGCTCTATTATTGTCAGCTCGTCTTTTCTTTGATAAATAAGGCGGTTACCGTCTTTTCGTATTGTACCCATAAATACCTCCATTAGAATGTGATAATTGTATTATATAGTCAATTTTTTGACATTTCTTGACATATATAAGCGCATACTTGTACTATATTGCTATGAAACGGGAAACACTTCTTGAAAAAATAGATCATAGAACGGATACAAAGTCATTTTCTTTGCATCACACAATTGTGGATGAGGAAAACACTAATGCGCTATACATGCACTTTCACCCGGAGATGGAATTTTTGTACTTAAGGGAAGGTGAAGTAACTTTTTTTGTGGAGGGAAAAGCCTTTGAAATGCATAAGGGCGATGCAATGTTCATCCCGCCTCTTTTAGTGCATAATGCCACGAAAGGGGCGGGCACTGTCTGCGACTTTTCTGCGGTTGTGTTTTCATTAGAATGGCTTTTTGGAAATATGGAAGCAGCAGAAAATGAATATACTTCAGCAATTCGGTCAAACCGATATGCAGGAATCTGTCATCTTAAAGCTACCGAAAACCGCGAGGCCTTAGATGCATTGAAATCTATTTTTTACTACAAAGAAAAATTCTCGGTGGAATACGAACTGTCACTGAGGGGAAAATTGTTTATTGTTTTTCAGGAACTGTATAATTGTTTCTTTGCAAAGATTAATATGGAGGGCAGAGGAACAGGAACTGATACGGATATACAAAGAAGCATCGAATACATAAACCTTCATTTTCCGGAAAGGCTGTCACTTATGGAACTTTCAGATATTTCCGGCTACAGTGTAAGTCGTTTTGAACATAAATTTAAGGAAATGACAGGAAGTTCACCCTTTGAATACATAAACAGAATAAGGATAATAAATGCTTCAAAGGAACTTGAAAAAAGTAATAAAAAGGTCACCGACATAGCTGTTTTAAATGGTTTTGATAACATAAGCTATTTTAACAGGACCTTTAAGAGAATAATGGGCACCTCACCTAATAAATACAGGGCCTCAGGAAACATTTTAGAGCAAACGTAAAGGAACAAAATATGAAATCGGAAAGAAACAGAACCATAGATATATCAATAGAAGACGGCAAAGAATACCTTGAAAAATGCATTGAAATTTACGGGGATGCAGAAGTTTCCGACATCCTTGACAGAACAATCCTAGGGGATACATTTGAAACCTTAAAACATATGCCGAAGGACTTTGTGGACTTACTCATAGTGGATCCGCCATATAATCTTCATAAGGATTTTCATGGGAACAAATTTAAGAAAACCTCGGAGGAGGATTATGAAGAATATACGGAAAAATGGATTGAAGCCGTAAAGCCCCTTCTTAAGGAAAACGCCAGTATTTATGTATGCTGTGACTGGCAGTCAAGCCCTGAAATCGGCAGAGTATTAAATCGTCATTTTATTATCCGTAACAGAATCACCTGGCAAAGAGAAAAGGGCAGAGGTGCCCTTTCAAACTGGAAAAACGGCATGGAGGACATCTGGTTTGCCACTAATTCAAAGGATTATACCTTTAATGTGGAGGCGGTTAAGATACGGCGTAAAGTGGTGGCACCATATAAAGTGGACGGCCGGCCCAAGGATTGGGAGGAAACCGATGAAGGTAACTTCAGAAATACCTACCCTTCAAATTTCTGGGATGATATTTCAATACCTTACTGGTCCATGCCGGAAAATACTGCCCATCCCACACAAAAGCCGGAAAAACTTCTGGCAAAGCTGATTCTGGCAAGCTCAAATGCCGGGGATGTGGTTTTTGATCCTTTTTTGGGTTCCGGTTCCACATCGGTTACCGCCAAAAAGCTTTCAAGGCATTTTGTGGGCATCGAAGCCAATCCACAGTACTGCGTATGGGCTGAAAAACGCCTTGAAATGGCAGATTACGATAAAAGTATCCAGGGGTATACCGATGGTGTATTCTGGGAGCGAAATACCACCTCATTACAAAGAAAGAAGGACAAATAGAAACTAAATCTTTCTTTCCATAAGTAAAGAGGTTTTTCCGTTTTCGTTTACAACACTTTCCAAGACAGCGAAATCCTGCTTTTTCCAGAAATCAATTGCATCAGTGTTTTCCGCTCTTACATGAAGGGAGAGGGAATTAAAGCCACGAGCCTTCATGGCAGCCCTCACATCGGCTATAATCTGGGAGCCTATTCCTTCTCTTTGAAGAGGAGCATCAACCATAAACCAGCCCACAAAGGCATCATCCTTACCGGTGTGACCGGTTATCAGATCAAGAATGGCCACAAGATGACCCTCTTTATTGTAAAATCCCACAAAATATTTATTGCCTGCCGCTGAAGCTTCGGGGTTGCTTATTACTTCCGTAAGATTCTGGCGGCTTAATTTTTCATTTTGCAAACGATAGTAGCGCCGGTTTTCACGACAAAGATTATAAACATCAGTGACATCAGCCTCTGTAAGTTTTCTTACATCATAATCAGAAGACAGGGACTGTATGTCAAAAGAAGCTTCTTTTCCTGCGGTTTCATAGGTTATGGCGGTGCGGAACTGGGTCTCGTAGAGCTCATGATAAACACCTTTAAGTGCTAAAAGCTCTTCATGGGTACCCTGCTCGTATATTACTCCGTTTGCCACCACAAGGATTTTATCTGCCTTAAGAATGGTTGAAAGTCTGTGGGCAATTACAATACTGGTTCTTCCCTCCATCATGGTTTCAAGAGCTTCTTTAATAGCATTCTCGGATATGGAGTCAAGAGCTGAGGTCGCCTCGTCAAGAATCAGAATCTTTGGATCCTTAAGAATAACTCTGGCAATGGAAATTCTCTGTTTTTCACCGCCCGAAAGCTTAAGTCCGCGATTTCCCACTTCCGTGTTGTAGCCCTTTGGCTGTTTTATGATAAAATCATGAATGCTTGCCTTTTTGCAGGCATCTTCAATCTCTTCCATGGTGGCGTCTTCTTTGGCATAAAGAAGGTTCTCAAGGATTGTTCCGTTGAACAGATAGGTTTCCTGAGTAACTACGCCAATCTGGCTTCTAAGCCAGGAAAGATCCATGGCTTTTACATCAATTCCACCGATACTTACGGTGCCTGAAAGTGCATCATAGAGTCTGGGAATCATATTAACAACGGTTGATTTTCCGGAGCCTGAAGGCCCTACAACTGCATACATTTTACCGCCGGGGACGGTGAAATTAACGTCGGTAAGAAGGGGCTTATCCTCTGAATAGCTGAACTTTACATGATCGTAAACAATATCTTTTTTGGACAAATCAGGTTTTTGTCCGTTTTCGGGGCTTTTAATTGTTATGGGTCTGTCAAGATAATCGAAAATTCTTGTAAACAGTGCAAGAGACCTTGTGAAGTCAACACTTATGTTAAGAAGTGATTCAACGGGACGGTAAAGTCTGTTTATAAGGGCTACGGTGGCGGTGATGGCACCTACTGTAAGTGTAGGGTCAATTTCACGAAGCAGAAAGAAACCGCCGGCAAGATAGATAAGAAGGGGACCTATCTGAGTAAACATACCCATCATTACAAAGAACCATTTACCGCTTCTTGCTTCCTTAAGTGACAGTCTTGTTACTTCTTCGTTTACCTTAACGAATTTGTCATATTCCTTTTCTTCTCTTGTGAAAAGCTTTACCAGCATGGAACCGCTTACACTGAGAGTTTCGTTTATTACCTGGTTCATTTCATCGTTCTTTGCCTGTCTTTCCGTCAGGAGCAAAAAGCGCTTGTTTCCCACCATTCTTGAAGGGAAAATCAAAAGCGGGATAACAAGAAGTCCCACAATTGCAAGCTGCCAGCTCATTGATAGAAGGGCAACCATTGTGGTTATCACCGTGGCAATGTTGCTGACTATTTGAGTCAATGTTCCGCTTATTACCGAACTGACACCGCTTATATCGGTGTTCATTCGGGTTATGATGTCTCCCTGCTTTTCGGTTGTGAAGAAGGCATGGGGCATATACTGCAGATGGTTGTACATCTGATTTTTCATGTCAAAAATGATCCGCTGGGAAATCCAGGAATTTATGTAGCTTTCCAAAACTCCCACAATCTGGCTTGCGGCAACCGCCAGAAATGCTGAAAGGCATAATTGAATGAGCTTACCCATGTTTCTGCTTACAAGGGCTTCATCCACTATTTTTCCGGTTATTACAGAGGGCATAAGACCTATTGCCGCAGATAGAAGAATGGTTATGAATACCAGTAAAAACTGAAATCTGTAGGGAATAAGGTATTTTAATATTCGCGTCAGTAACTCTTTTGTCACCTTTGGTTTATTCTGCTTTTCTTCTTCCGTTAAATGCCCTCTCGGACCAAGACCACCGTATGCTCCCGCCATGTTGTGCCTCCAAATCTCTTTTATTCAAACAATATTTTAGCATGGAAAATTCTTTAAGTATTGTACTTTTTTTGCCATGGGTGACAGTCTTCTTACGGTGAGTACGCTCATCAGCATTGTTATGCCTGCTTTGTATATTAAAGTCGGAAAATGGAGTAAGGATTAAAAAAACTGTTAATCTATCGATGCTATAATTTTGCCACAGTAGCAGAGTGCGCAAAAATACCTTTTGCACTGCGAAACGGAGATTGGCATGAAAGAGAAAATCAAAGACCTGTTTGAACAATACAGAAAGAATTATAAAGACTGGGGAGAACATGAAAAATTCCTTATGAAGCCTAAGACTAAGTTTGTCTGGCTTAAGGATTTTTATAAAACCATGGGCTCTTTTCAGTCTATTTTTGATGCAAACAGGGACATTATCGGAACTATAACGGATATTTTGAATAAACTTGATGAGGAAATTGCAGATACAATTTTCGATGAACTCTTTAATCTGTATATAAAGGATTGCAATGACGCGGAGTTTATTGTTTTTGTAAGCCATAAACTTTTGGATTTTTACATAGAAAAGAATGATGTGGCAAAGATCATAAATATCTATGCAATACTTACAAACTGTTATTTTGACATAGGCAATCCGGAGGGGAACGGTAAGGATTATGACATTTCATACATTATAAAAGGTATGGATTTAAGAAAGCACTACAGGGAATTTGACGATGCCACCAGGTATCGCATATGGATTCTCTATTACACTTATATTGTACGATTGTCCGATGCGGGAGTTGTATCAATAGATGAAGCACTGGACAGATATGATGAAATCATGTCTTTTGCAGATGCTCCCGAAATAAAGGCTCTTGACGCAGACAACAAAAAAATACAAAGCATCAGGGAGTATATTAATCAGACCATGTTTATCTGTATTTACATGCTCAGTGATGCGAAAAAAGAAGTAAGAGAGCGCTTTTACAGTTATACAAAGAAATTTTTCGATGCAAAAGAAAATGTGGTTACAAACCTTTATGAACTTCCCGCAGAACTTTACACAAGCTGGCTCTATAACAGATTTATGGAGGGTAAGACAAGCTTTAACGGAGTGTTTGAAAGTCTGCTTGATTACATGGATTATAAGTTTAACTATATTAAAGGCTGTTCTGAATATGACAATGATGAAATCCTTCAATGCGCCAATATAATCAGGTATCTTGAAAAACTGGGCAAATACGTATCAGACAGATCCTTGTTTGAGCGTGCGAAAAAGCTGCTTACGGATTTTGCCGAGGCCCGGTGGATTAAAAGTAATTTGTCTTTGTATGACAGAATCAGCGACCTTCTTGCCAAGGTTTGCTTTGCACTGATTTCTTTTGATGCCGGCGACATTGATACAGGTAAGTGTATTTCCCAGCTGATACTTCAAAGAGATATTACAGTATTCATTCACTCAAAGATTACCGAGGACATAGCTACATCTATTTACAGAGAATTGTCTCAAAAAAAGGTCAGCTTCTTTAAAACGGTTGAATCCATTCCCGCAAGCAGCTGGAAGGATTATCTGCATTACGGTGCAATGCTTCATGATATTGGAAGAGAAAGGGTCATGGGCTGCTTTACATCGAGACACCGTCCGGCCTTGCCTGAGGAAATGGAACGTTTGACAAAGCATGTACAGTACGGTGCAAAAATGCTTTCAAAGGTGGAAAAGACCAGGATGTATGCTGAAGTCATTAAGGGCCACCATGTGTATTTCGATGAAGAAAATGCTGCATTTTACGGCTTTTCCAGAAAGGAAACCGATCTTAATCCATTTATAGATATCATTGCTTTGGCTGTTTTCATCGAGGAAAACACCAATCCCTTCTGGGATTTTGAAAGAAAATCCAGAAAATTTCCTGCGGTATTGCAGGAGATCAAGGCTGAAAGAGGTAAGCGTTTTAATCCTGAACTGGTGGATTTCTTACTTGAGGATGAGATTTTATTAAAGCGTGTTGAAAGAATAGTAACTGAAATACGCAAGAACATCATATTTGATGTGTTCCATAACTGGGAAAAAATACAGCTTTCCCAGGATGAAGAATCCATGCTTAACGAATGCTTCGAAAGATATGAAGAATTCAAAAAAACAAGAGATGACGCCGCATACGAACCGACTCTCCAAAAGCTTGAGTATCTTTCAAAAAATGCCACAAGGGTGACCGTCAAGGGAAAAGCCATGTATAAGCTTATGACGAGCTACCTTGTAAAAGGGCAGTACACGGAGGCCTTTAACTTAAGCCCACAGGTTGAAAGTCTTATTAAGCTTACAAAGAATAACGAAATTCTTACGGAATATTATTACAATATAGGTAATGCAGAACTTTTATTGGACAACTGTGAAGCAGCATTGTCCGGCTATCTTTCTTCAGTATTTATTGCGGAAAAGACTCCGGGATGTGAAGAACTTAAGAATATGTCCCTTCTTTCCATTGCGAGTATTTTTCTCATGCGCTTTAACTACCAAAAGGCGAAGGAGTACTTTGACCGCTGTGACATAGAAGCTCTTGATACAGACGAACAGATAAGATTCCTATGTATGATGGGATATTGTAATTTGAGACTGGGAGATACTGCCTCCATAAGAGATGTACGCAATAAGGTGTGCGCACTTATGGAAAATAACAGGGAACTGATTTTATACCCCCAGTATGTATACCTTGCAATGTTCTCTCTTGAGTTAAAGGATTTTGATGAAGCGGAAAAGTATATTTCGATTCTTGACAAAATAGAACTTGAGTCAGAAGACGTGACCTATTATTCCGATGAAATGGTCATGCATGTGGAATTACTTGACGGACTGGGTCGTTTTGATGATGCAAACAGGCTTTTAGATAAATTCATCGAGCTTTGTAAAGACAGATATGAATTCAGTATCACAATCAGAAAACTTTTAAACATAAAAATTAATATAAATGCTAAACAGAGCAATCTCGCAGACTTTATAGGATACGAGAAGATGCTGAAAGAGGCATTTATGGCTTCCTGCAGCGAAGAAGCCAGAAAAATAGAGAGTGTGGAAAGAAATCTCCTTAAGGAAATAAAATTAAAGGATGAACATGACAATATTCTTTCCAATAAAGAAATACTTGAAGAATCCGTAAAGAAAGCAAAGAACGACAGTGAGCAGAAGTCACAGTTTCTTTCTTCAATGTCCCACGAAATCAGAACGCCTATTAATGCAATTCTTGGCTTAAACGAAATGATTTTAAGGGAAAGCGAAGAGGCATCCGTGCTTTCATATGCTGAGGATATAAAAAATGCCGGAAAACAGCTTCTTGGCATTATAAATGACGTGCTTGACTATTCAAAGATAGAAGCCGGCAAGATGGAGATTCTTGAGGAACGGTACAATGTCAGCACACTTGTTAATGATATAAAAAACATGCTTGAGCCAAAGCTCAAGGAAAAGAAACTTGTGTTTAAGGTAAATTGTGATGCAGGTATACCGGATGTTCTTTTGGGCGATGAGTTAAGAATTAAGCAGATTCTTTTGAACCTTTTATCCAATGCTTACAAGTATACGCAGAAAGGTTTTGTCGCCTTTACAGTGGACTTCACAAAGAATGACGAGCAGAACATTGATGTCAAATTTACAGTGGAAGACTCCGGTATAGGCTTAAAGAAGGAGCAGATTGATAAGATTGCGGAACCCTTCGAACGTTTTGATCATGTTCAGAACAGGGGAATTGAAGGAACAGGCCTTGGAATGAGCATTGTTATGAAACTCCTTGAACAAATGGATTCACATCTGTATATCGAAAGCGAATACGGAAAAGGTTCCAAATTCTCCTTTGAAATAAGGCAGAAGGTTGTGGAATGGAGAAGACTTGGCCGTTTTGATGAGACAAGAAAGAAATTCCTTAAATCAAATGTTGTGAATCATACCGTTAAAAAAGGCGCTCTTCATGCTCCGGAGGCCAAGATACTGATAGTGGATGATAATGCGGTAAACTTAAAGGTTGCAGCGGCGCTTCTTCGACGAACGGGGGTCCAGATTACCACCGCTTCAAGCGGTCAGGCCTGCTTAGACTTATGTAAGGACAATGAATACCATTTGATTCTGTTAGATCACATGATGCCGGAAATGGACGGTATTGAAACTCTTAACAGAATCAAGGCAGCCGGCGGACATAATGCAGGCATACCCATTGTTGTTCTGACTGCAAATGTGGTGGAAAGTGCAGATAATTTTTATATCAAAGCGGGTTTTGATGCTCTTTTAACAAAGCCTATTGATGTAGACAGAATGGAAACTCTTATAGCTTCACTTCTGCCTGCATATCTTGTGGAGTAGGAATTCTGCGTGGAAATATGGAACCGGAAGGTGATCCTGCAATATTTTAGCTTTTGTTTATTATCTATGAACGGTTCTATGATATAATATTAGAAAATTTGTTTTGGGATCAGCGTATTGAATATGGATAAAAGAAAAAACACATTATCCCGGATAAAGTTAATAAAGTTTTTGGCTGTGATGGCCTTCAGCGTTGCTATTGCAGTGGCAACTGCAGTGGTACTTACATTTTATTATAAGCCCGCTCTTAACAGCCTGAATGCATTAAGCACGGTCAGCATGGATATCATATGTATGATAGTAATCATGACACTGGTGGGTAATCAGGCGCTTGAACAGGATGAGATAGGTAAGACCACCGGTTTGTTCATAACACTGATGGTAGGAACAATCTGGGCACTGTTTTTAGACTTCTTAAACTGGGCCTTCGACGGAAAACTGTCATTTGACAACATAACATACCTGTTTACTTCCGGGTCCCTTTGCATGGGTGCTGTACTTGCAGGTGCCTTTGTTTTGTATCTTGCAAATTATCTTGCCGATATGCATGGAATGAAGAAATATTCGATTAGTGTTATTGCCTGTGCAGCGGCAAATGCTTTAGCCTTTGTGATTTCAGCCATTTTGGCCATAACCAGACAGGCCTTTGACTATGTTGACGGTCATTATGTGCCGGGCACACTTTACGAATATGTGGGTCTCATACCTATAGTGACAGTAATCGTTATGACAATTTATGCCGTTGTGAATGTTAAAACCATAGGCGTTCACGATGTTCTGGCGATTGCGGGCTATATAGCGTTTATGATAGTAGGAGCTTTGATTGAAGGCGGCTATAACATTGGTACCACATATGTTTTCATTGCCATTGCGGACGTTTATATCTTTGTAATGCTTCAGAGCCGCTATTTAGGCCGGGTCAAAAAGCAAAAGGATATTCTTGCAAAGAGCGTGGAAAAATGGATAGAAAAGTCCAATACCGACGAAGTTACGGGACTTTACAACAGACATGCATATGAAGAGGCGGTTTCTTTTATCGAATCAAACAATGCAAAGCATGATCTGGTTTATGTTTCCATGGATGTTAACAGCTTAAAAATTGTTAATGACACCATGGGACATGACGCAGGCGATGAGCTTATTACCGGCGCTGCCGAATGCATGAAGAAGTGTTTCGGTGAGTACGGCCGTATATTCAGAATGGGCGGTGACGAGTTTACAGCGCTGATTTATGCCGATGATGAAGAACTTGAAAGTATAAAAGAAAACTTTAAGGAAGCCGTGAACAGCTGGAGCGGCAGCATCTGCGATTATCTTACAGTGTCCTGCGGCTATGTGGCGCAAAAGGACAATGAAGATCTTTCGATTCATCAGATGTCCCTTCTTGCGGACGAAAGAATGTATGCGGATAAAGCCAGTTATTATCATAAAGAAGGTATTGACCGAAGAGGTCAAAGAGATGCCCATGTTGCTTTGTGCGACCTTTATACAAAGATTCTTAAGGTAAACATAACCTCTGACAAGTATCAGTCCGTAAGCAACAGATTTGAAGCCTGGACAAAGAGCCGGCCGGAATCTGAAAATTTCTCTGAGTGGCTTGGTAAATTTGAACTTTCCGAACAAATCCATCCGGAGGACGTTGAGGAATTCAGAGCAAAACTGAACCTTGAGTTTTTAAGCGATTATTTCAAAAACAACAAGACATCTCTTTATGAGATTTATCGTAAAAAGGTGGGAGATACCTATAAGCGTGTACTTCTTGAAATAATACCCGCAAATGACTATATGGACAAATCTCAAAGCCTGTTTTTGTACATAAAAAATATTGAGTGAGACCGGGGGACGTGGGAGTGAATTCAATTCTTAAAAGAGACGCCGAGGGCGCAAAAGAATTACTGAAAATTTTGGAAAAGCAGGAAGAGCTTCTTGTTTTTGATAAGTTTACCAATGAAGATGCTCTTAAACTTGGTATTATCCTGACAGAAGTTACAAAGGGTACACCCGCACCCTTAAGCATGAGAATCTTCATGGGCGATACGATTGTATTTCAATATGCAATGGAGGGTGATGCGGAGGTTAGATTTGACTGGACATATCGTAAGTATCAGCTTATTAAGAAAACCGGTCATTCCAGTATGCATTGCAAGGTAAGAGCCATGTTTTTAGGCGAACTTAAGGATTTTTGTGAACAGCCCGATACCTACGGCTTTGGTTGCGGTGGCTTTCCCATAACCGTAAAGGGACAGGGGATAGTCGGTGCAATAGCGGTTTCAGGTCTTCCGGATCCTGCGGACCACTTTTATGTTACCAAGGCATTGGAGCAGTTTTTGGGGGTAGATGCACCTTCAATTCCCGAAGAAATAGATGAAAAATGGATTAATTAGGTGTTTGAAAGGCGCGCAAATATATGCAGACAAATCTGTATTGGATATCATCAATTACATATGCCATAGTTCTTGGCATAATATTGCTTGGTGAAATAAGGGCAAATAAAAAGCCGGAAGGCTGTGAAAAGAGTTTCAGATTAATGGCGTTCTGGGTTTTATTTTTTTGCCTTCAGGACACTGTCTGGGGGCTTTGTGAAGCAGGAGTAATAAAAGGGGATGTTTTCTTTTTTATAAGCAGCTCCGTATTTCACCTGTCTACAGTTGTCACAACATTTTTCTGGCTTAAATATGTTTTAGATTATCTGGGCGAAAAGGTCAAAAGAAAAGGACTCTATCTGATAATGGATGGGGTGGTAATAGGTTTTGAACTGATACTTGTTGTGGCAAACATTTTCAAAACTACCTTGTTTACCATTGAAAAGGGACAGTACATAACCGGTCCTCTTCGCACATTGACGTTTATTAATCAATACATTGTTTATCTTGTGATTGGTGTTATTGCTTTAGTATTGATTCTGAAAAAAGAAGAAAAATCCACAAAGCAGTATGAAGTGGTTTTCTTTTTCACGCTGGCACCGATTCTGCTTGGTATTTTTCAGCTTCTTTTTCCCGATGCGCCTTTTTACAGTCTGGGATATTTCCTTGGATGTTTTGTGGTGCATATCTTTATTGTGGCAAGGGACAGAGAAGTTTTTGCAAGTCACGAGGCCCAGTTCAGACGAATTATTGAGTTAAACAGTGAACTTGAGAAAAAGCAGCAGGAGATTGACGAACAGTTTGATATTCTCAAGTCAATTTCCGGTGTGTATGATTACATTAATCTCTTGGATTTTGAGACAAATACCGCATCAAGATTTGATATTAAGGATTCGGAATATGTCTTTGATTTGAAAAGCGATCCTCATACAAAACTTAACTATGATATTGTGGAGAGGGTTGCTGGCTTTGATCATGACAGATTTTGGGCATACACCGACCTGTCAACACTCGATGGCCGTATGAAGGGTAAAAAGCTCCTTTCATCAGAGTTTAAGTTCTCAGAGGGTGATTCGATTCGGGCAATGTATATAAGAATCGGAGATGATGAGAATTCCCCCATTCGCCTTGTGGCATATGCCTTAAGAAATATTTCAAACGACCGAAGAAGAGAAGAGCAGGTTTATTCTGCGATGGCAAATCTTGTATATTCTTTGCACGTGTTCGATCTTGAAAATGGCAGCGTAGAACATCTTATCGAGGACATATCTTTTAAAAAGATTATTGATGGAGCCGAAAACGGACAGGAAATGATTAATGCTGTAATGGCGGCAACCTGCAAAGACGAATATCTGGAATTCATGAAGGATTTTGTTGATTTCTCAACGATTTCCGACAGAGTGCAGGGAAAAAAGGCCTTAAGCCGTGAGTTTGTGGGCAAAATACACGGATGGACCAGAATGACCTTTATACCTATAGAAATGAATGGTAGAAATGTTAAAAAACTGGTGACAATTACACAGATCATAGATTCGGAAAAAACAGAGATGATTAATCTTGTGTATAAGTCCAGTACCGATGAACTTACAAAGCTGTATAACCGCAGGATGTATGAAGAGGAATTGGACAGGATTGCAGGTGATACGGATGAACTTGTAATTGTGGCAATGGATGTAAACGGTCTTAAGACCATAAATGATTCAAAGGGTCATAAAGCCGGTGATGAGTTAATTATCGGAGCAAGTAATTGTATGACTCAGATTTTCTTACCTTATGGCAAAGTTTTCCGCACCGGCGGTGATGAATTTGTGGCTATCCTAAGATGCTCAAAGGAAGAAATTCCGAATATAATGAATCGATTCAATCAGTTGACCGGCACCTGGTCCGGAAATATGGTGGACAAACTGTCAGTGTCCTGTGGATATGTAATGGCACAGGATTATCCGGAGCTTTCAATAAGAGAACTTGCTTCTGAAGCTGATAAGCGCATGTATGAAGCAAAAAGCGAATATTATGTTCGTAATGGAATAGAACGAAGAAAACGATAAAATAAGGGACGGGATTGTGCATTCACTTAAAAAATGAATACATAGTCCCGTCCCATTTAATAACCAAGATATTCTAAAAAGCCTGTAAGTCCTTCCTCAACATCACGATAGGTGGCTGTAAAGTTGCCTGAATACCATGGGTCTGCTATGTTACCGCCTCTTTTTGTATAGTCAAGCAGCTTGTGAATCTTCCCGTCGGGATCACCGCCTGCAATCCTTAACATATTTCTTATATTTATTTCTTCCATGCCGATGAGATAGTCATATTTCTCATAATCACCACGGGTCATCTGAACGGCTCTTTTTCCTTCACAGCTGATGCCGTGCTTCCTTAACTCTTCCCGCGCAGGAGGGTAAACAGGGTTCCCGATTCCGTTCCAAATCTCCTCCGTACTTGTTGCTGCAGAAGCAACAACAAAGTCACCTGCAATTCCGCGTTTTTTAATCATATCCTTAAAAACAAATTCTGCCATGGGCGAGCGGCAAATGTTGCCGTGGCAGATAAACAATACTTTTATCATAGTTTTGATTTACTCCTTTTTGCCCTGAAACGCCTTGTTTTGCAAGGGGTTCCGGGGATTTTGTAGTTTGCTCTGAAATGTATGAATGTGGCAAATCAAAGCAGAATTTAGCAAGTTGTTGCTACCTGTTAGTAGTAAAAGGGGAATTCTTACTACTAAGGATTTCTAGTATGTATTTAAATGCTAACCTCTAAAAGATATTGCACTATATTTTAAATCATAGTTTTTCATATTATTCTTTGCCATATATAATTCGAAATCTCTTTTTAAAATATTGTTTTTAGGCCCAAGAATAATTTCTTTTATAGGATCACTTGATATCTCAAATAAATCAATTGGATAATATGGAATTAAATCTGTATCCGTAACATTAAATTCTATTTTATTCCTCAACTTAGTAATTACATTATGATACTTCGTAATAATGTCTTCTTCATCTTCATATATCCACTTTGAATTTTTAGATATTTCTTCGCTAAAAAACACTCGCCATTCTTTCTCTTCTGAAAATGTATCATACTTATATTCTAGCGAACTTATCAAACCCTTTTTTATAATATGTAAAAGTCTTACTTCTAGTAACGCTTCATATTCTTCGCTATTTTCTTCCACAGAGAATTTTTCCGCCATCCATTTCATATCCCTTTGCAGATCTGGCAGAATCTCTTTAGCTTTCGTTTCAATAACAATTGGTAATTGTTCTCTACGTATATACTGCACTTTCTTAAGCGTAATAACTCCATCATGCGATTCACAATACTGTTTTAATTCTTCATAAGAAAAACCTATAGCTCCACCTTTCCCATTGTCAGCATAACCTCTCCACTGACTAAGGACATCTCCATCCTCGCAAAAGCACACTACAAAACTTGTCATTTCTCCTACATCAAATTCAATATTAATAAATTTATGGACAGCATGTAATAGTTTTACCAATGCTTCAAAACCATTCTCTCCTTTATAAGCTAAAGGAAACGGGGTTGCCTTATATTCTCTTTCAATAGCAGGCATTATATATGGATAAAACAACTGAATTTCTTCGTAATCATTACTTTTTGTAATGTCACTCATCCTTAGTGTATGTTCTGAAATGATATTTGCCATTTTTTTATTGTCACAATAATGATATAAAAGCATTTTTCCTCCTAAACTCTAGCACAAAGGTACCACACCTTGTGGCAGACTAAGATATTCCCCTATCTGTCTTGCTAATCTACCCAGTGCTTCATATATTTCATTTTTCACATCACAGTATTCTTTCCCTAATATTTTTCGAGTTAATCCAAACATTAAATCATCAGCCACCAATTCATTCTCTTTTAATACTACACCTAATTTATAGTGCGCCATAGCATTCCTAAATGCATCTGACTTCATATCTTGATTAATATCAAAATGAGTACCTATCTTTTCATTTATTTCTTTTATAATATTCGATAAAGAGTAGTATAACAGATACCCAAATCTTAATTTTGCAGGAATTTCATCTTTTATCCACATATCAACTCCATAAATCAAGAAATTAATCTGGCACATAATTGAAAGCAATACAAACTTATCACCATAGATATTGCCAACTAATGATTTACGGAATCCACCATAATCCTGAACATCGAACTTGATTTTACTATCAACTAGAAATTCTTCCATTGCACCAAACACTCTAATATACTTTCCACCAATCTCTGCCATTGATTTAATGTACTCACCATTTTCTCCACAAAACGAAAAGAAAGGCGAATAATAATGGCACAAAATTGTATTACCGCACATCACACCATTAATTGTATCAACTCCATATATATCATATAACTTGAGTGTTTTTGCAATCGGTTTACAAACACTTCCAAAGTATTCATCGCTTATCTGATACGCCGCTCCCAATTGTTCATATATTTGTCCATAATTCTGCTGCCACATTTTTATGCTTGCTCTTATTTGTTCATAAAATAATCTTTCCTGTTCCTCAAATAATGGAATATCTAATTTATACCTACTTGAATTATTAAAGCTCTTTATCCAATCTTCTGCACCATCAATAATAACACCTAAATATGGAATCATTGACGGTATATAATTAGATTCTGTAGGCTGTATGTTTTTTATAACCGTATAAATATATCTAAGATCTTGTTGAATCAAATTCAATGCTGCTTTTTGAACCAAATTAAAATGCTCCACTAGTTCATACACCTCATATATCAAAACTGAAAAAGACCAATTAGAGAAACTCCCCAATTGGTCTCACATACAGATTGCTCTGCATTATGGCCTGGTACGTTACGCATCATAGCGAGAGGCTCACCAGGAACTATACTCATATCTTATGCTGATTTTTCGCTTTTGATACCAAGTAATTTCTCCCAATCTTCAGTAAATCCATAATAATCTAATCTTACAAATGGATATTTATTTTTCAAATCAACAAGCTTTGATGTAAAAGTATTCCAAACGCTATCATCTGGTATCATTTTTTTCATTACTATAAGGTATGCAAATAACTGCTTCGTTGCCTTATTAATGGAAATACCACTGTTCTTAAATATCAACTTATCCTTTTTTCCAAGTCTAAGCGAAAACGGTATCTGACGATTAAACAGTCTACCTCGATGTGCACAAATATTTCTCAAGATAGTACACCCCTGTAGCCAATTGCCTATATATTCGTCATTAATCTTTCCATAATTGCTTTTGCATATTTCATTACGAACCTCAGGCGTAAGATTTTTAAACAATCTCGACAAGGTACCAAGAGTCAGCAATTCAACCAAAACCCAAATAGGGAATTTACCATCATACACATCATTATGATGTTTTACAAATACCTCTTTATCGCCATATTCTTCAATAGCATCTTTATAATCTGTTTCAAATTTATGAAAGCGATTTGCATCTTCAAAAGCATCTTCTTCATAATATCCTAACGCACCAAAAGACTTAGCATGATAATATCCAATATATGTGCGCATTGAAACTTCTATACTCTCAAGAAGATACATTAATGCAGCTCTAAGCTCCATATCAAAATTATATATCTGCATCACATCTGAGAAACGTACATTATCATAAAAGCAGTCATCTTTTCTAAGTGTTAATGTGTAAGCACTAAGTCTATAATAATTAAGATTAGACAATGATTTTTTTGCATAATCTTCATCTTCAATTATTAATCCTCTATCTTCTAATATTGCAATCTGCTCTTCAATTGTCTTAAAAGGCTTTATATCTTGAGCCATAAAAATCCTCCATAAAAACAAAAGGCCCACCATGTTACGCATGTAGCATAGCTACCTAGGCTTGGTGGGATCGATTACTTATAATATACCTTGAATGATGTATTTTGTCAATGAAAGCTTACCCAAAATGCAAGCACACATACATTGATGTTATAGTACATTCTACATTAACATTCAATTTCTAAATTGCCTTAGTCCAGTTTCTTCTCGTAATTTCTTTAAGGCAATTCCAAATTCTTTTTGCATTTCGACAGTAAACGGTCAATCATGAGTAACTTGACAGAAAATGGACCGCATTCGCGGTCCTGACTACTTCCGAATCTCTTTTGGAAGCGAAGGCGACCATGGAACAAGGTCATTAAGGAAGTCCCTGTTTTTATCATTCATGTGTTT
>JAZLLV010000027.1:0-198945 GCA_045598365.1 Lachnospiraceae bacterium
TACCTTTAATTTTACGACTCATATGAGCATCCTTTCTGACAGACAGATAACCTTTTATAGGATAAAAATTAAAAAGTGCATGTGCAAGAGTAACTTCCAGTTTGGGGTCAAAGGTATTGAATTTAACAATTCACATTACGGTCACCTCCCAATTACATGATAACACCACTGGAAAAATGATTCACATACTATTTTGATATTCTTGTGAGAAGTGAAAAAAATTACACTTTTTCTTTTGAAAGCTGAGTCCTTACGAATACAGATTATCCTTGAAAATCCACGTATCATTGACTTACAAAACAATTTTTATCATTTCCTATGTTGAAAGGAGAAATGTATGAAAAAAATCAGTGTGTGGTCTTTAATCATTGCTTTGGTAATTCCGTTACTGGTTGGAGGGCTTTCTGCCATGATTTCCTCAAAAGGAATGGCGAACTACGGCAGCATGAACAAGCCGCCTCTTTCACCGCCGGCCTGGCTTTTTCCCATAGCATGGACTCTTCTTTATGTGATGATGGGGCTTGCGTCTTATTTCATTTATGATTCCGAGGCTTACTCCGCGGACAGATCCTGCGCACTTAAGCTTTATGGAATTCAATTGGCCATGAACTTTCTTTGGTCCATTGTGTTTTTTAACTGGGGACTGTATCTTATTGCTTTTATCTGGTTGCTTGTTATGTGGTGTGTAGTGATTCTTTGTGCTTTCTGCTTTTTCAGAATCAACAAAACCGCAGGCTGGCTTTTAGTCCCTTATATTCTGTGGCTGACCTTTGCCGCATATCTGAATTTAGGAGCTTTTATTTTGAATATGGGCAAAAACTAATTTGCCTTGAAAGGAGAAAATATGAAAAGTATTACAACATTTACCCTACAGTACGCCCACCGTTTCTACGGCTTTAAGGGCGAGGCCCAGTTTTTACACGGCCATACCGGAACCATGACAATCGAGGTGGAAGACAGCATCAACGAAGGTGTAAACATGGTTTTTCCCTGCAATGAGATCAAAAAAACAGCCTGGTCTGTTCTTAGGAACTTCGATCACGCTCTCATTCTTCGCCATGATGACCCTTTGCTTCCTGCAATTCTGGAAGTTTACGAAAAGCAGGGTATCAAAGATGGTGCACCCCAGAACACAAACGTCGGCTGTGCCTTCAAAACGGATCTGGCAACTGCTTATCCTTGCTGTCGTCTTGTGGTGACAAAAGAAACCATGACTGTGGAAGGCATGATTAAACTCACCTACGAGCTTCTAAAGGACAAACTTAACATTTCAAAAATTACCTTTGTAAGCGGTGACAACACTGCCTCAGAGGAATTCAAGGGCCACCACAAAATTGACAGGTGTCCCAACTGTGGCGTGGCCCTTGATAAGCAGGGCGTATGCCGCAAGTGCGGCTATGTGAAGGACTAGCGCCCTGCCGCAAGTGCGGCCATGTGAAGGACTAGCGTCCTGCCGCAGGTGCGGTTATATAAAGGGGTGGTGTCTTGCTCACGCCTAAATACAAGACTGGCGATTGCCCAAGTCATCGCAGCATGTTACTTTAGGCTTTGGATTTGCAATCACATATAGGACAATTTTAGAAAGGGGCTGTGAAAAAACGCTGCTCTGGAGACGGGTTTTACTGTCGAGAACTACTCGACAGAAGCCATGTCCCTAAGGCAAGCAATTGTTTTTTCACAGCCGCTTTTTTGCGCGTTTTTCAGCCAAGCCCTGTAAGGTAGGTTTGGTACATCGGAAAGTGAGAAAAAGTGAAAAATCGATGTACCAAGAGGCGCGAAGAGGGCGCCCGGTACATCGGAAAGTGAGGAAAGGTGAAAAATCGATGTACCAAGAGGCGCGAGGTGGGCGTCCGGTACATCGGAAAATGTGAAAACGGGTGAAATCGATGTATCTAAGTGTTAAAATAAAGTGTAGAGTTGTTTTATTTAGACTTTAGTAAGCAAATAGCAGTTAAATTGGAAAAGAAATCCTCCTGCCAATAGAAAAAGTAGATTTGACATGGAAATGGGCATAAGGAGGTAAAATGAGCAGAGTTGATTTTAGCGTGAAGCCTTGGATTTATCCCATGTCGGTGTTGATTGTGGGAACATATGATGAGAATTGAGTGCCTAATGCAATGAATGCGGCAGGGGGCATGATTTCAGACATGAATGAGATTTCAATCAGTATGTCAGAGCATAAGACTACAAAGAATTTTGCAATTACAGGGGCACTTACTGTCAGCATGGCCACGGAAGATTTATCCAAAGAAACTGAAGCCCATTGCTTTTGACACTGTGAATAATACGTGTGTTTCTTTGGGTGATGTGGTCGGAAATGCCTTTAGTGATGGAATGAAACTTAAATAGGATGGTTCGCAGAGCCTGCGGATAAAAGGAGATTAGTATGAAAAAAGTGTACATCGTACCGGTGGCTATACTTGTGATATTACTGGCTGTGGTGGCTGTTTTTATTTATGAAAGAGCTCACGCGTCGTTGTATATGGAAGATTTGGGCAGCGCGGATGTACCGGCGCCCGCGCAAACCGACGGTGCCACGGCACCGGAGACTGCGCCCGGCGCCCGCCCCGAAGCTGCGCCCAGCGCCCGCCCCGAAGCTGCGCCCGGCACCCGCCCCGAAGCTGCGCCTAGCGCCCGACCCGAAGCTGCGCCGCCGGTACCTGTGCCGGGCGATACGCCCGCACAGACACAAACTGCCATAGCAGAGGAGAAAAATGATATGGGTTACAGGCAGATTTCAATGGCTGATGCTAAGAAGATTTTTGACGAAAATCCGGGTGGAGACTATGTGATTCTTGATGTAAGAAGACCGGATGAGTTTAAGGACGGCCACATTCCGGGAGCAATAAATGTGGCAAATGAAACCATCGGAACGGAAAAAATTGATGAGCTTCCTGATTTGGATGCAACTATCTATGTGTACTGCAGAAGCGGCAACAGAAGCCGTCAGGCTTCCGAGAAGCTGGCTTCCATCGGCTATTCCGATATAATTGAGTTTGGCGGAATCATGAACTGGCCGGGAAAAATCGAAAAATAAAGCTGTCTTGCCGCGGTGTACAAAATTGTTGCGGAATATGTAAGAGAAACCGGACCTGCAATGAATAGAAAAAGTGCCGGAACCGGACCGGCAACAAATAAAAAAGTGCGGATGCATCGAAAACTGAGAAGTAATTCTAAATTGAGTATATTCATAGGGGGCAATGTGGAAAACAGTAGCAAAAAGAATTTTGAGGGAAAAATAGTTGTTATAACCGGAGGGGCAAAGGGAATAGGAAAAGCCACAAAGGAAGCTTTTGAAAAAGAGGGCGCTGTTGTGGAGGTTATCGATGTTACCCCGGGAGAGCATTTTGTCGGGGACATCAGTAAAAAGAATGTGCTTGAAGCTTTTGCTGACTATGTGAAGAATAAGCATGGTCATGTAGACTATCTTATCAACAATGCACTTCCGCTTATGAAGGGCATAAGTGAGTGTTCCTACGAGGAATTTGAATATGCCATGGCAGTTGGGGTGACTGCTCCCTTTTATCTTTCCAAACTGTTTGCAGACTGTTTTTCAGAAGGGGCATGTATTATCAATATTTCCTCTTCCAGGGATAGAATGAGCCAGCCGGAAACTGAAAGTTATACAGCTGCAAAGGGTGGAATTGCGGCTCTTACCCATGCTCTTTCGGTAAGCCTTCGCGGACGGGCAAGAGTTAACTCCATATCACCGGGATGGATAGAAACCGGCGACACTGTCTATGATGGACCGGATGCATTGCAACAGCCGGTAGGAAGAGTCGGAAATCCCATGGATATTGCAAATATGATTCTTTTTCTTTGCTCTGATAAGGCCGGTTTTATTACCGGTGAAAACATTTGCATTGACGGCGGTATGACAAAACAGATGATTTACCATGGCGAGCATGGTTGGAAATACGAGGTATAAATGGTAGCAATAGTGACCGGCGCTAACTCCGGAATGGGAAAAGCAACTGTGGCAGAACTTGCTGACAGAGGCTATGAAGTGATAATGCTCTGCAGAGATTCAAAAAGAGGAAACGAAGCCTGCGAAGAGATAAAAAGCGAAAATGCAAAAAGAAATATTAGACTCTGTCTGTGTGATCTTGGAAATTATTCTTCGATACATAGTTTCGCGGAGCTGTTCAAGGCTGAATATCATAGTCTTTCTTTGCTTATTAATAATGCAGGTTTTATTTCCCTTGAAAGATGTGAGACAGATGAGGGTGTTGAAAGACAGTTTGGAATAAATCATCTGGGACATTTTCTTTTGACGCAGCTTCTTTTGCCCTGTATGGGTGAAGGCTCAAGAATTGTGGTGGTGGCATCCGGGGCACATAAAGCAGGCAAAATTCATTTTGATGATATTAATTTAAAAAAGGGTTACAATGTGGTTAAGGCATACGGACAGAGCAAACTTGCCAATGTCCTTTTTACAAGGGAGTTGGCTGCGCGGCTTAGGGACAAAAAGATAACCGTCAATTGCTGCCATCCGGGGGCGGTGGCCACCAACATGGGTGTTAACCGCGATACAGGATTCGGAAAGACCATTACCGGCCTTTTGAAACCCTTCTTCCAAACGCCTAAAGACGGCGCGAGAACAGCACTTTTTCTTGCAACGGATCCTTCGGTTGCAGGCATCAGCGGTGAATATTTTTACAAGTGCAGGATTGCAAAATCCTCAAAACGTTCCAATGACATGGAACTTGCAAAAAAATTATACGAATTAAGCGAAGAAATGACAGGAATACGGAGTTAAAGGTATGTTTCATTTGTTTGAAAAGATCAATAAGGGTGAGGTTTATGTGATTGCGGAGATGAGCGCAAATCACGGGGGAAGCCTTGAGAATGCATTAAAGATTGTAAGAGAGGTGGCTAAGACCGGAGCAGATTGTCTGAAGATTCAGACATACACGGCGGATTCGCTTACCATTGACTGTGATAATGAGTATTTTAAGATTAAGGGCGGTCTTTGGGACGGTTATAAGCTCTATGATTTATATTCGGATGCGGGAACACCTTATGAATGGCAGCCTATGATAAAGGAAGAGTGTGAGAAGTGTGGAATGGACTTTCTTTCCACGCCCTTTGATAACGATGCCGTGGATTTCCTGGAGGACATGGGTGTTGAAGCTTATAAGATAGCCAGCTTTGAACTTGTGGATATTCCGCTTATTGAATATACAGCAGCTAAGGGCAAGCCTATGATTATTTCCTGCGGAATGGGCAGTATTGAAGAGATAAGTGAAGCCATTGAAGCCTGCAAAAGAGTGGGAAATGAGCAGATTGTTTTACTTAAATGTTGCAGCGAATATCCTGCAAACTGGGACGATATGCATGTAGGAAATATACCTCACATGAAGGAAACCTTTGGCGTAAACGTGGGCCTTTCCGACCACAGTGAAGGAAGTCTGGCAGCAGTTGTCGGCGTGTCACTCGGTGCATGCGTGATAGAAAAGCATGTTAAGCTCGAGGGCGTGAAAAGTGCAGACAGCGAGTTTAGTATGACCGTTGAAGAATTTGGCAAAATGGTATCAGATGTTCGTAATGTAAAAAGAATCATGAAGGGCCCCGAGTACGAACTGACAGAAGGTGAAAGGGCTTCCACTGCTTTCAGAAGGAGTATTTTTGCCATAAAGGATATAAAAGTGGGAGAGGCTTTTTCTTCTGAGAATGTAAGAGTAATCAGACCGGGATTCGGACTTAAGCCAAAGTATTATAAGGAACTTCTTAAGAAAACAAGTCGCAGATCCATAAAGCGCGGAGAGCCTATCAAAGAGGAAGATCTGGACTGAAGATAACCCACGGTAAAAACAGATTTTTTATAAGCAAAATGGAGACGTTTATGTTTTTGCGAAAAGTAAATGAAGAGGATGCAAAGATCCTGCTTGAGTGGTCAAATGATCCTGTAACAAGGCAGAATTCTTTTTCAAAGGATCCTATTTCCTGGGAAAACCATATAAGCTGGTTTAAGAAGAAACTGGGAGACCGTTTTTGTTTTTTTTATATAGCTGAGGATGAAACGGGGAATCAGTTTGGAACCATAAGAGTTGATTTTGATGAGGCTTTTAAGACGGGAACAATATCCTACAGTGTTGCTCCCAAGCACCGTAAAAAGGGTGTCGGAACAAAGCTTATAGGTCTTTGCGAGAATGCTCTTAAAGAAGAAAAAATTAACTGCACCCTTGAGGGCGCAGTTAAAACTGAAAATATATCAAGTATCAGATGCTTTCAAAAAAACGGCTTTTATATAACCCGGGAAGCAAAGGAAGAATTGATATTTCAAAAAAACGTGCAGGGACAAAGCTGACTTTGCCATGAGACTGCCGGTTTTCTTTTCAAATTTTAAGCAGCAGATGTGATAAAGGGTGAATATAAAGAAAAGGTCAGTGCGAAGCACTAAAACTTAATAAATCGGAGATTACCATGCAGAAAAAGAAAGTTATAATATTTTCAATAGTGCTTATCATGTTCCTTGCAATTCTGTTTGTTCTGTTAAGCAGGGGTGGAGTTGTAAGCAGACATTCAAACATAAGAATAGGATATGTGGAGAACACGACCTCAAGCAGTTGGGAAGCACACTATGCCTCTCTTCAGGGAAATTCCGCAACTGTCCTTAATGTAAAAAGCGACAGTCTGGATGTTTCAGTCACCACGGAATCCGGATCCATCAGCATAGAGATAACCGATATGGATGGAAACAATTTATACAGAGGTAATAATCTTGAGACCTGTTCTTTTAGCGTTGGAGCAAGAGGAAAGGTTAAAATTTCAATAGATGCTGAAAGGCACTCCGGCGGTTTTTCTTTTAAGCAGGGCAGGTAATAAAATAATATGAATAAAACGGTAACAGGTATAAAAAAATACAGTATGAATACAACAGAGGGCCCTATTTTTTCCAAAATAGTGTCCTTTACTCTTCCACTCATTCTTTCAAGCATTCTGCAGCTTCTTTTTAATGCTGTAGATATGGTGGTGGCAGGTCGTTTTGCGGGCAAGAATGCGCTTGCGGCAATCGGTTCCACCTCTTCACTTATAAACCTTCTTGTGAATGTTTTCATGGGACTTTCTGTGGGCGGAAATGTTTTGGTGGCAAGATTTTTTGGCTCCGGTAAGGACAAGGATGTGCACGAAACCGTGCACACCGCAGTGTCCCTTTCACTTATAAGCGGTGTTCTGCTTGCTTTTATCGGCATAGCATTTGCACCCACACTTCTTGTGTGGATGGGTACACCGGAGGAAGTGCTTCCGCTTTCAAGCCTTTACATAAGAATTTATTTCGCGGGCATGCCGGTTCAGATGCTTTATAACTTCGGTGCCGCAATTTTAAGGGCAATAGGAGATACCAAGAGACCTCTTACATACCTTACATTTGCGGGGGCAATCAATGCAGTCTGCAATGTATTCTTTATAGTTGCTCTTCGTATGGGCGTGGACGGTGTTGCCTATGCAACGGTGCTTTCCCAGACAATCTCAGCGGTTCTGATTGTAAGATGCCTTATGAATTCGGATGAAAGCTACAAGCTTGAGTTAAAGAAATTGAGGATTTATAAGGACAAACTTTTACAGATTTTAAGACTGGGACTTCCCGCAGGTTTTCAGGGTGCAGTATTTTCGCTGTCTAATGTTTTGATTCAGTCTTCAGTAAATTCCTTCGGTGCGGATGCCATGGCAGGAAACACTGCAGCCAGCAACTTAGAGGGCTTTGTATATGTTTCAATGAATGCGGTTCATCATACCTGTCTTAGCTTCACAAGCCAGAACTACGGCGCAAGAAAGTTTGACAGAATAAAGAAAATCTTTATTCAGTGTCTTGCGTTTACCGCAACCGCGGGATTAGTGCTTGGTACGATTTCCTATCTTTTCGGCCCTGCTCTTTTGTCTATTTATGCAGGTAGCAATGATAAGGATGTGGTTATTTACTATGGTATGATAAGACTGTCCATTATTATGCTTACATATTTTGCCTGTGGCACCATGGATGTGTGTGTCGGAGCCATCAGAGGCTTGGGATATTCCATTATGCCCATGATAGTATCTCTTTTAGGCGCCTGCGGTTTCAGGGTTTTATGGATATATACCATTTTCAGAAAGTTCCACACACTTACCTGTCTTTACATTTCATATCCCATATCCTGGTCCATTACCACGGCGGTGCATGTGATTTGTTTTATACTTGTTTATAAAAAGCTAAAAAATAAAAATTTTTAAAATACCAATAAAATGTTAAAGTCAAAACGTATATTTAGTAGTTACGGAGGTTTTTTGTGGATCAGGAACGATTTGATGCCTGTATGCAAAAAATCTGCAGGGGAGACAGAGAGGGCTTAAGGGAAATATACGACGCGTATATGACCTATGTTTTTTCTGTTATTTATCAGGTGGTTGGAAATCAAGCCGATGCCGAGGATATAACTGCGGATTTCTTTATCAAGCTTTGGACAAATTCAGATAAATATATTAAAGGCAGTGCCCATAAAGCATATATTGCAACCATTGCAAGAAACATGGCCATTGACTTTTTAAGAAAGCACAAAAAAGAAGTGCTTGTTTCAGACTTCTCGGGAGAGTTTAATGATGATCCCGATGCCGGCGCGACAGACAATGTAACCGTGGCGGATACATCACCACAGGTTGGAGACGGAACTCTCACCACTGAGAGCAGTGTTGAAAAAGAAGTCATCGAGAACATTTCTCTTAAAGAAGCTTTTTCCCGGCTTAAGCCTAAAGAACGGGAAGTAATAAACCTTAAAATTATGGCAGACATGACATTTAAGGAAATCGCGTCAGTAACAAATACCCCGATGGGTACGGTTACATGGCTATACAATCAGGCACTAAAAAAACTAAGGAGGTGCGGATATGAGTAAGGATCTTGAAAAAGAATACAAAGCCCTTATTGAAGAAGAGGCATCTAAAGTGGATGCTGATGCTCTTTGGAACAGAATAGATGCTGCACTTCCAAAAAAGGAAGCAAATGTCGTTAATATAGATACACGTAAAAAATGGTATAAGAACATAAAAACGGTTTCGTACATAGGAACAGTTGCCGCCGCGTGTTTGCTGGTGGTTCTAGTTATGCCGGAACTTTTAAGACGTAATAAAAGCTTCGAAGCAATAAACAGTCCGAATGCAACACATATGAATGACAGTGCTGCAGAGATGCTATGGGAATCCCTGCAGGAAAAATCAGATGATTTGGCGAGTGTTGAATTTGAAGCTTCTGAAGAGACTGTTACAGATGAAGTCATTAATGAAGCTGCCACAAATTCTAACGAGCCTGCCGCCAACAAAGCTCCTTCAAATGCAGAAAATGCTTCTTTTGCCAAATTTGTGGTACTGGACTACTCTGACGGATTATTCAGGTGTGAAGCTGAGTATCTGGACGAGGCTTTGCAGCCTGTTACGGAAATCTACATAGAAGCATCGGAAGATGAAATGATTTTGGGTGAGTATTACGAATTCTTTCTTGTAAAAAAAGAGGACGAAAACGGAAAAACCACATTTGAAATAAAAAAATAAATTTTTTTTCAAAAACACCATAAAAAGAAACCTCCTTGTACGTATCTATCTCAGAGATACAAATAAGGAGGTTTTTTATATGAAAAAAAGAATAGTATCCATAATAGCAGTTTTAATGATTTTACTTACCGGCATTGCAGCATGCGGCAAAGAAGTTGTGAAGCCGGAGCCTAAGGACAAGCATTCGGTGGTGGACGAGTTTGTGAAGAAGCACCCTAATTTCAATGTATCCTCAAAGGAACCCGGTTTATTCGGTCTTCCTTCGTGGAACTCAATGAAGGGTGTTGATGTATGTGAAGGAGTGATGGAGTTTGATTCCACAACCGCTGTTAATGCTCCCTTCGAAATTCCTTTTAACACAGAAGAATATGCAGTAATAACCGAACATGGTTTTTCAAAGGTTGTTTATTCTCCGCTTTCAACATTTTCCGCAGATGTGGACACAGCGTCATATTCAAATGTAAGACGAATGGTTGAAGCAGGCTACAGACTTTCTGATATTCCTAAGGGCGCTGTCAGAACAGAGGAGTTTATTAACTATTTTAATTATGATTATAAGCTTCCCGATGCAGGCGAGCCGTTCGGCGTTACAACCGAGCTTGGAAACTGCCCCTGGAATCCTGACACAAAGCTATTAAGTATTGGTATCAAAACAGAGAAAATAGATTTTTCAGAAGCAGGAAATTCAAATATTGTTTTCTTAATCGATGTATCAGGTTCAATGTTCTCTGAAAACAAACTTCCTCTTTTGGTTAAGTCCTTTAAACTTATGCTTGAGGAACTTGGCGAAAAGGACCGTGTTTCAATTGTTACCTATGCAGGCGAAGACAAGATTCTTCTGGAAGGTGTTCCCGCTTCGGAAAAAGAAAAGATCAATGATGTTCTTGACAGCCTTGAAGCAAATGGCTGCACAAACGGCGGCCAGGGAATAGTATCCGCTTACAGACTTGCTGAAAAGAATTTTATTGAGGGTGGAAACAACAGAGTAATCCTTGCAACAGACGGAGACTTAAATGTGGGTATCACAAGCGCTTCCGACCTTGAAGAACTTATTAAGAAAGAAAGCAAATCAGGCATTTTCCTTACAGTACTTGGCTTTGGCATGGGTAACTACAGTGATGAAAGACTTGAAACTCTTGCAGATTCCGGAAATGGTAACTTTGCTTATATAGACACCATATCTGAGGCAAAAAAGGTATTATGTGAAGAACTTGGCGCCACCATGGTTACAGTTGCAAAGGATGTAAAGTTTCAGGTTGAGTTCAATCCTTTAGTAGTGGCTGAATACAGACTTATCGGTTATGAAGACAGAACTCTTGCGGCTGAAGACTTTGAAAACGATGCAAAGGATGCGGGTGAAATCGGAGCAGGTCACACCGTAACAGCTCTTTATGAAATAGTAACCGCAGATAACTATGACAAAACAGGTTCAGGCTTAAAATACCAGGACGCCACACTTTCCGATGCAGCATTAGACGGCGAATGGTTAACTGTTAACATCCGTTACAAAGAGCCCACAGGAGATACTTCAAAGCTTTTATCTTTCCCTGTAGGAAATGAAGACTATAAAGAAAAGAATTCCGACAGTTTTCTTTTTGCAGCCTCAGTTGCTGAATTTGCCCAGGTTTTAAGAGGCGAAGAATATGTGGGTGATCTTTCTTTGGAAGATGTACTTAAGAACTTAAAGAAAACAGAACTTGATGATGTATACAAGGTTGAGTTTGAAAACCTTGTTAAGAGATTGGATAAGTCAATGGAGGAAAATTATTAGAAAAACTGCTTGCTTTTTCACCGAAACTATGCGATTAATCAATAAGCAGAGTAAAGTTTGTTGAGAAACGGAGTAGGAAATTGTTCGGTATTTTGTTTTCAAATGTGGCAATGATGCTTTTTTATATGCTGATAGGCTATATCCTCTGTCTTTCAAAGAAGGCACTGGTGGCTCATGCCAAGAGTATGGCAGCATTACTTCTTTATGTACTTAATCCTGCGATGCTCATAAATTCCTTTATGCAGCTTCAGTATTCATATGACGGAACCGTGAAAATCGTTAAATATTTCTTTGTGTCATTGGTTATTCAGATACTGATGTTTGGGATACTGTACCTTGTTTTACACAAAAAATATTCGGATGCAAAATACAGGATACTTACAGCAGGAAGCGTACTTGGAAATGTGGGTTACATGGGAATGTCCATTGTTCATTCGGTATTTCCGGAGGAGCCCATAGTAATGGTGTACAGCTCCATAAATGTTATGACCATGAATCTTATCGTATTTACCCTTGGGGTATTTATGATAACCTACGATAAAAAATATGTTTCGGTGAAAAGTGCAATCCTAAATCCTACGACCCTGGCAATTCTTGCGTCGCTTCCTTTGTACTTTTTCGGTATTAAGTTTCCGGAGCCCATAATGAACTCCCTGGGGCTCTTGGCGAAGATGGTATTACCGATGTGTATGATCATTTTAGGTATGAGGCTGTCTGACGCAAATCTGAAGGTAATATTTACAAGAGGCTTTGCTTATATGACCTGCCTTATGAAGTTAGTGGCTTTTCCTATATTTGCGTTCCTGTGTGTTCACTGGCTTCCCTTTGTGGATGATGTGCTTAAGGGCGCAATAATAGTGCTTGCATCGGTACCCTCCGGCGCAGTCATTGAAAACCTTGCAGAGCTTCACGAATGTGAGCAGGAACTGGCGGCAAATGTGGTGCTTCTTACAACAATTTTAAGTGTTTTGACCATTCCTGTGATGACAACAATATTAATTCATTAAAAAATTTTGGAAGGTTTATTTTTGGTTAATATATGGTGGTTATATTTAACATATACTTTTTCATAAAACCTTCCCTTGATAAAAAACCGGCGACCTATGGTTGTCGGTTTTTTATTTTAAAAATTTATGTATAAGACCGTTTTTAGGGACACGTCAAGTTTTATAACCAAGTGTATAAGGGCCGTTTTTATGGTAGGATTAAAACTATAGGGAAGTCTATAAAGGAGGGTTAAATGAAATTCGTTCATCTTTCGGATTTGCACCTTGGAAAGCGCGTAAATGAGTTTTCCATGATTGAGGACCAGGAATACATACTGACTAAAATTATAAATATAATCGACGAGGAAAAGCCTGACGGAGTACTGATTGCAGGGGACGTTTATGACAGATCTGTGCCCACAGAAGAGGCAATGCAGCTCTGGGACGGATTCTTAAATCGTCTTGTACAAAGAAAACTTAAGGTCTTTGCCATAAGCGGAAATCATGACTCGGCGGTGAGATTTTCAGATCATAACAGGCTTGTGGAACTTGCGGGAGTCCATCTGTCGCCGATTTTTGATGGAAAGACGGTTTCTTTTACCATGGAGGATGAATTTGGCAAGGTAAATATCTATTTACTGCCCTTTGTTAAGCCTGTGATGGTGAGACAGGCCTTTCCCGATGAGGAGATATCAAGCTACACGGATGCCTGCAGAGTGGCAATCGACCACATGAACGTAGATACTTCAATGCGAAATATTCTTGTGGCACACCAGTTTGTTACAGGCGCCACTCGCTGCGAGTCTGAAGAAGTGGTGGTTGGCGGCCTGGACAACGTGGACGCCGGCGTCTTTGACGCCTTTGATTATGTGGCCTTAGGCCACATCCACGGCCGCCAGAAGATACAGCGCGACGGGGTAGTGTATTCGGGAACCCCTCTTAAGTATTCTTTTTCCGAAAAGGACCATAAGAAATCCGTGACGGTTCTGGAAGTTTTAGAAAAGGGAAATCTCCTGATAAAAGAAGTGCCTCTAGTGCCTAAGCGTGACCTTAGAGAGATTCGCGGCACCTACGAGGAACTGGTTACTAAGAAAAACTATGAGGGCACCAATGTGGATGACTATATCCATGCGGTGCTTACCGATGAAGAGGACATACCGGATGCAATGGGTAAGCTTCGGGTTATCTATAAGAACCTCATGAAACTGACTTATGATAATAAGCGCACCAGAGAAAATAAGGTAATTACCGGCGCAACAGAGGTGGAAAATAAATCACCGCTTGAACTTTTTGAGGAGTTTTACGAGCTTCAGAACAATCAGAAGATGAGCGACGAGCAAAGAGACTTTTCGCTTGAGTTAATCAAGTCAATCTGGGAGGTGTAGTATGAGACCATTAATGCTTAAAATGACCGGATTCGGTCCCTATGCAGGCGAAGTAACCATTCCCATGGAGGAACTTGGAACAAGCGGTCTGTACCTTGTTACCGGAGACACCGGTGCAGGCAAGACCACTATTTTTGATGCAATCTGTTTTGCACTTTTCGGGGAGCCAAGCGGCACCAACAGAGAGGCTTCCATGTTTCGTTCAAAATATGCGGACCCGGATACACCTACTGAGGTGGAACTATTATTTTCCCATGGCGGCAAGGAATACAGAATAAAAAGAAACCCTGAATATTTACGCCCCTCCAAGCGTGGCAGCGGCGAGAAAAAGCAGGCAGCAGACGCAGAACTTTTCCTCCCAGGCGGCCAGATAATTACAAAATCCAGAGAAGTAACCTCAAGTGTTGAAAAGATTCTTGGCATAAACAGAGAACAGTTTTCCCAGATCTCCATGCTGGCCCAGGGGGATTTCTTAAAGCTTCTTCTGGCAGATACAAGACAGCGACAGGATATTTTCAGAGAGCTGTTTAAGACAGGACTCTACCAGACTCTTCAAAATGAGTTGGAGGCAAAGCGAAAAGAAATATACGGCTTTGCTGAAGACGGAAGAAAAAGCGTCAACCAGTACATTAACGACATTGCGGTAAATGAGGACGATGTTCTTTCCATGGAGGTGTCGGCTGCGAAGGAAGGCGGAATTACCACCGAGGAAGTACTTGAGCTTATTGACAGGCTTCTTTCAAATGATTCGGAAGCAATCGTTGCACTTAAAGAAGAACTCGAAAATGTTAACAAAGCTTTGTCTTCGGTTAATTCAAGTATCGGTGCCGCCGAAACTGTTGAGAAGACCAAGGCGGATCTTGTCCATGAAGAAGCTGCGCTCATTAACGAAACTCCCCTGGAGGAGGAATACAGGCTTGCCTTTGAAAAGGCCAAAGAAGCCCTTAAAGATAAGGATAGGCTTACAAAGGAGGCTGCCGGGATTGAGGGAGACATGCCTTCTTTTGACAATCTGGAGAGACTTAACAAAGAGATTACTGATACAAAGAAACAGATAGAAAAATACGAGGGAAAGCTTTCTTCAGTAAATGAACGCAAAGAATTTATTACGAAGAAACTTGCAGATTCAAAGGAGCAGAAGGCTGCCCTGAAAGATGCAGGCGCAAACCTTGAGAAAAATAAAAATCTTAAGGAAAAGTATGAGGAAGAACTTAACGACCTGTCTGATTTAGGGGAAACTTACGAGGAATACTTAAAACTTAAAGAGGCTTTGGCTAAGGCTCAGGGAAAGTATGCAAAGGCAGATGCTGAGTTTAAGACCCTTGCCCACAGACATGAGCAGATGGAACAGGCCTTCAGAGACGGCCAGGCGGGCATTCTTGCAGCGTCCTTACAGGATGGAGAAATGTGTCCCGTATGCGGCTCCACCACACACCCTAAGAAAGCGGTTATGACAGAGGACATCCCTGATAAGGAGGACCTTGAGGCGGCCAAGGAAGAAGCTGAGGCCGCAAGAAGCCTGGCAAATGCCGCAAGTCTTGCATCCGGTACCACAAAGGCTCAGCTTGAAGCAAAGACCGAAGAAATAAAGAAGCTTGCAAAGGCCATTCTTAAAACCGAGGATATTGAGAAAGTAAGTGAAGGAATTTCCGCAGCTAAGGAAAACCTTGCCGAAAAACTTACAAAAACAGAAGAAAAGATAGAAACCGAAGAAAAGAATTTAAGGAAGAAGGAAGCGATAGAAGAAGAGATTCCTAAGCTTGAAACCGAGCTTGACAGCCTTGCAAAGGAGGTTATGGACCTTACTTCAGGCGCGGCCGCAGGCAAAGAAAAACTCTCCGAAAAGGAAAAGAACGTTACTGACATTTCCTCAAAACTTAAATTCAGTGATAAAAAATCCGCCGAAAAAAGGATTAAGGAGCTTAACGATTTATCAGAAAGCCTTCAGAAGGATTATGAGAAGAAGGATAGAGCAGCCAAGGCTCAGTCTGAAAAGATTATCGGAATCAGCTCAAAAATCCAGAGCCTTAAAAAGACTCTGGAGAATGCTGCAGAGTATGACCTTGCGGACTTACGGGACAGAAAGGCCCTTCTGGAAGAAAAGCAGGCTGAATTGTCGGAAAAGCATTCAATGGTTAATTCAAGGCTTACCACAAATACAAGTGTCAGGGACAATATAAAAAAACAGGCTGAAAATATTTTAAAAACCGAAAAGAAACTGCAGTGGATTACGTCCCTTTCATCAACTGCCAACGGTAAAATCGCTGGCAAGGAAAAAATAATGCTTGAAACCTATATCCAGACCACCTTCTTTGACAGAATCATCAACAGAGCCAATTTAAGGCTTATGACCATGTCCGGCGGTCAGTATGAGTTAAAGCGTCAGCTCGAGGCTTCAAACGCAAGAAGCCAGAGCGGTCTTGAACTTTGCGTAATCGATCATTACAACGGAAGCGAAAGAAGTGTTAAGACCCTTTCCGGAGGCGAATCCTTTATGGCTTCTTTATCACTTGCCCTTGGACTTTCCGATGAGGTCCAGTCCTCTGCGGGAGGCATACAGGTGGATACAATGTTCGTGGATGAGGGCTTTGGCTCCCTTGACCCGGATTCTTTGGACTTAGCCTACAGTGCTCTTGCGGGACTTACGGAAGGTAATAAACTTGTGGGTATTATTTCACATGTTTCAGACCTTAAGGACAAGATTGACAGGCAGATAATTGTTACCAAAGAAAAGAGTGGCGGAAGCCATATAAAGCTTTTGGTATAGTGTCTTAAAAATGTGCGTTTACATACCTTTGGCGCAACATATTGTTATAGACACACAGGTCAAAGCCGTTGAATAATAAGTCTGTAATCGATTAAGTATATATTACGAATTGGAGATAAAAATGGTTGATTTAAGAGGAAAATGGGTTCTGATAACCGGCGCAAGCAGAGGCATCGGCCGTCTCAGCGCTTTATTCATGGCTAAGCAGGGTTGTAATCTGATTCTTCACAGCAGAAAGCTTGAAGGAACAGCCTCACTTCTTTCGGAGGTTAAGAAGGAAGGCATCGAAGCCTATTCTGTTGAGGCAGAGCTTTCAGACACAAAGTCAGTGGCTGAAATGTTAGCGGAAATTGACAAAAGAGGAACCGTTGTGGATGTTGTACTCAACAACGCGGGTCTTCAGATTGGCTACAGGGTTGATTATCTTAATACCCCTATTGAGGATTATGGAATCAGCTTTGCCATCAATACCACCGCACCCATGCAGATATGCTATCATTTCCTTCCCGGCATGATAGAAAGAGGCTTTGGAAGAATTGTAAATACCACAAGCGGTATTGCTCTTGAGGCTGAGCAGGCAGGATATTCGGCTGCCAAGGCTGCGCTTAACAAGGTAACAATTGATTTAGGCTATAAGATTAACGGTTCTGACGTAATTATTTCTCTTGCGGATCCGGGCTGGTGCAGAACCGACCTTGGAGGACCTAACGCTCCGAATGCACCTGAATCGGCAATTCCCGGAATTGTTGTCGGCGCATTTGTAAATGACGGAAAGTCAGGAAGACTTTTCGGAGCACAGGCTTTTACCGGACTTACTCTCTCAGAGGCTGTTTGCAAGGCTGAAAAGCAGAACGGCCCATATTAGAAAATAAATGATTTCAAGGAGACAGGACCACTATGAAGATTACAGGCAGGGCTAAGCACAAAATTGCGCAGGAGATGTTTGGTTTGTTTTTTGAAGACATCAACTTCGCAGCAGACGGAGGCCTTCATGCGGAAATGATTGAAAACCGTTCCTTCGAAGCTAAGGAAGCTTTCGGCATTCCCGGAAAATTCTATACGGTTGACGACAACGGTTATGCATGGTCGGCAGCTTTTAATGAAGGCGATAAGGAACCCCGTTTGCAGATTGTTCAGGGCACTCCTTTATCTGAAGTGAATCCGCACTATTTAAGACTTACCACCTATAAGGCAATGCAGGGCTTTAAGAACAAGGCCTATGACGGAATCACCCTTAAAAAGGGCATGAGCTACAAGCTTTCTTTTTACTCAAGATGTGTCAGATTTAACGGTGACGGAATTGTGGCATCAGTTACAAAGGATGGCAGGGAGTATGGCTCCGTTAAGGTTTCTCTTAAAAAGGCTGCACCCTATGCGCCCTACTGTGATGTGGTACCGTCCTTTGTAAGCGGCTGGAAAGAGGTTGATGAAATCGCAGAATACAGAAAGACACTTGATTTGAAGGCTCTTGCAAAGGAATCCGAATGGGTTAAGCATGAAGCAGAAATTGTGGCTTTGGATGATGTTCGCGGAGCAGACTTCACGATTTGTCTTGATTCAGAGGGCGTTGTGGAATTTGACCTTATTTCACTGATTCCCTGCGACGCTGTGGCAGGTGTTTTCAGAAAGGATTTATTCGAGGCTCTTGATTCAATCCATCCCGGATTCATAAGATTCCCCGGCGGATGTATTGTTGAGGGTATCAGCCTTGAAAACAGATATCGCTGGAAGAATACCGTAGGTCCCTTAAAGGACAGAAAATATATCCCTAATCTCTGGGCGTTTGATGATTCACGCTCTGAGACAGATTTTGATCATCAGCGTCCCGATGCCCATTACGGACAGAGTTATGGAATCGGCTTTTATGAATATTTCCTTCTTTGTGAACTTCTTAAGGCAAAGCCTCTTCCCGTACTTGGCATAGCTGTTGCCTGCCAGTTCAGAACAGATGAACTTATTGAGCTTGATGACGAGAAATTTAACGACTACGTTCAGGATGCAGTTGACCTTATTGAATTTGCAAACGGTGATGTGACAACTAAATGGGGCGCGCTAAGAGCCTCAATGGGACATCCCGCTCCCTTTAATCTTGAGCTTCTTTCAACAGGAAATGAGCAGTGGGAAACAGAAAATGTTCATCTTTTTGAACGACTTAAGCGATTTGAAAAGGCTATTCGCGCGAAATATCCGGATATTAAATTAATCGGTACTGCAGGTCCTTATATAGATCAGCCTATGGCAAAAACCGCCTGGAACTACTACAGAGAAGCAAAGAAAAATAATGAAAGCTCCTGCTATGCAGTGGACGAGCACTACTATGTTTCTCCTGCCTGGATGTACGAAAGAATTGCTCTTTACGATGAATATCCCAGAGATGTGGCAGTTTTTGCCGGCGAATATGCAGCACATCCCACAGGAAGAGAAAATACAATGGAAGGCGCTCTTGCAGAGGCTGCATTCCTTACAGGTCTTGAGAGAAATGCGGATGTGGTTAAGCTTGCATCCTATGCGCCTTTGTTTAACAGAACCGGACACAGTCAGTGGAAACCGGATATGATCTGGTTTGATGATAAAGATGTATTCTTATCTCCCAACTACTATGTGCAGAAATTATATGCAAACAATGTGGGCGACTTCACGATTGACATGGAGGGAGAGGAGAAGGCCCTTTGGAATGAAAAGATTTATGTATCCGTAACAGGTAAAGAAGACGGTACAATAATCCTTAAGGCAGCGAACTGCTCAGGAACAGAGTATAAGCTTCCCCTTACGGACGAAGCCGGTAAGGCTGTTTCAGGAAATGCTGAAATCTTTGTACTTAAGGGAGACGGACCGGAAAAAGAAAACATGCCTCAGCCTTCAGTTATTGCAAAGTGCCAGGGTAATATTTCAGGAAGCGTAACTCTTGCACCTAAGACCTTCACTGTTGTGAGACTTATGCCTATTCATTAATTAACATATGCTATGATTATCCGTGGAAAAATGCAGCGGGGGCTCATTATGTCTGTGGATAAGTCAGGTAAAAAAACTACAAAAAGAATATCTGTTTTTATAAGAGCCATTGTAGTGCTTGCAATTATCACTACGGTAAACTTTTTAATAGCTCACTATGTGTTTTTTGTAAGAAATGAAATGGAAGAGGCATCCTATGCCAACATGGGACAGACTATGGGTCAGATTGTAAAGACCCTTGAGTCCACATGGACTGCCGATGCCGAAAATATCAAAGAGTTAAGCAGCGTCCTTGCCAATACATATGACAGGGACGCTGTTATGCGTCGAATAGAAAAGGGTGAGATTGTATATCGCTATCTGTATGCATCAAGCGTTCAGACTGAAGCCATAGCTTCAGATGGAACCAGTCTTCATCAAAATATCCTTCACCAGTTTTCGGAACATAAATTTGTAAAAAAAGTTCAATCATCAGAGGCATTCTACAGTAAGGATGCGGGCTGGTGTTATTTGTATCGCTGTCCCGTAATTGTTGCAAGAAGACAGAGCGGATGGATTTATGCCCAGTATCAGTTTGAAAGAGTCAGGAACCTTTTCCCTGATAAGCTTTATGATGGTATGGGTAACTGTTTTATTTATGATTTAAAGACCGGAAAAATAGTTTATCAGCAGGACGAAGGCAACTATTCCGATGTTGTCGGAAGTTCCCTTGGGGAGTTTGTATTACATTCTCTTGGCGGCAGCACTGATACGGTAAAGAAAATCAATGACTCCATAATGGGTAATGCCGAAAATATTTTTTCAGAAAGAATGAAAGGCACTGATAATCTTATATATTTAAGTCCTATTGAGGGGTCCGGATATTATCTTATAGGTGTGGCGGATTATGCCTATGTAATGACCGAAGCTAAGACGGTAAGACTGGCGGTAATGTCAAGTATAATTCTTGTTCTGGTAGGTTTGGTCGGAACTATTCTGGGACTTATTATTTACAGAATCAGAAAGAGAGCCAGACTTGTTCTTGAGGAGGCCAGAGAAAAACACAGTAAGGAATTAAAGCAGGCGCTTGATGAAGCAACTGCCGCTAACGAAGCTAAGAGCCGATTCCTTGCTAATATGTCTCATGAAATCAGAACTCCCATCAATGCAGTTATAGGCATGAATGAGATGATAATGAGAGAAAACACCCGGGAAGATATTAAGGGTTACTCAAAGGACATAGATGATGCAGCTCATACTCTTTTGCACATTGTAAACAACATACTTGATATAAACAAACTGGAATCAGGCAAGATGGAACTTGTATTAGGGGATTATAACCTTAAAGAAATGGTTTCAAGCCTTAAGAATATGATTGATGTTAAGGCAAGCGCCAAGGGTATCCCGGTACTTGTTGACTTGGATAACAGTCTTCCTTCAGTACTTTACGGAGATGAAATCCGCATCAGACAGATTATCATGAACCTTCTTACCAATGCGGTAAAATATACAAATTCAGGTTCCGTTACATTAAAGGTTAAAGGTGAATCCGCAGGGGAAGGAAAGATTTCCTTAAAGGTTTCAGTTACGGATACGGGCATAGGTATTAAGGAGGAGGATATTCCGAAGCTTAGAGATATGTTCTGCAGAATCGAGGAGTCCCGTAACAGAAATGTTGATGGAACCGGCCTTGGACTTAATATTACCCTGGAACTTCTCGAACTGATGGGCAGCAGCCTTAATGTGGAAAGTGAATACGGAAAGGGCTCAACGTTTTCTTTTGTCCTTTGCCAGGATATTAAGGATGCAACACCTGTTGGTGACATTAATAAGCCCAAAGAAACCCCGGAAAAGAAGAATCAGACAGGATTTATTGCTCCCAAGGCAAATATTCTGGTGGTGGATGATAACAGGACAAATCTTAAGGTGGTAAGTGCTCTTCTAAAAAAGACGAAGGCCAATGTGGATACCGCAGAAAGCGGTATGGAATGTCTTGAAAAGGCTAAAGAAAAGGGCTACAACCTGATATTCATGGACCACATGATGCCGGAAATGGACGGAATAGAGACCTTTAAGCGCCTTAGGGATGAAGGCGTCATTGATGCATCCACTCCGGTGGTGGTGCTTACAGCCAATGCAATTGTTGGCGCCAGAGAACAGTACCTGGCGGAGGGCTTTAATGAATATATGTCAAAGCCTGTTGATTTTAATGTACTTGAAAGAATGCTTAAACAGTTTTTGCCGGCAGATATGCTTGAGGCTGTATAAAATAATGGGGCCATTCCCCTTACATTATATAGGAGACTTGAACCGTGGCGAGAAAAACAATCGGTTTTTTTATGTCAATACTTGAAAATGATTTCAGCGCAGCACTGCTTGATGGTGCTGCAAAAGCGTCTGAAAATCTGGATGTGAATCTTGTAGTATTCCCCATGGATATAATTAATGCAACATATTTAAGTCCTGATATGACTGCCTGCAGATATCAGTATAATGTTCTTTCCTCTTACATGGATACAGAGGGCATTGACGGTATAATGGTGGATTTTGCTTCCATCACGCAATTTCTCTCAAAAGAAAAGAAAGAAGATTTTATACGGCTTTTTGGAAATAAGCCGGTTATGCTTCTGTCGGAAAGTATGGATGGCTATGCCAGTGCAACAGTTGATAACAGGGCCGGCCTGACCGAGATAATAGACCACCTTGTGGAATGCCATCATGATACGAAAATTGCTTTTATGTCCGGGCCTGAAAATAATGCGGATTCAATCAGCAGGCTTGGCATTTATAAAGATGCCATAAGAAAGCATAATCTTAAGTTGGATGACAGCTGGATAGAGTATGGAAATTTTACATCAATGATTTCAGGTCAGGCTGAGAGGCTTATGGAAAAACATCCGGATGCGGAGGCCATTGTGTGCGCCAATGATGCTATGGCTCTGGGGGTTGTGGATGTAATTAAAAAGCATGGACTTGTTCCGGGAAAGGATATACATGTTACAGGCTTTGATGATGTTGCAGCGGGGTTTTTGTGTGATCCTGCGATTACAACCGTTTCAGCAGATCCGGCAGAATTAGCATATAGGGCGATGGAAAGCCTGGTTGGTAATCCTGAAGGACCTGAAAATGTTATTATTCCTACGAGGATGGTTATAAGGGAATCCTGTGGGTGCTCTGAGGCCGCAATTGAGGAAAAATGGGAAAAGGCGCTGGAACTTTCGCCTGACTGGCGTGAGGTTGCAAGGCACAGGCTGGAAGCCGATCAGGAAAGAAAGATTTTTGAGTATGAGCTGGCAAACATCGCAAGAGAATTGATTTCTGCCAAAGAAAGCGGTAAAGACAGATATGGAGCCATACTTGATTCACTAAAGCGACTTCAGTTTACGTATGGAGCTCTTTTTCTGTATGATAATCCGATTGTCCATAACAGTGATGAGAAGTGGGTAAGACCGGACAAAATAAATTTAGTCGGTTATTATAGCCAGTCAGAGAGATACGAAAATCGTTTATGGGAAAACGGTGAGTGCCCCTGCGATAATAATGCACTGTTTTATAATGTTCCAAAGGAGGGAAAACATTTATCGATTGTTGTTCCGCTCTTCTTTGTTAAAAACCAGATGGGACTGCTGATAGTGGAATCAGACCATAAGAAATTTGTCTCTGCCAACTTTTATGCAGGCCAGATAAGTAACACACTTTATATCATTCTTCTTAATGAACAGCAGAATGTGATAGCAAGACAGCTAAAAGAAGCCAGTGAAGCAAAGAGCAGATTTCTTGCCAATATGTCCCATGAGATAAGAACACCTATTAATTCTATTATCGGTTTTAATGAGATGATACTTCGTGAAAGCGGAGATGAGACAATTAATGAATATGCTACAGATGTAAAAAATGCCGCGGAGGCTTTGCTTTTACTTATAAATGATGTTTTGGACTTTTCACGTATTGAAGCCGGTAAAGTAGAAATAATCCCGGTTGAATACGATTTATATAAATTTATAGACAACTGTCTTGGAATGGTTACAAGCCGTGCTGAGGCAAAAGGCCTGTCGATGTTTAAGAATATAGACAGGAGTCTGCCGCATATTCTTTACGGTGATTCAGGACGAATTCAGCAGATTCTTATAAATCTTATTTCTAACGCAATTAAGTATACGGAAAAGGGAACCGTAACCTTGTCGGTTTCGGGAAAGGTCAGCAAAGATAAGGTAATGCTTTCTTTTGCTGTTAAGGATACCGGAATCGGTATAAAAGATGAGGATATAGAACGCATCTATAATGCCTTTGACAGGTTGGAAGAGAAACGTAACAAAAACGTAGAAGGAACCGGACTTGGTCTTAATATCACTACTAATCTCCTGGAACTTATGGGCAGTAAGCTGAAGGTCACAAGCAAATACGGTGTTGGCTCGGAGTTTTCATTTGACATTGAGCAAAGGATTATCAGGAGCGCCGGCGAGGACAGTGATGTTCAGGTTAACAAATATGAAAAACTGAAATTTAGGGCGCCTTTAGCTAAAACGCTTGTGGTAGATGACAACAAAGTTAACCTTAAACTTGTTAAGAGTCTTCTTAAGCAAACTGAAATTCAGGTAGAGCTTGCCGAAAGCGGAGCAAGATGTATCGAAATGCTTAAAGAGGGGTCATATGATATCATTCTTATGGACCATATGATGCCGGAAATGGATGGAATAGAAACCTTTAACCGCATCAGGGAAGAGGGATTGATTGATACTTCCAAGTGTACGGTCATTGCCCTTACCGCCAATGCAATAAGTGGTGCCAGGGAAGAATATTTAAAAAATGGCTTTGCCGATTATCTTTCAAAACCGATAAAGCCGGAGGAACTGGATAAGCTGCTGCTTAAATATATTCCGGATGAATATGTTATTTATGAACAGTCATAAAAATGGGGACCGGGTTGTGTATTAATATTTCATGAAATGTGAATACACAACCCGGTCCCTTATTTTACTAATAGTATTTAATCATTGTTTCTTTAATTTTCTCAAAAGCCGGCTTTGGCTGATAGTCTTTATCAAAGATTCTTGTGTTTGTGGTGTCCCCTTCTCTGTAATGGTCTATGAGACCAAAGAGAGTGACATTTGTAATATTTGCGGGACCTCCGTTTGAGGTGTCAAGGCGTAAAAGCATATTGAATATACTGCCGTATTTTTTACCCTGCTTAATAAACTGTTCCTCAGTTTCCTCATCAACACCGATGGAAAGCTCTGTTATATGGATTTCAAGACCTAATTTAGCATATTTCTTAATGGCATATTCGAGGGTTGAATCCGAAGGATAAGTAAAACTCCAGTATCCCTGCATACCGATTCCATCGATAAGCCCCTTTTCTTTTAAGCTTTCACACAAGCTGTATATACCGTCAATTTTAGGTGTCTGGAAGGTGTTATAGTCATTGTAGAAAAGCTTAACATCCTTATCGGCATACTGTCTTGCATAGGTAAAAGCCATTTCCACATAATCTTCTCCAATGGTTTCATACCAGGGATTTGGCTCGCTATTTAATTTGGTACGACACATAAAGAAACTGTTTTCCGCAGCACTTTCCGGGTCCACCGCCTCGTTAACCACATCCCAGCAGTATATAACACCGGGATACTCCTCCTGGACATGGTTTAAAAGCTGTCTTATATAGCTTTCCATTCTGAAAAGCATTGTTTCCCTGTCAACATACTTCCCGTTATCTTTATAACCTTCTCTAAAGAACCATTCGGGAGCCTGAGTATGCCATACCAGGGTGTGACCACGCATTTTCATGCCGTTTTCTTTGCACCACTCAAGGGTAGGATCGATGGTTGCAAAGGTAAGTGCGGGATTTTCATCTCCGGCCTTTAAGTTAGCCATGGAGTCTGCCTGATCAAGTATGTAACAGCTTTTCATAAGGTTTGTCATGGTGCAGCTGTTAAAATGTTCCTTTGAAAGTTCCATATACTTAGGAAGATTGAGGGTCTGGTTCTCAAGTGTACTTCCGTTTAATCCAACACCCAGGGTGAAGGACTTTTCGCATAAGTCCTTTAATGGAACCTGACTGTAGTCCGGTTCTTCTTTAGCTTCGGTACTATCCGATGATATGTTTGCTTCTCCTAATGGCTCGTTATCTGTCATATCGGCAGAAGGAACTTCATTTGCAACAGAATCCGCACTGATGACATCGCCCTCTGTAACAGGGGTGGTTCTTGAACTGCAGGACAGTGCAAGGGTCATAATGCAAATGCATAAAAGCAGGCAGGTTTTTTTCATTTAATCCTCATTCCGGGCATCTTTACCGGTTATCACCGAAAAGATGGCTCTTGTATTTATTAAGTACTGTTAACAAAAGGATTCCCAGCACTCCGCAGGAAATAACTTCACCGATACCCACCGTAAGCATAAAGAAGGGGATTGATCCCTCAAGATTATAAACATATGCCAGTACAAATGGAACAATAATTGTATTGGCCACAATGGGAGGAAGGGGTGCAAGCCACTTGGAAGCGGTATTGTGCTTAAGTCCCTTTGCTATTAAATAAGTGCCGATGGCGCCGATAAGTGTTGCAAGACTTCCAAAAAGGATGTCATAGGGAGCGCAGCCTGTTAAAAGGTTACTTAAAAAGCAGCCGATAAACAAACCGGGAATGGCAGCAGGTGTAAAAAAGGGAAGGATTGTAAGGGCTTCCGACACACGGACCTGAATTGCTCCGCTTGCAAGGTTGAATGCACTGATAAAAAGGGTCAGCACAACATAGAGTGCGGCAATAACTGCAGCACGGACGATAAAATAGACTTTTTTATTCATTTTTTCTCCTTTAGTTTTGTTTTTTCACCGCATTTGCGGTTTGGTCAGGAAGGTCTCGAACTGACCGAATGCTAATATAGCACATCTATTTTGAAAAAAGCAATACTATATTACATTTATCTGGCAGCTTCTCATGGTTTCAAGAGCGGCTTCGTGTTTGAAGGGAGTAACTCCGGCACAGCAGGATGAATCCACGGTGATTTCTTTTTCAGGGAAGGCTGCTTTGGTAATAAGTACATTGGAAACCACACAGATATCGGTGCAAAGGCCGATGAATTCAATAGTGAAGTCATCTCTTCCCACAAGACCGCTTATTACACCGGGAAGAGCGGGGCTGCCAAAAGAAAACTTGTCAAGGAAGGTCACATTTTTTCCTCCCAGAGCTACATTTACATCCTTATCGATTTCCCAACCCTCGGTATTTTTTATGCAATGAACCACCGGAAGCCTCTTTCCTTCGGAACTGTCCATATAATCTTCAAAGTGGGTATCTCTGGTTACGATGATTTCTCCGTCAAAATTTTTAATCTTTTCTATGGCGGCGGGCTTCATGGCTACTGCTTCAGAAGAACCGAGAGAACCGTCAACAAAGTCCTTCTGCATATCTACAACTACAAGTATTTTTTTCATATATCTTTAGTCTCCTTATTGCAAAAATAATAAAATGTCTTACTTGCACGGTAAGGCTCTGAATCTGTATAATGACTATATCAAAAAGGGAAAAGTATGTAAATTACCATAGGAGGACTTAATAATATGAAAAAGTATGACAGATTTGAAGTTATATATTCAGAGGGCAGCGTAATGACCTGTCAGAAGAATGTACTTGTGGATAAGGAAACAGGTGTTAACTATCTTTATCTTGTTACAGGAAGTGCAGCTTCAGCAATTCCCCTTTACAACACTGACGGAACACTTATTGTAACCCCCTTAAAGGAAGAGGACTAGGAGATTAAAATGGCTTACGAGTTTGAGTCAAGAGTTCGCTACAGCGAGGTGGATGAACTGGGGAACATTAAGTATAGTGCCATAATAAACTATCTTCAGGATTGTACTACCTTCCAGTCGGAGGATATTGGTCTCGGAGTTTCATATCTTGCAGAAAACAATGTTGCCTGGGTATTAAATTACTGGCAGATAGATATTGAGAAAATTCCAAAACTTGCGGACAGAATTGTGGTGGGAACAATTCCTTTAGATATTAAAGGTTTTATGGGAACAAGAAACTTTTATGTAAGGGATGCAGTCTCCGGAGAAGATTTTATCAGGGCATACTCGGTATGGACCCTTATTGACTTAAACAGCCTTCGTCCCACCAGAGTGACTGAGAAAATGCTGGAGGGTTACGTTCTTGGCGAAAAACTGCCCATGGAGTATCTTGGCAGAAAGATTAATTTAACCGGTGAGGCCATTAAAAAGGATGGGGTCAGAATTACCGAATACATGCTGGACACCAACCATCATGTTAATAATGAGCGCTATATAAGTCTGGCACTTTCTTTGATGCCAAAGGATCTTAATGTAAAAAGAATCAGAGCCGAATATAAGGATTCAGCATTTCTTGATGATGTTCTGGTGCCTTTGCTTTACGATTCACCGGAAACAGTCGGTGTGGAATTCTATAAAGAGGGCAAAGAAGATGCCTGTATGAAATGTGAATTTACCAAGGGATGATTATGGGACACCTTGTGGATTAGGATGATATCAACAAGAAAATCATTCTAAGGAGGAATCAGTTATGAATACAAGAATGCCCGATGATGAAAGAATAAAATATCTTGAAAAATATGAAGACCATGTTTCCGATATTCCTGCGGAGGAAAGAGATTATTTTCTCGAACTGGTGGAGCTTGGCTGCAAAGAAGAGTGGATACCGGCGCTTCGTATAAAAGGTTACGGATGCTATGGCGGAAATGACTTATTTGAGTGTGACTGGAAGACCTCGGAACAGTGCATGCTTAAGCTTATCGAGCTAACCGATAGTGCTTATTACTATAATACTCTGGGTTACATCTACTATTACGGAAGAGTAAATAACGGAGTGCCGGAATATGATAAAGCCTTTCAGTATTTCAGCGTAGGTGCGGCCAATGGCTTATTTGAGTCCACATATAAACTTGCGGATATGTTTTTGGCAGGAAAGGGCTGTATTAAGAGCAAAAATGCCGGGGCAAGTCTGATCCTTTCAATATACAATGAAAACCGTGAAAACTTCTGTAATGAGCATTATGAAAGCGAATTTGCAGATGTTGCATTAAGACTGGGCGGTCTTTTTGAGCGGGGCGACGGAGTGGAAAAAGACGTGGAGAAGGCATATGCCTACTATCTTGAAGCTGAAACCGCCATAAAGGAAAGAGTCAGCCGCTACGACTTCTATGGTGACAAAAAGGTTGAAAAAAATATTAAAGAAGCTCTTGAACGGGTAATACCCATACTTCCCATGAACTTCTTTTCTAACTTCGTAACCTATAAGGAGCCCTGGTTTATAGGTGAGCTTCTTTCTAACTCTGCGGGACTTGACATTACCCTTAAGAAGGAAAAGGGTTTTTACAGACTTGAGGCAGAGGGCTTTAAGAGTGAGGATGCAAACGGAACAGTCCTTGTGAGTGTGCCTGAACTTAAGTATTGTAAGCTTGTAAAGAAGGTAACAATGTATCTTGATATAAGTGCCGAGGTGCTTACAAATGTGGGCAGCTTGCCTTACAAGGTATTTATAACCTCCATTTCTTATGATGAGAAATCCAATATCTGGAGCTTCCTTTGCGGAGACAGAGTTTTACTTCAGATAAAAACAAGCGGGTTCATGTTTTGTGAAGAATAGATTTATATGCAGGTGCTTTCGCGAACCGGAAGGCACCTGTTTTTTTCTTATAACTCTGTATTTTATTTACGAATCGCTTTACTATATATATAAAGAAAATATATTGGGAGAAGGTACCTATGGATGTAATAACCAGGCAATATAAAAAAGAAGATGTTCCTGCAATGGTCGAAATCTGGAATGTTGTGGTGGAAGACGGTGTGGCTTTTCCGCAGGAGGAAAAACTGACTGTGGAAGCAGGAGAAAGATTTTTCATGGAACAAACCTATTGCGGTGTGGCTGAGGCTGAGGGAAAGGTAGTAGGAATGTATATTCTTCACCCGAACAATATCGGAAGATGCGGTCACATATGTAATGCAAGCTATGCTGTGCTTAAGGACTTAAGGGGTCTTCATATAGGGGAAAAGCTGGTTAAGGACTGCCTGGAAAAGGGTGCGGAGTATGGTTTTGAAATCCTTCAGTTTAATGCTGTGGTGGCATCTAACATACATGCGCGCCACTTATATGAACGCTTAGGTTTTATTCCTCTTGGAATTATTGAAAAGGGCTTTCGCATGAAGGATGGTCATTTTGAGGACATATGTCCTTATTACAGAAGACTTGTTTAATACTTACATATATTTCGTATGTAGGCGCGCCTGCTTGAGAAATAATTTTAAGAATTATGCTTAAGGAGAATGACAGACTATGAGAAGCAACAGATTATGGTATAAATCACCTGCCAAAGAGTGGACCGACAGCCTTCCTCTTGGAAACGGAAGAATAGGTGCAATGATTTTTGGCGGAATAAAAAGGGAACGAATAGCACTTAACGAGGAAAGCCTTTGGTCAGGATATCCAAAGGATAAGAACAGAAAGGATGCAGCAAAGCACTTACCCGCAGCAATCGAACTTGCCTTTCAGGGAAAGTATGAGGAACTGTCTGAATATGTTGAAAACAACATGTTAGGTGATTACACGGAGTCTTACCTTCCGTTAGGAGATTTGTATCTTGAATTTATCGGTTTTGACGAAAACAAAGTCTCTGAATATATAAGAGAACTTAATATGAATGAGGCAAAAACCCGTACTTCTTTTAAGCTGGGAGATACCGGTATCTGCAGCGAAGCCTTTGTTTCGAATAAGGATCAGGCTTTCTTTATGAAAATACAGGGGGATAAACCGGGCAAAATCGGTTTCAGGCTTTCTTTTGACAGTAAGCTTAAAAACCATACATTTGCAAAAGAAAACTGCCTTTATATAGATGGACTTTGTCCTTCCCACGTGGAGCCAAGCTACCTTTACAGTGAGAATCCTGTAATATACGAAGAAGAGCCTGAAAAAAAGGGTATTAAATTTTTCGGAGCAGTAAAGGTCATTGCAAAAGGCGGAAGCGTAAAAGCAGCCGGAAACGATCTTCTTATTGAAAATGCAGACGAAGCAATGCTTACTTTTGCAGTAAGAAGCAGTTTTAATGGTTTTGATAAACAGCCTTTTACCGAGGGAAAAGACTGTGAAGCCTTAGTAAAAGAAGACCTTGATAAACTGGAAGGGCTTGACTATGAAACCCTGCTTTTTAGACATACAGAGGATTTTTCAAAGCTTTTTAACAGGGTTGATTTCTACCTTGAGGATAAAAATGCAACAGATATTCCTACGGATGAAAGACTTGAAAGATTTGCGGCCGCAAAGGATGACAAGGAGCTTTTCATGCTTCTTTTCCAGTACGGAAGATATCTTTTGATTTCAAGCTCAAGACCCGGCAATTTAGCCGCCAACCTTCAGGGAATCTGGAATGAAGAATTAAGAGCTCCCTGGAGCTCAAATTACACCTTAAATATCAATACGGAGATGAACTACTGGCCTGCGGAAAACTGCAATTTGCCTGAGTGCCATGAGCCCTTGTTTGATCTTTTGGATAACCTTCAGGTTACCGGTAAGAAAACCGCAGAAGTGCACTACGGGGCGAGGGGAGTGGTATCCCATCACAATTCCGATATCTGGTGCATATCAAACCCCGTGGGAAGAACCGACAGAGGCTCCATCGGATATGCTTTCTGGTGTATGTCCTTTGGCTGGCTTTGCAGGCATCTTTATGAGCATTATGAATATTCTTTGGATATGGACTTTTTAAGAAACAGGGCATTCCACGCCATTAAGAATGCCGTAACTTTTTTCCTTGATATCCTTGTGGATGACGGGGAGGGACATTTGATTGTTTCACCTTCCACATCCCCCGAAAATGCATTTCTTAAAGACGGAAAAATTTTGAAAGTATCAAAAACCACCACCATGAGCACTGCTATTGTGAAGGAATGTTTCTTGAATTTCCTTTCCGCCTGTGAGAAGCTTTCTTTGGATGATGAGTTAAAAGAAAAGGTCTTAGAAGCGGTAAAAAAACTTCCGGATTATAAAATAGGCAAAAGAGGCAATCTTTGTGAGTGGGACGAGGATTACGATGATGCGGAAGAAACCCATAGACATATATCCCACCTTTATCCCTTATTTCCCGGTGAGGAGATAAATATTAGAGAAAATCCTGAGCTTTCAGAGGGATGCAGGCGTGCTCTTGAAATAAGAGGAGACGGCGGAACAGGCTGGAGCCTTGGCTGGAAGATTAATGCCTGGGCAAGGCTTGGCGACGGTAACCATGCGGAAAGACTTCTTAAGAACCAGCTGAATTTCGTTAAGACCAATGTGTGTGACTATTCAAACGGCGGAGGCACTTATAGGAATATGTTTGACGCACATCCGCCTTTTCAGATTGACGGAAACTTTGCTGCATCCGCAGGTATTGCGGAGATGCTTCTTCAGAATACAAAGGACGGAATTATTCTTTTGCCTGCCCTGCCGGATTCCTGGAAGGAAGGATATATAAAGGGTCTTCGGGGTAAAGGAGGCGTTTTAGTTGATATTTGCTTTAAGGAGAACCGCCTTGAAAAGGCAGTGATTACTGCAACCGGTAATCATAAAGAGAGTCTGATGGTGTATTGCGGCAAAAAAGCTTTTCCTGTAAGCTTTAAGGACACCGAGGTTTTTGAAATAAACGGTTAGTTTCTAATAGATTCCACTGGCAAAACGGAGACATGGATGCGTAAAAAATGGCTTGTTTCGGCCCTGATTATTAACTTAATAATGGTACTTTTCATTTCGGGCTGTAAAGGCACGGCGCCTAAAGAATCGGATGTCATTGCAGAGGATAATCGTCTGATTGTTTATACCTCCCACAAGGCTGAAATTTATGAGCCGATTATCAAGGAATTTGAAGAAAGAAGCGGAATCTGGGTGCAGGTTGAATGCGGCGGTACCAATGAGCTTCTTGAAAGAATTGCCGTAAACGGTGAATACGGCTGCGCTGATGTAATGTTTGGCGGCGGTGTGGACAGCCTTCAGGCCTACACCGAACATTTCGAACCCTACAGGGTCAGCCAGTATGATAAGCTTGATAAACGTTATGCATCGGAAGATGATTCCTATACTGTTTTTTCAAAGCTTCCAATCGTATTTATATACAATGAAAAGCTGGTTATATCCGCAGGAACTCCAAGAAGCTTTAAGGAGCTTTTGGCTCCCAGATGGAACGGACACATTGCTTTTGCCAATCCTGTAACGTCGGGAAGCTCATACACAGCTCTTGCCACGATGATTCAGGTACTTGGAAAAGAGCAGGAGGAAGACATTACCAAAGGCTTTTTAGAGAATCTTGCCGGTGACATCTGTGAAGATTCCGGTGATGTTATTGAAATGGTTATTTCCGGTAAGAAATCCATGGGTATAACTCTTGAAAGTACAGCATTAAAAAGAATTAAAGCAGGCGCAGATATTGGAATTGTATATCCTCAGGATGGCACCTCCACCGTGCCGGACGGCTGTGCAATACTAAAAAATGCTCCTCATTTTTCAAATGCGGCTCTGTTTATGGAATTTATCATAAGTGATGATGTGCAGCATCTTCTGGAGGATCGTCTTTACAGAAGAAGCGTCCGCACCGACATTGAAAGTTACGAGCCGGTGGTGGAAATGGACTATGACATAAAATATGCAAGGGACAGAAGAAATACAATATTGTCCCTCTGGATGAATTCTTCGGAGGATGAATGATATGGAAAGTTTTTTTAAAAAGCTTACTGTCAGAAAGTCCTTCAAAAGAGAAATGTTCATAGGCCTTCTTCTGGTTGCACTGATACCTGAAATTATTTCAAGCACTCTTCTTGTTAATGTGTTCAGATCAAGACTTAAGAACGACTATGAAAAAGAAGGAGCAAGACAGGTCGCTTCGGTATCTGCAGCCTTAAACGGTTATTTTGAAGAAATTGAGGTCACAACCGACAGCATAATAAGTGATAAAAAGATTGTTGGAAGTATATACGGTACCGACAGCTGGGAAAAAAATAAGGCATATACAAGTCTTTTTGCAGTAACGGAAGAATTAAGAACCATTGCGGGAATCAATGTTCTTGATAAAGATGGTGTCTGCGTTTTTTCAACGGAACAGGGAATCAGTCTTGAATCCCTGCCGGTGTACTGGGGTATTTTGAAAGTTGCATATACTCATCCCGATGAACTTGTTATAAAACGTGCAGTATTACCTGATGAAGGAGACGTACTGCTACAGACAGCGAAGGCTATTATGGCTGATGAGGACTGTGTGGGATTTGTGGTTACGGATATAAGGAAGGCCGACATTGAAAATGTTTTGTACAAAACATATGATGAATCCAATGGTATCGCAATTCTTGACAGTTTCTATGAAGAGGTGTACAGCACCAAAACAGGCGTAGAAGAAAATCTCGCAAACTTAGTAAGAGAACGCAGATTTGCAACAGAAGATACTAATAAGTCAAAAGAAAATATTGAGTTTTTCCTACAGGACATAGCTGATACCGGTTTAACGCTCATACTTGGAAAGGCGCCGGTTCTTACAAAGGATATTACAAGAACCATGTGGGGTGTCATTATGGTTATAGGAGTGTTCTCTTTAATTCTTTGCAGTATTGTTGCATCCTTTTTCAGCGGATACATGTCTGCTCCCATTAAGACCATGACAAAAGCCATGGAGGCCGTAAGGGGCGGAGATCTTTCCACAAAGATAAACAGTAAGAGAATGGATGAACTTGGGGAACTGTCCAAGCAGTTTGACCGAATGACCGGAGAACTTCAGAACTACATGGAGTTGCAGGTAAGACAGCAGCAGGAACTTAATGACTCCAACATAGCAATGATGCAGGCTCAGTTAAATCCACACTTTCTTTATAACACCCTTGACACCATGAAATGGGTTGCCAAGGCCAATCAGGTGCCGGAACTTGCGAAAATGTCAGCTGACCTTGCAGGCATCTTAAGAACCAGTATCTCTGCGACCAGATTTGTGGAGCTTAAGGACGAAATCGAACTGGTGGAAAAATATGCAGAGATTCAGCAGATACGATTCGGCGGCAGCTTTACCTTTGATGTGGAACTTCCAATGGAGCTGGAGGATTGTCTTGTACCAAAGCTTATTATCCAGCCGATTGTGGAAAATGCCATAATCCATGGTTTAAGAGAGCAGGACAAGGGTCATATATTTGTAAACATATATGAAAAGTCCGGAAAACTTGTAATTGAGGTATCCGATAACGGCTGCGGAATCGATGATGAAGTAATCGAAAAAATCAATTCAAGAAACAGAGAAAACTTTAAGGGCCATATAGGCTTTTATAATGTTGATACAATAATTAAGCTTTATTACGGAGAAAATTACGGTATTAAGGCTGAAAGAATAGAAACCGGCGGCACGGTGATCAGGATAACCCTGCCGATTAAAAAATAGGAGCTGATTTTATGCTTAAGGTTCTTGTGATAGATGATGAGGCTTTGGTAAGAAGCGGTATAGTACTTGAAACAGACTGGAATGCCCTTGGCTGTATGGTGGTAGGTGAAGCATCAAACGGTGAGGAGGGGCTTGCCGCCATAGAAAAGTATCGCCCGGACCTTATTATCTGCGATATAAAAATGCCTAAAATGGGTGGTCTTGAAATGCTTTCAAGGCTAAGGGAAAAGGGTGACAATACGCCTATTATTTTTCTTACGGCTTACTCGGAGTTTTCATATGCCCAAAGAGCAATACATCTTTCGGCTGCGGACTACATTCTTAAACCCTTTGAGGACGGTAAACTTGAGGAAGCGGTGGTAAGGGTCAGAGACAGGATAAATTCCGAAAGAAAATACAGAAATGACATGCAGAATGCTGAGGTGCTTGCGGAGGAGTTAATTGCAAAAAAAGGAGACAAGAGCAAATACGTCTCGGAGGCCATTAACTATATTGCGGCTAATTATGCAAAGGATGACATAGGCATAAAGACTGTTGCCGACAGCATAGGCATAAGCGAGGGCCATTTGTCCCATGTGTTTAAGAGCGAAACCGATTATACGGTGAATGCCTACATAACAAGGTATCGTGTTAAGGCGGCAATGAAGCTTCTTGCGGATTGCCGGTTAAAGGTCTACGAAGTGGCAGAAATGGTGGGTTATAAGGACATAACCTATTTCTCCACAACCTTCAAAAAAGTCACCGGTCTTAATCCTTCGGAGTATCAGGATAGGATCATGAATTCATAATGGTTTATCAGTAATCCACAACATTTTCAACAAATGTTGTGGATTTTGTATATATTTATATGATTTTGTTGTGATTATCTGTTAAGAATCGCAGAATTTCTAAAGTAATATCAGTTTTGTCCCGTTTTTCTTTGTAAAAATCAACAATATAATTAACTTACAGCCTAAATTTTTAGGCATTTTACTTAGGAGGATAAAAAATGAAAAAGAAATTTTTAGCGGTTATTCTTGCAGGTGCAATGCTTGTAGGTTCATTAACCGGCTGCGGTTCTAAGGCTCCCGATCAGGGTACAGCCGGCACACCTGACACCCCCGGCGTTCAGGCACCTGCTCAGAACACCAACAACGGAAAGCCCACAGACGAAACAAAACTTACAGCAACACAGAAGATTATTAAAGAAGCCGAAGGCATGACTCTTGAAGAACTTGCCAAGAAAGCTATCGAAGAATCCAACGGAGCAACCTTCTACGGTGTAGGTAACTCAAGCCGTGGTAAGTCAGCGCTTCCTTTATTCATTGAATACTTACAGTCAATTGACCCTTCATATTCAATGGAATTTGAATGGCAGCAGCCCAAGAACAACAAGATTTTTGAACAGCTTACCGCTGACTCTCTTAAGGGTACAGGTACATTTGCAATGACCCTTATTCAGGATGGTAACCAGATTCAGTCCAAGATGGTTCAGACCGGTATTCTTGATACCTTCATTCCCCTTGACTGGGCTAAGGCTAACAACACAACAGCAGACGCTTATACAGGCTTCTTACCTCTTCAGACACTCAATAAGATTTTTGAGTACAACTGCACAGGCAGCAAGACCTACAACAACTGCTGGGATTTCGTAGGACCTGATGTTCACGCATTATTCATGGATATCGATTCAGAAATCGTTGGTAAGAACTTCCTTTACATGCTTACTCAGGACAAGTATGCAGCTATGTTAAAGAGTGCATTCGAAGCACTGGATGCAAACTCACAGGCATACTTCAAGCCCACCATTGATGCAATGGCTTCAGAGGCTTCAGACCTTGGTCTTGGCGCTGACGGAAAGTACGCACTTGCATGGATTAAGCTTTGGGTTGAAAGCTATAACGCACAGACAGATGATGGTCCTATTTGTAACATACTTGTAACAAACTCAGCAACAGATCAGGCCGGCTTACTTGTTTACTCAAAGCTTCGTTCTGTAGAAGAATCAGATTCAGTTTCAGTTAACAATGTTAAGGTTGCTGCTTACCAGGACGGCTACAAGGGTATCGGCGGATTCGGTTACTGCCACTACTTATTTGTAACAGAGAATTCTCCTCTTCCCTGGACAGCATGTGCATTCATCGCATACATGACATGTACAGAAGACGGCTTCAAGGCTTGGGGTAAGGATATGGGTGGTTACTCATCTAACCCTGAAGTTGCAGCTGCAATCGAAAACACATATCACCACTCAAAGGGTGGTTGCGACGAAGCAGGCAACACCGTTTACGAATGTAAGAACGACAGAGGTTATGACTGGTGGACAACAACAGGCGAACTTGTACTTGAAGATCCCGAGTACTGCGCATCTGTTTCATTCACAGTTGGTAGCTGGGTAGAAATGCTTTCAAAGTATTCTGCAAACTAAGGAATTAATGACTAAGCTTCAAAGGCGGTGAGCCGCCTTTGAAGCATTTTTTAAGGAGAATGTTATGGGAGAAACCAAAAAGGCAGCTGTCCTTAGCAATAAAATAAAGACCTTCTTTATGAAACCCCAGAATGTAATCCTGTTATTGTTCGGTATCGTTTTAACTTTTACAACGATTGCACCCATTGTGGCCATAGTAAAGGATACCTTTAAGATTCATCCCGGTACTATAGACGCATACCTTACTGGCAAAGCAACAGGATATTCCATTGTAAACTATACTGATCTTTTTACCAGTAAGCTGGTGAAAAACAATCTGTGGACACCCCTTCTCAATACTGTATATCTCGCAGTTTTAACCTGCGTCATCGCTATTCTTTTCGGTGGTGTGTTCGCTTTCTTAATCACAAGAACAAACCTTAAATTCAAAAAATATTTAAGCTCAATTTTTATTTTCCCTTACATCATGCCCCAGTGGACACTGGCTGTTGTATGGCAGAACTTATTTAACTCCAATGCCGTAACCGGTAACTCCAACGGTCTTTTAGCCACATTGTTTGGCTTTGAAGCACCCATATGGTGGTGTAAAGGTCTGATTCCCAGTGCATTGGTTTTGGGACTTCACTATACTCCCTTCGCATATATTATGATCGGTGGTATCTTCAGAAACATGGATGCAAACCTTGAAGAGGCAGCAACCATTCTTGATACTCCCAAGTGGAAGATAATGACAAGAGTCACTCTTCCGATGGTTAAACCGGCAATACTCTCCACAATCCTTTTAGTATTCGGAAGCGCCATGGGAAGTTATCCCGTTCCTCACTATTTGGGACTTACCACTCTTTCAACAAAGTATGTATCACTTAACTCGAAATACACCGGCGAGGCAAGTATTCTTGCAATCATCATGATGATATTCGGTATCATGATTCTTGGACTTAACCAGATGAGTCTTAAGAGCCGTAAATCATATACAACCGTAACCGGTAAATCAGGTCAGATAAGTAAGATCAACTTAGGAAAAGTAGGAAAGTATGCAATTGCGGTAATACTTATTTTAATTACCTTCTTTACATCAATCTTCCCCATTGTTTCCTTTGCATTTGAAACCTTCTTACCTAACCCCGGTGACTACAGCTTCTTATACACCGGAAATGTAAAGAACCTTACCACCAAGTGGTGGATTACAAGAGGAAACGATGCAGGCGCCCTTTACGGTCAGGCAGGTATTCTCTTTAATGACATGATTCGAAAAGCCCTTAAGGGTACACTTCTTGTGGCATTTGCATGTGCTTTCATTGCAGGCTCCGTGGGAACTCTTATCGGCTATGCGGTATCAAAGAACAGAAGAAGCAAGTGGGCCAATTACGTTAACAACATGGCATTCTTACCTTACCTTATGCCTTCACTGGCAGTAGGTGCCGCCTTCTTCGTACTTTTCTCAAATGAAAAGATTAACCTCTTTAACACATACTTACTGCTTATCATTGCAGGTACCATTAAATACATACCCTTTGCCAGCAGAAGTGCCCTAAACTCCATGCTACAGCTTTCGGGAGAAATTGAGGAAGCAGCAATAATTCAGGATACACCCTGGTTCAGACGAATGTTCAGAATCATAATTCCTATCCAGAAGTCCTCGATTATTAACGGATTTATGCTTCCCTTTATGACCTGCTTAAGAGAATTGTCACTTTTCTTACTGCTTTGTACTCAGGGCTTCATTCTTTCAACAACACTTGACTACTTTGACGAAATGGGACTTTATGCATTCTCCAGTGCCATAAACCTTATACTTATTCTTTTGATTCTTGTATTTAACACATTGGTAAACAAGCTTACAGGTGCAAGCTTGGATGAAGGACTTGGAGGTAAATAATCGTGCCGGAAATTAAACTTACAAATATTACAAAACGCTGGAAGAATTTCTATGCAGTTGACAATCTGAACCTTGATATAGAGGACAATGCATTTATTACACTTTTGGGCCCTTCAGGCTGCGGTAAGACCACAACGCTTCGTATGATAGCAGGTCTTGAAACACCCACAAGCGGTCAGATAAAGATTGGAGACAGAGTTGTATTTGACTTTGATGCGGGAATCAACATTCCTCCCAACAAAAGAAAGGTGGGCTTCCTTTTCCAGAACTATGCTCTCTGGCCCAACATGACCGTATATCAGAATATTGCTTTCGGACTTAACAACATAAAAGAAGAACTGCCGGTTAAGGACTTTGAAGCAGCAAGAACGAAGTCTTTAATCGATGCTTTAAGCAATCCTAAGGAAATCTTCAAGCTGATTGAGGAAAGCAAGGACAAAAAGGGCAAGGTTGATGAAAACAAGTTATATCTTAAGTTCATTGATGCCTTTACTGTTTCAATGTATACAGCAAAGATTCTTTACGGCTATAAGCTCGACAGCGAAAAGGCCTGCGAGGAAAAGAAAGCAGCTCTTGAAAAGACTCTTGAAGGAATTATCAAAGCCCACAGCGAAAAGGGTGAAACCTTAAACGAGAATTTTGAGGTGGTTAAGGACGGTAATGTGGTAACAAAGGTAAGAAAGCTTACCAAAGAAGAAGTGGATCTTTCCGTAAGACGTGTATCAAGAATCGTAAAGATTGGTATGTTTATGGACAGATATCCCGCAGAGCTTTCAGGCGGTCAGCAGCAGCGTGTTGCCATTGCAAGAACTCTTGCTCCCGAGCCTCAGGTTCTTTTTATGGATGAGCCCCTTTCAAACCTTGATGCAAAGTTAAGACTTGAAATGAGATATGAGCTCCAGAGACTCCATCTTGAAACCGGAAGCACCTTCGTATATGTAACTCATGATCAGATGGAAGCAATGACACTTGCCACAAAAATCTGTCTTATCAACAACGGTGTGCTTCAGCAGTATGATGCTCCCCTTGATGTATACAACAGACCCAATAACCTTTTTGTTGCAGACTTTGTAGGTAACCCTTCAATTAACTTTGTGGAGGCAAAGGGCTCACAGAAGGAAGACGGTAGCTTCGCTCTTGAAATCTTTGACGGAAAGAAGATTACCTTCACTCCAAATGAACCTGTTTCCATGAAGGAATGGTTCGATGAAAGAAGTAAGAGAGAAGAAGAGGAAAGAAAGGCTTTAGAGGCTGTAAAGGCTGACAAGAAAGCTGTTGAAAAGGGTAACAAGGATGAGGTATTTAAGTATAATATCAGCCTTGTTAATGAGGATGACTACCTTGTAAAGGAAGCTCCTGTTATAACAAATGAAGACTTTGTACTTGGCATTCGTCCCGAGTGCTTAAAGATAAGAGAGAATGGTGCGTTAGACGGCATTATTTACGGCGCGATGCCCACAGGTATGGAATCAACCATTAAGATTGCCATAGGAAATTTCCTCCTTACCGCGGTTGATTTCGGTAATACCCTGTACCAGATTAACGATGTTAAAAAGTTGGATATTGCTTCAAAGGATATTCTTCTTTTTGACCGCAAATCCGGTCGCTGCATCACTGCCGGATCTGTATCGGTACAATAGTTTTACAATAAAGGTTAAGGCCTTCCGGACTGTGCGGAAGGCTTTTTTCTTTTTAGTACTGTTTTTAAAAAGATAATAGGGTATAATGGGTTTGCTGGTTTGAGATTGGGGACAATTATGGCGGACTTATCAGAGGAAAGTAAAAAACTTTACAGCGAACTTGCAAGGCGCGGCTATGACAGAAATTTCTGTGGTCTTATTGCAATGCAGCTTAATACCTCCTGGACTGCCGGAAGAATGCTTGGATATCTAAGACAGGTGCCTGTTCTTAATGATACGGACATTGTTGATGAAATGTTAGCCATATTAAGTGACAGGGACCGAATCAGACAGAAAAAGGAAATGGAGTATTATCAGGGTAAGCTAAATGAACTCTACAGGTATGGATTAGATTCCGATGAAGAGGATTAGTGCACCCGGTCCACAGGGTAAATGGAGTTAAAAATGAAAAAAAACAGAGACCTTCTTATTATTTCACTTATATATATACTTGCTTTTATAATCGGCTATTTGTGCTGTAAAAGCGAAGAAAATATTATGCTTAAGCTGTTCATCTTTGATACGGTGGCTACAATTGTAACCTTTGTTTTTTCGGTTCTTTTCAAAAATTCAAGCGTTTACGATGCATACTGGTCATTAACACCCATGATAATGTCCCTGTGGCTTTTTGCTGAGAGCAAAGCCGGCGGAATCATGCAGCTTCTGTTTCTGGTGGTGTTCAATATATGGTCCATAAGGCTTACTCTTAACTGGGTTTCAGTTTTTACGGACTTTTCCTACGAAGACTGGAGATACAGAAAATTCAGAGATGAGACACCTAAGATTTTCTGGCCCATAGTCAATTTCTTTGGAATACATTACATGCCCACACTGGTGGTATTTGCTGGAATGCTGCCCATGTTTGTAATAGCAGAGGGAAAAATCGGCCTTCTTTCAATTCCCGGTATACTTGTTATGGGCGCGGGAATATTACTTGAGTTTTTTGCGGACAGACATATGCACCGGTTTTTAGAGGGAGAACATGCCGGAAAGGTATGCAGAACGGGGCTTTGGAAGTACTCAAGACATCCTAATTACCTTGGGGAAATTACCTTCTGGCTCGGGGTGTTTGTTACAATGATTCCATATTCGCCGGAGCACTGGACCTATGGTGCAGGCTTTTTAAGTGTTGCCGTTCTTTTTAATATTGTATCAATTCCCCTTATGGAGAAAAGACAGCTTCAGAGAAGACCGGAATACGAAGAATACAGAAATGATACATCAAGACTGCTTATAAGAATTGCAAAAAATGCAAACTGATTATTTAAGAGGTGCCTATGAGATTTGTTTCCTGGAATGTTAACGGCTTAAGAGCCTGCCTTGGTAAGGGCTTTGAAGAATTTTTTGACAGTGTGGATACTGATTTTTTGTGCCTTCAGGAAATCAAGCTTTCCGAGGGACAGCTTGATTTTAAGAAGGACGGATATGTTTCCTTTTGGAATTATGCTGAAAAGAAGGGTTATTCGGGAACTGCAATTTTTGCAAGAAAGGAGCCCTTGGCCGTAACCTTCGGAATAGGAATTGAGGAGCATGATCACGAGGGAAGAGTTATTACCCTTGAGTATGATTCTTTTTACCTTGTAACCGTTTATACACCCAATTCTCAGGATGAACTGGCTCGCCTTTCCTACAGAATGACCTGGGAGGATGCCTTCAGAGCTTACCTTACGAAGCTGGCCGGTTCAAAGTCCGTTATTGTGTGTGGTGATATGAATGTGGCCCATAAGGAAATAGACTTAAAGAATCCAAAGACCAACAGAAGAAATGCAGGCTTTACCGATGAGGAGAGAGGCAAGATGACAGAACTTCTTGATGCAGGCTTTTTCGATACCTTCAGGCATTTTTACCCTGATACAAAGGATGTATATTCCTGGTGGTCCTACCGCTTTAAGGCAAGAGAGAAGAATACAGGATGGCGTATTGACTATTTCCTTGCTTCAAATGATTTAAAAGATAAACTTACGGATGCAAAAATTCATACGGATGTGTATGGCTCTGACCACTGTCCTGTGGAAGTTGATATTGATTTATAAAAGTTACCTCCTGATATAATGTCAGGAGGTTTTTAATTAACAATAAATGTTTTGAGTGTATACTAACTCCGTGAGTATATGCCTACCGGGTAGATTTCGTTAACGAATGGAGAAAAGAATGAAAAAGAGCAGTGTAAGAGCAATGCTGATTGTGTTCGCCTCTTCGGTCACAATCATCCTTTCCTGTATGCTTTTGAACCTTATAAATAATCGTGTTCCCTATGAAAATTCTTACAAGCTTTCAGAACACTGGACTATGCAGATTAATGATACCTTATATGAGGATGTCAATCTTGATACCATGCAGTTTGAACCTGTTAACAGGGGGGATATCGTAACCTTAAGTACCATTGTCCCGGATGGCGGTTATGAAAGCCCTGTATTAAGTTTTCTTTTGTACCATGCAGCCTACGAGCTGTTTGTGGATGATTCCATGATTCTAAGCTACAGTATGGATGAACTTAAGGCAAGGAAAATGATTGGCTCCGGCTACAACTGTGTGGCACTTCCGAGGGATGTTTACGGAAAAGAACTTACGCTTAAGATTTATTTTAATGAGTTTAATGCCCAGTCAAGCATTGAATCTCCGATTATGTGCGAGGCCAAGGAGTACTATCTTTACTTCATAAGCGCTAAGGCGCCATTCCTTTGCATCGGTCTGTTCCTTGTGGTATTCGGATTGTGCCTTGCGGTGGTATCACTGCTTCTTTTGTTTGTTACAAACGATTCCATTATGCTTGTTTACACAGGCATTTTTTCCATGGCGGTGGGTCTGTGGCTTCTTTGCAACAAAGGAGTCATTCAGATTTTGTCCTCCAACAGAATAGTGAATATGTGGTTAGAGTATTATTCGCTCTATCTCGCTCCCATACCTATCCTTCTGTTTATGATTGCGCTTAGAAAGGATGTTAAGGAAAAATGGCTTATAATTCCCATGAAAATAATCATGTATGCCGACGCTTTTCTTGCGGTGGTGAGCCTTATTCTTCATCAGATGGAAATCTGCCATTTCCCTAATCTTCTCATTGGCTTTCATTTAGTGGATGCGGCAGCGATTCTGTTTTTTACGGTAACAAGTATTTATATTCAGGCAAGAACCAAAAAACATGAGGAAAGAGTTATCCTTTTGGGAATTGTTGCTCTGGCAATCTGCTTTGGCATAGACATAGCAGTATTCAACGCTGCCAAATACATTGATGCAACCATCGGTGGAGCCGTGGGCATCTCAAGCTGGGGAAGTATTTTCTTTATACTTAGCATGCTTTTCAGTTACGGATTGCGTGTGTACAGAAGCATGTCCTATCGAATCGAGCAGGCAACACTATTAAATCTTGCCTACAGCGATCAGTTAACAGGCCTTTCCAACCGGGCAAAATTCATGCAGGTACTGGGTGAGGCGGAAAAAGAGGAGGCAGGCTATACAGTAATCGACTTTGACCTGAATTATCTTAAAACGAATAATGATACCTTCGGCCATCAGTGTGGCGATGCAATGCTTATAAGCTTTGCAAATACACTTACGAATGCATTTATGGATGCAGCCATTGTGGCTCGAGTTGGTGGTGATGAGTTCTATATTCTTTATAAAAAATGCGACAGAGAGGTTGCGGAAAATGCTCTGGAACGTTATGAGAGCGAATTGAAGGCCTTTAATTCCCAGGAGCATCAGTTCTTTTTGGAAGCCGCATGGGGTATTGCATACAGTGATGAACAGCCTAATACAAAGCAGGATATGATCATCAAACTTGCGGACGACAGAATGTACAAAATGAAAGCTATAATGCATCAGAAATCAGACATATGATAGTTTAGGGGCTGTGAAAAAACAATTGCTTGCCTTAGGGACATGGCTTCTGTCGAGTGGTTCTCGACAGTAAAACCCGTCTCCGGAGCAGCGTTTTTTCACAGCCCCTTTTGCCCGGTGGACTTCCCGGGCAGCCCCAGGCAGCCTCAGACAGCAGAAATTTGGTTGCAATTGATCCGGCTGCTGTTATATAATGTCAAAACAATATATTCTTTGTTTCACGATGATTTTTTGCCCGATTCTTTTGCGGGTACATCGGAAACATCCAAAACAATCAAAATCGATGTACAGTATGGCCGTGGAGGCGAGTGAAGTACATCGGAAAATCCCAAAACAATCAAAATCGATGTACTAAACAAGCGGAAATAGGTAAATCATACATCGGAAAATCCCAAAATGCTTAAAATCGATGTACTAAACAAGCGGAAACAGGTAAATCATACATCGGAAATCTCGAAAATCTTAAAAATCGATGTGTTCACATACAAATCACCAAACAAAAGGAGGAGAATAATGGAAAATAAGTATCTAAAAGTGACGACTTTGTATGAAGAGGCAGCAAGACGAAGAACTGAGCTGATAAAATACTGTGACGAGCTATCTAAGAGGCTCGAGAAGTACCCGCCGGGGAAAATTCATACCATAAAAGCTAATGGAGGAGTTCAGTACTATCTTAGAGAAGGCGGAAAAGAGAAAAGCGGCAAGTATATCTCTAAACATAACCAGAAAGTAATAAAACTTTTTTTGCAAAAAAAGTACGATGAAAAAATGTACAGGATTTTATGCATGGAGAAGACCCGTTTAGACGCTCTGTTACAAAATACAAAAGATGTTGCGAAAATGACAAGGACAATCTATTCAAATGAACATCCTGATATAAAAAAGCAGATTATGCCAATAGACATTTCCGACGAAGAATATGCTGAAGAATGGATGTCTTTAGCATATAAAGGGAAAGAGATTGATGAGCGCGCGCCTTTTTTCTTAACTGACAGAAATGAGAGGGTAAGATCAAAATCTGAACTTAATATTGCGAATGAATTGAACAAGCATGGAATTCCGTACAAATATGAGTGTCCTCTGGTGCTTGCGGGTGGAAGAATAATATATCCGGACTTTACCGTCCTGAATGTGAAAAAAAGAAAAGTTTATTATTGGGAGCATCGGGGAATGATGGACGATAGAGAATATGCAAGGCATGCGGTACAAAGAGTTAAACAGATGGCTAAAGAAGGAGTTGTGACAGGCAAGAATCTTATTATAACTGAAGAAACATCAACTAATCCGTTGGGGACTGATGAAATAATTGAGACAATCGAAACATGGTTTGACTGATAAATTAAGCAGATGTTTATGGATTGATTATGCTTTTTCGTGCTTTTATATTCACGTTATTTTTTGGTATAATAATTCGAAAAATAAGATTTTGACAAACGTGATACGGGCAAAAAAATAAGTGTATAAGGTTAGGAGAAAAAATGGCAGATCACAGCATAGATAATGGAATAATATCGGTTACGGTGGCGGAGCATGGAGCGGAGCTTAAAGGCTTAAAGAGGCTTTCGGATGGCAGAGAGTATCTGTGGTGCGGAGACGGAGCCTTTTGGAACAGGATTTCTCCGGTTCTTTTTCCTTTTGTCGGTAAGTTAAGAGATTAAAGCTATAGATATGCGGGAAGGGTGTATTCCAATGTTCCCCAGCACGGCTATGCAAGAGACTGTGATTTTACCATGGTGGAAAAGACAGAGGACACTTTGTGGTTTGAATTAGAATCGGATGAATTCTGGAAGGTAAGATATCCCTTTGATTTTTGCCTTAGAATCGGCTACAAGATTGAAGGCAGCAGGGTTCATGTCATGTGGGATGTGAAGAATACGGGCAAAGAAAAAATGTATTTTTCCATCGGAGCCCATCCTGCGTTCTACTGTGGAATCAGCGCCGAAGATTTTGTGAAGGAAAAAGAAAACGGCAAGACAGGATATGAGGTTGATCCAAAGATTGGCGCTGCAATAGATTTTAATAAAGACATTAAAGCGGTTAAGTGTGATATACTGAGCGATAAGGGCGTTTTGGGAGATAAATCCAAGGAAATAAAGCTTGATAAGGGCGTACTTAAAATAACCGAGGGGCTTTTTGAGGAAGACGCTCTTATTATGGAGTCGGATGAGTTAAAGCGTATTTCTTTGCTTGATAAAGACGGTAAGGCTTATCTTAATATAAGCTTTGATGCGCCTATGCTTGGAATCTGGTCGCCTGTCGGAAAGAATGCACCCTTTGTTTGCATAGAACCCTGGTACGGAAGATGCGACAGATTTTCTTTTGACGGAGAGTTACAGGACAGAGAATACGGAAACGAGGTTGCGCCGCAGGAAGATTTCATAAGAGAATATGTAATAGAGATTACAGAAGAGTAGTCTAAAAGAGGCATTATAATGGATAAAAAGCATGCATATATATGGGATCTTGACGGAACGCTTCTTGATTCCTATGAAGTAATAATTTCAAGTCTATATGAAACCTACAAAGAGTTTGGTGTGGAGCTTGACAGAGAGCTTTGCCATGAGCATGCAATAAAGTTTTCAGTTAAGTCCCTGATTCATGAACTTGAAGAAAAAAGAGGTATTCCCTACGAGGCAATAAAGACCAGATATTCGGAAATCAGCGATACGAAAACGTTGGAGATTAAGGCCATAAAGGACGGAAAAAAGGTGCTTACTGCTCTTGCCGGCAGGGGTGCAGACAATTATGTGTTTACCCACAGGGGCAGGTCCACGGAACCTGTTCTTAAGAATCTTGAGTTATTTGACTGCTTTAAGGAAATTCTCACAAGCAAAAGCGGTTTTCCGAGAAAACCGGAGCCGGATGCTTTAATATATTTAATCAACAAGTACGATTTGGACAAAGAAAATACCTTCTATGTAGGCGACAGAATTATAGACATGGAATGTGCAAGGGCAGCAGGCATAAAGGGCATCCTTTATATGCCCGAGGGAAGTCCCTGCGAGTCAAACGGGGCAGAGACCTATATCGTTAAGGAACTTTCAGACATTTTGAATATTGAATATTAGTCCGGCGCGGCTGAGTTTACGGCGGTGGCGCAATGCGCCACGAGCCACGGGCCCGCCGCGCCGGCCAAAAGAAAAGAGGAATCACCATGGAAAAGGATTACAGTATCAAAGCAACCACAAAGGCTGAAAGAATAGAGCTTATTCGCTCCTGGCAGCCTGTTGACGAAACCTTTGATGACAACGACCTTGATATTTGGGAAATATACAGAGACTATATTGACGGAAAGAAAGAAATTGCGGAGTGTAACGCAGCATTTTCCGAAAAAACCGTATTCTTAAGAGAGGACGAGCATTAAACATATTAAGAGGAAAGAGCGGCAATACTACCGCTTTGTTTTTCTGCTATAATAGAGTATCATATAGGTACTTGGATATTTGGGTAGGGGAGAGTTATGCTTTTTAATTCTTATATATTTATTCTTTTATTTTTACCTCTGTGCCTTATCGGATATTTTTCTTTGAACCGATTTGGAATGAAAAGGGCCGCCATGGTGTACTTACTTGGAATGTCACTATGGTTCTACGGCTATAACAATATCTACTATCTTGCGGTTATTATATTCAGTATTCTTGCAAATTACACAGGCTGTAGAGCGATTCTTTCTCTTCAAAAGGGGAAAAAAGAAAAGACCTCCAAGGGTGTAATGGTTCTTTTTGTGCTTATTAACATAGGCCTTCTTGTGTACTTTAAGTACATGGATTTCTTTATATCCAATATGAACAGCGTTTTCGGAACAGACTTTAATCTTTTGCATATAGCGCTTCCTCTTGGTATAAGCTTTTTTACTTTCCAGCAGATTTCTTTTATCGTGGATACTTATCACAAAGAAATAGAAAGCGTGGACTTTATTGATTATGCCTGCTTTGTATCATTTTTCCCCCAGCTCATAGCGGGACCTATTGTAACCCACGATGAAATGCTTCCCCAGTTTAAAGATCAGAGCAAGAAGGTTCTTAATATCGAAAATCTTACCAGGGGCTTCTACATTTTTTCTCTTGGTCTTGCTAAAAAGGTGCTTATAGCGAACCGTTTCAGCGATGCGGTAAGCTACTGCTATGCAACCATCAATAAGATGAATACGGTATCTGCAGCAATCTGTATGCTTGCATATACCATTCAGATATATTTTGATTTCAGCGGCTACTGTGACATGGCTGTGGGTATCGGCAAGATGCTTAACATTGACATACCCATCAACTTTAATTCGCCCTACAAGGCACTTGCAATCACGGAGTTCTGGGAACGCTGGCATATAACTCTTACAAGATTTTTTAGAAAATACATATATTTCCCCTTAGGCGGCAGCAGAAAGGGAATGGTCCGCACCTGCTTTAACATCATGGTGGTTTTTGTGGTCAGCGGTATGTGGCACGGAGCGGACTGGAAGTTTGTAATCTGGGGTGCCATGCACGGTGTATTCATGGTGATTACAAGAATTTTCAACAAGTTCTTTAAGAACCTTCATCCCGCCGTTAACTGGATTATTACCTTCCTGTTTGTAAATGTTGCATGGGTATTCTTCAGAGCTCCGTCAATAAACGACGCTCTGATTGTAATCAGGAATTTCTTTTCCTTTAACTTCTCAGGCTTTGACACGGTTATTTCGGACACCTTCAGATTTAAGGAAGTTGCAAAGCTTGCAAGCATGCTTCGTATAGAAAGATACTGGCCAAGATTCATTATGTCAGCATATTTTCTTGTGTCCTTCTGGCTTATGGTGGCCGGAAAGAATGCCATCGAAAAGGCTAAGGAATTTAAGCCAAACTTTAAGAACGCAGCTGTGATTATTGTACTTCTTGTCTGGAGCATCTGCTCACTTAACAAGGTTCAGGAATTCTTATACTTTAACTTTTAGGAGGGGTCATGATGGATAAAGAAGCTAAAAGATGGCTTTCCTTTGTCTTGGGAGCCGTATTCGTAATACTTTTGACCCTTGGGGCTTTTAATGCCTACGTGGATCCGTATTTCCACTACCACAAGCCCATAAAGGGGATAAATTATATCCTTGAGGACCAAAGATTCATAAATGACGGTATTGTAAAGAATTTTGATTACAATGCAGTGATTGCGGGAAGTTCCATGACCGAAAACTTCAAGCCCTCGGAACTAAATGCCTTATTTAAGGTAAGTGCCATAAAGGTTCCCTTTTCCGGCGGAAGCTTCAGGGAGGTAAATGAGCTTTTAGAGGCCGCAATTAAGCACAACAGTAATATTAAGATGATTGTGAGAGGCCTTGATTACAACAGACTTTTCAATACGGTTGATGCCAGAGATTATGACGAATATCCCGAATATCTTTACGATGACAAGATTCTTAATGATGTAAACTATTTATTTAACATTGATGCCACCATGGTGGCTCTTCAAAACGTTATTGGTAAGGACTCAAGCGGTTCCATAAATATGGATTTTGATGCTTATTCAAACTGGGAGAATTATTATGCCTTTGGAAAAACCGCTGTGGATGCGCAATATGCGCGAAATACTGTGGTAAGAGCGGAAGCCCAGGCCCATGTGACGGAAGAAGAATTTGCAATTATTGATGCAAATATTGATGAAAACGTAATCAGACTGGCCAAAGAAAACCCGGGCATAGAGTTCTACTATTATTTCACACCCTACAGTATTGCCTATATTGATTTTTACAAGCTTGAAGGCAAGCTTGAGAAACAATTTGAGGCGGAAAAATACATAATAGAAAAACTTCTGTCCTATGAAAACATCCATCTGTTTTCCTTTTTCTTAGAGCATGATGTTATAGAGAATCCGGATCTTTACAGAGACGTGGCACATCACAGCGAAAAGGTAAATTCAATGATCCTTGAATGGATGAAGGAAGGACACGACCTTCTTACCAAGGATAATTACCTTGAGTACTGCGAAGAGGAGAGAAACTACTACAGAAACTTCGATTACGAGAAGTACTTCGAAGACTGGGATTAACTCATATAGCCATAAAATAGGGGGCTATGAAAAAACATTTGATTGCCTTGGGGACGTGGCTTCTGTCGGGGAGTTCTCGACAGTGAACTCCGTCCTCAGAGTAACGTTTTTTCATAGCCCCTTCTTTATTTTGCAGACTGTGTTATTCGCAGTCTCACTTTTTGTGTTAAGCGGGCCAACTACAGTTGATGATAGGGCAATTTTCTGCGCAGTTTAGTCCCTACAGTGTCGAGGTCCCGTGGACCTCATTTGATGGCGCCTGATTACGCCTAAGATTGCCGAATCCTGGGATTTTGGGCGCCTTCTTCAGGCTTAGTTGACACCTGATTACGACTAAGATTGTCGAATCCGGAGATTTTGGGCGCCTTCTTCAGGCTTAGTTTGCGCCTGATTACGCCTAAGATTGCCGAATCTGGGGATTTTAGGCGTTTGCGTTGGGCTTTGATGGCGCCAAATTACGACTAGTTTTGCAGGAACTTGAAATTTTGGGCGCCTGCCTTAGATTTTTTTCTAATTACGTCTCGCTATTTTCTATCGTTTTACACAGCCTTCTTTATTGTGCTTTGCTTTTGCTGCATATCATTTTCTTTCATCAAGCAGAATCTGTACTCTGCTCTGTATGATTGCAGCCACATCGGCAGCGGTTTTTGCATCTTCAAAAAATGGAGCAGTTTCTTCTAACAAGATGTCCTGTATCTCATATTCTATAGATTCGGGGACACCCTTTTCCATAATCTCTATGTATTCATCCACATATGAGGCGCCGTCTTCTCTGCCAACCAAAAGTACATATGCATGTTTGTCCACCATAAATACAGGACTGTTGTCATCTTTATCATGATGATAAACTTCCCAACCGTTTTTAACACGATTTTTGAGGGTATCTTTTCTTATCCATGAAGTGGTATATTTGCTCTGATATTCGTCACTTACAACATATTGTAAAAAGTCAGCGGCAATATCTATGTTATCAGATAAAGAATTTATGGCTATACCGCGATAACACTCAATAGTGCATTCCAAACCATCAACAGAGGGAAAACCTACAGTATGATATTCATCACCCAGCCGGCTTCGTGCACTGGAATAATCTACTAAGCCACCGCTAAATAAGTAAGAGAAGGCATCTTCTTTTAATACCTGAGAGAGGCACTCATCTGTACTGTATAGGTTCCCTAATTCTTTGTCGGCATATGTCTTACAAAAATCAAGCAGGTCATAAAATGCCGGGGTTTGAAATGAGCAGGTCAAGTTTTTAAGGTCAACATACTCACTATGCTCTATTTCAGTAGAAAAAAGTATGCTGAACAACTTATGAGGACTAAGATTGAAGCCTAGACTTACGAAGTGAGTTCCGGTTGTGTTCCTCTTCCATTCAGTAAACACCTGAATGATATCTTCCTGTGTCCATGAATTGCTATCCCAATTATTTTTATTTACCATCAGCATTCTAGGTGAGGCCTCTGTTGGAAGTGCATATAGTTCGGACTGTATTCTGCCAAAATCAAGCACTCCGTTAAAGATGTTATCCAATGTGTCGGAAGACACTATCTTGTCCAGAGGGCAGATTGCGCCAGCCGCCTGCAGATTAACAAGCTGTTTCCTGTCGGTGTAGATAAGGTCCGGTCCCTCGCCTTTTTTTATTTTTCCCAAAAGAAGATTCTTACTAAAGTCGTCATTAGATTCAAGCTGCTCCAATTTTATAGTGACACCGGGATGTGTCCTTGAATAATCCGCTGCGCAGTATTCCAAGTATGGATAATATAAGTCTTGAAGAAGTATTAATTCTTTTCTTTCAAGATGAGCATCATTATCCAGCTGATATAAAAATGTATCGAAGTTTTCTATGAAGTATGCAGATATTTTCCCTGATGTACTTTGCGCTATGCCCATGCAACTGAAGGCACTTAATCCGGAGAATACGTAAAGACTCGACATCTTTCCGGAGGCTATGTTCCACGAGAAGAGTGTACTGCCGTTTAGCATCAGCAAATTACCGTAGTTATCAAGGGAGCATACTCCGATTGCCATCTTTCCCTCAAACAGAACATGTTTTCCTGTCTGATCTATATAAAAAAACTCTACCTGCTCTTTTCCATGGTCGGTTAGTAAGATCGGTATACCATTAGGATTTTTACCGATGCAATGAACATTTATGTCAAAATCAACGGTAAACTTTTTGTTACTGCTTTTATCTGTTAACAAAATCAGGTCATTGTTTGTATCAACTAGTAAAAATGATTCGTCGGGACCGGAAATTATTTCAGGAAGGCGAAAACCGCTTTTAAGATTTCCACCGGTGAAATACTGTATGTAGTCTGACAGATCATTTACTTTTCCGTTTTCCTGAAATGAAACCCGGTATACATGTTCCAGATTTCCGTCATCATCACAAGTGCAAACAAGCATTACAAAAAGGTCATTTCTTACATCAAACGAACTTATCTGGACCCGTCCTGTTAGTATTCCATCATCTAAACTTTTCACATATTCAGTGTCCATAAAAGTTCCGAAGTCCATGGCGGATAAATTACTCCACATTGAGACTATGGACATATCTTTTAGATCCACATATTTCAGCTCATACTCGCAACCATAGCCCTCAGAGGTCTCTATTTCATTAAGAAGAAGAGAATACATTTTATCGTTATCAACAATCACTCTGTCCATCCAAAGGGAACTTTGTTCGTTTGCTGGCATGGCAACATTCGGAACATATTTTGTTACTTCCCAACCGGGAACTTCTGAGGCTTCTTTAGGCGCAGCCTTCCAATTAACAGACAAAAGGTCAACTACCTCCATGGGATTGGTGGCAGTTTGAACAATGATATCCTTGGATTTTCCACACCCACAAAAAATCGTTATTACAAGAACTGCAAACAATATATATTTCTTAAGTCTGTTAATTGGTATTCTGCGCATATTATTTTCTCCCTATGTTACACTGTCATTGATACTGACACAAATTATATCTTGAATGGCCGCAAGTGGAATGTCTTTCGTTGCAAGTACGTAATTGAGTTCCGTAGCTTGCATGACAACCTGAACAAAATATGGAATGCTGAGCTCTCTCATTTGTAATTCCACACGAATACACATATCCGTTTGCTGCGGTATAATCATGTGTGTGATAAAACTCGCCATATCTTGTGCCACATGCTATGGTCTTTGAAGTTGCCATACACTCTGGTGTGTAAGGACATGCATTAGCACTGGCTGTTTCGGTGAAAGTAATAAAAATAATAAGTAATGCGGCAAAAATTAATTTTTTCATTGTTGACTCCTTTTCAGTTTATCAATTGGGTGTGCATTTTTACAATTCCAATTTGGCATTGAAATACTGCTATGATGGTATATTTTAGGCTATATTTATATGCATTATTATTCAACACTATTTGCATGAAACGACATAATTTATGCACGAAACGACATCATATTGTTAACGATGACTTTGTTTAATAATCATTGCGCGTATTTTTAATAGTAGTACTGGTATTTGTAAAATAAATGTCATAACAATGCCTATATTGAGCCATGTAGTAAATGTAAACATTTGGTAATAAGAAAACGATGTTAATGATAGAACACAGATAATGCATATAAGTTCTAGTGCCCGCTTTCTTCTTTCTGTTTTGTCGAGATTATTTCCTTTCATTATACCGATTGGTAATAGTAACCAAAGGCAAGTAATAGAGATGATGGTAAATGCGATATCGGGTTTTACATTTATACCTATTATTTCGAATAACCAAAGATAAAAGAATGATACAATGCAACATACTCTTGAATCACTGAAATGATATCCACCGCAATATCTTCTTAGCAATGTAAATGGAACAATCATTATATATCCCTCTATGTATATTTTGGTGAAGGGCATTAATAAGGTCACAAAAATATATGGGGCTACAAGACATAAGAGAACGGACAAAGCATAATCGTAGATTTCTTTATCGTTTTCATTGATTAGTTCATTAATTATAAGTTTGTTTATAATAAAGTCATTTATTTTTGACATTGAAATTGCTTAACTTTTGAGGCTTATTAGGCTGAAATAAGATTGGTGTATACTTTTCGCCTTTCTCACTGATAGCTATTGCAGTTAGTATTTTTTTTAGACATAATAATTTTTTCCTCATGTTTTTCTCCTTTTTGCGGATGTCGTTTCGGCATGAGATTATTATCTAAAAAATTATGTTTATTGAAAGTCAAATGGAGTAACTGAGATGTGTGAATGGATAAAAAGGCAAATTTGCCTTAATAGAAGCGAAAATATAACTTAATACAGAAGATAACTTATATTTTTTACAAATACACCATTGTAATACAATGCATATTCTGTGTGACATTCTTCTGCGTGCATTGTTTTATTGCTATTCTTAAGATACATCTTATAGGAGCAGAAGAATGAGTGCTGAAAGAGATTTATCCGAGAGCGAATGGAAAGAAATTGGTAATAGAATCAAGTTACGTAGAAAATCTCGAAGAATAAAGCAGGTTGAATTAGCTGAGCGAATAGGAATCTCGTATACTCACATGTGTAGTATCGAAAATGGGCGCCAGCATCCAAGTATATATGTTATTTTGATGCTTAGTGAAGAACTAGATGTAACGCCTGATTACTTTCTGTTAGGTAACATGCGTATGAAAAATGTTTCACAGAATATAATTGACTCTTTATATATGTGTACCGATCTGGAACTTTCATTGATAGCTTCTTTGATTAAGGCGGTTAGAGAAACTAAATTGCAATAGATCGCCAATTTGACAACGTACTTTTTACCCTTTATTATGCAGATGGGGGTATAGTATGATTAGTGTTTTGTTCGCAATTTGTCTTCTGGTTGAGGAAATTGCTATTTTTCTGTACAATACGATTCTATTTAAGGCACCGATTAAGTGGATTCGAATAGCCGTTGTATATCTATCTGTATATCTTTTTCTTTTCCTGTCCCATGGTTTTGATTCCGTATATAGTATAGCGATTAATATTCTTTTGTTTTTGCTATGCAATATCTTTATTATGTTTTGTCTATACAAAGTACGATTTATATTTGCAATTCTTCATGCGTTACTTATTTCATGTATTTCTATTTTTGCCGAAGTGTTTGTAGGAGAAGCTGTCCAGCGATTTGCCCAGAACATGTGGGGTGATATTAAGAACATAAATAATCTTCTTTTGCTTTCGCCATCGGTTATAGTCTTTTTTTTACTTACGATTATCGCCGCGCTGATAGAGAAAAAGGTATATGATAAAGACTCACAGGGATTAGAGATTTCACTGGTTATAATCTTATCAAGCGTATCGTTTTTTGCCACATTCTTTACCTATTTTGGAGTTATCGGAACAACTGAACTATTAAAGAAAGATATGCTTCTTTCTGTTAATATTATTGTTTTCATTTTTTTGCTGGTGGGCTTTCTGTTGATGTATTTCTATATGCTGAGAAAAGAAAACGTTACAAGCAGAAATAAATTGCAGATTCAGATTGAAAAGGACAGAGCTGATTTATTAAATGAGCTAAATGCAAGGGATTATGAACAGAGAATCTTGATTCATGACATTAAGAATCATTTGGGTGCAATTAAGCATATGGCTGAAAACGATGATGTGAAAGCGGTCAATGAGTATATTACTCATTTGACAGAGTCTTCTGCGTTGGCGCCACCGATAAGATATTGTTCCAATAACTATGTAAATGCTATTTTGTATAGATATAAAAAAGAGGCTGAGAAAGAAAATATACAATTTGAGGTTGATTCAAACAATGTTGATTTTTCGTTTGTCGATGATTATGACTTAACAATCATTATGTGTAACTTGCTTGATAACTCGATTGAAGCGGCAAAAAAATGTGCTGATGGATTTGTCACGGTCACGCTGACTCAAAATGTTAATACAAACATGAGCATCATAAAAATAGTCAATTCCGGTAGTGAGAAGGTTAAGTTTGCACAGGAAATGCCTATTAGCAACAAGCCTGATGCATACAAACATGGTTTGGGAATAAAAAGCGTAAAAAGAATTGTAGAAAAATACAATGGTGATATAAGTATGCACCAGGATATTAATAATGATTTTCATGTTGTTGTTCTTATTAGTGGGGGTATAACCGATGCGAATAATAATATGTGATGATGACGAAAATGACATTTCTTCAGTGAGAAGTATTGTTGAGGAATATTATAAAAACAAAAAAATAAAGGCTCCTCAAATAGACTGCTTTTGTTCAGGAGAAGCCCTTTTATGCGATAACGGGCCCAAAGATATTGTGTTTTTAGATGTGGAAATGCCGGGCTTTGATGGAATTATTACAGGAAAAAAGTTACTTGAGAAAAATAAGAATATAATACTTATTATAATAACTTCGTATACGGAATATTTGGATGATGCAATGCGCATCAATGTATTTAGATATATTAGCAAACCAATCGATTCGAGACGTCTTAAAAGAAACCTGAACGATGCCATCGGAGCGTACAATTCAAGAAAAAGTAAACCAATAGTAATCGAGAGTTCGGACGGGTCTGTTAAGTGCAATAGTACTGACATTATTATGCTTGAGGTTATTGGAAGAAAAGTTTCGATATACACTGATAGCGGACTGTATATAACAGAGAAACCATTAAAGGAATGGATGAATATACTGCCGAATCACTTGTTTTTCTTATGCCATAGAAGTTTTATTGTTAATATTTCGCGCATCAGGAAAATATGCTTAGACCGCGTTATCATGGATAAAGATTGCCTTGAAGCATATTTGACAAAGCGGAGGTACTCTGAATTAAGACGTGTGTGGATGCAATATATAGAAACCGTCAACTAAATGTTTTAATAGTACGATGGGGCGGTTAGTTTGCATCTTTGGGAATCAGTTGCACGTTTCCGTCCACCTTGCCGGCGATGCCGGGAACGGTTATGGACTCCGAGTACTGCCACAGGGTGAAGGCATAGGGAGTCTGAGGGAGGAGTTCGTAGTCAGCGTACCAGACAGGGATGTCGTTAAGGGCTTCCAAATCAAGCATGTAAGCCTCCCAAAGCATATTGGAATATACACAGGGTGAGAAGCCTGCGGCCTTTATGGCGTCGCAAAAAACACGGGTGTTCCTGGTGAACTGCTCACCGGATATGTTGTCGGTTCTCGCTTCATCCTTTCGGATGGATTCTGGGTCGAAAACAACAGGCATTTTTAACATTTCCGGTGTTATGTTGTTTTTGGCAAGAAGGTCTGTTACAAACTCAGCCTCGGCTAAGGCTTCAGCTTCATTAATTGCCTGGGAAAAAATATATACACCAACATCAAGCCCTTCTTCAAGGGCTTTTTTTATGTTACTGATGCCGTATTTATCGGCATGGATATCTCCGTAGGTGTAGCCTCTGTAGGCTACCCTTATAATTGCAAACTCTACACCTGACTTTGCAACTTCCTTCCAGTTTATGGCATTTCCCTGATGGTGACTTACATCGATTCCGTAGCGGGAGGTGTATTTTTCGTCCTCATAAGTAACACGGCTTCCATCGTGAACAAATGAATTCACATCATAATTGTTAAAGGGAAAAGCTTTATTTATTTCAACGGAATATTCCTCCTTATAGGCATCGAGGAAGTTAAGTATTTCCGGTTCTGAAATTTCAGAATTCTGAGCCACAGAATCCGAAACAGCAATTTCTGCCCCGTTGGTATCTGAAGGGAAATTTGCGCTTCCGGTATCCTCGTAATCGTGGGTAACAGTGCCGCTGGCAAGGCCTGATTCAGGCTCTGAGACCGGGGCTTCGGAAATATTGCTAAGCTCTTTTGATGATTCTGCCGATATACTTTCTGTAGGGTGAGCTTCAGGAAGCTTTCTGCACCCGGTAAGGCCTATTAATACTATTAATGCTATGGGATAAAAGACAGTCTTCATGGTATTAATGATATTTTAGGCAGATGTTTTTTTCAATAGTCAGGGAGGACAGAATATGAAGGAAAAGATTACCAGATATTGTTGCTTTGGACTTATAGGAGTACTTACGATTCTCTGCGTTTTTATGCTTGTAAAGGGCTTAAAAACAAGGGCAGAGGAGAAGGAGGACCCCGTTAAAATCGAACCCACAATCATAAAGGAGCATTCTTCCCTTTTTGTGGAAGAAGAGACTGTTATATCCGTTGATATAATCAATGACGGTCTAAGAGACATGGGTGAGCTTATAACAGCGGAATATTACTTTACAAATGTGGAGGATTATGCGGTTTATCAGACCTATTTCAAACTTATCACCACGGAAAGCAGCTGCGTATTTTCCTATGACGGCGTGGTAAAAGCCGGCATCGATTTTGGCAAGATAGAGGTTGATAAAAATGACAAGGACAGGGTTATTACCGTAATTTTGCCGAAGTCCGAAATCATGGGCGTTGAGATAGATTATGAAAGCTTTAAGATAATATCCGAAAAGAATGCTTTGTTTAATCACCTCGAATTCAGCGACTACAATCGCGGAATGATAAAGTTTACCAATACGGCCAAAGAAAACGCATTGGAAAGAGGTATCCTTACAAATGCCGACAAGCAGGCTGTTACAATTGTGAAAAATTTTGTTAGGGGAATTGTCGGAAACGACTATTCCATAGCGGTAAGATAAGGAGGACACGATATGCTTAAGAAAGTTACTGTTATTATGCTTCTTCTTACCATTTCTTTGTTTTCCATAACAGTGGTAAGTAAATGGGCCAAGGATCCTGATACCCATGAACATTCAATTGAGCAGATTGATGACAAAATTGCTACTGCCATGAAGCTTACAGCCACCGCAACTGCGGTTTCCGCAGGTATTTCTCTTTTGCCGGATGATACCTGTACACCAATTGCCGGGGAGATTGCGGAGCTTGCAAAGTGGTTTCTTGCAGTATTAAGTGCTTTATACCTTGAAAAATACATGCTTACACTTACGGGACTTATATCCTTTTCCATACTGATACCGGTGGCTTGCTTTTTCTTTGGCGTTGGCTATTTACGGGAAAAGCAGGTATTTAAGAACATGGCAATTAAATTAAGTGTATTTGCTATTGCGCTTTTTGCCTTAGTTCCTTCCAGTGTGGTATTGTCAGACAGTATATACTCCACCTATGAAAAATCAATTGTCAGCACCATAAACGAAGCTTCTGAAACAACAACAATTTTAGCTGAAGAGGCAAACGTTTCATTGCTTGAAAAGGTAAAAAATGTTACCTCCAAGGCCATTGATTATGTTGAGAAGGCTTTGGCAAATTTCGTGGAGGCTGTAGCCGTAATGTTTGTTACCACCTGTGTAATTCCGCTTTTGGTGGTGGTAATATTCCTGTGGCTTACAAAGCTTTTGGTTGGGGTAAATCTTTCGGATATAAGTGTGCGGCTTGCAAATACCGGTGAGCCCCTTGCTATCGAACATAAGTAGGAAAGTCAGGGTCGCTTCTTAGGCGACCCTTATCCTTTTTGAAGGGTTTATAATAAAATAAAAAAGGAGTTACCATGGATACAAAAACAGCTTTTAACACACTGAGTACGAATTTTCTTACATATCTTTCAGACGTAAAAAAGGGAGATGATATAATCTGCTCCCCCTATTCTTTGTGTGTTTGTCTGGCAATTGCCATGAATGCCACAGATGGAAACAGTAAGAAGGAACTTCTAAGTGCCCTTGGTTTTGAAAACGAAGGCGAGGCCAATGCTGCCATGGAAGCTTTAGAGAAAACCATGAAATCAAAGGGCGCCGTAAAGGTGTCTTCCGCAAACGGGGTGATAGTTAAGGATTCCCTGGCTAATTATCTTGAAAAGCCCTTTTTAAAGAAGACAAAGAGCATTTTTGCCGCAGAAATCATCAAAGGCGGCAGGGATATGGTGGCAAAGATTAACAGCTTTGTTGCAAAGAAAACCGGTGGAATGATAGAAAGGATTTTAGATGACAGCCCGGACAATTTAAGTGCCTGCCTTATAAATGCGGTTGCCTTTGAAGCAAAGTGGGAAACACCCTTTGAAGAAGACAATGTATACGAGGAAATTTTCACAGACTGTAATGGCACGGAAAAGCCCGTTAATATGCTCCACAGCGACGAAAATGGTCTTGTTGACACGGATACCTTTGAAGGATTCATAAAGCCCTACCTTGGCGGAGAGTTCGAACTAATGGCACTTTTGCCTAAAAAGACCGGTGCCGATGCCATGAAGGAAGCCGTTTCCCTGGCTGATTTTTCAAAACTGTACGAAGAGGCTTTGCCCTACGGAGTTTCAGCGGTATTTCCCGAGTTTGAGGTAAAGATAAATGAAGAGTTGTCTGATTTCTGCAAATCCATAGGTATAAAGGATATCTTTACAGGAGCGGCGGACTTTAGTGCACTTACCAAAAAGGAGCCTATGTATGCAAGCTCTGTTATTCAGAATGCCTTCATAAAGGTTAACAGAGAAGGAACAAAGGCTGCGGCCGCAACCGCCATGACAATGCTTCGCTGCTCGCTTATGCCTGAAGAAAGAAGAACCGTTCGCCTTGACAGACCGTTTATTTATGCCATTATGAATGCAGAGACGGGACTTCCGGTATTCACAGGCATCATAAACACTTTGTAGTATAAAAATTGTGCCTTGGCAGACATTGCAAGGCGGAAAAATATATGTAAATATAGTAGTGGTGATTTGGATGAAGGATAATAAGAAGAAACTTATTTTTTCAATAGTAATTGTTCTGGTTCTGGTTACGGTATATGTTCTTTTAAGCCCTAACCTTGGAGCCGATGAGGAGTACAATCCCGGCGCGATTGACTCCTTTAACAATTTAAGCGAAAATGTGGAATCATACGAGCCGGATAGTGAGAATGAGACGGTTGACGAACAAGTTAATGAGGAGCCTGAAATCGATCTTTCGGAGTTTAAGGCTGTGACGGTAAAGCGTGTGGTGGACGGTGATACCTTCATATACGATGAAAACGGTGACAATATAAGAGTCAGAATGATTGGTATAGACACCCCGGAGTCGGTGGCACCGGAAGAAACCGGTAAGACAAATACCTCAGAGGGCAAAACCGTATCGGACTATGTAAAGGATCTTCTGACCGGTGAGACCGTTTATCTTGAATATGATGCGGGTCCCACGGACAAATTTGACAGAGAGCTTTGCTACGTATATTTAAGCGACGGTACAAGAATTCAGGACATGCTCATATCCATGGGCTATGCAAAGACAATGACCATACAGCCAAATGTTAAATATGCGGAGCATTTTGTGGAGCTGGAGCAGGAGGCCCATGATAAAAAGGTGGGCTTTTGGAACGGATACTTTGAAGAGTGGAAGTAGAAAGGAGTATTTATGGCTGAATTAATGATTACAAAAGAAAACTTTGAGGAGCTTGTATTAAAGGCAGATAAGCCTGTGATTGTGGACTTCTTCGCAGACTGGTGCGGCCCCTGCAAAATGATGGGAGCTATTTTAGAGGAATTTGCCGGTGAATATGAAGGAAAATTCATTGTGGCTAAAATCAATGTGGATGACGAGGAAGAGCTTGCCGAAAACTATAAGGTAATGAGCATTCCCGCAATAAAGGTATTTAAGAACGGCGAAGTTGCTGCATCTGCAGTGGGTGTTCAGAGCAAAGCCAGATTACTTGAGATGCTTGGAGACAAATAGCTCTCTTATTTTACTAAAAAAACATGGCAGGGGAACTATCCATGACATTCAAGGCTAAGCTTTTTAAGATAATAACCATCGGCAACAGAGGAGACACGGTAAGCCGAGGATTTGACTATATAATTGTGGTGACCATTCTCTCGAATATCATTGCAACAGTGTGTCTGACCTTTGATACACTCAGCGATTTCTTCGGTCTGTTCAGAGTGGTTGAATATGTTACACTTGCGATTTTCTGTGTAGAGTACGCATTCAGAATTTATACGGCGGAATATCTGTATCCGGCCCTGTCGAAGGGTAAGGCGAAACTGAAATTCTTAGTTTCTTTTGACGGTATCATAGATTTACTTACCATTATACCGTTAGTGTCCCTTACGGGTTTTGTGGCCTTCAGAATGTTAAGGGTAGTGCGTATTTTCCATCTTTTCAGGATTAATACCACCTATGACTCCTTTAATGTAATAGCCCTTGTAATAAGTGAAAAGAAAAAGCAGATTGCTTCTTCAGTGCTCATTATAATGATTTTTATGCTGGCTTCTTCGCTGGGAATTTATTCTGTGGAGCATGAGGCCCAGCCGGAGGCCTTCAGTAATGCCTTCTCAGGCATCTGGTGGAGTGTATCGGCGTTGCTTACGGTTGGCTACGGTGATATATACCCCATAACCGTTTTGGGAAAGATTATGGGTATAGCGGTTGCATTCTTAGGAGTGGGACTTGTGGCAATTCCCACAGGTATCATAAGTGCAGGTTTTGTGGAGCAGTACTCCTTACGAGCCGAGGCCGATAAAAAGCATCGGGACATAAACTCAATAGGAGAAATAAAGGTTTCTTCAGATTCGGAGTTTATTGATAAAACCATACGGGAAATATCGGCAAGTAAGATAGCCAGAGTGATTCTTGTACTAAGGGATGACCTTCAGCTTCTGCCTACCGGAGACCTAAAAATAAAAGAAAACGACATCCTGGTTGTTGAATCAGAAAAAATAATAAAAGGCTGAACCGTGGGACCGGTTTGTGCATTCGTTTTTTTGAAAAGTGAATTCACAAACCGGTCCCACTTTTATGCAGTAATTATTTATTAATCCATTATTGCTAATATATCAGTTACCAATAGTGTTTTACTTTGGTGAAAGGATGTCTATGAAGAAAAAAATCGCAATGTTTGCAACCGGATGGGGCGACGCTTTGATTCTTAATTATGGCAATGGTATTGTGAAAGCAATGGAGGATTATGATGCAGATTTGTATATCTTTCTTTGCTATCCCACAGTGCAGGACGAGAAGGGTGTTCAGATAGGGGAAATGAATATCTTTAATCTTCCGAATTTAGCCGATTTTGATGGTGCGGTTTTGCTTGGAAATGGTCTTGATTTCGAAGATATATTCGATAAATTGTCAAAAAGATGCGAAGAAGCCGGCATTCCTGCCGTGGCTACAGGCCGTATCAATGACTATGTATATTTTATCGGCTCAGACAATTATGCCGGTTCCTATGACCTTGCAAGACATCTGGTTTTTGATCATGGTGTAAAAAATCCCATATTCATTGCGGGAAGTGAAGACAACCCGGATTCCAATACCCGTCTTCAGGCTCTTAAGGATGTTCTTCTTGAGGCAAACTTAGAATTTGATGAGAGGAATGTATACTATTCAGGATGGGCTGCAAGAAAAGCAGATGAGATTGCTTTTAATATTTTCTCGGAAGGAAACAGCGACGGAGTAGATGCGATAGTATGTGCAAACGATCCGCTTGCAATGGCTGCCTGCCAGGGCGTTGAGAGGGCAGGATGCTCTGTGCCCGAGGATGTGATTGTTACAGGCTTTGATAATGATTATTATGCACAGCTTTGTTCACCTTCGATTTCAAGCGTTGACCAGCGTTTTGATTTTCTTGGTGAGCAGGCCTTTAGAACTCTTATGGACCTTATATCAGGAAAGGACAGCTACAGGGTACAGACCTTCCCCTGTGAATATTTCCCCAGCGAAAGCTGCGGCTGTACAGGTGCCAAGGATTTTGATCTTATAAGAAGAATTCATGGAAAAAACACCTACAGAGAATATATGTATAATATGCTTTTTTCTACCGGCGTTACTTCTTTTGAAAAGGCTATATTATCGGGTGCTGCTTACGAAGACTTAAGAGAAAACATTAAGAAGGCAGTGGAGTCCCTTGATTTTTATATAGGAGATTCTTTTCAGGTTATATTGGAGCCCTTATACGAAAAGGGCATTTTCAACAGCGAAAGAAAATTAAGATCCGTTGGCTACAGTCGCATTATGGACGTCGTGTACTCAAGGGATAATGGCAATATCATTGCGGACAGCAGTTTTGAGTCTAAAAAGCTTCTTCCGCAGGATCTTAAAACCGATAAAAAACGCGTTCACATATTTTTGCCTTTGCATGAAAAGGAAAGCAACTTCGGTTATGTAGTGTTAAGTGATGATATAAAAAAGGTTGGTAATTATAATCATATTTATAACTTTGTATCAAGATTTTCTGAAGCACTGGCAAAATATAAGAAGAATCTCAGTCTTTCTAATTTGAATTTGAGGCTGCTTGAAATTACGGAAACCGATTCCCTTACCCATGTTAAGAACAGAAATGCTTACAACATAAAGGAAAAGGAATACGACACAAAGATTAAGGTTGCATCAAAAACAGCTTTTGCAATCGGTATGTTTGATGTGAATAACCTTAAAACCGTTAACGATGAACTTGGTCATGAAGCAGGAGACGAATATATTATTAACTCCTGTATGATGATTTGTAAGATATTTAAGAGAAGCCCTGTCTACAGAATCGGCGGAGACGAATTCCTGGCATTTTTACAGGGAGATGACTATGAGGACAGAGACAGACTCCTTTCAATATTAAGAGATCAGATAAAGGATTTGGACAGTCAGGATATTCCTTTGGTGGAAAAACTTTCAGTGGCATCCGGTATTGCGGTATATGATCCGACGACAGATAAATGCGTTGCGGACGTATTAAAGAGAGCCGATGAACTCATGTATGAGAACAAGGTCATCATGAAGGGCAGCAAAGGCGTAAGATAAAATCATATAAAAACCGGCTCTTTCAATTTGAAGGAGCCGGTTCCTTTTTAGTTGTTTTGATTGTTTACCGATTCAACGGATATCTTTTTAAGGCGTCTCTTGATTACGGGTCCTATAATCACCGCTGCAATTATTTTAAGAATATCACCGGGAATATAAGGGAAAACACAGAGGCCGAGAGCACTTAACATTGTGTGGCCTTCCATAACTCTTACAAAGTGGATTGTTCCGAAAAGATAGCAGACAGCACACCCAAGAACCATACCGATTACATGCATATAAATCTTCTTTTCAAATAAATCCAAGAAAAGACCTGTTATGATTCCGATGAATATGTATCCGAGTATGTATCCGCCGGTGGGACCCATGAGCTTTTCGGGACCGGATGAAAAGTTTGAAAATACCGGTACGCCCACAAGACCTATAAGAATGTATAAAAGAATGCTTACGGTTCCCCATTTCCAGCCAAGGGTATAAAGACCTATGTAAATTGCAAGGATTGATAAAGAAAGAGGTACGGGGCTAAAGGGAAGGGGTATGGTAAAGGGGCTTACTACGCATATAACCGCTGTAATAAGTGCTATTTCCACCATAACCGGTACATTGAAATGCTTTGAATTCTTCATGTTATTCGCTGTTCTCCTATGAAAAATGCTGTTTTGCGTTGTTTACAATTTATGATGGTGAGTTTACAATGGAGGCAGAATAATGTCAACCGTATATTAAATAAGTCGACAATTAAAGAAAAACAGGTGAAGAATGAAAACAAAAGAAAGGGTACTTGCTTTACTTAAAGAGAATTCAAATACATTCATTTCAGGCGAGGAGCTGGCTTCGGAGCTTTTTTTGACAAGAGCAGGAGTCTGGAAGGTCATAAAGAGCTTAAGGGAGGATGGTTTCATAATAGATGCGGTAACCAATAAGGGCTACAGGCTGGTGCTTGACTATGATGCCCTATCCAAAAAGAAGATAGATGAAAGGGTGGCTTCTTTGGGTGTGAATATTGAAACCGTGGTGCTTGATGAGATAGATTCCACCAATACTTATGCCAAGGAATGTGCCGATAACGGTGAAGAAAGAGACATGGTATATATTGCGGATTATCAAAGCGGCGGCAGAGGAAGACGGGGCAGAAGCTTTTATTCGCCCAGAGGTACGGGGGTGTATTTCAGCTTTCTTTTGCATCCGAGAACAGATATTTCAAAGGCAACCGGACTTACCTGCAAAATTGCAGTGGCAGCCTGCAAGGCCATAAAAACCGCACTTTCTGCAGAGGTTTCCATTAAGTGGGTTAACGATCTTTATTACAATGACAAAAAAATATCGGGGATTCTTTCCGAGGCATACACATCAATTGAGGATGGTAGCCTCTCATATGTGATAGTTGGCATAGGAATAAACGTGTACGAGCCTGCAGAAGGGTATCCGGAGGAAATAAGTAAGATTGCAGGAGCCATTTTTGAGAGCAGTGAAAAAACAGATAATGCAAGAAACCTTTTGGTGGCGGAGACCATTGCGGAGTTTATGAAGCTCTACAATGATGATGGAAAAGACTACATCGAAGAGTACAGAAAATTATCGTTTCTGATAGGGGGATATGTGCAGATAAATCCTAACAATCCCGATAAGAAAAAGGAATATGCTTATGTCACCGGTATAGATGATGAATGTCATCTTCTGGTAAGATATGATGACGGAAGAGAGGAAGCCCTGTCCAACGGAGAAGTAAGTGTGGTAAAATACTAACAGACTGAATATCACCATTTGCGCACGATATATTGATATAACAGGCAAGGTTCTTTGTGATAAAACTATATTAGTTTGTTTGCGGAGGTATGTATGAAAGAAAAAGCAAATTCACTGATGAAGTTTTTGGTAAGTATCAGAAGACGAATCGGAATGTCACTGTTTGGCGTAATTATCTGCGCCATAAGCGTTGGTATTTTCAAGATTGCAGCTTTGGGCGTGGATCCTTTCCAGTCCTTTATGGCAGGTCTTGATAAGCTTGTACCTATTGATTTTGGTACTCTGTATGTTATCGTAAATGCAATTCTTTTGATTTTCAGTATTGTTGCCGACAGACACAATATAGGAATTGCCACATTTATCAATCTTTTCCTTCTTGGATATATTACAGACTGGACCTACAGGTTTTTACAGACGGTTATTGTGGATCCTTCAATCGTAATAAGACTTGTTTGTTTACTTGTGGCAATAGTTATAATCTGCTTCGGTTCTGCTTTTTACATGACTGCGGATCTTGGTGTATCCACCTATGATGCGGTTGCAATAGTTATGTCCGGCAAGTGGAAGCTTGGAAAGTTCAAATATATCAGAATCGCAACTGACCTTGTCTGCGTTATTCTTGGTATCGTTCTTTTCCTTTTGGGCGGCGGAGAAGCAGGAAGCATTATTACAATAGTCGGTGTGGGAACCATTATTACAGCTTTCTTTATGGGACCCTTAATTGAACTCTTTAACGAGAAAGTGGCACGTCCCTTTCTTAACAGGAAAAAATAACAGGAGACGCTATGGATAAGGCAAAAGTTTATTTCACAAGTTTTAAGGCAAATTCCAATGAAAATCTTTTACAGAAGCTTCACCGTTTAATGAAGGTTGCAGGCTTTGAAACAATCGATTTCGATAAGAAATTTGCAGCTATCAAGGTTCATTTCGGCGAGTACGGAAACCTTGCATTTCTTCGTCCCAACTATTCAAGAGTGGTTGCGGACTATGTTAAGGAATTGGGAGGAAAGCCCTTCCTTACAGACTGTAATACACTTTACGTAGGCAGCAGAAAGAATGCACTTGACCATATGGATACAGCCCTTCTTAACGGTTTTTCACCCTATGCAACAGGCTGCCAGATTATTATTGCAGACGGCTTAAAGGGTACTGATGAGGAGCTTGTTCCCATAAATCTTGAATATGTTAAGGAAGCTAAAATCGGTAAGGCCATCATGGATGCGGACATTTTTATTTCCCTTAACCATTTTAAGGGCCATGAGTTGGCAGGCTTCGGCGGAGCCATTAAGAACATTGGTATGGGCTGCGGCTCAAGAGCAGGCAAGAAGGAACAGCACTGCGACGGCAAGCCCGAATCAGACAGAGACAAGTGTGTTGCCTGTGGTGCCTGCAAGAAGATTTGTGCCCATGATGCTCCTACAATGGTTGATGGAAAGATCAATATCGACCATGACAAGTGCGTAGGCTGTGGCAGATGTATTGCTACCTGCCCCGTTGATGCCATTGAAGCAGATTTTAATAATACTTCCACTAAGCTTAATTTAAGAATGTCAGAGTATGCATATGCGGTTTGTAAGGATCGTCCCTGCTTCCACATTTCACTTATCTGTGATGTTTCACCTAACTGTGACTGCCATTCAGAGAATGATATACCGATTATTTCAGACATCGGTATGCTTGCTTCCTTTGATCCGGTTGCACTTGATCAGGCATGTATTGATTTATGTCTTCAGGCTACAACAGTTGCCGGAAGTGAACTTGATGATGCAGAGAAGAAGATGTCAGGTCACAAGGACAAGGACTGCTTTACAATGGTTCATCCCGACACGGAATGGGAAACCTGCCTTATGCACTCTGAAGAAATCGGTCTTGGAACAAGACAGTACGATTTATTCAGAATTTAACAGGATGATGAGTCCCGGGGCAATGCCCCGGGATTTTTGTGTTTATGGGACCTTTCCCGTTTGGTGCTTACAGAATGGGAAAAAGATGATATTATGTCTTTGATAAAGACATTTGGGGGATTTTTATGAGTTATATTCACAATGTTCAGTATTATGAAACAGACAGGATGGGCATTACCCATCATTCAAATTATGTAAGATGGATGGAAGAGGCAAGATGTGCCTTTCTTGCAGACATCGGTTTTGACTATGGTGGCCTTGAAAAGCAGGGAATAATATCCCCTGTAACCTCCATTGAAGGCAAATACAGACAGACAACCACCTACGGTGATGTTGTAAGCATTGATGTTTGTGTAAAAAGCTTTAACGGTATCAAACTGATTGTGGGATACAGCATGAAAAACAACCTTGATAAAGTGGTGTTTGAGGGTATATCCGAGCACTGTTTCCTGAATAAGGACGGAAAAATTATTCGAATAAACAGAGAGTATCCGGAACTTTACAAAGCTTTGTCGGATCTTGCCTGCAAGGAGCAGTAATGAGAAAGAAACTTGAGAAAATATCGGTTAGCATATGCATATTAATATTGTCCATTGTGGTACTGTTTTACTGTCTGTGGAGAGGCAATATAGCAGATACCTTTGCAGCTGTTAAGGGATATATGATGATTTTTCCTTTGATAGCGGTACTGGCTGTTTTAGGACATCTTAAAGAAAGCAAAGATGCCACTGCGAAAGAGTATTTAGGCAATCTTTTTGTGGGTTCTAAAAAAGCCGTGGATAGAGAAATATATCTTGATTATGCAAGAATCATTGCAGCTTCCTGCGTTATTTTAACCCATGCCTGTTCATACCAGAGAGGTGAGCCGGCGGAGCCCTGGAAAATAACTTTACTTACAGTGGTGTCTGCGGTTACTCTTGTGTGCAATCCTCTCTACATTATGCTTTCCGGAGCGTTGTTACTAAGAAGCAATAAGAACGAAACCCTGTGGCAGTTTTATAAAAACAGATTTATAAAGGTGTTTTTACCATTTTTTGTATATTATTTTATTTTGCTTTGCTGTAACAGCGAAATAAATATTTACGAATTCAGAACAATAGGAAGCGGCATCAGGCAGATCTTTGCAGGTGCCTCGGGAGTGGCTCCCCACTACTGGATTATGTATATTTTCTTTTCCCTTTACCTTGTGGCTCCCTTCGTGGGAAAGATGGTCAGAAGCCTTAACACAAGGGAAATAAGAGAACTTACGATTCTTATAATTCTTTCACTTTTTATTGTTAAGTACTTCCCCTACTTAGGTATAAGCCTTGGAATAACCTTTGAATTTGCGGAGTGGCTCGGTGTTTTCATGCTTGGCTACATTGCAGTTGAAAGACAGGATGCCGTACCGGATATGTTCTTTATTGTTTTTGGTGCTGTTTCATTTATTGTGGTGGTAGCAGTTGCCGGAGTTAATTACGGATATTCGGGACTTACCTTTAATACTGCGCCGCCGATGGTTCTTTTTGCGGCGGGTATTCTTGCTTTACTTAAGCGCTTTGACGGAATACTTAAAAAGGGCAGGTGCCTTTTGGTTATTGCTTTGTCAAAATACTCCTTCTCAATACTGCTAATACACTGGTTTGGCCTTTTTACCGTTACAATGGGCTTCTTACCCATACAGCCACTTAGATTTGGCTGTGTTGGCGGTATTGTGCTGACTCTTTTAACAGCTCTTATTGTATGTTTTATTTTAGGTTTCATGATGGATAATACGGTGGTAATTGCCGTAAGATATGTGGTGACTTTGCCGGAAAGAATTGCAAAAAGAATAAAGAAAGCATAAAAGAAAGCGTGACCCAATGTGGCCACGCTCTTTTGCTGTTAAAATATAAAGTTGATTAAAAGCATATAGGAAAGAGTGCCGCCTGCGATTGATATAAGCATCTGCCTCTTCCATAGGTGAAGTCCTATGGTTATAAGCACCGATATAAGTTCCGGTAATCCGTGACTTCCTGCAAGAATGTTTACATTCTTAAGACTGTATACCACCAGCATACCGAATACTGCGGAGGGAAGATATTTTCCGATGTATTTGATAAATCCGGGAGTTTCTCTTTTTTCAGAGAATACAATAAAAGGAACCGCTCTTGTTAAAACTGTGGCAAGTACACAGAGAGCAATTGTAATTATGCTTTGAAGAACTGTCATTGTCATAGGCCTGTTACCTCCCCTTCGGAAACCGGATCAATTTTTTCAAAGGGCTTACGAAGCAGTGCGAGAGAAGCAACCACCAAAACCATGGTGGGAATCATAAAGCTGTCCGCTCCGAATATGATCAGGCAGACAACAGATATTAAAAGTCCAAAGTAGGCTGAATAGTGATGCTTTTCCTTAAGCCACTGCTCCAAAAAGATTACTATGAACATGGCGGTAAGGATGAAGCTGATACCATCGGTGCTGAATTTAATCAGACCGCCTAAGAATGCTCCCATGGTGGCTCCGGTAACCCAGTAAATCTGATCGAGCAATGTTACAAAGAACATAAACCAGCCTTTGTCCACGCCTTCCGGGGGCTCGGCCGTATAGTTGATTGAGAAGGATTCATCACAAAGACCGAAGATTAAATACCATTTCTTAAAGCCCGTACCCTTGTATTTATCAAGCATTGACAGTCCGTAAAAAAGATGTCTTGCCTGAATAAGAAGTGCCATTATAAAAACCTGGAGAGGTGCGAAGGGGCTTAGCAGCATTTCAACGCATACAAACTCGAGCGAGCCTCCGAAAATAGCAATACTCATAATAAGCGGATACAGGAAAGAGAAACCTGAAACCTTCATGTATATTCCGTAGGCCATTCCCAAAAACCAGAAACCCGCAAAAATAGGTATGGTATGAGGAAAGGCCGCCTTTAATGCTTTTAATTTCATAGAGATGTACCTTTGTCCAAAATATAAGCCTGCCCGTAAAGGCAGGCTACATATTCAGTATAGTCATAAAGGCGAGTTTGTAAACAATTATTCGTTAAATGTAATATTAACCGAGCCGCTTGTGGTGTCAGCGGTAAGATGCTTGCTGCCGTTACCGGATTCTTTAATGTTAGTGGAACCGGAGGTTGTTGAAACTTTGCAGGTGTAATCATTTTTTGAACCGTTTACAGAACCCTTTACGGAACCGCTTGTGCACTTAAATGCAAATTCTTCGGCACTGATGTTATCAAACTTCACACCACCTGAGGTGGTTGATAAATGAATTTTTTCCGATACATTGGAATTATTAAGGTGTATGGTGCCTGAGGATGTGCTGCCCTCAATATTTTTTGCAGCTATATCCGACATTTTGATGGTGCCTGAGGAAGCGTATGTATTAACGGTCTCAGCTTTTCCACCGGCTAAATTTATGTTTCCCGAAGATGCTTCGAGTACTATTGCCTTCGCTGCTTCAAGGTTTTCTGTCTTAATACTTCCCGAAGAAGTTTTTACTACAATTCCGCCAAGGGAGTTTGCTGTATTTATCTGTACATCGCCGGAACTGGATGAAAGGCTTAAATCAGAGAAATCCAAATTCTTTACAACAAAGCCGCCACTGGTATTTGAACAAATCAGGCTGATTGCCATATTTTCCGGAATATATACTTCTGTGTCAGTGTTGTCGTGTACGACAAAGGAGCCGTTAAGGGCAATTCTTTCAAAAATAAGCATGCTGCCTGTGTCTGTTATTTTAACATTTTCGGGTCTGCTATCGGGAATCTTGTATCGAATGGTGATATCCTTATCCGAAGTAGGGTAAATGTGGATTTTATTGGAAAATTCGTTTAATTCAAGAGTTGTGATTCCCGAACTGTTTATTGCTACATAGGTTTCCTCTACAAAATTTAAGTTAACCGGTGCAATCTTTTTGAACAGGCCATTGGTAAAACCAATCATCATTGCAACAACTGCAATGATTGCCAGTGCGCTGACACATATAATACCTGTGAGTTTTTTCTTGTTTACATTTGAAAAGTCGTTAAGTGCGGTGACTCTCTCTGCGTAGGACAGGGAAGGCTTAACCTCGCCGCCGGACTTTTTAACAATGTCCTCTATGCTTCCTAAAGCTGCCACTGCATTTTCCTCGGAAATGCCTTCCTCCATACAGTCATATATCAGTTCATCATAATATTGAATAATGCTGTCCACATTGGCAACGCCTGCGGCATCAAGAGCCTGACGCAGTTTTGTCAAAAACTCTGCTTTTTTCATTTTACTTATTTCTCTCCTCTGTAATAAATTTGTAAACCTTGATTATTTCTTCCCACTCACTAAGAAGACTGTCTATTTTGCGGTGACCTTCGTCGGTTATTCTGTAATATTTTCTAAGACGACCGTTATGCTCCACTGTATATACACAAAGCATATTAGTCTGCTCAAGACGCTTTAGTATGGGGTATAGGGTGGATTCTGAAATGTCGATGAACGCGTTTAAGTCTTTTATGAGCTGATATCCGTAGGACTCGCCCTTTTCCAAAACCGCCAGAACGCAGGCATCAAGAATTCCACGTCGAAGTTGTGAATCCATGTTTACCTCCTTATGTGTAATACTTCCTTATGCACAATACTATATGACACATAGTATTATGCGTCAAGAGGTATAAATAAAAATTTTTTCGAGGGTTCTTAATGTTTATTCTTTTTATAAATGAGGCTATAATGTAATAAAAGATTATTTGTTCAGGGGGTATATATGGCAAAAAATCAGGCAGTTACAATGCATCCTTTTATGTTTGATCCTATTATGAAGGTTGCAAAATTCGAGCAAAAAGAAGGTTTTCCCTACATTCACTATGTGAATGATGAGCCGGCGGCAAGGCTTCTTGATAATGGTGATGTGATGTTCTCCATGTACGCACCGACCGCAGAGACTGTGGAGGTTTCGGGCTTTGGCGGCACCATGGGAAGCGATAAGTTTAGTCTTGATAAATGTGAAGACGGATATTTCAGAAAAACGGTTTCGGGACTTAAGCCGGGCTTTTTATATCAGAGATGGTTTGTTGACGGCGTTCAGGTTATGAACCCTGCCGGCGGATTTATGTACGGTTGCTTCGGTGTAAGCAATTTCCTTGAAATTCCCGGAGAGAATGCAGACTTCTGGTATATTAAGAACGTTCCCCACGGCGACGTAACCATTCACAAATATGTTTCTTCCGAAATCGGACACATTAAGCAGTGCTATGTATATACACCTCCGAAGTTTAATCCTTCAGAGGATAAGAAATATCCGGTATGCTATATTCTTCACGGTGTGGGAGAAAGTGAAACAGGCTGGATCTGGAACGGAAAGCTTAACTTTATAATGGATAACCTTTTAAGTGAGGGTAAGTGCAACGAAATGATTGTGGTGGTTTGCTGCAGTTATGCCTTTAAGAAAGGGGAGAATACAGTATTTTTCCCGGGAGATTTCGGTAAGGAACTTACAGAATCCATTATTCCTTATATAGAAAAGACCTACCCTGTTAAGAAGGGCAGAAAGAACAGGGCTATGGCCGGACTTTCACTTGGCTCTGCCCAGTCCACACAGATTGTTTCAAGATTCCAGAATCTGTTTGCTCATCTTGGCGTTTTCTCAGGAATGAGAGATATTGAATGCGATATTATTCTTGAAAATAATGCAAAGTATCCGATGGATAATATTTTAATGACTGCGGGTATTGGCGAGAAGGGCCTTGACGAGTCTCAGAAGGCTTATACGGACAAGTTTTCGGCTCTTGGAATACGAAGCGAGCAAAGATGCTACGATGGTTACCATGAGTGGCAGGTTTGGCGTGAAAGCTTCAGAGATTTCGCCTGTATGATTTTTGATAACAAGGATGAGGCTTCCGATGATACAGAACCTGTTTTTTCATACACAGAGCCTGTAATTTCAAAAGAAGTGCTTGATTATCAGACCATGAATCAGCATATTGCTATGTTTGACCCTGTTTACAAAGGACTTATTTTTGATTTTGATGAGAAGGGCAGACCTGCGGGAAGATATTTTGACGATCACCACGGTGTTGATATTGCTGATGTCAAGTCAGGAACAGCGGTGTTCTTTGTAAAGGCTCCCGGTGCAAAGAGTGTTGAAATAGATATCTGGGGAATGAAAAAGTTCCCTCTTAAGCAGACTGAAGGCAGTGAATGGTGGAGCGGCGAAGTAAGCGGTATTGAAAAGGGCTTCCACTATTACTGGTGCGTTGTGAACGGAGTAAATGTGGTGGATGCAAATGCTCCTGTGGGCTATGGCGGTTTCAGATGCGTTAACTTCCTTGAAATGCCGGAGGAGGATTTTGAAGAATATAAGATAAGACAGGTTCCCCATGGAAAGATTCATATGAATTACTATGAGTCCAAAGCCACAAACAGAACCAAGCTTTGCTATGTATATACACCTGCGGGATATGAAGAAAATATTGATAAGAAATATCCCGTTCTCTACTTGCAGCACGGTGGCGGAGAGGACGAAAACGGATGGATCTGGCAGGGTAAGGTCGCAAATATTGCGGATAACATGATAGCTTCAGGCAAAATGAAGGAAATGATTATCGTCATGAATGCAGGATACGCATTCCCTGAAAACGGACAGTGGCATCATTCCATGAGTGAATTTTTAAGGGAACTTCCGGCATCAACCGTTCCTTTTATTGACAAAACCTACAGAACCCTTAATGATAAAGCAAACAGAGCAATTGCAGGTCTTTCCATGGGAGGAATGCAGACCCAGTATATTGCACTTCACAACACGGATCTGTTTGCAAATGCAGGTATCTTTTCAGGTGGCCTTGCTCTTACCGATGAGGGTGAAAATTACGAAGATATATTACTTAACCCTGATAAGTTTAATGAACTTTTCAAACTTTTCTATGTGGCAGTGGGCACAGAGGAAGGAAGTTACAAATCCACTGTGGAAGCTGAAAAGAAGGTACTTGAAAGCGGTGTGCCGATTGTTACATACGAAAGCTACGGTTATCATGACTGGACCTTCTGGAGACATTGCTTCAAAGATTTTGCAGAAAAACTGTTTAAGTAGGATTTAAGATGGACAAACTTGTTGTTATAGCAGGCACAAATGCATCGGGAAAAAGCGGACTCGGTATAGAACTTGCGGGTAAATTTAATGCGGAAATCGTGTCCGCCGATTCAAGGCAGGTATTTGAGGACCTTGATTTAGGCTCGGGAAAAGTGACTGCTGAGGAAATGAAGGGCATAAAGCATCACCTTTTGGATGTGGCAAAGCCCAACGATTTTTTCTCCCTTTCCGATTATCAGAAGCTTGCCTACAGTGCGGTGGATGATATTATTTCAAGGGGGAAAACGCCCTTTTTAGTGGGTGGAACAGGCCTGTATGTCAATTCTGTGGTGGACGGTTACAATCTTTCGACCGTTGCTCCCGATATGGAACTAAGACAATCTGTGGAGGCTAAATCCTTACAGGAACTTATAGACATCCTTAAGGATAAAAATCCAAAGGCCCTGGAAACGCTGGATGTAAAGAACAAACGTCGCGTTGAAAGAGCTGTGGAGAAGACTCTTTCCGGCGACAAGGGAGAGAATTCAAAGAATCCCCGCTACGAAACTTTAGTGCTTGGCGTAACCTGGCCAAGAGAGGTTTTATACGAAAGAATCAGGGAGCGCCTTGACAGAAGACTTTCCGAAGGAATGATAGAAGAGGTAGTGGGTCTTAGGGAAAGAGGAGCCACAGACGCGTTCTTATATAAGCTCGGTCTTGAATACAGGTACATTCTTATGTATTTAAGAGGTGAATTTGCAGACTTTGATTCTTTTTACGAAAAACTGTTCATGGAGATAAGGCATCTTGCAAAGGAACAGATGACATGGTTTAGGAAAAGAACAGATATGCACTGGATTGACATGACTAAAAATCCGGAAGAAGAAGCAGCGAAATTTATAGGTGAATTCCTAAAATAAAACCCGTCTTGTTAAATTGGTCGCAATGTAATAAAATATATTGATAATTTATTTTTTTAAGGAGATGGACTATGTCCGAAGAATTACTTACTCCGGTAGAGGAAGAGACTACCGAAAATACCAACTTTATTTACAACTTTATTAAGGATGACATCGCTAAGGGTGGTCAGTTTGAGGGTAAAACCGTACACACACGTTTTCCTCCGGAACCCAACGGCTATTTGCATATCGGACATTGTAAGGCTCTTTGCATTGACTTTGGAATGGCTGAGAGATTTGGCGGTATGTGTAACCTTCGTATGGATGATACAAATCCGGCCAAGGAAGATACAGAATATGTAGAGGCAATTAAGCAGGATATTCACTGGCTTGGCTTTGACTGGGGCGACAGATTTTTCTATGGTTCCGACTACTTTGAAAAGGACTATGAGTATGCTGTTGAACTCATTAAGAAGGGACTCGCTTATGTCTGCGAGCTTACCCCCGAAGAGTTTAAGGCTAACAGAGGTGATACACAGACTCCTGCGGTTTCTCCCTACAGAGACAGACCCATTGAGGAAAACCTTGCTTTATTCGAAAAAATGAAAAACGGTGAAGTGGAAGAGGGAAAGATGACTCTTCGTGCAAAGATCGATCTTGCCAGCGGAAACTTCAACATGAGAGATCCTGTTATTTACAGAATCAGATACATCAATCATCATCGTCAGGGTACAAAGTGGTGCATCTTCCCCATGTACGATTTTGCACATCCCATTCAGGACGCACTTGAGGGAATTACACATTCACTCTGTTCTCTTGAATATGAGGACCACAGACCCCTGTATGACTGGATGGTAACAAATGTTTCAATTCCTTATCACAAGCCCCGTCAGATCGAATTTGCCCGCCTTGGTATCGATCATACCGTAATGAGCAAGAGAAAGCTTCGTCAGCTTGTGGAAGAGAAATATGTTACAGGCTGGGACGATCCCAGAATGCCTACCCTTTGCGGCTTAAGAAGACGTGGTTACACAGCTGCTTCCATCAGAAACTTCTGCGAGACCATTGGTGTTGCAAAGAGCACAAACATCATTGAGTTTGCTGAACTTGAAAGATGTTTAAGAGATGACCTTAACGAAACTGCCGAAAGAACCATGGCAGTAGTTAATCCCATAAAGCTTACCGTTACAAACTATCCTGAGGGTATGAGTGAGGTATTTGAGGTGGAGAATAATCCCCTTAAGCCTGAGGAAGGCAATCATGAAATAACCTTCAGCAGGAACCTTTGGATTGAAGAAGAAGACTTTATGGAGGAGCCCATTCCCAAGTATAAGAGATTATATCCCGGTAATGAGGTTCGCTTAAAGGGAGCGTATCTTGTTACCTGTACCGGTTGCGTAAAGGATGAGAACGGAAAGGTTGTTGAAGTTCTCTGCGAATACGATCCGGAATCAAAGGGCGGCAATCCCGCAGACGGCCGTAAGGTTAAGGGAGCCACAATCCACTGGATTGACGCAAATACTGCAGTTGACGCGGAAGTTCGTCTCTATGAGAACTTATTTATGGATGCACAGCCTGACGGACCCGATAAGAACTTCCTTGAGTGCCTTAATCCTGAAAGCCTTGTGGTATTAAAGAGCTGTAAGGTTGAACCCAGAATGATTCAGATTGCAAAGGAATTTGATGAAAGAGAAAACCGTACCGGTGTTAACGCACCTACATTCCAGTTTATGAGAGTTGGTTTCTTCTGCCTTGATAACAAGGACAGCAGTGCCGAACACCTTGTATTTAACAGAAGCGTTCTTTTGAAGGACGGCTTTAAGAAGTAAAAATAAAGGCGAGTGAAATTTGATTTCACTCGCCTTTTTATGCCTTAATAACGGGTCAGAAGTCTCTTGACTTGTATGATGCTTTGAATTGTTTTAGAGGACGATGTCCTGCTTTGAAGATTCCTTTGAAAGGGTGAAGGAAGCCTTCTTATCTGCAGCAGAAACTTCGTATTCACCACGGAAGCCTTCAAGCTCTACGTTACCGTTTTCGTCGGTCTTAAGTGTTACGTTGGTGGTCCATTCGTTCTTAACAAGGTCTTTAAGCATCTCGTAGGAAGGCTTAACAGAATTATCCTTTCTGATAACACCGCTGGGTGCACCGAGCCATGCTCCGTCTGAAAAGTCCCAGCCTGTAATTGCTTCCACAAGGGGATGAGCAAAGAGGCGTGTGTACATTTCCTTCATTTCTCTTGCCTGACGCTCTTCGCCTTCGGGAGTTGTGGGCCATTCGGGAATCTGATAGTCATTAAGGTCCACAATGTGTGAAGGCATTATGTGACCGGATACCAGAGTATTCTCTGTAAAGTGAAGAGGAAGACCGAAGGTCTCAAATCTCTTAAGGATTTCCTCAAGCTTTTCAAGTCCCATATATCCCTGGTGCTGATGGGTCTGCAAACCGATGGCACTGATGGGAACGCCTGCATCAAGGCAGTCGCTTATGAGCTTTGCATATTTATCACTTAAGTTAAAGTCATTAATCAAAAGAACTGCATCGGGATTTGCGGTTTTTGCGGCATTGAATACTTCTTTTACAAGATTAACCTGACCGTATTCCTTACAGATTCTGGTGATGGCATTGTCGTACTTATCAAATACGGGCATTATAACCACTTCGTTAATTACGTCCCACATATTGATGACGCCCTTAAAGGCTGATACATCTCTGTCAATGCGGGCAAGCTGCTTATCAAGGATGGTCTTGTTATCGTATTCCATAAGCCAGTCTGCACAGGCTGTATGCCAGCAGAGGGGGTGTCCTTTTACCTTTGCACCGTGCTCAACAAGGTACTTAGAAGCTTTCATACGGCTTTCGGTCTGAGGCTCACCTTCTTTTGGCTCAAAGCCGCCCCAGTAGAAGGACATGGTTCCGTAATTGTATAAATCTGTCCAAAGATCCATACGCTCTTTGAAGAAAGGATCGTCCTTTTTGAAGCCGGTAACAGCTATTGCATCAAAAGCGCCGCAACCAAAAAGGAACTCGTGCTTCTTAAGGGAAAAGCTTACTTCCTTATTTGCAACGGGCTTTCCGGAAGCATCTTTTACCGTTAAAACACATTTTGACATTCTGCTTGAAAAATTATTCATATGTAACCTCCGTTTATGTAAAAATTATATTAGTTTCAGGGGCTTTTTTTCTGTCATTATTGCACCTTTTTTTTATTTAATTTCGTCCTTTAGACGGGCTTTCTCTTTTGCGATTTAAATAATAAGAGTATAATAAAACCGTAATTTTTTGAAATGGAGAATAAAATGGAAACCTGGTATTACGAAGTTATTTCAATAGACGGAGATTATGCTAACTTAAAGAGAACAGATGTGGAATCTGAGGACTTAAAGCTTGTGGCAAGAGCCCTTCTTCCCGCAGAAATTTCCGAGGGAAGTAAGCTTAAATACGAATTTATGACCTATACAATGATTTAGGGGTCTTTATGGATTTTGTAATATATCTTTTTGATGCAAGGGCTCTTTCGGATGAGACGGTGTTTTTGAAGTTCTTTGAAAAAATGCCTTTGTATCGCAAAGAAAAAATAAATAAGATCAAGGCACCCGCAAAGCGCATGGAGTCCCTTGGGGCGGGCATCGTTTCGGAGTTTGCCCTTGATAATGCAGGCATCTTCGGGGAACTGCGAGAACCTGAAATTTCAAAAGAGGGAAAGCCTGTTTATAAGGGTTTTTCAATGAATCTTTCCCATTCGGATTTACGCATTATGTGTGTAATTGCACCGGTGAATGTGGGCTGCGATGTGGAAAGAACAGGCAGAAAAAACGCAAAAGACATAGCAAAACGCTTCTTTTCTGATGGTGAGAAGGAATATGCCACCGGATCGGATGAGAACTTCACAAGGGTCTGGACCCTTAAGGAAAGCTATGTGAAGCTTCTTGGAACGGGCCTTTCAAAGGCCTTTGATTCCTTTTCTTTTGTCAATTTGTGTGAGAATGCAGAGATTAGGGTCGTTGATGATGACCGCGTAAATGAAAACTGCAGTTTTTTTGAAGTGGATTTTTTCGATGGTTTCAAACAGGCTGTGGCTTATGAAAAAACAGGAAAGCATCCGGTTGTTAAGTGGCTGGATATTAAGGAGGATAGGGTATGTATCAGGTAATGTTACTGGGTGATTCTTTAAGAATGGGATATCAGCCCGTGGTAAGAAGAATGCTTGAAGGTAAAGCAGAGGTTAACGGACCGGAGGAGAACGGAAGATGGGCAGGATATACCCTTAATTCTTTCAGATTCTGGATTCCTTCAATGCCTGCTCCCGACATTATTCACTGGAATAACGGATTGTGGGATTTGGGGGACGATTACAATCTTGGACGGCCGTTTTCTCTTCCCGAAGAATATGAGTCCGCTCTTGAAAGAATGATTACCGTAATCGGAAAGATATATCCCAAGGCTAAGATTATTATGGCAACCACAATGCCAATAGACAATCCGGACTCGTCGGATATAGAGGGATACAATGAAATTCTTAAAGCGGTTGCCGCAAGACACAATATTCCTGTTAACGATCTTTTTCCTATAGCAAAGGCCAATCCTTCGCTTATCGGACCGGACCACATTCATTTGACCGAAGAAGGCTATGAAACAGTGGCGGTGCAGGTTGTTTCCATGATTGAAAAATGCATTGAAGAATAAATTTGAAGGGTATATGGAGGGGTTATGACAAAATTAAATGATGAAATTAAAATCGGCAAAAAGGTATGCAAGAACAGAATCACTTTTGCGCCGACAGTTAAATTTGACTTTACAGACGCAACAGGTCTTGTTACGGATAAGCTTGTGAAGCACTATGTGGACAGAGCCAAAGGCGGCACGGGACTTATCTGCGTAGAGGCCACAGCGGTTCTTCCCGGAGGCCGCTTCGGTGAAAACCATATGGGTCTTTGGGAGGATGCACAGATTGAGGGCCATAAAGCCATTACCGAAGGCTGTCACAAAGCAGGCGCTCTCGTTATTATCCAGCTTAATCATGTGGGCTATTCCGCAAATCCCATATGCGGACCCGCAATCGGTCCTTCTGCCATTGAAAGAACCGGATATGACGGAAAGAAATATTTAACCCATGGACTTACAATCCCGGAACTTCATGATATGCAAAAAGCATATGTGGACGCTGCAGTAAGGGCAAAGAAAGCAGATTACGATGGCATACAGCTTCACGGCTGCCACGGATATCTGATTAACCAGTTTGTATCTCCGGATAACAATAAAAGAACAGATGAGTATGGCGGAGTTCCCGAAAACAGAGCCCGCTTTGCAAAAGAAATCATTGAGGCAATAAGAAAAGAGTGCGGAGATGACTTCATTATTTCCGTAAGAACCACCGGTGATGATGGAACACTTAATGATGCCCTTTTAGTTGCTGAGGAATATGTTAAAGCAGGCTGCGACTATCTTCAGGTTTCCACAGGTATGTCGGACCTTGATGATGTGGAAAGCATTGAAGGCTATGATCTTGATAAGGTGCCGCTTCTCGGTGTGCATTTTAAGAAGCACTTTGCGGGAAGAGTGCCGGTTTCTTCAGTGGGCGGCCTTAACAATCCAGAGGTTATTAAAACCTTAATTGAAAACGACCTGGCAGACACAGTCGACTGTGCAAGGTCCATTCTTGCGGATCCTGATTTTGCGGCAGCAGTCATAAACGGAACGGATTTTGTTAAATGCTTTGGATGCAAGGCCTGCCAGTTTGGTCCCTTCCAGAAGCATATGTGTCCTGCAAATATCAAAAAGGGCATCATGTAATGAAACTGATTTTAAGATACCTTAAAAAACATTTATGGATATTTATCATCTCTACGCTTTTTCTTACCATGGAGGCAATGGCTGATTTATTACAGCCAACCTTCATGAGCTATATTGTTGATGAGGGTGTGAAAAGCGCTTCGGTGAAGAAAATAGGCCTCTATGGGGTTATTATGCTTATTATTGCCCTTATAGGGGCTTTTTCTGCGGTAATGCGTAATCTTTTTGCCAGCAAAACCTCCCAGACCATTGGCAAAGAATTAAGAAGCGATATGTATGAAAATGTGCAGGCTCTGTCTCTTGAAAACATCGAAAGATTGCAGCCCGCATCCATAATCACAAGAATTACCAACGATGTTTCACAGGTGCAGGACTTTATAAATTCTCTTATGCGAATGATGGTAAAGGCCCCCATAACCTGTATCGGAGCAATAATTCTTATTATTGTCCAGACTCCCAGGCAGGCACCTGTAATGGGTGGAATCATTGTAATTGTTTCGATTCTGATTATATGCAATATACGATTCGGATACCCCAAATTCGGCATTGTTCAAAGAAGACTGGACAGACTTAATTCAAACGCAAGAGAGTTTTTAAGTGGTGTCCGTGTGGTTAAGGCTTTCAGGGCAGAGGACGAGGAAACCACAAAATTTACACTTTCCTCGGAGGAACTTGCAAGGGCAAATACGGAAGCCTTAAGTGTTATGGCCGTATTTTCCCCTTTTATCAACTTAACTGTGAACTTTGGTATAGTACTTCTTCTTTTTATTGCAGGGGGAAAGGATGCTTCTCACATAGGAAGACTTATGGCTTCCGTTAACTACATGACCCAGGTTCTTTTTGCGGTCAACATGATTTCAAACGTAATTAACAATGCGGTTCGTGCCATAGCATCCTCTGAAAGAATTGAGGAACTGCTTAGGGAAAAGCCTTCACTTATTAACCCCGAAAATCCCAAAAAGATTGACTTAAGGGGAGATATTGCATTTAAGGATGTGTCTTTTTCATATTATGGTTCTCCTGCGGTGGCGCTTGAAGATATTGATCTTGAGATAAAGGGCGGCACCACTCTTGGAATAATCGGTCCCACTGGTTCGGGTAAAAGTACTCTTGTGAATCTGGTGCCAAGATTCTATGACGTTACTAAGGGCAGTATTTCCATAGGAGATGTGGATGTAAGAGAAGCCTTGGAAAAGGATTTAAGGGATAAGATTGCAATTGTTCCCCAGAAGGCCCTTCTTTTTACAGGTTCCATCAGGGAAAACCTTCTTTGGGGCAGAGATGATGCCACTGATGAAGAAATGGAAGAGGCGGTAAAAATTGCCTGCGCCGATGAGTTTATCGGTAAAACTGAGCTTGGATATGATACAAAGCTTGGCCAGGGCGGGGTGAACCTTTCAGGCGGTCAGAAGCAGCGTCTTTCACTGGCAAGGGCACTTTTAAGAAAGCCAGATATTTTAATTCTTGACGATTGTACCAGTGCTCTTGATGCGGGTACGGAGGCAAGAGTATTAAGGGGCCTTTCCGCAATGAAAAATATGACAGTGCTTCTTATCAGCCAGAGAATTTCCACCGTCATGGGAGCCGACTGTATATTATGCCTTGACAAGGGTAAGATATGCGGGCTTGGAACCCATGATGAACTGCTTAAAAATTCAGCTACATACAGAGATATATTTAAGTCTCAGATAGGAGGTGTATGATGGCAGAAAAAATGTCATTGCCTCCTCAGAATCTTAACGGAATTTCAAGGCCCGGCAGGGGTATGGTGGTTGTAAAGCCAAAGAATATTAAGGGAACACTTGTAAGACTTTGGCAACTAACCAAGGGACACAGGCAGGGACTTGGTTGGATTCTCCTGCTTTCGGCGCTTTCGTCGGGGGCTGCAATTCTCTCACCCTATGTTACAGGTGAAGCCATATCTGCGGTAAATAATTATGAGCCGCTTAACTTTGTGCTGATTATGCTTTCAGCTATTTTCCTTGCGGATTGGCTTATTAAGCTTTTGGAACAGCTTTTAATGGCCTCCATGGGACAAAGAATAATACACCATATAAGGGTAAGTCTGTTCGACAAGATAAAAAACCTTCCTCTTGCCTTTTTTGACAGGCATCAGCATGGGGAATTAATGTCCAGACTTACAAACGATGTGGACAACATAAGCACCACCATTTCAAACTCTTTAACAATGCTTCTTACTAATGCATTTACCATTGTGGGTGTACTGGTGATGATGCTTGTTTTAAGCCCGCTTTTGACCTTTATAGCACTAATAAGCGTGGTATTGATTTTCGTGCTTACCAAGGTTGTAACAAACCACACAAGAAAACTCTTTTTGGAGAGGTCAAGAAATCTTGGAGCCTTAAACGGCCATGTGGAAGAGGGCATTTCCGGCCTTTTCGTGGTTAAAGCCTTCGGCCAGGAAGAAAAGATGGCAAAGGAGTTTGAAGAAAAAAATGAAAAACTCTGTGATACAGCCATAAAGGCACTGGTGTGGTCAGGCTATCTTATGCCTTTAATGAATGTTATAAACAACCTTTGTTTCGTGGCGGTATCGGTTATAAGCGGTTTGCTTTTTGTTAAGGGTTATATTACCGAGATTGGTCTTATTACAAGTTTCCTGCTGTACATAAGACGCTTTACAAGACCCTTTGTGGACACTGCAAATATATATAATAATTTCCAGACCGCGGTTGCAGGGGCGGAGCGGATATTTGAAATAATGGATGAGGAAAGAGAGCCTGAGGATGGGCCTTTGGCTGTAAGCTTAAATGCACCCAAGGGCGATATTGTATTTAATCATGTGGACTTTGGCTACAATCCTTCCAAACTGATATTAAAGGACATAAATCTTGATATTAAGAAGGGCACAAAGGTTGCGATAGTAGGCCCCACAGGATCGGGTAAGACCACAATCATTAACCTGCTTACAAGATTCTATGATGTGACCGGAGGTAGTATTTTCCTTGACGGCCATGATTTAAGAGACATAAAGATGGAGGACCTAAGAAAGGCCTTTGGAGTAGTCTTGCAGGACACATCCCTTTTTGAAGCCTCCATAAGAGAAAACATAAGCTACGGTAACGGGGAAGCCACCTTGGAAGAAATAAAAGCCGCAGCTGAGAGCTGCGGTGCCGATGCCTTCATTGAAAGACTTCCTGAGGGGTATGATACCGTTCTTACCATGGGAGGCAGTGAATTATCTCAGGGTGAAAGACAGCTTCTTACAATTGCAAGGGCTCTGCTTACCAATGCACCCATAATGATTCTTGATGAGGCTACCAGCTCCGTTGATACTGTTACGGAGCAGAAGATTCGTAAGGCAATGCTTAAAATCTGTGAAGGACGAACCTCATTCATAATCGCCCACAGACTTTCAACTATAAGAGACTCGGATCTGATAATTCTTATTGATGAGGGTAGGATTGCCGAAAAGGGAACCCATGAGGAACTTTTAAGCCTTGGCGGTCAGTATGCAAAGATGTTCAGAACACAGACAGGAACAGGGGAATAGGTATGGAACAGGACTTATATGGTCCCATTAAAGTTTTTTTTGAGGAAAAGGGTTATCTATGTGACGGCGAAGTGGACGACATGGATATGTACATGGAAAAGGATGGTGAGTCCCTTGCCGTGGAGCTAAAGGTTTCTTTGGACTTTAAGGCGGTTCAGCAGGCAGCCCTCAGACAGAAAATCACAGACTTCGTATACATAGGCATATTTAAGCCTAAGAATATGGGCTCCGGGTCCTTTAAGGACAAACTCTATCTGTTAAAAAGACTGGGAATCGGCCTTATAGTTGTTTCCAAAAGAAGCGGGACGGTTGAAATTGTAAGCGAGCCGGTGGTAAGCGAACTTGAGAATTTTAAGAAAAGAAATAAAAACAAAAAAGCACATGCCTCTAAGGAGTTTAATAAAAGACTTACAAAAAACAATGTGGGCGGTGTCAGAGGCACAAAGATAATATCAAGCTACAGAGAGGAAGCGCTTTTGGTGTTGGACGCGCTGACTGAGCTTGGCGGGGAGGCTTCTACAAGGGATGTAAAGAAGCTTTCCAAGGTGGATAGGGCCACAGCCATAATGTATGATAACCACTATGGGTGGTTTGAAAATGTAAAAAAAGGAAGTTACCGGGTAACTGACAGGGGATATGATGCCCTTGAAGAATTTGAAGATACTATTTATCTCTTGAAGCGCAAGAATTAAGAAAAGGGAGAAGAATATGCCACAGATTAACAGGTTTTCGATAATTTCATATGCACAGCTTCAGGGTCTGTGCCTGATAATTGTTGCTTATCTTCTGTATGCAACCATACAGCACAATAAAAGAGAAAGCAGACATATAAGTGCCTTTCTTCCGGCAATACATATAATTTATATTGCCTATTTCCTGGAAGATTTCTTTTCCGTGTATTTGCCCACAAAAACTCCCGTAAACCTGCCGCTTTTAACTTTTTTGTGTGTACTGATCTATCTTACGGGTAAGGTGACTCCTCTTCTTTGGATGCTTTTTGCGGAAACCCAGACAAACGGAAGAATCGGAACAGACAAGAAACTGAGACTGTATGTTTCAATTCCCACAATAATTTTTTCTGTATTAATTGTCTCCTCTCCATGGACAGGCTTAATATTTAAGCTTAATGAGGAGGGAATTTATTACAGAAGCCCCCTTTTTTATGCAGGTGTTTTTCTGGATGCGGTTTATTATATTGCCGAATCATGTCTGTCACTTCATCGATACAAAAAAGTACCGATAATAAGCGAAAAACGTATTAATATGGCATATGCATGCTATTCCATACCGATATTTGCGGCTCTTGTGGCTCAGACATTTTTTAATGTTTCTCTTAGGGGCGTGGGAACGGTTATTGCACTGGTACTTGCTTATGAAGCTATTGTAGAGGCTACTTCCAAAGATCATCTGCATCTTGTAAACGGCCTTACGGAAGACTTTTCCTGCGTATTCTTAGTAGATGTGGATATGGATATCTGCAGGGTTGTTAGAATTACACCTGAATTTATGAAAATATTCGGAAATGAAAGCCGTGAGGTTCATTATTCTGAAATAGTGACCGGCAACATAAAGAGGCATGTTCCCGAAAGCGACAGGGATGAGGTAATGAAGGAGTTTGACGCAGACAGAGTCTATTCCATGCTTAAAACCAAGGATTCCTACAGCATAACCTACAGAATCGAAAGACCCGATGGGGTTGAAATCTATAACAGGGCGAAGTTTGTTAAAATGAACCTTGGAGAGGGAAGATTCTTCCTCTTTGGTATTAAGGACAGTGATGAGGAAATCAGATCCGAGCTTTATGAGGTTGCGGAAAATCATGCAAGAGAGGATCTTGTTTCAATTCTTTCGGAGGATTACAGGTCCTTGTATCTATACAATTTTTCCGAGGACAAGATTGTCGTTGCGGAGTATAGAGCAAAGAACGGTACCGAAGAAAAACATGGAAGAAACGAAAAAACTGTTAAGGACTATAAAACCTTTTTCAAGGAAATGGTTCATCCTGAGGACAAGAAGCTTGTTACTTTCTTGGAGGATAAATACAGCCTGCTTAGAGAATTGGCTTCAAAGAAGCGTAAAACCGTGATTTTCAGACAGTTGATTGACGGGGAATACAGATATGTGGAGCTGCTTGTGGCAAAGGCGGAGCCGGTTTTTGAACCTCCGGTAAATGTGGCACTTGGCTTTAAGGAAATTGACGCTGTTTACAGAGATAAGATAGAACAGTCAAAGAAACTTTCCGAGGCTCTTGAAAAGGCAGATGTTGCCAGCAAGGCAAAATCAAGCTTTCTTTTCAGCATGTCCCATGATATCCGTACGCCTATGAATGCTATTATAGGCTTTACGGACATTGCAAAGAAAAATATGGACGACAGGAATAAGGTGGCTGACTGTCTTGATAAAATACAGACATCGGGACAGCATCTGCTTAACCTTATAAACAACGTCCTGGATATGTCCCATATTGAAGCAGGCAAGCTTCAGGGAGAAGTAAAATTAATGGACGTTCAGGAGGAAGGCGAGGCTATTGTTACAATCTGTCGTGGTATGGCGGAGGATAATGACATAACCTTTAACTTTTCGAAGCGTGACATTAAAAACAGTGCTGTATATGCGGATGTTCTTCATTTTAATCAGATAATGATGAATATCTGTTCAAATGCCATAAAGTATACCGAACCGGGTGGAGTAGTCTCTTTCACAATCAAAGAACTTAAAAATGCTGAAAAGGGTTATGCAAAGTTTTCCTTTGTGGTTGAGGACAACGGTATCGGCATGAGCCCCGAGTTTCTTGAAACGGTTTACGATCCGTTTACAAGAAGCAGAAGTGCCACCACAAGCGGTATACAGGGTACAGGTCTTGGTATGGCAATTGTTAAGCGTCTTGTTGAATACATGGGCGGTACAATAGACATAGAGTCAAGGCTCGGTGAAGGCACCACTGTTTCTGTTGTTTTGTCCTTTAAGCTTAAAAAGAGGATTAAGAGTAGTGATGAGGAGCTTTACGAGACGGTTTCACTGGAGGGAAGAAGGATTCTGATTGCTGAAGACAATGAATTAAACAGAGAGATTATCGAGGCAATTCTTCTGGAGCAGAAAGTTCTGGTTGACATGGTGGAAAACGGTAAGGAAGCCGTGGACATCATTGCCGGGAATGGTATAGATTACTATTCATGTGTACTCATGGATATTCAGATGCCTGAAATGGACGGATATGCCGCCACCAAGGAGATTCGTAGGATGGAGAATGGTGATAGGCTTCCGATTATCGCTCTTTCAGCTAATGCCTTCGTTGAGGATAAGCGTAAGTCTTTAAGAGCCGGTATGAATGCACACATAGCAAAGCCCATCAACGTGGGTGAGCTGATGGGCGCCATTAGAAAGTCTATAAAAGAAGCAAAACAATAATTAATAACCGATCTGCTTTAATATTTCATCAAGAAGCCTTGCATTCTTAAGGGAGAACTCCTTAGTGATGTGGGGCTTTTCGTTTTCAAGAATGCATTTTCCGAGCTGTGATAACTCAATGCTGTAATTCTGGGGAGTGTTAACAGCACGAACGATGGTCTTGCCTTCTGCTTCAATGCGATAGGAGAGCATTCCCTCTGCGTTATAGGGAACATCTGATATTATTGTGCCCTTTGTGCCGCGGATGTAGAGTCTGTCAAATCTTGCATTTGAGTTTTCGCCAAGTATCATGCCAACGTTAAAGGAAGCACTTGCGCCGTTTTCAAAGCTCATGATTGCAGTTGTAAGTTTATCTACACCAAGGTCCGTCTTTTCACAGACAGCCTTTACATCCTTAATGTTTGAATCAATAAGGGAAAGAATCATTGTGGTACAGTAGCAGCCAAGGTCATAAAGCGCTCCGCCACCGAATTCCTTGTGAAGACGGAAGTCTTCATGGTAACCCTGAGTAAGGAAAGCAGTATCAATAAAAACCACATCACCGATTATGCCGCTTTTAACATCCTCTACGAGTGAAAGCATATAAGGGCTGTGAAGATATGCATAGGCTTCCATAAGGAATACATTGTTTTCTTCCGCTGCCGCAAACATTTCCGCAACCTCTGATGCATTCATGGCAAGGGGCTTTTCGCAAAGAACGTGTTTACCTGCCTTAACTGCTTCAATAACCCATTTTTTATGTATGTCATTGGGAAGGGGAACATATACGGCCTGAACATCAGGGTCCTGTAAAAGTTTTTCGTAGCCCACATATCCCTTCTTAAAACCAAACTTTTCTACGAATTTGTTAACCTTTTCTTCACTTCTTCCCGCAATTGCATAGGCCTCACTGTTTTCTGAAAGAAGCATTCCGGGGATAGTGCATCCGCTGGCAATACCTGCTGTACCAAGTACACCCCATTTAATTTTTTCCATAAAAAACTAACCTCCAAAGAAATTTTCTTTGAACCTATTTTAACACGGCAGCTTCAAAGTAGGAATTTGTGAAGCAAATAATAAAAAGATTATGATAAAAGCGGGACATATATAACAATTGTTGGATTTACCCAATAAAAAAGTTTATACTGTAAAGTAAGTAATGGAGGAATAGAGATGCCTGAAAACAGTCCTAAGCTTAAACTTTTGTATCTTATGAAAATATTTCTTGAGAAAACCGATGAGACTCATGCAATAACCATGCCGGAGATCCTTTCATCCCTTAAGGCCTATGGTATTTCTGCCGAAAGAAAAAGTATTTACACGGATATAGAGAACCTTAGAACCTATGGTCTTGATATAGTGGGAGAGCAAAGAGAGAGAACCTTCTACTACCATATCGGCAACAGGCAGTTTGAACTGGCAGAGCTTAAACTTTTGGTGGATTCGGTGCAGTCTGCAAGGTTCATAACCGAGAAAAAGTCCAAAGCACTTATTAAGAAAATAGAGGGCCTTTCCAGCATGTATGAGGCTTCCGAGCTTCAGAAGCAGGTGTATGTAACGGAAAGAGTTAAGTCTGAAAACGAAAAGATTCTTTATAACATAGATGCGATTCACAAGGCAATTGTGGAAAATTCCGTTATTTCTTTTAAGTATTTTAACTGGAACGAAAAGAAAGAGATGGTTTTGAGACGTGGCGGCGAAAGATATGAAATAAGCCCCTTCGCCCTTACGCTTTTTGATGAAAACTATTATCTTGTCTCCTATGACAGCAAGGCGGATACCATTAAGTATTTCCGTGTGGATAAGATGTTGGATATTAAACTTACCGGTGGAAAAAGGGAGGGTATTGAGGTCTTCAGACGATTTGACGTGGCTGCATATTCGAAAAAGCGTTTCGGGATGTTTGACGGCGAGGAAAAACTTGTAAAACTTTTGGTGGATAATAACTATGCCGGCGTTATAATCGATCGCTTTGGTAAGGATGTAATCATGCAGAAGGCGGATGCAAACCATGTTTATGCCAATGTAAATGTAGCGGTAAGTAACCAGTTCTTTGGCTGGGTTCTTTCCATGAACGGAGCAATAAAACTGGTGGGACCTGAAAGCATTTATGAGCGCATGAAGAAGTTTACTGAGGACGCTTATAAGCTTTATAAAGAAGACCTGTAACAACAGAAACAAGCAGGCACAGTATGCCGATTACCATACAGATTTCCGTTCTGGTGACAAGGGTCAGTCTGAAAAAGCTGTTTCCGTTTGCAATATACCTTGTTTCAAATATGTGGCAGACCGCATAATCGTAGCCAAAATGCACACCCATGCATAACCAGAGGTTGCGGGAGCAAAGAAGGATTGTTCCTTCCAATATGCCAAGACAAAGTACAAAGAATAAATATCTTCCCTCGGTGTGAACACCTGTGATTCTGTGAAGAAGCATAAAGGCAACAGAGGATATAAAAAGACCTAAAAGGGGTCTTTTTATTTTTGCGAAAAAGTTTTGAAGAAGTCCTCTGAAAAGAGTTTCCTCAAATACCGCCACACCAAGGTAGTAGGGGATACCTGTTATTATGGTAAAGACAACTCTTGGGAAAAGCTTGTTTGGAACAAGTTTTCCGCCAAAGAAAAGCACTAAACCTGCAATTGCAGCGGCAGCTATAAGAATACCTGCAAAAAAGCCTGAAAAAATGGCCGCCACAGGCTTTTTCTTTTTTTCAATGCCAAGATCTGCAGGAGTATATATTCTTGCTTTTAATAAAAAGAAACATAAAAGGATTGAAATAAAGGCATTAAAAAGGGAGACAAGAGCGTTAAAGGGAGTTTCATTGGGAAGTTCCTGTACCGGGAACGGATAGGTTAAAAGCTTATTTGTATATGCTGATATGTCTCCGATACTTTCTACGATAATTCGGGAAAGAGTGCTTATTAAAAAATAGGCTGCGAAGGTAAGAAGTATGAAAAGACAGGCTGAAACTGCTTTGTGCCTGTGGGTGGTGGTTCCTTCCTCCACAAATTCTAAGGGAAGACCGTTAAAGAGCGGGGCACGTTTCTTAAAATAGACTAAGTTAAATATAAGGAAAATCGCAAAGAGCATGTAGCCTGCGAGGGAAGCGGCCTTTTCCACACTATCGGGAAGAGAAGAGGCATCCGGAGAACTGAAAAACAGACGTATAAATATTAATATATTCATAATTGTAAGGGATATAATACCCTGACGCTTAAAATCCTTAAGAAAGTAAAAGGTTACAAGGCTCACGGGAAGAATAAGTGCGGTGAGAACATCCTGTATATTGATGGCCTTTGCCTGGACGGCATTTCCGATTACCGTTAAAAGTGTGATAAAAGAAAAGACCGGAAGAAAAAGATAAGTAAGAAAATTATAATACTTTAAGATGTCTTTTGACTTAATACTATATTGTTTCATACATGGTTCCCCCTTTTTGTTGATTATATCACATCAGATATCCTTAATATATGGTGTGAAAGGCATTTTATCCCACATTAACTTGCGAAAAACAAGTATTTTTTTGGTTTTTTTTCGCGTTAATAATGCGTTTACTTGCAAACATTATATTGTACTCGTACGGAGGTGATAACGACGATGGCAATTTCCTATAACAAACTTTGGAAGAGACTGATTGATGAGAAGATGAGTGCAGCGGAGCTTAGAAAGGCTGCTGATATTTCGCCTAATACAATGACTAAAATTCACAAAGACGAAACTGTATCAATGGATGTATTGTGCAGGATTTGTGATATTTTGAATACGGACTTTTCGGATATTTGTGAGTATACACCCGAGAAGCCTAAGAAAAAGTAGCGTAATATAAGGGGATAATATAAAGGTGCTGCCACTTTTTGAAAAGAGGCAGCACCTTTTTGTTTTATGGAAATTGATTTATTCAACGCCTGCGTATTCAGGTAACTGGGCTGCGCCATAGTAGGAATACTTGGGAGCCAGCTTGCTGTCATATAAAAGAGGTTTTGACTCACTTCTCCAGGAAAGAGAATCCATGAAGCCCCAGAAGGTAAGTGCGTTCATGTCAAGGGTTCCGTTGTCAATTCTTTCAAAGAGACCGTTTATAAGCTTGTAATAATATTTACCCTGCTTTCTGAAGTTTTCATCGTTTGCGGGGATTTTTTTCTGCCATGCGCCAAGGCATACATCAAGCTCTGTGAGCTGAATCTTTAAGCCTGTTTTTGCAAGAGTATCAACCGTCTGGAAGTAAGTGGTAAGGTTGTCCTCGGTATAAAGATGAGCCTGTAAACCGATACCGTCGATTAAGTAGTTACCATCTTTGTCCTTAAGGGTCTCAACAAACTTCGTAAGGGTAGAAGCCTTGTACTGCTCGTTGTAGTCATTATAGAAAAGGTCGATGGATTCGGGAGCATACTTGTCAGCATAATAGAAAGCATACCAAAGATAGTCATCTCCGATGGTTTTCTGCCATAAGCATTCGCGCATCTGTCCGTTTTCCATCCATGCTTCATTAACAACGTCATAAGCATAAATAATATCGATGTAGCCTTCCTCAGTAAGCTTTTCGAAAATCTGCTTTATGTAGCTTTCCATACGGCTTAGCATAACATCTCTTGAAGCAAGATCCTTCTTTACATCAAAGTCTTCGTAGAAAATCCACTTGGGAGTCTGACTGTACCATACAAGAGTATGACCGCGGACTGCCATGTCATTTTCCTTGGCCCATTTAAGAATCTTAAGGGCGTCACTGTTAATCTTTACCACAAGGTCCCCTGCTTCGATGCTGGCATTTTTATCAAACATATAATCAGGCTTCATGGCATTTTCTGCGGTAACGCTGTTAAACTGCTCAAGAATGAGATTTGCATGCTTGGTGGTGTTAATCATCTGAGGGGTAATGCAGGTTCCCACCTTAAGCCCGTGCTCTGCAAAAATATCCTTAAGGAAAACTTCCGGAGCTGAGGAAAGAATGCTTTCTTCTTCCGGGGCTTCGGGCTTTTCAGGCTCTGTAACGGAAGCTTCCGTTTTGTTTTCATCTGTTTTGTCCTCTGAAACTTCTGCTGAAACCGTGGTGCCGTCCGATACTTCGGCTGAAACAGAAGGTTCACTTGAAATGCCTGTTTCGGGAGCTGTTTTTCCGCAGCCCATAAGTGAAACGGTAAGAAGTAAAGAGAGAGCAAGTGTCAGTCTTTTTTTCATATAGGTCCTCCTTATGAATGTTTATCTAAACTTACTATAGCAATCGGTTTGTGTCAAATCCGTTTCCTTTGAGTTAATAGTTTTGTGGTATTCTTATAGTGTATTTTTCGGAATGTTCATACGTGTTTTAGGGGAGACGCCATGACAATTAAAGAGATTAGAAAAATGACCCGGGACGGCGGGAAAATAGGCTCCGCACAGGAAATAAAGGAAGCCTTTTCTTTTTTTATGGAGGACTCGGATGGAACCGCTGAGTATATCAGTGATTTCTTACGATTAAGTTTCATTGTGAGTCGCCTTCTTGATAATTCTTATCTTGATGACCTTCATCTTTGTACCCAGAAATATATAGCAGCGGTTTCAAGAAAGCCGGACTTAAGAAGAAAACATATTGCATATTTGTACTTAAAGGAACTGGAGTATTACAACATAGTAAACTCCTATTCTGAGTGCGTCAGAGTCATAAACGAAGTGATGGACTTAGAAGACGTTCCGGACTTTTGCCTTGGAGCATGTCTCTCGCAGGCCATTGAAATATTCATGGGCTGCGGACTTACAAAGGAAGCGGAAAAATATGTTGAGGCCACAAGGGCTTTTTCCAATATTTGCAATCTGCCGCCAAGAACCCTAATCATGATTGACTGTAATCTGATGCAGGCCTATGCGACCCTTGGCAAAAGAAAGGAATACGAATACTACAGGGTTAACTGCACCAAATATCCCAGAAGCGCTCTGGATGAGGGTGTAATAAGCTTTGTTAAGCTCTATGTTCTTGGTTCGGAAGCAATAATTGATGCGGACAGAAAGCCTTCGCTTGAATATATAAGAGATTTCTGCGAACTGATGGAGAAGGGTTCCTTTAATACGGGACTTACGGGAGACTTCTCAGAGATGCTTGTACCCATAATCAAGTGGGTGAAGGATTATGTGCCTGTCAATAAGCTCGTAAACTACATTCTTGCAATGATAAAGGCTTCCGGAATAATTGCGGACCGGATTGAACTTTACACTCTTTTGGTGGATACCTTAAAACTTGATAAAGTTAAGTATACAGATATATATGATGCGTATTATAATGCTCTTAGGGCTTTTTACGACAATGACTGCGAGATAAGAAGACACGAGGTAATGGGCGAGATGCTCTCCTACGAAGTGGAAAAGCAGTACAGAGTAAGAGCAATGAAAGACGAACTTACGGGAATCGGCAACAGACATGCCTACGAAAGCGAAATTGCCGCCATTAAGGGTGAATGTGAGAACGGAAGAGTTCCGGATGATATCACGGTATTTTCTTTGGACGTTAACGGTCTTAAGCATGTTAACGATACCTACGGACATCAGGCCGGAGATGAATACATAAGAGGCGGAGCAAGCTGCCTTGAGAAGGCTGTGGGAACCGTTGGAAACATTTACAGAATAGGCGGTGACGAATTTGCAGCAATTGTCCGTATTAAGCAGTTCCCCATTGAGCGAATTGTGGAGGTTTTAAGACAGAATCTTTCGGAATGGTCGGATTCCTACGGAAACCAGCTTACAATGTCGGTGGGTTACGCTTCCTCCTGGGATAATCCGGGATGCGGGATGGAGGAACTTATGAGCTTTGCCGATGAGGCCATGTATAAGGACAAGAGACTGTTCTATCAGCAGACCGGAAGAGATCGTCGTCAGAGATAAAAATGGAGGGGTTATATGCCGGGTAAAATTATTATTGATGATTCAAAAACAGTTCCTTTTTTTAACAATGTGGACTTTTGTGTCGGAACCGGACGTCTTGGACTTGCACTCACAAAGGAATATCTTGATGAGTTAAAGTTTGTTCAGGAAGAAATCGGTTTTAAGCACATAAGAGGACACGGCCTGTTCTCAGATGATGTGGCAATATACCATGAGTACGAGGAAAACGGCGAGGCAAAGGTTGAGTACAACTATACTTATATTGACCGCATATTTGATGAGTATAAGGCATTGAATATACGTCCTTTCCTAGAACTTGGATTTATGCCGGGAAAGCTTGCAAGCGGAACTCAGACTATTTTCTATTGGAAGGGTAATACAACACCGCCCAGGGATTACAAGCTTTGGACAGATATGGTGGTTGCGCTTCTCAAGCATTTAAGAAGCCGCTATGGTGAAGAAGTACTTGACTGGCCTATTGAAGTTTGGAACGAGCCCAATCTTCCCGGTTTCTGGTACAAAGCAGACATGGAAGAGTACTTTAAGCTGTTTAAGGAAACCTTCCATGCAATCAAAGAATACGATGCCCGTTTTAAGGTTGGCGGTCCTGCCATCTGCGGCGTAAGAGATGATGTATGGATTAAGGCATTCCTTGATTTTTGCAAAGCAAATTCCTTAAATCCCGATTCAATCACAAGACATCACTATACAGTTGAGTTCCCCGAAAATATCGGACACTACGATTATTCAAAACTTGAAGATTCCGATATGAGAATTGCAAATCTCCAGCTTACAAGAGATATAATCGATTCTTACGAGGAATTTGCGGGAAAGCCCATTCATATCACAGAGTTCAGCACTTCCTATACTCCCAAGGGAGTTATACATGACACAAACCTTAATGCAGCTTATCTTGCGGGCCAGTTATCAAGGCTTGGTGAAATGAATGAATCATATTCCTACTGGACCTTTGGTGATGTATTTGAGGAGCAGGGTGTTCCCTACACTCCTTTTCACGGAGGCTTTGGTCTTGTTGCGGCAGGCTGTATTCCGAAACCCACATTCTGGACATTTTCTTTCTATAAAAAGCTTAAGGATGCGGCTAAGGCGTGTGTCTGCAAGGATTCAACTGCAGTTGTTGTTAAGACGGATACAGGTTATGCCGGTATTTTGTGGAATGCGGACGGGGACGATTTTGTAAGAACAGTTTCGGTACCCGCTTCAGGCGAGTATTCAGCGGTAATCAGAACTGTTGACGAAGACTGCTGTAATCCCCTTAAGATTTGGCATGATTTAGGAGAACCTGCAAATCCTTCCAAAGAAGAAGTAAATCTTATAAAGGCTTCTGCAAATCCTCTGATAACCAGTTCGGTTGTTGCTTGTAATGAAGGCAAAGCATCAATTGATATTACTGTTAAAAAGAATGGGGTTGTATATTTTGAACTTAAGAACAGAACGTTTACACCGGATCGGGGATATGATTACGAGAAGGTTTTAAGCTTTCATTAGGTAATATTCGGCGCGGCATATGCTGCGCCGATTTTATTTTTTTAAATCGTGCACATATGGCAGTGTATCTTGCACTTTTATACATTTATTACCGGGACCGCTTTTTTTATGATATGTACATAGCACAGAAAAATAAGTGCTCACATATTTATAGGAGGTCCGTGATGGAATATTTAAAGATAGCATTGCCTATCGCATTAGTTGTTTTATTAATCATTATTGTTATAAGCGGTTACGTAAAGGCACCTACAGACATAGCGTACGTAATATCGGGTCTAAAAAGAAAGCCGAGAGTCCTAATCGGTCGCGCAGGCATTAAGGTTCCTTTCTTTGAAAGAAAAGATGAGTTAATGCTTAAGCAGATTTCAATAGACATCAAGACAAACGGCTATGTTCCCACAACAGATTTTATCGGTGTTGATATTGATGCTGTTGCAAAGGTAAGAATACTTACGGGAAACGATCTTCCGAAGCTTTTACAGGAAGGCATTGATGAGAGCGTTGCAAGAGACATGATAGAGGCTGCAATGAGAAACTTCTTAAACAAGAAGGAGACACAGATCATCGAAGCTCTTACAGATTCACTTCAGGGTAACATGCGTGAAATAATCGGTTCCCAGACCCTTAAGGATCTTTGCCAGAACAGAAAAGCCTTTGGTGATGAAGTACAGTCGAAGGCTCAGAAGGACATGAATGCCCTTGGTATCTGGATTGAATCCTGTAACATTCAGAAACTTTCCGATGAAAACAATCTTATAAATGCCCTTGGTATGGATAATATGGCTAAAATCCAAAAGGATGCAGCCATTGCAAAAGCCGAGGCAGACAGAGACGTGGCAATTGCGCAGGCCGAGGCTGAAAAGGTAGCAAACGATGCCCGTGTTACATCGGAAACCGAAATTGCACAGAAACAGAATGAACTTGCAATCAAGCAGGCAGAGCTTAAAAAGGAAGCTGACGTTAAGAAGGCTGAGGCAGATGCCGCATACAGGATTCAGGAAGAAGAACAGCGTAAAACCGTTGAAATCACAACTGCAAATGCAAACCTTGCCCGCCAGGAAAAGGAACTTGAATTAAAGGAACGTGAAGTATCAATCAAGGAAAGAATTCTTGAAGCAGATATCAAAAAACAGTCCGAGGCTGATAAGTACGCAGCACAGCAGAAGGCTGACGCAGCATTGTATGAGCGTCAGAAAAAGGCCGAGGCAGAACTTTTTGAAATCCAGAAGCAGGCAGAAGCTGAAAAGGCACGTGCTGAAGCTGACAAATATGCAAAGCTTCAGGAGGCTGAAGGTATCAGAGCGCGTGGTGAAGCAGAAGCTGCAGCAATTAAGGCAAAGGCAGAAGCTGAGGCAGCCGGTGTGTTAAAGAAAGCCGAAGCTATGAAGCAGTACGGTGATGCCGCAAGACAGCAGATGGAACTTGATACTCTTAAGGTGTACTTCGAACAGCTTCCCAAGATTGCGGAAGCAGTTGGTAACGGCTATGCAAATGTTGAATCCATCAAAATGTTTGGAGGAGATTCTTCACAGCTTGCAGGAAATATTATGACAACGGTTACCCAGGTGACTGATGGCTTGAAAGAATCCACAGGCATCGATGTAAATGCTCTTCTTGCAGGAGCCCTCGGAGGCAAGATTGCTGCCGGAAAGGAAGATTACAAGGAAGTAAAAGACATAGAAACCAAAGAAGATTAATAAACTCAGGTAATATGGCGGGGCCCGATCATATCGGGCCCTTTTTACTAAGTATATACCTCTTTACAAATTGGATTATTGTGTTATAATGTGTATTATAAAACACAATTCTGGAGCGCCGTTAGCGGCGCATTACGAGCATTCGCTCACTTATTCACCCTTTTGTAATTCGGTAATACTGATGGCCGGCGTCTCTATTACTTAGTTTAATTAACTTTTTTGGAGGAAATATTAATGATTCAAAGCGCACAATTAAATAATGCATTTATCCATGTATGCCGTATGGCGGAGGGGAAGAATCCCTTAAACGCATCGGAGGATATTTCTGACGGTATCCTAAACAGTCCGGAGATTATACGTACCATGTTCATTATTAAGGAGATTCTTGAAAACGTTAAAATGCGTATTAATGATGAGTACGGAAGAGACAGAGGAACAGGAAGCGGTAATCCCGGCAGAGTGAAGGATGATAGACCTGTGGAATTCCCGGAGGAAATTCTCGAAAAGTTCAGACCTAAGAGAGATACCACCGTTACCCACTTTTTACACGATGCCTACATCCAGGCTGAAGACAAGGACATAAGACAGGTGGCACCCAAAACGGTTTTGGACTGGCTTACAGATTACGGTTATCTTGAGAGAGCCCATGATGAGGAGCTTGGAATAGATTATAAGAAGGTTACCGATAAAGGCTCTGAAACCGGTTTTAGAAACAACCGTGTATTAAACGGTCTTGGAGGGAGAAACTATATTTCAGTAATCTTTGATGAGGCGGCCCAGTACTTCACGGTTGCAAATATGGGCAATATTATGTCCGGTGAACCTCCGGTGGAGGAAAGCTGCAAAGAATCGGAAGAAACTGTTTAACAAAACCTCACAAAGGCGTACTTACATATGTAAGGATTGAATTCTCATATGCTTTCTATGTATAATATAATGAATAGAAAGTATATGAGGTTGACAGCTATGAAACCGGTGGGAAAGATGGCTATTCTCTATGACGGAGAGGGCAATATAGTTAATATCGAGGACATTCAGGAAAATACCAGAAATTCTGTTTCAAATCTTTTCCTTGAATGTCGCAAAGAAAGAGGACTTACCCAGCAGCAGCTGGCTAACGTTTCCGGTGTAGACAGAGCCAATATTGCGCGTTTTGAAAATGCAAATTACAATCCTACGGTTGAAATGCTTACAAGGCTTGCCACATCGATGGGTAAAAAGCTTGTAGTCTCTCTTGAAGAGGATGATTCCGACAGACAGAAGCACATACTTGAAGCCTATGCTTTCAAAAATAATGATAATATCAAGAAGGATAAGTAATAGAAATGGGCTTTGAGTTTATAATTACAAACACTCTTCTGGGTGTGGGTCTTGCAATGGATGCTTTTTCCGTGTCCTTGGCAAATGGCTTAAATGAACCCAAAATGCGTAAAAACAGAATGTGCGGAATCGCGGGAACTTTTGCTTTTTTTCAGTGGTTCATGCCGCTTGTGGGTTGGATATGTGTTCACACGGTTATTCAGTACTTTAAGTCCTTTGAAAAATTCATTCCATGGATTGCATTGATTTTACTACTTTATATCGGTGGTTCAATGTTGCTTGAAGGACACAGGTCCCGTAAGAATCCGGAAGAAATCGAAAAACAGCAGGTGGGTTTTAAGGGCCTTATATTACAGGGAATAGCAACCTCCATAGATGCACTTTCGGTGGGAGTTACAATTGCAGGCTATAATCTGTTTGACGCTTTTCTGGCAGCTGTGATTATTGCTGTGGTAACCTTTATAATTTGTATGTGCGGTCTTGTCCTTGGCAAAACCTTTGGCACAAAGCTTTCCTGGAAGGCTTCTGTGCTTGGTGGCGTGATTCTTATTGGAATAGGGCTTGAAATATTTATAAGCGGTGTATTTTTCTAAAGTAGGATGGTTTGGTTTATGAAGATTGATTTTGACAATATTGAAGAGAAGAGAAACCCCGGATTTAAAGGTGGCGAGGGCACTGCCGTATTAAAAATCTATAATGATGGCACCATAAAAGTATTAAAGGGCTATCTTGAAAAGGATTCTTCAATAGGTATGCATACCCATGATGATTCCAGCGAAACCGTTTATATATTAAGCGGTAAGGGAAAAATGATTTATGACGGAGAGGAAGAGGTACTGACCGCAGGAGACGTGAGCTATTGTCCCAAGGGCCACACCCACAGTCTTGTTAACACAGGCGAGGAGCCTCTTTGGTTCCTTGGGGTTGTACCCACATTGTAATATGGAATATCAGGTTATAAAAAGTAACAGAAAAACCCTTGCAATAGAGATAAAGCCGGATGGAGCCGTAGTGGTAAAGGCTCCCATGAGGGCATCAAAGCTTACAATAGATTTTTTTGTGCGTCAGCATGAGTCATGGATTCTTGATAAGCTTGACAAAATGGCCGCAAGGAAAGAAGAGATGGGCGATGTCACAAAGATGACCGACAAGGAGCTTAATACTCTTAAAAAAAAAGCCCGAAGCCTGATAATCCCCCTTGTTGAAGACTATGCTGAGATTATGGGGGTTACCTACGGGCAGATAAGTATACGGGCTCAAAAGACCAGATGGGGCAGCTGCTCAATGACAGGTAATCTTAATTTTAACTGTCTTCTGGCTCTTTGCCCGGAAAGTGTCATACGTTATGTGGTGGTGCATGAATTGTGCCACAGACGTCATATGGACCATTCCAGGGCTTTTTGGTCGGAAGTGTCGGAATATATGCCCGATTACAAAGAACATAGGGCATATCTGAAAAAATACGGGGCAGGATTAATGGCCGGGCTTCCGTAAATGAGGGGAGAAACAGGCATATATGAAAAAAATCAGAATCGTAAACAATTCAAAAGTGGTTATTGGATTTACGGCAATCTGCCTTTTGGTACTTATATTACACTATGCTACAGGAAGCTTTACGGATGTATTACTGTTCAGTGTATACAGAGCTCCCTTAACCAATCCACTTACCTATCTTAGATTTTTCGGGCATGTATTCGGTCATGCAAACATTGACCATTTTGCCGGCAATATGATGCTTTTTGTTGTGGTGGGTCCTTTACTTGAAGAAAAATACGGATCAAAGGACCTTTGCATAATAATGGCGGTTACAGCCTTTACAACAGGCCTTTTCCATTTTATATTTTTCCCGGGAGTTTCCCTTCTTGGTGCCAGTGGAATAGTTTTTGCATTTATTCTTCTTGCATCATTCACGGAGTATAAAGAGGGAACCATCCCTGTGACATTCATAATAGTTGCCATTCTATATATCGGGGACCAGATAGTTCAGGGAGTTTTCATTGAAGATAATGTTTCAAATATTACCCACATTATCGGTGGCGCCGTGGGCGCAATCGCCGGCTGGAGCCTTAATAAGAAAAAATAGATTTTACAACCGTCCGGTTTCGGACGGTTGTTTTGTTTCAGGCATGGGCATCTCTTAAAAGGGCACTCTTATGTACAGGCTGTTTGGTTTACAATCCGTTAAGAACGTTAAATTATTGTTAATGCAGTATACTTGCGTATAAAAGGACTAATTATGAAATACTTGGTTAAGCTGTTTAACGGAATAGCATTGTTTGTAACCTGTATACAGTCCATATATTTTATGGGCAAGGGCAGCAACATTGAGATATTTAACCTGGTAATGTTTTCGTTTTTCACGGTTTAGAGACACTTGAAAAGATTAAGTCCGACTATCCGTTAGTATATGCAAACACACCTATTGTTGCACTTACGGCAAATGATGGTGAGGATTGTGAGAAAGAGTACAAAGCTGCAGGATTTTCTGCTTTTCTTACAAAGCCCATCGATTCGGGTAAGCTGCATGATATGCTTGAACGCTTCTTAATGAAGTGAAAGTGAGGCACTTATGAGTCTGACAGTTAATACATCACCTGCTTTGGACAATATTTCCATAGGCAAAGCTTCCAATCCTTTGGAACAAAAGGTTCTTGATATGAAGATGGAAGCGGCAGGTATTAAAAATCCTATAAAAGAAATTGCGGAGGGGACTGTTGGAAAGGGATCCAAAGCAGACCCCGGCTACGAATGTGAGACCTGTAAAAAGCGCCGTTATGTGGACGGATCCGATGAAATGGTATCCTTTAAGAGCGCACAGGCGATTGCGCCTGAGGCAGCGGCCTCAAGGGTTCGTGCCCACGAGCAGGAACATGTTTCAAATGCATATAAGAAAGCAGCCCAGAATTCAGGAAAGGTTGTAAGGTGCAGCGTTGCAATTCATACATCGGTATGTCCCGAATGCGGACGTACATATGTATCCGGCGGAACCACAACAACCCAGATTAAGTACGGTAATCAGAAAAATCCTTATGAACAGGACAGAAAGAATAAGGATGCGGGTGTGTTGCCGGGCATGAATATGGAAGATGCATTCTAATTTGTAAAAAAAGAAAAATAAAGGGTCTGACTTTGCCGTCATGGCTCTTTTTTTGTGCGGTTTATGTGGTAGAATAGATGTATGTAAAGGAGGTAGCAAGATGAATTTATCAATGTCCATTATATGGTTGTTAATATTTGCCATTCTGATGATTGTTGAACTGGTTACAATGGGACTTACAACCATATGGTTTGCGGCAGGCGCACTGCTTGCATGTATTGTTGCGGCACTCAGACTTCCGACCTTTGTACAGATAGCTGTTTTCTTTATTACATCCGGCGTTCTTTTGTACTTTACAAGACCTATTGCGGTTAAGTTTTTTAACAAGAGCCGTGTCAAAACCAATGTTGAAAGTCTTGTGGGTAAAGAAGCTATAGTAATAACAGATATCAATAATCTGCAGGAAACAGGGCAGGTTAAAATTCAGGGAATGGAATGGTCCGCAAGATCTTCTTCAGGAGAAGAAATCAAAGCCGGCGCTGTAGTAACCGTTAATGCGGTTGAGGGCGTTAAACTTATTGTAGAAGAATAAACCCATAAGGGGTTATTTATATTAAAAGGAGAAAAAATATGCCTTACGTAATTATTGCACTTTTGATTTTAGCATTGTTAATCGTTATTTCATGTATCAAAATTGTTCCCCAGGCTCAGGCCTTTGTTATTGAAAGACTTGGCGCTTATCAGGGAACCTGGTCTGTAGGCCTTCACTTCAAGGTACCCTTCATTGATATGATTGCAAAGAGAGTTCTTTTGAAGGAACAGGTTGTGGACTTCCCTCCTCAGCCCGTTATTACAAAGGATAATGTTACAATGCAGATTGATACGGTTGTATTCTTCCAGATTACAGATCCTAAGCTTTTCACCTATGGTGTTGAAGCTCCCATGATTGCAATTGAAAACCTTACAGCTACTACACTTCGTAATATTATCGGTGAACTTGAACTTGACCAGACACTTACATCCCGTGAAACCATCAATACAAAGATGCGTGCAACACTTGATGAAGCAACTGATCCCTGGGGCATTAAGGTTAACCGTGTAGAAGTTAAGAACATTATGCCTCCCACAGCAATAAGAGATGCCATGGAGAAACAGATGAAGGCAGAACGTGAAAGACGTGAAGCAATCCTCAAGGCAGAAGGCGAGAAGAAATCCACAGTCCTTGTTGCCGAAGGTAAAAAGGAATCCGCTATTCTTGAAGCTGAAGCTGAGAAGGCATCCGCTATTTTGAGAGCTGAAGCGGAAAAGGAAAAGATGATTCGCGAAGCTGAAGGTGAAGCTGAAGCAATTCTTAAGGTTCAGCAGGCTACAGCCGATGGTATCAGAATGATTAAAGAAGCCGGCGCAGATGAAGCGGTTATTAAGTTAAGAAGCCTTGAAGCTTTTGAAAAGGCTGCTGACGGACAGGCTACAAAGATTATTATTCCTTCGGAAATTCAGGGATTTGCAGGACTTGCTAAGTCAGTGAAAGAAGTATTATAATTAACATAGTGTACCCGTCGGGCACTGCCCGACGGGTTTATTTTTTTTGACGGGATTAGGTAAGGACCCGGGAAGGATTGTTTGTATGAATTTAAAAGGACGTGATTTTTTAAAACTGCTTGATTACTCTTCTGAGGAGATCGCATATCTTGTGGACCTGTCTCTTGATTTAAAGAAAAAGAAAAAGGCCGGCATTGCCCATGATGTGTTTAAGGGTAAGAACATTGCCCTGATTTTCGAAAAGACCAGCACACGTACCAGATGTTCTTTCGAGGTGGCTGCAAACGATCTTGGAATGGGCAGCACCTATCTTGATCCCAAAAGCTCTCAGATTGGCAAGAAGGAAAGTATTGCGGATACCGCAAGGGTTCTTTCACGTATGTTTGACGGTATTGAATACAGAGGCTATGGCCAGGAAATCGTAGAGGAACTTGCAAAATATTCAGATGTTCCCGTATGGAACGGACTTACAAATGAGTTCCATCCCACCCAGATGATTGCCGACTTACTTACCATTAAGGAGAACTTTGGCGACTTTAAGGGCCTTAAGTTAACCTATATGGGTGATGCCAGATACAATATGGCCAATTCTCTTATGGTTACATGTGCAAAAATGGGTATGCACTTTGTGGCATGCTCTTCGGATAAATATTTCCCCGACAAGGAACTTGTTAAGACCTGTGAGGAAATAGCAAAGACCACCGGCGGCAGCGTGGAACTTACAACAGATGTTAAGAAGGGCACTACCGGTGCAGATATTATTTATACAGACGTATGGGTATCCATGGGCGAGCCTGTGGAGGTTTGGGAAGAAAGAATCAAAGAACTTTCTCCTTACCAGGTAAATAAGGCCGTTATGGAAAATGCCGGAGAAAAGGCTATATTCTTACACTGCCTTCCTGCTTACCATGACTTAAAGACAGAAATCGGAGCTGAAATGGGAGAGCGCTTCTCACGCACTGAAATGGAAGTTACCGATGAAGTATTTGAGTCTGCACAGTCAAAGGTATTTGATGAGGCAGAGAACAGAATGCACTCCATCAAGGCTATTATGGCAGCTACACTTGGATATGAGATGTAGGTGAATTTATGGAAAGAATTGTAGTGTGCGGAGCAAACGCATATGAGGGAAAGTATTACTTAAACCCTGAATTTGCAAGGATTCCCGACTCGGTAAAGGAAGAACTCAATATAATATGTGTTCTTTTTACGGAAGAAGTTGGAGGAATAATCACCATCGGCTTTGATGAGGAGGGTGAGCTTGAAATCACCACTCAGGCATCTGATGAAGACTATTTGTATGATGAAATCGCAAGCGGTCTGCTTGTAAGCAAGATTAGAGCCACCAGGCAGGAACTTTTTGAATCCCTGAATCTTTTTTACAGAGTTGTGATTCTTGGGGAATCCATGGAAGAATAATTTTTTAGGAGTATTTATGATACTTGTTGTTGATGTGGGAAATACCAATATTACATATGGTGTGTTTGAGGGTGAAAAGCTTGTTACCACCTTTAGAATGATGAGCAATGTTCAAAGAACGTCAGATGAATACGGTATTATGCTTACATCTCTTCTTGCAAGTAACGGAATTGATAAAGAAGCGGTTAAGGGTGCAATAATCGCAAGCGTAGTGCCAAATGTAATGCATGCACTCACGGGTGCTGTTTCAAGATACCTTGGTATCAGACCCATAATCGTTAATCCCGGTACAAAGACCGGTATTAAGATTACCTCAGAAAATCCCAGGGAAATCGGTGCCGACAGAATTGTGGATGTGGTGGCTGCCTATGAAAAATACGGCGGTCCCGTGCTGGTAATTGACTTTGGCACCGCAACCACCTATGACCTTGTTACAAAGGACGGCTGTTTTGGCGTTGGTATAACTGCCCCCGGTATGAGAATTTCCGCAAAAGCCCTTTGGACAGATACGGCAAAGCTTCCGGAGATAGAGATAAAGAAGCCCTCATCGATACTTGCCGGCGAAACAATCTCTTCCATGCAGGCAGGACTTGTTTATGGACAGATTGGTGCAACTGAATACATTATTAAAGAAGTTAAGAAGCAAAGCGGACTTTCAGACTGTAAGGTGGTATCCACAGGAGGTCTTGGAAGACTCATATCTGAGGAAACTCCACTCATTGATGTGTACGACCCCTATTTAACTTTAGACGGATTAAGGATTATATATTCAAAGAATTCAAGAAAACTATGAGAATCGGCTCTGTTGAACTTAAAAATAATATAATACTGGCTCCTATGGCAGGTGTATCAGACCTGCCATTTCGTTTGCTTTGCAAAGAGCAGGGGGCGGGAATGACCTGCATGGAGATGATAAGCGCCAAGGCCATCCTATATGGTAACAAAAACACCGAAAGTCTTCTGGAAATTCATCCCGATGAGGATTGTGCCTCACTGCAGCTTTTCGGAAGTGATCCAAAGATAATGGCAGACATTGCCAAAAGAATAGAGGACAGGCACTTTAAGGTTCTTGACATTAATATGGGCTGTCCGGTACCGAAAATCGTTAACAATCATGAGGGCTCTGCTCTTATGAAGGATCCGAAGCTTGTCTACGACATAGTAAACGAAGTGGCGAGGGCCGTGTCAAAGCCCGTAACCGTTAAGATCCGAAAGGGCTTTGATGAGGCCCATATAAATGCGGTGGAGGTAGCGCGGGCCGCCGAGGCGGCCGGAGCGGCGGCGGTGGCGGTTCATGGCCGCACGAGGGAGCAATACTATGCCGGCAAGGCGGACTGGAGCATAATAAGGGATGTTAAAGAGGCCCTTTCCATTCCCGTAATAGGAAACGGAGATGTCCTTTGCGGGAAAGATGCTAAAAGGATGCTTGAAGAGACCGGCTGTGATGGTGTGATGATTGGCAGGGGCGCTGAGGGAAATCCTTTTGTTTTCGGCGAAATCTCGGCTTATCTTGAGGGAAGGGAATACATACCGCCCACAAGGGAAGAAATAAAAAGCACCATTCTTAAGCATGCCGACCTTCAGTTAAAATACAAGGGTGAGTACATAGGAATCAGGGAAATGCGTAAGCATCTTTCCTGGTACTTAAAGGGCTTTGAGGGGGCTGCTACTCTTCGAAAAAAGATAAATGAAATGGAAACATTTCCGGAACTTACGGACATTATTGAAAATATATATTCCTAGGAGCACATATGCTTATACATAAGAGATTTAACCATTATTACATTAAATACGGATTGTACCTTCTTTTCGGTATTCTTGCTCTTGCGGTGGTGGATTACGGCCAGTTAAAGGTGCCGGAGCTTTACAGAATGCTTATAAACGGCATGAACGAGGGTACTGTTGACCTTGGTGGAAGCGTCGTTTCCTTCAACCTTGACTTCCTTCTTGACGAAATATGCAGACCTTTACTTATAGTGGTTCTGTTTATCTGCATCGGAAGATTTTTATGGCGTGTCTGCTTCTTTGGGGCTTCAATAAAGCTTGAACAGGATGTAAGAAGCCGTATGTTTAATAAGGCAAAGGACCTTTCACAGCAGTTTTACCATGTGAATAAGGTAGGAGACCTTATGAGCCTTTTCACCAATGATGTGGATACTGTTCAGGACTGCTTCGGTAACGGAGTCCTGGTTTTCTTTGATGCGGCTGTTCTTGGCGCCATGGCCTTTGTGAAAATGATAAGAATGAACAGCACAATGACAATGCTGTCAATGCTTCCAATGATTCTTCTTTTTGCAATGGCTCTTATTATAGGCAAAAAAGAATCCGAAACCTGGGACAAAAGACAGGAGGCCTTTTCTGCTCTTTCCGACTTTTCACAGGAGTCCTTCTCGGGTATCGCCGTAATTAAGGCCTTTACCAAGGAACTAAAAGAACTTCTTGCTTTCAAAAAGCTTAATAAGGACAACGAATTAATCAATATTAAATTCACAAGAATATCAACTCTTATGAATATCCTGTTTGTTTTCTTTGTGGAATCCGTAATCTGTGTAATCATTGGCTACGGTGGATATCTTGTGTACATAGGGCAGTTTAATGCAGGTGAACTTATAGAATTCATTAGTTATTTCACTTCAATTATCTGGCCCATTGAGGCAATATCCATGCTTATTGATATGTCAGCAAGGGCTTCTGCCTCTGCAAAGCGTATAGACAAATTCCTTGGAGCAGAGCCTGATGTAAAGGACAGAGAAGGTATTGATGAATCACCTGTTGATATTGAAGGGAAAATTGAGTTTAAGAATCTTTCCTTTACTTATCCACTTTCAGAAAGGGAGGTGCTTACGGATATTTCCTTTACCATTAATGCAGGTGAAAATGTGGGCCTCATAGGCAGAACCGGTGCCGGAAAGACCACAATTGTGGATCTTATTGCAAGAACCTACAACATTCCCCGGGGAATGCTTCTTGTGGATGGTAAGGATGTAAATGACATACCTATCAAAGAACTCAGAAGAAACATTGCCTATGTACCTCAGGACAATTTCCTGTTTAGCGATACAATTGCCGCAAACATAGCTTTTTCAAAAGAAAACGATGATGACAGAGAGAATATAAAGAAGGTGGCCGTTCTTTCGGATGTGGACGCTAATATTGAAGAGTTCCCCGACAAATATGACACTATCTTGGGTGAAAGAGGCGTTACCGTATCCGGCGGTCAGAAGCAGCGAATTTCCATTGCCAGAGCCCTTATGAAGGATGCAAACATTCTGATTCTTGACGATTCTGTTTCCGCTGTTGATACCAAAACCGAAAAGGTAATTCTTGATAACCTAAGAAGTACCAGAAAAGGAAAGACTACAATTCTTATAGCCCACAGAATATCCACCATAGAAAATATGGATAAGATTATTTTTGTGGACGACGGAAGACTCCTTGATGTGGGAACCCACAAGGAGCTTCTTGAACGAAATGAAGAGTATGCAAATATGGTAAAGATGCAGGCTCTTGAAGCAAAAAAAAGAGAGGAGGAACGTGCAAATGCGTGAGTATTATCCTCTTTTGGTGGTTGGCGCAATTGTTGGCGTCTTCACACTTATATTTGTACTGGCCTTCGTATTCATGAAGGACAAAAAGACAGCCATCGGTTTCGAAAGAAACATGAAGGACGGAGAGATAGTAAAGCGTCTCATAAAATACGCATTACCCCACTGGAAAAGTTTTATTCTGGTGCTGGTGATTCTTGCTTTCTCTGTTACATATGATGTGGCTTCGCCTTTAATCATGGGTAAAGTGGGGGACCTTGTTAAAGACAACTTTGAAATGGCTGAGCTTTACAGATATGTTGCCTTGTATGCGGGAGTGCTTGTGGTAACAATCGTGTGCTCCTATTCCCAGGCCATGATACTTCAGGCCACCGGCCAGAAGATTCTTTCTGCCATAAGGGAAGACACCTTTACACATATTGAGAACCTTTCCCACAACCAGTTGAATCACATTCCCGTGGGTAAGCTTGTAACCCGAGTTACAAATGATACCAATGCCATATCAATGATGTTTACAAACATCCTTGTAAACTTAATAAAAAACATTTTTATTATTGTAAGTGTTCTTACGGCGATGTTTTCTTTGAACTTGATGCTTACACTTATGGTTCTTTGCTTTGCTCCTTTCATAGTGCTTTTTGCAGTAATCTTCAGAAAGTTTTCAAGAAGAGCCTACAGACGTACAAAGGATGCAAATACCGCAATCAATACCTTCTTATCGGAAAACCTTTCGGGCATCAAGATAACCCAGATTTTTAACTGTGAGGATAAGAAGTTTGCGGAATTTACTGAGAAAAACGATGAACTGGCAGCCTCAAGAAAGGGTGAAATTGCAGTATTTTCAATCTTCAGACCCTCAATGTACATGCTTTATATGGCCTCAGTGCTCTGTCTTTTCTATCTTTGCGGTAAGGGCTTTATTGATGGCTGGCACCCCTTCGGACAGACAATCACAAATGGTATACTCATAAGCTTTTATATGTATGTAAACAAGTTTTACACACCTATCCAGAGCATGGCGGAGCAGTTTAACTGGCTTCAGTCCGCCTTTGCCTCCGCAGAGAAGATTTTCTCCATTATGGATATGGAGCCTGAAATTGTGGATTCCGAGGATGCTATTGAACTTGACCACATAAAGGGCGACATTGAGTTTAAGAATGTATGGTTTGCTTATGAAAACGAAGAGTGGGTGCTTAAGGATGTTTCCTTCCATGTTTCACCCAAAGAAACCGTGGCATTTGTGGGTTCCACAGGTTCCGGCAAGACCACTATTCTTTCGCTTGTGTGCAGAAACTATGATATACAGAAGGGTCAGATTCTGATTGATGGCATAGATATTAAAAAGATTAAGCTTTCTTCCTTAAGAAGCCACTTCGGACAGATGCTTCAGGATGTGTTTGTATTCTCGGGTACTATTAAGAGCAATATTGTATTAAGGCGAGAAGACTTTAGTGATGAAGAAATAATGGAGGCCTGCAGATATGTTAATGCGGACCACTTTATTGATAAGCTTCCAAAGGGTATTTATGAAGAGGTAAGAGAGAGGGGCAATAACTTCTCCCAGGGACAGAGACAACTTCTTTCCTTTGCAAGAACCATTATTCACAAGCCTGATGTTATGATTCTTGACGAGGCCACCGCAAATATCGATACGGAGACCGAAAGCCTTATCCAGAATTCTCTTGAGAAAATGATGAATATCGGCACCATGCTTATTGTTGCCCACAGATTATCAACGGTACAGCATGCAGACAAGATAATAGTAATATCCCACGGAAAGATTATAGAGCAGGGCAACCACTTTGAACTTCTTGATAAAAAGGGTGCCTACTACGGTCTTTACAAATTACAGTACGAAGAACAGTAAGTTTACAAAATTTTTACAGAGGTTTATCAACATTTAAGGTCTTAAGTGTTGACAAACCTCTTATTTTTTGTTTATGATTAACAAGACATAGTAATGAAAACTACATCATACGATAAAGATTAATACATATAATATATTGGGTATGGAGGTACATTATGAAACTTGTTGTTGATTCGGCATCGGATATCCGTTCGATGGAAGGCGTTGAGAACCTTTCCGTGGTTCCTCTCACACTTATTACGGAAAATAAAGAATACCGTGATGATGAAAATCTTGATGTTATGGCTATGGTGGAGGATTTTGAAAATTCAAAAAGTCCTTCCAGATCATCCTGCCCCGCAGCTGGAGATTATGCTGAGGCCATAGGAGATGAAAAGGAGGCAATTATTATAACACTGGCTTCCCCTCTTTCCGGAAGTTACAATTCAGCCTGCACCGCAAGCGCTATGTATATGGAGGAAAATGAAAACGCAAATGTTAAGGTTGTGGATTCAAACGGCGTAGGCCCCACTGAAAAGCTTGTTGCGGAAAAGTTTGTGGAATGTAATAAAAAGGGCATGAATGTTACAGAGACCTTTGAGGTTTTAACAGACTATGTTAAGAATCATCTGAAAATCAGTTTTGCCTTAAAATCCCTCAAAAATCTTGCAAATAACGGAAGAATCTCACATATTGTTGCAAGGATTGCGGGTGTCATCGGTATCCGTGTTGTGGGTATTTTTTCAGATAAGGGCGAGATAGAGCCTACTCACAAGCTGCGCGGTGAGTTTAAGTCCATTGAGGCGATTCTTGCAAACATGAAAAAGGACGGTTATAAGGGCGGAAAGGTTTTTATCGACCATTGTGATGCCATTGAAACCGCAAAGCTTTTGGAACAGGAGATTAAAAAGCTCTTTTCCGAAGCTATTATAAAGATTGGAACCACAACGGGGCTCTGCAGCTTCTACGCGGAGCGGGGCGGAATCATTGTGGCATATGAAATGTAATAAGGCACCGGCCGGGCGAAAAGCCCGGCCTTTTTTTGTCCCCAAGACAGTGGTCAAGGGTGATTTTTTATGATTGGTGGGTAATTTTTTATTGCACACATTGCAAAAGTTGTCCCAGAGATTGCAAAAGGTGTACGTATTGCTAGAAATGTTGAAGTCACTAAAATAAGTAGGTATGATTATTGTGCAAGAAGGATATATTTTGTTGGTGAACAGCCCTGCGAAATGTAAAATTGCAGGATAAAGGGGCTGGAAGGCAATAGGATTTTGCAAATATGCAACAAAAATATTTTTTGAGCATAGCAATATTTGATAAATCATACGGTAAAACCCGATGATTCGAAAAATATCTAGAAGTTTATAAGGAAAATGGTTATGGGAAAGAAAAAGAATGCAGCAATTTCCGGCAAGAAAACCGACTGGAAAGCATATTTCAAAAGATATTGGCAGCTGTATGCACTTATTGCATTGCCTCTTATCTATCTATTTGTCTTTAAGTATCTTCCAATGAAGAATGTCATAATTGCCTTCAAGGAATACAAACTTAATATGCCTCTTCGAAAAATGCCCTGGGCATCCGATCACGGCATGAAATATTTCATAAAGGCCTTCAAAAATCCAGATTTTATCAGGGCGCTTAGAAATACTTTGATGCTTAACCTGTTTGACCTTATAGCAGGTTTTCCGGCACCTATTATTTTTGCACTTATTCTGAATGAACTATGTTTTAAGCGTTTCAAGAAGGTGGTTCAGACAATTGCTTATATGCCCCATTTCTTATCATGGGTTATCATAAGCTGTCTTGCGCTTCAGTTGCTCGCTCCTACGGGTGGTCTTGTAAATATGCTGATTACTGACAGCGGAAGAGAAGCAATTCCTTTCCTGAATGAATCAAAGCATTGGGTTGCCACATACATCGGCGTTGGTGTATGGCAGAGTTTTGGATGGGGATCAATCATATATCTGGCAGCAATTGCCGGTATTAACACTGAACTTTACGAAGCCGCCTCTGTTGATGGCGCCGGTCGATTCAGAAAGATGTGGCATATTACACTTCCGGGTATTAAGCCTACTATCGTGGTTCTCCTAATTATGAATCTTGGCGGCATCATTGGTGGCAGTTTCGAGAGACCCTTCGCAATGCGTAACAACCTTGTTATGGATGTTGCCGAAACGATTCCTACATACGTTTATACAGTAGGTATTAAGGGACTTAAATTTTCTCTTACAACCGCAGTTGGTTTGTTCCAGTCTGTTGTCGGCCTTTTCTTCCTGTTAACAGCAAACTGGATTTCGCGTAAGCTTGGCGAACGTGGTATCTGGTAAGGAGGTAGGGAAATGAAAGTAAAATCAATTAAGGCCAGAATTGGCGACTGGATATTTGCTGCTATTTGCGTAGTTATCTCGCTTATTTGTGTAATACCGATGATCAACTTGGCATCGAAGTCTTTGTCGGATAAGAGTTATCTTATAAGACATGAGATATATCTTCTTCCGAAGGGATTTAATCTTGAAGCATATTCATACGTGCTTTCTGACGCAAAGTATATAAGAGCATTTGTGTGGACGGTAATTCTTACTCTTATATGCACACTGCTTTCACTTTTTATGACGGCAATATGTGCATATCCTCTTATCTTTGAGGGATTAAAGGGAAGAAGTGCAATAAATATTATTATTACAATAACAATGTTCTTTAATGCAGGAACAATGCCTAACTACCTTCTCATGAAGGAGTTAAACCTTTTAGATAATCCGCTTGTACTGATTATTCCGAGCTGTCTTAGTATCTACAATATGATAATTATGCGAAGTTTCTTTTATGGGATTCCTGATTCCCTGAGAGAATCGGCGGAAATAGATGGTGCAAGCTTTTTTACGATTTTATTAAAGATTTATGTTCCACTTTCAAAACCGGTTTTTGCTTCTTTGGCACTTTTCTATGCGGTTGGAAGATGGAATGGCTATTCGGATGCTTTGTATTATATGAAGGACAAGAGGTTTCAACCCTTACAGTTACTTCTGTATAACATCTTAAATAGTGTTAACTCTGTTGAAGTAGCAACACAGGAAGGCTTTACCTCACCCGGTATGGCAGAATCGCTTAAGTCGGCAATTGTTATGTTTTCAACAGTGCCTATATTGTTAATTTACCCCTGGTTACAAAAGTATTTCATTGCAGGTGTTACCATGGGTGCAGTTAAGGAATAATCACCAGTGAGGTGTGCATTCATAAACATTTTTTAAACCAAAGGGAGGTTTATATGAAAAAGAAAGTTTTAGCAATTCTTCTTGCTGCTACAATGACTCTTTCATTTGCAGCATGCGGAGCAAAGACACCTACTTCTTCATCAGATGCTCCTGTGAGCGTTTCCAAGGAAATTCCTCAGGAAGCAACACAGGAACAGGCATTATCTGCAGCAGAAGAAGCAGGATTTGTTAATGGTAAGTTTACCGAAAAGAGACATATTACCGTAGAAGTTTATGACCGCGACGGTAAGACTCCTGCAACTGACAACTCATGGACAGACTGGATTAAGGCTCAGATGCTTGAGCGTTACAACGTTGAAGTTGAGTATGTTGCAGTTCCTCGTTGGACAGAGACTGACGAAATCAACAACCTTTTAGGCGCTGGTACAGCTCCTGATATCTGCTACACCTACAGCTATGCTACAATTCAGACTTATGCAGCAATGGACGGTGTAATTGATCTTGCTCCTGAACTTCAGAAGTTCGGAAGCCTTTTGACAAACATGAAGGATTGGCTTACAGACACAGTTATTTATCAGGATCTTGATCCTTCAACCGGTACTCTCTGGGCTATCGAAGGTAAGAGAAATGAAATCGCTCGTATCAACACCTTCGTACGTAAGGACTGGCTTGATAAGCTTAACATGGCAGCTCCTACAAACAAGGCTGAGTTCGAAGCTATGCTTGTAGCTTTCAGAGACAATGCAGAACTTCTTCTTGGCAAGGATGCTTCCAAGATGATTCCTTTCTCAACATCATATGACATAGGTTGGAGAGCAGCAAACCTTATCGATTCTTGCATTGATCCTGATATCACAGATAAAGAGTACTATGTAAATGGCTTCGATGACAGACATTTCACACAGAATGGAGCAAAGGAAGCTGTTAAGCTTCTTAATAAGTGGTACAACGATGGCCTTATTTGGAAGGATTTCGCTCTTTACGGAGAAGGCGATACACAGGAAGATGATAACATTAAGGCCGGTTTCGTAGGCGCATTTATGCACAACTATGATTATCCCTTCAGAGGTGGCACAGATTCCATCAACTACATTCTTTCACAGCAGGTTGGCCCTGAAGCAAAGTTCATTGCTGTAAACTGCTTCGAAGATAAGAATGGAACATATACAAAATATTCATACCCTGTAACCGGTGACCGTAAGGCATTCTTCCCTAAGACAAATGATGAAGTACTTGCATCATTACTTTATCTTGAATTTATGTCAGATCCTGCAGTTGTAGAATACTTACAGGTTGGTGACGAAGGAGTTGTTCATACTGTTGCTTCTAACGGCGCATACGTAATTCAGGTTCCCGATGATGAACACATTGGATTCTACCAGAACTCAGGTAAGAATATCGACTTAACAATTAACTGTAACGGTTTAAGACTTTCAACACCTGAACTTACAAACCTTTCACTTGCTTATTCTTATGCAGAAGTAGATCCTGCTGACGTACAGAAAGCTATCGAAGCAGCACTTGTTGATGCCAGAGCTGCAAAGGTTGTATCTGCAGGTGATATCGCAGCAGAAGCAGAAGCATCAGGCCTTACAAACAAGAGAGATCAGGCATTTGACAACGCTGTAGTTGCTTCAGTTGCAGATTTCGATGCTGTATGGGATAAGGGTATTTCTGAATACCTTGCAGCAGGCGGCCAGGACATCATTGATGAAAGATCAGCTGCTTGGGAAAGAACATACGGTTCAGAGACAATGCTTCCTTAATTTGGAACATTAAGTAGATTAATTGGGATATATTTTATTGATGTAAATCAATAGGGATATGAAAAGTCCCCCGGGAGGATTCCTCCCGGGGGATTATTAATTAATGCATATTAAAGAATTTTTCTGAGTCCTTTTGGGTAGTGATTTTTTATTACTCCTCCGGAGGCTTTGCCAAATCCTATGGAGAAACCTTCAACGGATACAAGAACCCAGCCTTTTAAGCTTTCATCGCAGTTTATTGTTTCGCCGGCAATGTATTTTTTGCATTCCTCAGCGGTTAAATTCACATGCCTTTTTACATCTGTGGGTTTAAGCGATACAGCAAGGGAATGGGCAGGCTCTAAACGGTTTTTCTTTGAAACCGCCACATGAAGTCCGGGACGAACAACTTTAAGTCCCTTAAGGGATTTCATATACCTTGAAATCAGATATATGTTCTCTCCGAAAGTGACGGGAACTTTATCACATAACAGGCTTTCGAGGGCTTCATTTGTTAGTGACAGTTCCTCAGACAGGAAATTTTTTATTAAAAGAAGAGAACCCTGTCTGTCTTTTGTCGCAATCACAGGGGGTTTTTCCCTTGATAAAATACCTTCTTTTTGGAAAAGAGCAACAAAATGACCTTCGCCGTTAACCTTGTGAGGCCAGAATCTTTCGGACTTAACAAGGCTGAACTCAGGATGGTTACTTAGAAAAACGTTCACGGTACCCTCATTTTCCGTTTCATTAAAGGTACAGGTGGAATATGTAAGCATACCACCGGCTTTAAGCATTGAAGCCGCCTCGTCAAGAATGTATAGCTGTCTTTCGTGGCACATTTTTACGTTTTCGGGGCTCCATTCCTTAAGGGCGCTTTCTTCCTTTTTGAACATGCCTTCACCGGAGCAGGGCGCATCCACCAAAATTTTGTCGAAAAAAGCAGGGAAAAATTTTGAAAGGCTTTCCGGTGCTTCGTTTAACACCACAGCGTTTTGAACTCCCATGCGCTCAATGTTTGAAGAAAGAATCTGGGAACGGTCCTTAACGTATTCATTGGATACAAGGAGGCCCTTGCCACAAAGTCTTCCCGCAATCTGGGTGGATTTGCCACCGGGAGCGGCACATAAATCAAGGACAAAATCTCCGGGAAGCGGATTAAGTACACTTACGGCTGACATTGCACTTGGCTCCTGAATGTAGTAGGCACCGGCTTCGTGAAATGAAGATTTACCGGGACGTTCATCCTTTTGATAGTAAAAGCCCTCCTCGGCCCAGGAAACAGGGGTGAGGGAGAAGGGAACCTTTGATAAAAATGTTTCTCTGTCGCTTTTTAGCGGGTTATATCTTAACCCTACGGTGTTTTCCTTTTCATAGGATTTTATGAAGTTTTCAAATTCATCACCGAGGATGTTTCTGACACTGAGCAAAAACTCTTCGGGTAAACAAAGCTTTTCTTTTTCCATGGTTATATAGTATTAGATTTTTGCGTTAACTTCAATGTCTTAAAGCTTCACAATAACGCAAAAATTGACAAATTTATGATATATACTGATAGGCTTTTTCGAGGCCTTAAGGATATACTTAAGCTGTACGATTTTTAATGTGCAGACTTCTTTTGATTAATTTTTAATAAGGACGGATGTATGGAGAAAATATTACTTTACGAAAAAGGAACCGTTTCGAAGTTCCTTGTAAGCAAAAACAGTGAAAATGGCTTAAAGCGTGTTGCTTCAAAGGTATGTAACGATTATAAAAACATTACTTCATCAGAGCCTGAGCTTGCAGAAGTTTGCGGTACTCTTCCTAAGGCAGAGGTGGCGGTTTATGCCGGAGTTGCAGGCAGTGATGAAATTATTTCAATGCTTGAAAATAAGGGTCTCCTTGATTTGTCGGATGTTACAGGCAAATGGGAAGTATATAAAATTGCTCTTCTTCACACTGAAGAGGTGGAGAATCTTCTTGTAATTGCGGGAAGCGATAAGCTTGGCGCAATATATGGTCTTTTCACCCTGTCTGAAATGATGGGTGTGTCACCTCTTGTTTACTGGGCAGATTCAGTGGTACCTAAGAAGGATAAAATTTTACTTGAAATAGATGGAAAAGCTTCAAAGGAGCCCAGCGTTAAATTCAGAGGCTTTTTTATCAATGACGAGTGGCCCTGCTACGGAAACTGGACCGTTGAACATTTCGGCGGATTTACCGCAGAAATGTATGATCATGTATTTGAACTTTTGTTAAGACTTAAGGGTAACTATCTCTGGCCCGCAATGTGGTCATCAAGCTTTGCATGGGACGGCCCCGGTCTTAAATCCTTTGAACTTGCCAGCGAATACGGCATTTACATGGGCAATTCTCACCATGAGCCCTGTCTTCGTGCCGGTGAAGAGTACAGACAGGTAAGAGGTAAGGACAGCATTTACGGTGATGCATGGAATTATCATGCAAATACCGAGGGTATTACAAGATTCTGGAAGGATTCCATGGACGAAAGAGGCATGTTTACCAGCATGGTTACTGTTGGCATGCGTGGTGAAGCGGATTCCACGATTCTTGGTGCAAATGCCACCCTTAAGGACAATATCGATCTTCTTAAGGATGTAATTACCTGCCAGAAGAAGATTATTAAAGAAACCGAAGAAAAATATAACAAAACCTTCCCCCAGGTTCTTGCTCTTTACAAAGAAGTTGAACCTTTCTACTACGGAGACAAGGATACTGAAGGCCTTTGCGACTGGGAGGTTCTTGATGATGTTATTCTTATGCTTTGCGAGGATAACCATGGTTACTTAAGAACCGTTCCCGATGATAAGATGAGAAAGCATCCCGCAGGCTTTGGTATGTATTACCATGTGGACTATCATGGCGATCCCATTTCCTATGAATGGATTAACTCTTCCCCCATTACCACAATGTGGGAGCAGATGAGCCAGGCCTATGATTACGGTGTAAGAAGCGTATGGATTCTTAACGTAGGCGACTTAAAGCATAATGAGTTCCCCTTATCCTATTTTATGAATTTAGCTTATGATTTTGATAAGTGGGGCACAAAGGCACCTAATAAGACCTTTGAATATACTCTTCAAGCCATTGACAGACATTTTGGCGGTGAATTATCAGAAGAGATGGTAAAGAAGGCTTCAGAGATTCTCACAGAAACAGTAAGAATCAATGGCTACAGACGTCCTGAAGCACTTAATCCCTATATTTATAATCCCTGCCACTTTAATGAGGCGGAAAAACTTCTTTCAAGACTTGAAAAGCTTGAGAAGGAACTTCTTTCTTTTGAAGAAAAGTTAAATGATACACAGAAGCGTGCCTGGTATTCACTTACAGGTTTCCAGACACGTGCCGTAATCGCTCTTATAAGAATGCACATCTACGGTGGCATTAATGAGCTTCTTGCAAAGCAGGGTCTTAAAACCGCCAACGATTATGCAGCTCTTGTTACCCGTGAAATTGCAAGGGATAAGGAACTGAAAACTGAGTTTGCGGACTTCCTTGACCACAAATGGAGAGGAATGGAACTTGCAAGCCATGTGGGCTTCACAAAGTGGAATGAGGACGGTTCAAGATATCCTTTAAGAATACAGGTTGAACCCTTTGACAGACCCAGACTCTATGTTTCAAGGGCTGATGATGAGAAAATTTATGACAAGGTGTACGGCCCCTGCATGACAATAGTTGCAAACGACTTTGAGTTTGAAGGCAACAAGGAACTTCGTATTAAGCTTTCAAATATGGGCATCGGAAGCCTTAATGCAAAGATAACCGTACCTGAAAATAACTGGTTAAGCGTAGATAAGTCAGATTTTTGTGTGGAAGCTGACAGCTTCGTAACCTTTAGCTGCGACAGAAGCAAACTCACCGAAAATGTTCAAGAGGTGACAGCTGTAATTACCGATGGAGATACCACTGTAAAGGTACTCTTTACCGCAAAGGATGCTTCTTCCAATGTTGAAGCAGGAGCAATTCTTCCCGGACGTTTCGGCTACGCCGTTCTTTCTAAGGACTATGATACAAAATCCGCAGGAAAGGGTTATGAATGGGTGGAAATAGAGGACTATGGCGTTTATGACAATGCCATGAAGGTATATCCTTCCATTGGAATGTATGAAAAGGGCGAGGAGCCTGAACTTACATATAAGCTCTATGTAGAAGATGAGGGTGAATACACTCTCCAGGCAGACTTTGCACCTACCAATCCCTTATCAAGAGAGAATAAGCTGTATTACGGCGTAAAGGTTAACGGTGAGTTTATCGGCGCGTATAATACTGTACCTGAAGGCTACAGAGCGGGCGTTGCAGGTGACAGAGCATGGAGCGTGGGTGTTCTCGACCATCGCAGACGCTGTTACTCAAAGGTTAAGCTTGAAAAGGGCATTAACAGAGTTTCTCTTGTAATGCTTGATGCGGGCCTGGTACCCATGAAGCTTTATTTGTACAAAGAAAATCCCCCGGCAGCATACTTTGGAATGCCGGAGAGCATAAAAAAATAAAGAAATAAACATAAATCGGAGGATAAGATGGATATTTCAAAGAACCCGGCAAAGGTTGCCGAATATCGCAGCAAAGCGATTGCACTTGTAAAGCAGATGACACTTGAAGAAAAGGTGTCTCAGACAATTCACCCTGCAAAAGCGGTGGACAGACTTAACATTAAGTCTTACAACTGGTGGAATGAAGCTCTTCACGGCGTAGCAAGAGCAGGAATTGCCACAATTTTTCCTCAGGCCATCGGCCTTGCGGCTACATTTGATGAGGACTTCCTTGAAACAATCGGTGATGCTGTTTCCACAGAAGGACGTGCAAAATACAATATGCAGCAGCGAAGAGAGGACACTGATATTTACAAGGGATTAACCTTCTGGGCTCCCAATGTAAATATTTTCAGAGATCCCCGCTGGGGCCGTGGACATGAAACCTACGGTGAAGATCCCTATCTTACATCAAGACTCGGTGTTCGTTTTGTAGAAGGTATTCAGGGTCATGATGAAAACCACTTAAAGGCAGCAGCCTGCGCAAAGCACTTTGCTGTTCATTCAGGTCCCGAAGATGTAAGACATGAATTCGATGCAGTGGTTTCCAAACAGGATATGTATGAAACCTATCTTCCTGCATTTAAAGCTCTTGTAACAGAAAGTAAGGTTGAGGCTGTTATGGGTGCTTATAACCGTACAAACGGTGAGCCCTGCTGCGGTTCAAAGACTCTTCTTAAGGATATCCTGCGCGATACCTGGGGCTTTGAAGGCCATGTAACCAGCGACTGCTGGGCAATTAAGGACTTCCATGAAGGCCATAAAGTAACAAACACCCCCGTTGAGTCAGTTGCACTTGCAATGAACAACGGCTGTGACTTAAACTGCGGCGGACTTTTCTTATATCTTACAGAGGCTGTTAAGACAGGTCTCGTTTCAGAAGAAAGACTTGATGAAGCCCTTGTAAATCTCTTTACATCAAGATTTAAGCTTGGTGCAATGGGAGATGAAACCGTTTTTGACAACATTCCTTACAATGTTGTTGATGATAAGCCCATGCGTGAACTTAACCGTAAGGCAGCTAAAAAGTGTGCTGTTCTTCTTAAGAATGAAGGAAATCTCCTTCCTCTTAACAAGGACAAGATTAAGACCATAGGTGTAATCGGACCCAATGCAAACAACCGCCGTGCCCTTGTAGGTAACTATGAAGGAACAGCAGCAAGATATATCACTGTTCTTGAAGGTATTCAGAACTATGTTGGAGACGATGTAAGAGTACTCACTTCAGAAGGCTGTCATTTATGCAAGCCCAAGGTAACAGACCTTGCAAACGGAAAAGACAGATTCTCAGAGGTTGAAGAAGTATGTGCATTAAGTGATGTGGTTGTATGTGTAATGGGACTTGACTCAGGTCTTGAAGGCGAAGAGGGCGACCAGGGTAACCAGTATGCCAGCGGTGATAAGCCTAACCTCTTACTTCCCGGACTTCAGCCTAAGATTCTTGAGCTTGCGGTTAACAGCGGTAAGCCCGTAGTTTTGGTTGTTCTTGCAGGTTCAGCACTTGATCTTTCCTGGGCGGACGAGAACATTCCTGCAGTACTTGAGGGATGGTATCCCGGTGCTGAGGGCGGCAGAGCCATTGCAGAACTCCTTTTTGGTGAGGGCAATCCTGAAGGTAAGCTTCCCATTACCTTCTACTATTCAACAGACGATCTTCCTGCATTTACCGATTACAGCATGGAGGGACGTACATACAGATATATGAAGAAGGATGCTTTATATCCCTTCGGCTACGGACTTTCATACACAGACTACACAGTAAGCGGCTTAAAGGCTGACTGCGATACTCTTGAGTCTAAGGGTGTTGATGTGGAAGTTACCGTAAAGAATACCGGCAAGCTTGACGGTGTTGATACAATTCAGGCATATGTAAAGATTGATGCAGAAGCTCCTCTTAAGCATGTTCCCAATTTCTCTCTTAAGGGTATAAAGAAAGTGGAACTTAAGGCCGGTGAAGAAAAGAAGGTTGTTCTTCATATCCCCGAGGAAGCCTTTGGCTTATTCGACGAAGAAGGTAAGCTTGTTGTTAATAAGGGAACCGCAACCGTATTTGTAGGCGATCAGGCTCCTGATGCAAGAAGCGAAAAGCTCACAGGTAAGAAAGTTGAATCGGTATCTGTTAAGATTTGTGCCACAAAGACTTTATAATTGATGAATATGGAAGATGCCTCGCAAAATTTTGCGAGGTATTTTTTCTTTCTTGTTAATAGGGTTTGTAGTATTATATTGATACAGTGCAACCATTAGGGGGTGACCTTGTCATTATGTTTAGTGTGATTCTTGTGCTGCAGATAATTGTCTGTGCCATGTCCTTAATATTTACAATGCTTTTGCTCAACCAAAGAGGGTCTCTGGACAACAAATTGCTGTTCGTAGGTTCCCTTTGCGTGGACCTCTATTCCTTTGGATATATTCAGGAAATGCTTTGTAAGTCAGCAGAGGAAGCAAGACATGCTTTTGCCTTTGAATATCTGGGTCTGGCATTTGCGGCGTTGTGTTTTTCACTGTTTGTATTCAGGTATTGTCATGTAAAAGTACCCAAAATCGTATCAAGGATTTTGCTTTGTTACTGTGCATTCATAATGATCTGTGTTCAGATGGGTGAATACAACACAATTTACTATACTTCCTTTGATTTTGTGAATGAAGGTATTTTCCCTCATGTCAAGGCAGGACACGGCGTTCTGTATTTTTCATTTGTGGCCTTTGAAGCAATCATGCTGATACTTGCCATGGTTGCCATCATGACATATAGAAAAAAGGTTGTTGAAAAAAGTGAAAAGAGCAGACTGCTTCAGCTTTTCATTGAAGCATTAGGCTGCCTTACAGGTATTTTTGCCACCTCATTTATCCCGCTTGGAGGCTGGGATCCAAGCCCGCTTATTTTGTCTGCACTTGTGGTGTCCATAACAATAACCTTAAAGAAGGGTCATTTTTACGACACAATTACACAGGCTATGGAATCAATGTTCCATAATGTTGATACCGCGCTCATTGTTGTTGGCGCTTCAAAAAAGTATCTTGAGAGCAATATTAAGGCAGTGGAGATGTTCCCGGAGCTTAAAGACTGGGAAATGGGTCGCAGTATGGATGATTTCTGTGCGAATGTTTTTGCCTCCACAGCACCTGTATATTTTGAACAGAACGACCGATATTACAAGAGTACCTACAGTGAACTTATGGAAAAAGATCATCTGATAGGCTACACAATAACCATCACCGACATTACCGACATGCGAAAGCAAATGGAGGAAATGCGCGTTCTTAAAGAAGAAGCGGATATAGCCAATGAATCAAAGAGCGCCTTCCTTGCAAACATGAGCCATGAAATCAGAACACCTCTTAATGCTATCATCGGTATGGCTGAGATTTCTGAAAGAGAGAAGTCCGAAAGCGTTGTTAAGGAATATGTTTCTCAGATTAAATCTGCGGGACAGATGCTTCTTGGCATTGTAAGTGATGTGCTTGATTTTTCCAAGGCTGAGTCCGGAAAACTTGAACTGGTTCCTGTTGAATTCAATACTGCAGAGTTCTTAAACTCAGTAATAAATGTTACCAATATGCGTATTGGTGACAAACCCATAGATTTTCTTGTGGATATTGACCCTGCAATGCCTAAAAAACTTTATGCGGACGATGTTCATTTAAGACAGATTCTTATGAATCTTCTTTCAAACGCTGAAAAGTTTACTGCAAGGGGCTATGTTAAATTAAAGCTTGATTTTGAAAAAGACGGCAGAAGCATGATACTTAAGGGACTTGTGGAGGATACCGGAATGGGTATCAGGGAAAAGGACAAGGACAAACTGTTTACTGCCTTTAAGCAGATTGATGAAAAAAGAAACCGTAAGATTGAAGGAAGCGGCTTAGGCCTTGCCATATATTCCCAGCTGGTAACACTTATGGGTGGAACTCATAAGCTTGAAAGCGATTACGGAAAGGGCAGCAGTTTTTCTTTTGAGGTACGACTTGATATAGCGGACGAGGCTCCTATTTCCACAATGGAAAGAGTGGAATTCAGAGTTCCGAAGGTTTCAACCTTCTATATTTACGGAGCCGGCAGACCTGATGTAAAGCCTGTGGTTGAAAATGATATTCCTGATTATTCGGCATATTCGATTCTTGTGGTGGATGATAACAGGGTTAACGTAAAGGTTCTTGCAGCCTTCTTAAAGCACTTTAATGTGGAAGCCGATGTGGCCTATTCCGGCGCAGAAGCCCTTGAAATGGTTAAAAACAAAGAATACAGCCTGATTTTCATGGATCACATGATGCCGGAAATGGATGGGGTGGATACCACAAAGGCAATCAGAAGCAATGGAAATCCTTACTATGAAACAGCTCCGATTATTGCCTGCACTGCTAATGTTGTTAAGGGCGTGGAGAGACTTTTCTATGAGGCCGGCATGAACGATCTTGTTCCTAAGCCTATTCAGCTTAGTACGTTAAAAGAAAAGATGGCTTTATATCTTAAATAAAGAAAAGAGGAGTGGAAATGACATTTGGAGGTTATTTATTCAGCCAGTTTACACTGGTGCAGTACGGGGAATTCTTTTTACGTGTTATTATTGCCTGCCTTTGCGGTGGTTTAATAGGATACGAAAGAAGCCGAAGATTTAAGGAAGCGGGTATACGAACCCACATAATCGTGTGCTGTGCTTCTGCAATGATAATGATTATTTCAAAATACGGATTTGCGGATTTGGAAGGCTTTGCCGGATCACCCGGATTCTTCAGCGGAACCCATAATACGGATCCCGCAAGACTTGCGGCTCAGATTGTTACAGGTATATCCTTCTTAGGCGCAGGTGTTATCTTTCATAACGGTAATACCGTTAAGGGACTTACCACCGCAGCCGGTGTATGGGCAACGGCCGGTATCGGTATGGCAATCGGTGCAGGAATGTATCCACTGGGACTTTTTGTAACCTTAGTGATTTTTGTGTTCCAGCTTCTTATGCATAAGGTGGAAATCGGCGGCGATGCAATGTATACCAGTAAGTTAAGCTTCACCGTGGAAAATACCGAGAAATTCAGGATAGCTCTTAAGGAGTATCTTGAAGTAAATAAATGCAGAATTCTTGAAAGCGAGATCTCTTTTGACGAGGAAGGCTATGCAAGCTATGCATTAACTATCCGTACCAGTATGGAGATAAACATAGAGGAAGTTTACAGATTCCTTGAGTCGGTTGGCGAAGTAAAACGTGTTGGCTTCATAACAATTAACTAATCCTGTATTTTTATACGCCTCTCTTGAATATTACGTATATGGGTGATATAATCGCCCATTATAGTAGTACGAAAGAGAGGTTATTTTTATGAAAAAGTTTTTGTCTGTTTTATGTGCTGTATTGATGACAGCAACACTTTTCGGCTGTGGAAAAGCCGTTCCCAACACTGTTTTTTCTGCAGACGATCTTCCCGGTAAGGTAATCGGCGTTCAGCTTGGTACCACCGGCGATATTTATGCATCAGACTATGAAGAGGAAGGCTCAAAGATTGAGCGTTATTCAAAGGGTGCTGACGCTGTTCAGTCACTTCTTCAGGGAAAGGTTGACTGTGTAATAATCGATGAGGAGCCTGCAAAGGCCTTTGTTGCAAAGAACGCAGGAAGACTTGAAATCCTTTCAGATCCTTTTGCACTTGAGGAATATGCAATTTGTATTTCCAAGGATAATAAGGAGCTTACAAAGAAGGTTAATGATGCCCTTAGCACACTTAAGGCAAACGGAACCCTTGACAAAATCGTTGCAAACTACATCGGTGATGATACAAAGGGAACCTGCCCTTACGTTGCAGATGCAGGCAACACAGGAGAGAACGGAACTCTTGTTATGGCTACAAATGCATATTTTGAGCCCTATGAATTTTATAAAGACAATGTAATTGTCGGTATTGACGCTGATATGGCACAGGCTGTAGCCGATATTTTAGGCATGAGCCTTAAGATTGAGGATATGGAATTTGCTTCAATCATTGCTGCTGTTCAGACAGGCAAGGCTGATATGGGTGTTGCAGGTATGACTGTTACAGAAGAACGTCTTCAGAACATTGACTTCACAGACAGCTATACTACAGCAACACAGGTAATTATTGTTCGTAAATAGTCAACTGATTGTTAAATACTGGAAGAGAGATTATGGAAGCGTTAAAAGCAAATTTTTATGCAACTTTCATAACTGAGAACAGATACAGGTACTTTTTGTCCGGTCTTGGAAATACTCTTTTGATTACCGTATTTGCCACAATTCTCGGAGTATTTATCGGTTTCATTGTGGCTATTATCAGGACTACCGCAGACACCGCGCCCTCAAAACGACCGGTGCTTGTGTTTTTGGACAAACTGGCAAGGGTTTATCTTACGGTTATACGAGGAACCCCCACCACCGTTCAGATTCTCATTATGTATTATATTGTTATGGCTAACAGCACAAACAAGCTGTTAATTGCCGTAATAACCTTTGGTATCAATTCCGGCGCTTATGTGGCAGAAATTGTCAGATCCGGCATTCAGTCAATCGATAAGGGGCAGTTCGAGGCAGGAAGAAGTCTTGGTTTTACCTATGCAAAGACCATGTGGTATATTATTATCCCCCAGGCCTTTAAGAATGTGCTTCCGGCCCTTGCAAATGAGTTTATTACACTGTTAAAGGAAACATCAATTGCAGGATATATTGCCCTTAATGATTTAACCAGAGCGGGAGATATTGTAAGAAGCCTTACCTATGAACCCTTCTTTTCACTTATTACGGTTGCTTTGATTTACCTTGTAATTGTTATGGTACTTACATATCTTGTGGGTATCTTAGAGAGGAGGCTTCGTGCCGGTGATCGCTAAAGATGAAGTTTTGTTTGAAATAAAGAACCTTGAAAAAACCTTTGGTGAAGTCCGGGTCTTAAGAGGCATCGATACCTCCATAAAGTCCGGCGAGGTGCTTGTTATAATAGGCCCCTCGGGTTCAGGCAAGTCCACCTTTTTAAGATGTCTTAACATGCTTGAAGAGCCCACCGGAGGAGAAATATTCTTTGAAGGAAATAAAATAAACGATAAGAACTGTGACATTAATGCCCTGAGAGAAAGAATGGGTATGGTGTTTCAGCAGTTTAATCTGTTCCCTCATATGACTGTGCGGGAAAATATTATGCTGGCACCCGTAAAGCTTCTTAAAATGCCCAAAGACGAGGCTATGAAGCGTGCGGATGAACTTCTTGAAAGAATCGGACTTCCCGATAAGGCCGACGAATATCCTAACAGACTTTCCGGAGGCCAGAAGCAGCGTGTGGCAATTGCAAGATCTCTTGCAATGAATCCTGACGTTATGCTTTTTGACGAACCCACTTCCGCCCTTGATCCTGAAATGGTTGGGGAAGTTCTTGAGCTTATGAAGGAACTTGCCAGAGATGGAATGACAATGGCTGTTGTCACCCACGAAATGAATTTTGCAAGAGAAGTTGCATCAAGAGTGGTTTTCATCGATGAAGGAAACATTCAGGAAGAAGGAACTCCGGAGGAATTCTTTAGTAATCCAAAGAATCCGCGTCTTAGGGATTTTCTTTCAAAGGTTTTATAAGGGCTGTCTTGCTTTGGGGGAATTGGACCGAGGCGAAACTGCTTTTAAATAGGGCTGATTTAGAAGTTAATAAAAGGTGTTTGAATCCGGTCGCGGTGCGGCCGGATTTTTTTTGGGGGGGATAGGTGAGCGGCAGATTTAAGAATGCTTTAAGATATGAATATGGAAATTTTTACGAATATAAATTAGAATTAAAAAAGTAATATGATGCATTTTATGGCTTAATTTGGAGCAAAGGATGAACTTAAAGAAGAAAAATATAATTATATGTTCAATAGTGCTGCTTCTTTGCATAAGCTTCTTTCTTGGCATGTTTTTTGCAAAAAGGACCGAAGAAAAGCTTGTGAAGGGACAAGATTCCGTTTTCTTTGGAAACATCAGCCTGGCAGATTTTTCTATTGAATATCTTGGCGGTAAAGATGGAAGAAAAGCAATCAGGGAACTTAAGAAATATATATATATTAAGACCGGTGAGAAACTTAAAAACAGTAATGCTCCGGAAAGACAGAATCATAAGATTACCATTGCCATAACGGAGGATGCTGCCAAAGAAAAAATCAGCCTGTCACAGGGAAATGTAACTCTGTACGGAACTGATTCGGAGGATTGTGTAAAAACCGTAAGGGCTTTTGCCAATATGTATCTTGGTTTTATGTTTGCGGGAGAAGACAGACAGAAGACTGTTTCGGGAGATATTCATAATCCTGAAGATGATTTGTATAATGATACTCCCTGGATGGAAAAAAGAGAGCCGATTGTCTGCCTTTGGAAGACCAATGTTCCGAGAGGCCAGTATTATAATCCCAATGCCAACTTAAACAGTGAGGTGCTTACATATTCTGACGATATGCTTTACGAATATGTAAAAATGATGAAGGCCTGCGGCTTTAACGGTATTCAGGTTACGGATATGTGTTCAGCCTGGGCCCAGTATTCAGGCTATGAATTTGTTCATGACAGATTACGTTTTATGGCAGATGCAGCGCATTCACTTGGAATGAACTTTACCCTGTGGGTTTGGGGCGCGGAATTTGACGGCTACGGCTGGGTGGATGATTCTGTGGTGTATTCGGACCCTGCCAAGTATAAATATTCTTATGAATGTCCGAGCGCATATGAGACATTTGATAAATATTATGACATATATGCGGAACTCGCCGATTGTTCTGACAGAGTAATAATGCATTTTGACGATCCCTGTAAATTGGATCATTCCGAGGAAGTTGCTACCTACGCAAAGCTTTTCAGAGATAAATGCAGAGAAAAGAATCCTTCAATAAATTTTGGCATTAGCGACTATACCGACAAATATGACAAGACTATATTTGCGGATGTGCTTGGACAGGATGTTACCGTTTATGCGGGAGCTGTTACAAGCGATAAAAGCTGGACAGACTTTAGGATGATTACAAATTACCTTGGCCTGGATCTGGGGGTCTGGTCATGGAATCTATGTGAAATGGAAATCGATCAGCTTGCCTGGATGAATGTGAATTCACAGCTTATCAAAAGTGTTTACTTAAACACCAGGGCCGATGGCGACGAGGCAATGAAGGCCTCTTACTGGAGCGAGATGGATTCATATCATGTTGCAAATCTTTTTTCACTTTTCTGCGCAGGGCATCTTTTACAGAGGCCGGACGATAATTCGACTTCACTTTTAAGGGAAGTGGCAAACAGGGTTGTGGGACCGGAATACGGTGACTGCCTCTATGAGCTTCTTACCATTATTGAGGATGCCAGAACCGGAAAGTCCTGGAAAGAATTTAGAATGGGATTTGATGAGTATCTTCTTACATCTTCCAAGTATCCTGCAAAGGATATTTTGCAAAGATGTGAAAAGTATATACCGGCGCTTGAACGAATGATTGAGGCAGAACTGCCGGAACCAACGATTCCTTTGCCGATTTCCTCTAAGGAGCTGCTTGAGATGATCAGGCCGCATCTTTACCAGATTCAGAAGTTTGCACAGTTCAGGGTGGAATATAACAAGCTTAAAGCTGACATCACGGCAATGCCGGAGAAAGAAGTGATAAAAAGAGTTTGTGAGATCTATGAACCAATTCCCACATATGATGTTCTGGTGGGGGTCTGGGGACAGCCTGAGGCCTTGGCTCAGTACAATCTTTTGAATGAGCTTGATGAAATAGTAGATTATGAATTGCCTCAGAACAAACTATATCGACACTATCTGAAACAATACATATATCAGGAAATCTGTGCATATCAGAAAAAGAACAAAGATTGTCTGAAATATTACCTTAATTCATCGCTATGGTCCGTAGTTATTGGAGAAGACAATCTGTACAGCATAATGTCTGAACTTGCCGATGAAGGGCTTGTAACCATGGAGTCGGATGAGTATGTGTGCCTTAGTAACTGGGAAAACTTCAGATAAATGTTCTGAAGCTGCTTGAAGAGAAAACTTTTGTACTTCTTCGGGGCGGGAAAATCAAATAAATATATGCTTATGGAGCAGGGAAAATGATGATTCGTTTTCCCTGCTTTTTTGCGTCGCCTGCTTTTCTGAAATCTTTGTGGCAGAAAAAGGATGAAAAGAAGCATTATGTGGTACTTTTTGAATAAAAATGCACTTAACCGATTAAACAGACGGGTAAAAAGTGAAAAGAATTAGTTGATGAATACGAAAAAGGAAGAAAACAGTTTCCAAAAAGCCTTAAAATAAGGGGAATTCTTATATACATCAGACATCAGAGTGTGTGTTTGGGAAAAATGCTGATGCATAATATTGTGTGAATAATGTTTATAAAATGATTATTTTGCGTTGAAAACGTTTAAGCATATCCGGCTGTTTTCTTAAGGATGAGCAGCATGTTTCACTGTAATAATGGATAAAATTCCCTATCCCTTCTTGTGCAAATCTGCTCAAAATGGTAAAAGTGTATAAAAAGAGGCAAAAAAGCCTTGCATTTATGTAAAGGATGATATAAAGTTGACTTACGAAAACGATTTAGGAAAGTCAAGTTGTTAAAAATAGTGATTTTCCCGCTAAAACGCTGATTTTGTAAAAAATCATGTACTAAATCGTATAACTTAATATCGGTTGTGAGTGCGAAGGCACTTCAATATAATCATTTACTTAATCCAAAAGGGAGGAAAAATAGTAATGAAAAAAGTATTAGCAACATTACTCACAGCTGCTATGGCAGTTTCACTTGTTGCTTGCGGTAAGACACCTGCAGCATCAGATGATGTAACAAAGAGCAGCACAGAGCCCACTGTTTCAGTTGATGCAAACAGCGGACAGAACGTAACTGAGAATGATGATGTTACCACCGGTGGTAAGGTAATCAACATCTACGCTTGGAACGAAGAGTTCAAGGGATTCTTCGAAAAGTACTACACAGGTACAGTAGCTTACAAGGATACAGACGAAGACGGAGTAGCAGATCTTTACTTCGACAAGGCTCCCGGTAAGCATTACATTGATGAGGGATATACATTCAACTGGATTATCAATCCTTCAGACAACGGTGTATATCAGGAAAAGCTTGATGAAGCTCTTCTTAACCAGGATAAGGCAGCTGCAGATGATAAGGTTGACTTCTTCCTTGCAGAAGCTGACTACATCACAAAGTATGCTGATTCTATTTACACAGCAGGTATCGATGCACTTGGTAAAGTTGATCAGAGCCAGATCTACGGTTACACAGCACTTGCAGCAGCAGATGCTCAGGGTATCGTAAAGGGTATATCTTTCCAGTGTGCTCCTTCAGCACTTATCTATCGTCGTTCACTTGCTAAGACATTACTTGGCACAGACGATCCCGCAGAAGTACAGTCTAAGTTAGACACTTGGGAGAAGTTCGAAGCAATTGCTGAAGAAATTTCTGCTAAGGGTTACCTTATGACACCTTCTTTCGCAGAAGACTTCCGTGTATTCTCTAACAACTGTAACTCAGCATGGGTTGACGAAAACAACAACCTTACAATTCCCGAGGAAATGGATGCTTGGGTTAAGCAGACCAAGAAACTTGCTGACTTAAAGGCTACAAAGAACGATGGCGTTTGGGGTGGTGCAAAGAACGAAGAAATGAAGGCAGATGGTAAGGCACTTTGCTTCTTTGGTCCTGCATGGTACTTCAATTTCTGTATGGGTGATGCTCACACAGAAGCTATGGGTGACTGGGCAATCTGTAAGGGACCTCAGGCTCACTTCTGGGGCGGCACATGGTTACTTGCAGCTAACGGAACAGATAACGGTGATATCGTTGCTGACGTTATGAATGCATTCCTTTCAAACGAAGATGTTATCGATATGCTTGTTGCAGTAGAAGGCCAGTATCCTAACAACAAGCAGATTGCTGATAAGTACGCTAACGATGCTACATATGGTTCAGAGTTCCTTGGCGGACAGAACGATATCGCAGTATTCTCAACAATGACAGACAGCATTAAGTGGGAACACCACACAATTTACGACCAGCTCCTTTGCGAAGGTCTCCAGAACAACTTACAGGATTACTTCTTCGATGTTATTGATTACGATACAGCTATGAATAACTTCTACAAGTACATCAACGAGAAATATCCTGATATCATAACTCCTTAATTTTATAAGAGTTAAGAAAATCTGATTAAAAAATTCGCTGCGTCGAGTTAATCGGCGCAGCGATTTTTGAAAGTATGGAGAATGTCTTATGAGTAAAAAGCAGAATCAGGACGGAACAGTTAAACTTAAATCCGTCAGTTATGCTAAGTGGGGATATATTTTTATTGCACCTTTCTTTATTGTCTATATTTTGTGCTCACTTACCCCACAGTTTTTAACAATTTATTACAGTTTCTTTGAAAAATATCGTAAAGGTCTTACAGAAATAGGACCTAATTTTGTGGGATTACAAAACTATATCAAACTTTTTACACCGGATAAAAATGGTCAGATTGACCTGTTTAAGTATCTTGGTAATACTATGATCATGTGGATCATGGGCGCGGTACCTCAGTTTGTGGTTGCTATACTTCTTGCTGTATGGTTTACAAGCGCAAGACTTAAGATTAAAGGACAGCAGTTCTTTAAGACGGTTATTTATATGCCAAACCTTATTATGGCATCGGCTATATCAATGTTATTCTATGCAATCTTCAACCAGGCAGGACCCATTGGCGTTATGTTCAATTGGAATTACGAGGTCTCCACCTGGGGCACAAGAGCTCTTGTTGCAGGCATGAACTTCCTTATGTGGTTCGGTAATACAACAATCGTTCTCATGGCAGGTATCATGGGTATCGATCAGAGCCTTTTTGAAGCTGCGGCAATTGACGGCGCAGGCTCATGGAAGGTATTCACAAAGATTACAATTCCTATGCTTATGCCTATTGTTAACTACGCATTCATTACTGCCTTAATCGGTGGTATTAACATGTACGATATTCCTCAGGTCCTCACAAAGGGCACAGGAAGACCGAACAATACATCCAAGACCCTTATCATGGTGCTTAACAGCTACATGGGTACATCCAAAAACTATGGTATGGGCGGAGCACTCTCAGTTATCATATTTATTTTTGCTATGATTCTGAGCCTCTTTATTTACAGTTTTCTTGCTAAACAGTACAAGGATGCTCCCTCGGTTTACAAGAAAGTTAAGAAGGGAGGTAAGAACTGATGTCAGATTATGTTGCTACTACATTGGTTGAAAAAGAGCCTGCAAGTGCAAGGGTTAAACTGTTTTTTCTCAGAACGATTGTGTATATAGGGCTTGCCTTTGTTACCTTCATAAGCTTGTTCTTCTTTGTACTTATGGTTATTAACTGTACAAAGACTCATGTGCAGCTTATTGGTTCCTTCAGCATGATTCCTTCCACACACTTCTTTGAAAACATTAAGAAGGCTCTTACCGACAGATCCCTTGTTAATATTGTTGTGGGTATGAAGAATTCCTTTATCATTGCGGCTATTTCTGCAGTGCTTTCATCGTATTTCTCAGCACTTACTGCTTACGGAATTCACTGCTATCAGTTCAGACTTAAGGAATTTGCTTTTAAGTTCATTCTTGTGGTTATGATGATTCCTTCGCAGGTATCTGCAGTTGGTTTTATTGCAATTTGTAACAAGTTCAACCTTATCAACACCTACTGGCCTCTCATCGTTCCGAGTATTGCATCTCCTGTAGTATTTTTCTACATGAAGCAATACATGGAATCGGTTCTTCCCCTTGAAATCGTAGAGGCTGCCCGTGTTGACGGTTCTGGTGAGTTTTATACATTTAACCGTATCATAGTTCCAATTATGATGCCGGCTATTGCAGTTCAGCTTATTTTCTCTTTCGTTGCTTCATGGAACAACTATTTCCTTCCTGCAATGATTATTGATAAGCCTGAGTTAAAGACTCTTCCTATCATGATTTATACATTACGTAGTGCTGACTACGCTAAGTTTGATATGGGTGAAATTTATGCATACATTCTCCTTTCAATTTTACCTGTAATTGTTGTGTATCTTGCTCTTTCCAAGTTCATTATTAAGGGCGCTACAGCAGGAAGTGTTAAGGGTTAGTTTTATATAATTTCATAAGACATCAGCGAGGGCCGCAGATTAAATCTGTGGCCTTCGTTGATTTTTTAGGGACTTCTTATTATACTTAAAGAAAAATTTTTATGAGGAAAAAGAAGTGATTTCGAACAAATACAGGGCTGGAATTACCCACATTTGCATAATGCTGGTTGTGCTGCTCGTTACTTATATTTTCTTTGCTAACAAAGGAGAAAACACAAAGATAGAGGGCGCTGTAATCGATGATGGCGGGATTATATGGCAGCATGAAGGGAATGCTGTGAAGTTTCCGCTGTCAATTGAAGTGGACAGAAATGTGCCGATAGTCTTTTCGGCAGATCTTCCGTCTGAGTTTCCGACAAATTATGCTCTTGAATTTTTGTCCGTATATGCAAAATGCGAAGTGTATGTTGACGGAAGATGCATTAATTCATATGCTTCCGATACTTCAAAGTTTCTAAACAGAATGTCCGGAAATATCAGGGTTATAACACCGATAGACAGTAAAATGGCCGGCAAAGAAGTGCGTGTGATTTTTACGCCCTTTTATGATGTGCATACTGATTTTGCGGGGATTTCTTTTGGCAACGAAGATGCAATTAAATTCAGAATCCTTTCTGAAAACATTGTAAGGTTAATGATTGTTGTGGGGCTTTTAACCATAGTCTTGGTTGGAATTGCTCTTGCGGGATATCAGAGATTTTCGGGAAACAGATCGAATTATTCGCTGTTTGCAAACTTTTCCGGGTTCTCATTAATAGTACTTGTGTGGATACTGTTAAGCTCAGACCTTCCGCAGTTTGTGACCAATAAGAATACTGCAGTTGCCATGGGTTCGTTTTTCTGTATATCCATGATAGGAATACCTTACCTTGGATTCGCGGCTCAGATTTATGTTAAGGGAAGAGAGGTCGTAAGAAGACTTCAACTTGTGGGCTGGTTTCTTCCTCTTTTGAACCTCATAGGATATGTTTTCGGTATATACGATCCGATTGAAATACTGCTCTTATCCCATCTGTATATTGCAGCGGCTGCAATTACTGCTCTTGTGCTTGCTGTTATAAATATACATGTTAATTATGAGTCCAGAGTTATGCTTGCAGCTTCCGTTGTTTTTATACTTGGAATGGGCGGCGGAATTGCATACTTTAATATAGCGCCCTCCCAGGGAAACGCCGGAAATTACGTGGGCATGAGTATGGTGGCGTTTATTGTTATTCTTTTTTCACTGGTTCTCTTCAGACAGATTGCCTATATCAGAGAAAGAAAATATCAGGACACCTACAATGAATTAACCTACAAGGATATTCTGACAGGGCTTGGCAACCGCGCAGCATACGAAAAACTGCTTTCGGATGTGTGCGAAAAAGAGGCTCCGGGCACGGATATTTCTTTGTTCCTCTTTAGCATGAATCAGCTAAAAAAGGTTAATGATGAGGAGGGTCATGTTGCCGGAGATAAGATTCTTGTTGGTATTTCCGAGTGCCTGTTAAGAACATTTAAGATGTACGGACATTCATTCAGACTGGGCGGGGATGAATTTGCAGTAATAACTGTGGGCCTAAAGAAATCTCCGGAAAGACTGTTAAGGGAATTTGACGCAAATCTTGATTATTTTAACAAGTTTGGAAAAACCGATGCTTCCGTAGCCAGAGGCTGGTGCCAAATGCCTCTTGAAAAAAGACGTTCTTTTGTGCAAGATATATATAGATTTGCCGATCAGGCCATGTATGCCGATAAGCAGCGAATGAATCAAAAACAGTAAAAAATGGAGGTTAATATGCCGAATCCTGCAGATATTATGAAATTACTTGGTATGAAAAATAAATTTACAGCAGCACATCCTAAATTTGTAGCATTTCTTTCCGATATAGCTAAACGTGGGATTGCCGAGGGCGAGATAATTGAGGTTTCAATAATCGGTGCAGACGGAGCAAGAACCACAGCTAATCTGAAGGTGACTGCAGAAGATGTGGAAATGGTAAGGGATTTAAAGAACCTTAAGTAGAAGATTAAGAAGTAAGAATTCAACTTCGAAAGCCAAACATGAGCAGGCCTGTGGGTCTGCTTTTTCTTTTGCCGGAGGCGCGTCGGATGAACGCAACCAATTGGCAAAAAGAATTTAAATCATGGATTTTGAAAAGGGCTATAAAGTTTAGAGCAAAAAAGCCGATATTGTAAGTAGAGAATTAGAAAGCATGCAAATGCGAAGGAGGAACATATGCGTATAGAAGCCTATACACAGGTTCAGCAACTCTATAATTCCGCAAAGGTACAGAAGGAACAGAATGTAGCAAAGAAGGGTCCCACCGATAAGGTTCAGATCTCTTCTATGGGACTTGACATCCAGACAGCAACTGCTGCTGTAAAGGGTGCAGCTGACATCAGACTTGATGTTGTGGCTCCTTTAAAGCAGGCTGTTAACAACGGTACTTACAATGTGGATGCAGAGTCATTTGCTGACAAACTGTTAAAGAAGTACGAGGAAATGCGCTAAGGGAGGCTTAAGTGGCTAGTCTTATTGATACTCTTGTTGAAGTATTAAATGGGGAAAACGAAGAATATCAGAGGCTGCTTGACCTCTCGAAGGGCAAGACCGACGTCATAGTAAAGGGCGATTTGAATGCACTGGCGCTGATTACGGATAAGGAGCAACAGATTGTAAACAAAATCGCAGCACTTGAATTAAAGCGCACTGCTACTATGGACGATATAGCGAGAATCCTAAACACGGATGTTGCCGGACTTAAGCTAAATGTATTGATTGATTTACTTAACAAAAAGCCTAATGAACAAAGAGCGCTGGCTTTGGTTCATGACAAGCTTCATGCAACTCTTTATGAGATGAAGCTTGTGAATGAAAGAAACGATCAGCTCATAAAGAGCGCGATTGAAATGACGAATTTTAATATGAACCTAATACAGGCAGCGCGCAAAGCGCCTGAAACGGCTAACTATAACAGAGGTGCCTATAACACAGGCAGTCAGATAGGTGTGGCTTCAGGCTCGTTTGATGCAAAGCAATGAATGTCATCCGCCACAGTCTGTGGCGGATGATGTGTACTAAGGAGACAATATTATGCCGTTGATGGGTAGTCTTTATGTGGGAGCTTCGGGTCTTCAGACTTCACAAAATGCTCTTAATACAACTGCACATAACCTCTCCAATATGGATACCAAGGGCTTCGTGCGACAGCAGGTGCTTCTTGGAGACAGATTATATAATACTGTAAAGTCCGGCACACCTTCCACTGCAAGTCAGCAGGTGGGACTTGGTGTAACCTATGACAGAGTCAGACAGGTAAGAGATTTTTTCCTTGATCAGTCGTACCGCAGAGAAAACGGTAGGGCTTCTTTCTATGCAACTTCCTATGAAGCCATGAGAGAGGTTGAGGATCTTCTTGACGAGCTTAATGACGATGCAAGCTTTAATCATGCAATGACCAATATGTGGTCCACAATTCAGGAGTTATCAAAGACACCGGATGATACAACCGTACAAAGAATGCTCATTCAAAATGCCCAGAGCTTTTTAACCAATGCCTCTCAGGTGTATCAGGGACTTATAGATTACCAGACAGAACTTAATACTCATATCAGGGAAAAGGTGGAACGAATCAATGAACTTGGACATAAAATCTCTGATTTGAACGATGAAATAAGAAAAGTAGAGTCCGGCGGCATTGAAAACGCCAACGACTTAAGAGATGCAAGAAATCTTGCAATAGATGAATTATCAGGACTTGTAAGCATATCCTGCAGCGAGGATATATACGGAGCCACAAGAGTTAAGGTGGAGGGCGTGGATTTTGTTTGTCCCGATATGGTATACGAGATCGGACTTAGCGAGGATGCTTCCACCGGTTTCTACACACCTTACTGGAAAATAAATTCACAGGTCAAACTAAACGAGGACGGTGTTGAATATCTTGATATTACAGGAGCTGAAGTATTTAATACAAAGCTTTTGATTTCTTCGGAGGGCTTTACCGATATAGGAAAGCTTCGTTCAATGCTTTATGCAAGAGGCGACAAGATAGCAGACTTTACGGACATTCCGGTTAAACCGGAACTTCCGGACCCTAAGAACTATGCTGCAGGCACCATGGACCCGGCATATGTGGCGGCTGTGGCAAATTACCAGTTTGAACTTAATGCCTACACCGAAAAGGTTGATTATTACAATCACACGGTTGCCCAGTCGGTTTGCATGAATATCCAGGCGGAATTTGATCAGCTTATTCATAATGTTGTAACAACGGTAAATGACATCATGTTTGAAGCCTGGCAGGCAAGCGGCGGAACCTACATGGCAGAGGATGACGGTTCTCCTCTTCAGATTTTCTGCAGAAAAGAATCCGATGACTTTGTAAAGGATGCCTCGGGAAACTGGACAAGAGTTCCTGAAAATGTGGAGGATGATTTCTATACCGACACGCTTTACTCGATTCCAAACCTTATTATCAACCCGGTGCTTTTAAGAGAAGCGGGCAAGATGAAGTTCAAACTTCCTGATAATACGGTTGATTATGAAACGGCAAAGAAATTCGTGGATGCCTTTGATTCACAGAGATATTCACTTAATCCTAATGTAACCACTAAGTGTTCGTTAAATACCTACTACACAAATCTTGTTTCGCAGGTGGCAAACTCAGGTGCGGTATATAAGAACCTTACCGATGCCCAGGAAGCCACTGTAAACAGTATCGATCATGCAAGGGAAGAAATTGTGGGAGTTTCCTCTGACGAAGAGCTTACCTACATGATTAAATTCCAGAATGCCTTCAATGCGGCAAGCAGATATATAAATGTTGTTGATGATATGCTTGAGCACATCATTAACTCTCTTGGATAGTAAAAAGGAGAAAGAATGACTTCACAATTCTTTGGATTAAACATTTCCTATACAGGATTACTTGCAGCAAATGCTTCGCTTAATACTACAGCCAATAACATTTCCAATGCGGAAACTGAGGGCTACAGCAGACAGAGCGCCCTTCAGGAAGCAAGCAATCCCTTAAGAACCTTCACAACCTACGGAAGTGCGGGCGCCGGTGTTGATACAATTGCAATTGAAAGAATGAGAGATGAATTCTACGATACAAAGTTTTGGGATAACACCTCAAGACTTGGTACTGCCCAGTCTAAATCCTATTACATGAAGTCCATTGAAAACTTCTTTCAGGATACGGACACAATTTACGGCTTCAATACTTCTTTTAACCTTATGTTCAATGCTCTTGAAGAAGTGCAGAAAAATGCGGGCAGTCAGGCTACAAAGGCACAGTTTGTAATGTATGCCCAGTCACTTTGCGACTATTTCAATAGTGTTTCCGGTCAGCTTTCCGAGCTCCAGAAGGATATTAATACAGAAATAAAGGACACAATATCAGACATTAACTCCATAGCCGAGCAGATTGCCACAATCAATAAGCAGATTAATGTTATTGAACTTACAGGTGCCCATGCAAATGAATTAAGAGACAAAAGAACACTTCTTATCGATGCTCTTTCTTCCTACGTATCCGTTGAAACCGAGGAAATTCCTCTTCATGATACAGCAAACAACATGGACACAGGCGCCAACAGATTCATTGTTAAAATTGCAGGTAATCAGCTTCTTGTGGATACAAACGATTTCCATACACTTTCCTGCAAAGCAAGAGAGCTTAATGAAACCGTAAATCAGTCTGATGAAGCGGGTCTTTACGAAATAAGCTGGGAAGATGGTGCAGAATTCAACATTTACAGCACCATGATAAGAGGTAAACTTCAGGGCCTTATCGAAATGCGTGACGGTAACAACACAGAGAACTTCAGAGGTGTTGTTAAGGAAGTGGATGTTACCAATAATAAGGTCAAGATTCAGGTTACTGATGATTATGCAAAGGACCTTGATAAGTGTACTCTTTCCTCCCATGGCGGAAGAATAAATCTTGGCTCCGAGGAATATTATTATACCGACTGGACCTATAACTATGATACGGCAACAGGGGAGTGCTTTTACGAATTCTCTCTTGATGCTAACTACGGCGACAATCACCTTTCCTCATCAAGACTTGGAAGAGAAAGCTATATAGGCGCAAGCATTGACTATAAGGGAATTCCTTATTATCAGGAACAGTTAAATGAATTTGTAAGACTCTTTTCAAGAGTTTTTAACAACACACTTACAGCTGACGGAGCAGTAGACGGTAAGGGCGAACTTATTACCGATAAAACCGCAAACTCACTGTTCAGAGGTGTTAATGCAAATGGCGGACAGCTTGGCTTTGATGATTATAATCAGGAGTTTAAGGACGCGGAGGATGGTGTGGATACACTTGTTACCCTTACAAATTCCTCGGCTTCATACTACAAGCTTACAGCTGCTAACTTTGCAGTCAGCGAAAGAATCAGTAAGGATGCAGGTCTTCTTGCAACAAGAACCGTATCCACAGACGGAGAATCCAAGGCGGATATTGTTGACAGCCTCCTCATGATTAAGACCGACAAGGACAAATTATCCTTCAGAGGCGGCTCCTCCAGTGAATTCTTACAGAGTGTGCTTTCAGATGTAGCCTTAAGCGCATCAAGAGCAAACAGCTCCGTTAAGTATTATGAATCAATGAATACAATAGTAACAAATCAGAGACTTTCCATCTCCGGCGTTGATTCCGATGAGGAAGCGGTAAGCCTTGTGAAATACAAAAATGCCTATGATCTTGCATCAAAGATGATTCAGACATTTACGGAAATATATGACAGATTAATTCTTCAGACGGGTGTTTAAAAGGACGTAATCATCCGATATATGTTTTGAGAGTTTCTTTTGAAACCGGATGAGGTGCTTATGAGAATTACCAACAAGATTATTCAGAACAATTCACTTACAAATATTAACCTGAATAAAACCCTTCAGGACGATTTATCAACTATGCTTTCTTCTGAAAAGAAGATTGCAAGACCTTCGGACGACCCCATTATTGCTCTTAGATCCTTAAGACTTCGTACCAGCGTTAATCAGACAACCCAGTACGTGGAAAAGAACGTTGAGGATGCAAAGAGCTGGCTTAAGGTTACCGAGGATGCAATAACCACTCTTTCAGATCTTATTACGGATGTGAGAAAGCAGTATGTTAAGGGCACAAGTGATACCCTTACACCCTCTGACAGAACCATTATTTTAGATAATTTAAGCTCTCTTGCAAAGGAAATGTACAATACGGGAAACGCCGATTTTGCAGGAAGAAGCGTATTTACGGGTTATAGAACCGATTCGACTCTTACGGTTCAGAAACAGGAAAACACTCATTACTCAATAACCGAGGATGAAAGCACGGTTACTGTAGATACAGTAAGATATGTTCGAACCGGAGATGCGGAAAACGATGTGATTAAATCAGATATTACAAGAATCCGCCTTTCCTATGATGAACTTATGGATACAATGCCCACCATATCGCTTAACGGCGTGGACATTACTGCTTCGGCAATTATCAAGCATTCCTCAGAAAATCCTTCACCCTACAGCACAGTTGCTGACAATGACGATGCGATTGTGTATGTGCCTGAAACGGGAGAGATTCTTTTTGGTAAGAATGTGGCTTCAGATCCTGACGCAGTTTCAAATATAACCGTAACCTACGAAAAGGATGCATGGAAAAAGGGCAACCTCCGCCCGGAACACTATTTTGACTGTGAAGACCTTACAAACGGTAAGAAGTTTACTTCACACGGCGGAGAAATCGAATACAACATAGGTGTAAACCAGTCCTTAAGAATCAATACAACCGCTGATGAATGCTTTAACCACAAGGTGGTAAGGGATATTCAGGATGTTATTAATTCCATAAAGGAAGTGGATGATATAGAAAAGACCATTAAGGACTTAAAGGCTGAAATAGCAGGCTATTCGGATACGGAAGTGGCTAAAAAGAAGGCGGCTCAGGAAAAACTTGATGCAGCCAATAAGGCCCACACTTTCTTAAATGAAAAGATGCACGCCCTTTTCTCAAAGAGCATTTCCAAAGCAGACGATTATTTAAATAAAAACAATGTGGCTCTTACGAACTGCGGAACACGCTCCAAGAGACTTGAACTTATTGAGAACCGTCTTGATACCCAACTTTCCTCCTTAAAGGAATTAAAGAGTGAAAACGAGGATGCTGACCTTGCAGAAACAGCCATTAAGATGAGAAGTGCGGAATATGCATACGATGCTTCTCTTATGGCAACTGCAAAGATATTACAGGAGACATTACTTAACTATATTTAGTCATTTGATAAAGGAGAAAAACTTACATGATTATTGAAACAAGAGCTTTCGGTACGGTTGATATCGATCCTGCGAAGATTATTCATTTCGAAAACGGAATTGTAGGCTTCCCGGATCTCGTGGATTTTGCACTTATCTATGATGTTGAAAGAGGAAACAATGCGGGCATTCGCTGGATGCAGTCAATTCAGGAACCTGCTTTTGCGCTTCCTGTTATGGATCCCCTTATTGTTAAACCCGATTACAATCCCCAGGTGGATGATGATATGCTTAAGCCCCTCGGAAAGCTTGTTCCCGATGAAATGCTTGTTCTTGTTACGGTAACTGTTCCCAAGGACTTAAAGCTTATGACCGTCAACCTCAAGGCTCCACTTGTAATTAATGTGGAAGAAAGAAAAGCATGCCAGCTCGTTCTTGACAGTGATGAATATTTGGTTAAGTTCCCTGTGTATGATATAATTAAGGCATCTAAGAAGGAGGGAACATGTTAGCTTTATCACGTAAGAAGAATGAAGCTCTCGTTATTAACAATAACGTGGAGATTACAATACTTGAAATCAAAGGCGAACAGGTAAAAATCGGTATCTCCGCACCTAAGGAAGTTCCGATTTACAGAAAAGAAGTATATATTCAGATTCAGGAAGCAAACAAGGCTGCCATGAATTCTGAGGATGCCGTAGAAAATTTAAGAAATTTATTTGGTTAATCTAAAGTTTTTTAAGGGTGTTCCGATATATAAAATACCAGGACCCTTATTTGTCGGCACGGAGGCCGCGAAAGGAGAATGACGATGGCACTAGAACCTATCAACAGCGTAATGACGATTCAGGCTCAGCCTGCAACCAACACAAGCGCTAAAACTGCAATGGAGTACACGGATGTTTCTATAGCAGAATCTGCACCCAAGGTGGATGCGACCACAAAGGTGGTTGAGAATACCGAAGGTAAGTCTTTTTCAGATTCCAATTCGGAACACGAACCCTCAAAGGAGCAACTCCATAAGGCAGTGGAAAGCCTCAACAAAAAAATGGGCAATGCGGAGGCTGTTTTTGGCTTCCACGAAGCTACCAACCGTGTAACCATTAAAATCGTTGACAGAGACACTAAAGATGTCATCCGTGAAGTTCCTGCGGAGAAAACTCTTGACATGATTGCCAAGGTTTGGGAAATAGCAGGTCTTCTTGTGGACGAAAAACGATAGGAGGTTATATATATGCCTAACAGAATAACAGGAATGTATTCAGGAATGGACACGGAATCACTTATCCGTGATCTTATAAGGTCAAAAAGAACAAAAGTCGATGATACGACAAAAAATAAAACAAAGCTTGAGTGGAAACAGGAAAAGTGGACTGCTCTGAATAAAAAGATTAAGAATTTTTATTCCAAGTCAGTTTCAAATCTTCGCTGGTCCACAACCTTCATGAAGAAGGCCACCACTGTAAGCAATCCCGGTGCAGTAAGCGTTATTACCGGTGAAAGTGCAATGAACAGTGTGCAGAAGCTGTCTGTTAAGAAGCTTGCAAGCTCAGGCTACCTTACAGGCGAAAAAATAGAAAGCGCTTCAGGCGATGCAGTCACCAAGGATACAAAGGTTACGGAATTATCCTTTAATGGCGAAGCATTTTCAGGCGCAGGTTCTTTCAGCGTTACTGTAAACGGCAAGTCAGCCACTGTCAATGTTGATGACGCGGTGAGCGTTGACAATGTTGTATGGCAGCTTAACAGAGCCGGTGTTAATGCAAACTTCGATGAAAAGAACGGACGAATTTTCATAGGTGCCACAGCCAGCGGTGAAAAGGCTGACTTTACCATAACAGCAGATAATGCTGCAGGCGCAAAGGCCCTTAGTGCATTAGGTATTAATGCGACTCCTTCCAAGGCAGTAACAGAGCAGTATGATAAGCTTGCTTCATACAGCACCTATTTTGAAGGCGCTACAGCAGCAGACTGGGTATCTTCAATACAGGATGCAGGCGTAACAAGCGATATATATACAAGAGTTTCAGAAAGAGCCAAGGCACTTGACAGTGCAGTTATTTCGGCAAAAGAAGCAGAACTTGCAGCTTTATCCGCAGAAGAAGAACCGGACGAAGATGCAATTGAAGCATTAAAGACTGAAATCGACGGCTTAAAGGACAATCTTGAAAACGGTATATACAGTTCTGTATCCATGGAACAGGCTGCTACAGAGATGAAGGAACGTGTGGATTATGCGAAGACCGCCAATTCAGCAGACAGTTCATCTTATAATACAGGTGCAGTTAAGCTTACAGGCGCAGATGCGGTCATTGAACTTAACGGAACAGAATTTACATCCTCAAGCAACAGCTTTGAAGTTAACGGACTTACATTTACCTGTAATGCGGTTGCTGATGATATTACTGTTACCACGCAGAATGATACAGAAGGTATCTACAACGTTGTAAAGAACTTTATCAAGGAATATAACGACCTCATTAAGGAAATTGATACTGCATACAATGCAGAATATACCAAGCTTAAACCCCTTACCGACGAGGAAAAGGATGCGGTTTCCGAATCTGAAGCCAAAAAGATTGAGGACAAGGTAAGAGATTCCCTTCTTAGAAAGGATGAAACTCTTGGAACAATATTCAGTTCCCTTCGTGAACTTATGTCCGGCGGCATTACAATTGGCGATGAAACCCACTACCTTTCTGAATTTGGTATTGAGACTCCAAATTACCTTAATGCGGCAGAAGGTGAGAGATATCTTTTCCACATTGACGGTGATGCCGACGATGAGTTAACAGGCGGAAATGCAGACAAGCTTAAAGGAATGATCGCAAACGATCCTGATTTTGTAGTCAGCTTCTTTACAAACCTTGGAAGAGATCTTTACTCAAAGCTTGGTGACCTTTCAAAGGCAAGCGATGACCAGACCTACGGTAACTTCTTCCAGGATAAGTTACTGAAGAGAGACATTGCCGATTACTCATCAAGAATCTCAGACATGGAAGACAAGATTTCCAAGGAAGAGGATAAGTTATACAAGAAATTTGCAGCTATGGAAGTTGCAATGTCCAAGATGAATTCAAACAGTTCATACCTTAGCAGTTTATTTACTTCATAATAACTAACGGAGGCTTATGCAGATGGCTTTACCTAACGCATATTCACAGTACAACAGCAGTAAAATCCTTACAGCCTCACCGGCTGAGCTTACACTCCTTCTTTATGAAGGTGCTATAAAGTTTGCCAATATTGCCATTGTAAAAATGGAACATAAGGATATACAGGGCGCTCATTATAATATCGTAAGGGTAGAAAAGATTATTGACTATCTTCGTGAAACCCTGGATATGAAATATGCTGTTGCAGAGGATTTCGAGAGAATATATACATATTTATCGAGACGCCTGATTGAAACCCAGCTTTCAAAGGATCCAAAGGACATGGAGGAGATTGTAATGCATCTTCGTTCGGTCCGCGACAACTGGAAAGAAGTTATGAAAAAGGCCAAGGTTTAACAGTGGGAAATTCATATATTACAGCTCTTATAGAGAGCCTTGAGAAAAAAATTGAAGTTCTTGAAAAGATACATGTGATTGATGAGGAGCAGCTTTCATTATTGAAAAATCATCCCATTGATTTTGACGGTCTTGATAAGAATGATGAAGAAAAAACCGTGCTTATTTACAAAATCAATAAGCTGGATGAGGGCTTCGAAGGCCTGTATCGGAATGTTAAGGAGCTCTTAAAAAATAATAAGGCAGAGTATGCAACCGAAATCAGGACCATGCAGAGTCTTATAACAAAGATTACTGACCTTAGCACCAAAATTCAGGCAGAGGAAGCCAGAAACAAGCTTGCGGTTGAGCAGGCCTTTAAGACAGAGCGCAATTCAATAAAAACACAGCGCTCCGGTATTAAGGCAATTCAGTCCTACTCTCAGACCATGAAGGGAGCACCCCAGGGCTACTCTTTATACGACGAAAACAGATAAAATAGTACTAAAGTCACGAAAATCTTTTCAAAAGCTATTAATTAATCGGTAATAGAGCCGATATATTATATAAGAGAAGTGAAATAGTTCACTTCCAAACAAACACATTTGCCACAAGGATGTGGCATCTTATTTCAAGGAGGAAATAAATATGGTAGTACAACACAACTTAACAGCGATGAACTCTAACAGAATGCTCGGCGTTACCACTAGCACACAGGCTAAGTCAACAGAGAAGCTTGCTTCCGGTTACAAGATTAACCGTGCAGCAGATGATGCAGCTGGTCTTGCAATCAGTGAAAAGATGCGTCGTCAGGTTCGTGGCTTAACACAGGCATCCGCAAATGCTCAGGACGGTATCTCAGCAGTTCAGACAGCAGAAGGTGCACTTGCAGAAGTACATGATATGCTTCAGAGAATGAACGAACTTGCAGTTAAGGCTTCAAACGGTACTATGACAACAGCTGACAGAGGATATATTGATTCAGAAGTTCAGCAGTTAAAGACAGAAATCGACCGTGTAGCTTCAACAACAACCTTCAACGAAAAGTGCTTACTTGATGGTACATTCAGCGCAGCTGATTCCTTCAAACTTCAGGTTGGTTCAGAAGCAGGCCAGTCAATCTCCTTCAAGATTGACAGTATGAGACTTTCAAGCCTCTCTGTTTCAGGTGCATCAGTATCAACTTATGATTCTGCACAGACAGCAATCACAGACATCAAGTCATCACTTGCAACAATCTCTTCACAGAGATCAACACTTGGTTCTATCCAGAACAGACTTGAGCACACCGTTAAGAACCTTGATAACGTTGTTGAGAACACAACAGCAGCTGAGTCAGCAATCCGTGATACCGATATGGCTACACAGATGGTTCAGTACTCCAACAATAACATCCTTGCTCAGGCAGGTACAGCAATGTTGGCACAGTCTAACCAGGCTAACCAGAGTGTATTATCATTACTCAGCTAATTAAATCGCTAAGTTAAAAAGGACCATAGGTAGAGGGAGAGGCAATAGCCTCTCCCTTTTGCTGTTGTTTAGGCATGCCTGTCTGATGTATACTGTAGATAACTGCTCTGTCGGTTGATATAAAAAGCGACTGAGTGTGATATTGTTGATAGGCCACTTTGCAATAAAGCAAAAAACTGTGAGAAAGCGAGAAAATCATGGCTGATTATGAAAAAAGAATAATTCCACACATGGGGATTTTAGTTACTACCTATTGCAATCTTAACTGTAGAGACTGTGCCGATATGATCCCTAAAAGAAAGGAATATCATTATTCTTTGGAAGAAATAAAGGCTGATTTTCAGACAATACTGAATTCGGTTGATCTGATTGAGGAGGTTCTGATTATTGGTGGGGAAGCATACTTGTATCCGGAATTGAAGGATGTCATTGAATATGTGGGAAACTGTGAAAAGGTCAACAAAATAATTATTACTACAAACGGTACTTTTTTGCCCAAAGAAGATGTGATGGAGGCTATATCACACTATGATGTTACAGTTCGTGTAAGTGGTTATCCAAAGCATGTGGCACCAAACAGAGAAGATATTATTGGTTCTTACCGAAACAGGGGAGTTAGGATCGAGGATTTGGCCAATATGGGTTGGCTTAGCATGGGAGGTATTGAGAAAAGGGGTCGCGACGTTGATACTCTCAAAAAAGTATTCAAAAGCTGCAGCATGAAAGATTGCGTGACATTAGCAAGAGGAGGTAACATCATTTTCTGCTCAAGACAGTTGTCTGCAATCGAAACAGATATATATCCTGCACCTGATTCGGGAGAATATATAAATATTCACAAAGAAGAAAATCTATATGAAGCTTTGAACAATTTTTATAATATTGACTACATAAGCACTTGTGACTATTGCGATGGAATCAGCGCGGCAACCACAAAAGTGGTGCCGACCGCAATACAGATTTTACCTAAAACAGTGTTTTTACAGTTGCTGTTTACGTATATGAGCTGGGAGCACAGTGCTCCTTCTGCTGCTGAGATTGCCGAATTGACAAATATTCTAAATGACTATCTACAATGTTTTGAGGGCGTGGAGGAAATTATTCCACTTATAAATGGACTTTTGGATTGCCTTGAGGGAGGAGGTTCTTCAATGCAACCGGAAGTAATACCGGCGCTTTGTAATCTGATTAATCGCTTGTCCGATGATTATAGATATTCTTGGGAAGATAATGCAAAAGACTTCATTGTAGGTGCAGCTGAATATAAAAAAGACAGAAACGTGAAGAATATGATAACCGCAGGCTATGGAGAAGATAGCAATGCTGATCTTGTTTTTAGCAGTGAGACGGAATTGGTCGATGCCTGGATGAGAAGAAACGTGACGGATTTGATGACTTATCATCGCTTCTATATTGAAGCAAAATTCGATAAATTGCGATTTGAACCTGTGAGATGTGTTGTCAGTGGTTTGTCCTATACGCAGTATGGTATCCATGAAAGGGAGATGGGTATTAATACCGTGAATCTCTCTGTCACGAGCCAGGACATAGCTTATTCAGTACTTATGGCTAAAAGGGCAATTGAAATAAATCCGAACGTAGAATGTATTGTTATCCCGATAGCCTATTATCAGCCGTTCTATGATATGTCAGCAAGTGAAGCGGAACTGCATAGGGAGGTTGTTTCGCGAGTTGATATTCCTATACTTGGAGAAGTACGAAATTATAAGGCTGAAGGCCGCCCATTGTACAGAAAAAAGCCGGGGCTTGATGTATTTGAATACTTAACGGATCAACTTGAAGCGGAAAGGTATGCAATAGATTTATATACTTCGTTATTGAAAGACAAAGAATTTTTTAATGAATTTAATCCGGAAAATGCTACCGGAGGACTCCGATTTGACTTTAAAGACCTGACTGAGCAAGAACGCTATGCCTCCGCAAAGATAACTGCGGAACATAACTGCAGGTGTATTTCGAAAGAGGGGCAGTCGGAAACAGAGAAATATCTGATGCATTTTTTGGAGGATGAAGCAATTAGAAACAAAAAGATTTTATTTTTTGCGCCTCCAATGACTAAATATTTATCGGAAAGTTATAGTCAGGATCTACTTGCTGAATATCATGAAGCAATTGATTTGCTGATGAAATATGATAATGTTACATATGTCGACTTGACGAATCATGCAGATTTTTATGAAGATGATTTTGCGGATTTTGAGCATCTGAACCATATGGGTGGACAAAAATTGACTAAAATTATTTCCGAATTGCTGGAAAGAATGTGAAAAACGTTTTATGTGCAGAAGAGATTAAAAAATACAAATTACATACTAAGTTTCCGATTATCCTTCCGATATAATAAATGTAACGAAGAGAATGTTACATTACACGTGTGAATAAAACTTAATTACCAATAGGATATTTTCACTTCAGGGAGGAAAAAATAATGATCGTTCAGCACAACCTTACAGCAATGAATTCTAACAGAATGCTTGGCATCACAACAGGTTCTCAGGCAAAGGCAACAGAAAAGCTTGCTTCCGGTTACAAGATTAACCGTGCAGCAGATGACGCAGCAGGACTTGCAATCAGTAAAAAGATGCGTCGTCAGGTTCGTGGTTTAACACAGGTCTCATCAAATGCTCAGGATGGTATTTCAGCAGCTCAGACAGCAATCGGAAATATTAAGACCTCACTTGCTACAGTATCTGCTCAGAGATCTACACTCGGTTCCGTCCAGAACAGACTTGAGCATACCATTAAGAACTTAGACAACGTTGTTGAAAATACAACAGCAGCTGAATCAGCAATCCGTGATACAGATATGGCTACACAGATGGTTCAGTACTCAAATAACAACATTCTTGCTCAGGCAGGTACATCAACGTTGGCACAGTCTAACCAGGCTAACCAGAGTGTATTATCATTACTCGGCTAATCAAATCGCTAAATTAAAAAGGACCATAGGTAGAGGGAGAGGCAATAGCCTCTCCCTTTTTACTGTTGTTTAGACAGATATAACTGATATATACTGTAAACATGATGAGGGGTGCGTATGGGAAAAAGAACCTTTGAAGAAGAGATGGAACTAATCGGTAATTCCAAAGAGGCCACATTGAAATATAATATTCGACTGAGAGAACTGCTTACAGAAAAGCTTCTTTTGGCAGAGGGCGATTTTTCCGAATTTAACTCAATTTTAGCAAAGAAAGATTTTATTATGACAGGTGAAGCATATAAGCTGAAAACCTGCATGCTGATAATTGAAAAGGAAAAGACATTTAGCGAAAAAAGTATCTTCTTTGAAACAGTTGAAGATGTTGACTCTGCAATTGAAAAACTGTCTTATGCTGCGCTGATGTTCAGACGAATCGAAATAGATCCCTGCGGGGCGTTTTCTGAGCAGGCCTATGATTATGTCCGAAAAAGCGGTATTTCTCCGGAATCATTACTAGTAATTCTTTGCAGAGGAACGTTTGAACATGAGCGTGAAACGGCTGTTAATATATACAATTATTTGTCTGATAATTTAGCTCCTGTTGAAAAGTATAAGTGGTTGAGCCTTCTTGGAGAAGAGTACAAAGACATTAGAATACTAATGGAACTTGCGGAACTTCAGCTTTCTTATGGACAATATAGGAATGTGCTGAATACGTTGAAACTGATTGAAAATCCCACAAAGGATATTGTTGAACTTATGGAAGAAATAGGGAAACTTGCAAATGAATGATAAAAAAATCTGCTTTATTATCTGCTCGAACAACCGGATGCTTCTTTCTGAGTGCTTTGAATATATTAACAGGCTGGAGGTGCCCGCCGGATTTGAAACGGATGCAATAGTTGTATATGATGCTGCATCCATGACTTCCGGATATAATGAAGCGATGAGGGCCTCCGATGCCAAATATAAAATATATATGCATCAGGATGTGTTTATTGTGAATAAGCTATTTCTTAAAAATGTAGTAAATATCTTTGCTTCGGATGAAAAGATAGGAGCAATTGGGATGATCGGAGCCAAAACTCTTGGAGAAAAAGGGTGCATATGGCTTAATCCAAGATATGGCCTTCATGATATGTATGGATCAGGAAACAGACGATATAAAAATGTTGAATTGAAGGACGAGCAATTTGATGACATGTCAATTCTGCATGATGTTATTGCAACAGATGGTCTACTTATTGCAACCTCAAAAGATGTGGAATGGGATGAGGATTTTGACGGATGGGATTATTACGATATCAGCCAAGGGGTCAGATTTAATGAGCGTGGATACAGAGTAGTGGTGCCGGAACAGAAGGTTCCCTGGTTTATCCATGACGATGGTAAATATTTATCCCTTTGGAACTATGAAAAGTACAGAAAAATGTTTTTGGAAAAATACGGTAGAAAATACTCAGAACTTGAAAAAAATTTTTAAATTGCCTATTAAGTTTCCGCTTATCCTTCCGATATATTAAGTGTAACAAAGAGAATGTTACATTACACGTGTGAATAAAACTTAATTACTAATAGGATATTTTCACTTCAGGGAGGAAAAAATAATGATCGTTCAGCACAATCTTACAGCAATGAATTCTAACAGAATGCTTGGCATCACAACAGGTTCTCAGGCAAAGGCAACAGAGAAACTTGCTTCCGGTTACAAAATTAACCGTGCAGCAGATGATGCAGCAGGACTTGCAATCAGTGAAAAGATGCGTCGTCAGGTTCGTGGTTTAACACAGGCTTCATCCAATGCACAGGATGGTATTTCAGCAGTTCAGACAGCAGAAGGTGCACTTGCAGAAGTACATGATATGCTTCAGAGAATGAATGAACTTGCAATTAAGGCTTCAAACGGAACCATGACAACCGCTGACAGAGGATATATTGATTCAGAAGTACAGCAGTTAAAGACAGAAATCGACCGTGTAGCTTCTACAACAACATTTAATGAAAAGTGCTTACTTGACGGTACATTCAGCGATGATGATTCCTTCAAGCTTCAGGTTGGTTCAGAAGCAGCTCAGACCATCTCCTTCAAGATTGATGCAATGAGACTTTCATCACTTGCTATTTCAGAGGCTTCTGTTTCCACATATGATTCTGCACAGACAGCAATCGGAGACATTAAGGCTTCACTTGCTACTGTGTCTGCTCAGAGATCTACACTCGGTTCTATCCAGAACAGACTTGAGCATACCATTAAGAACTTAGACAACGTTGTTGAAAATACAACAGCAGCTGAATCAGCAATCCGTGATACCGATATGGCTACACAGATGGTTCAGTACTCAAATAACAACATTCTTGCTCAGGCTGGTACATCAATGCTTGCTCAGGCAAATCAGGCTAACCAGAACGTATTATCACTTCTTCAGTAAGCCGCATTTACTTAAATACCCAAAGGGGCTGACCGTAAGGCCGGCCCCTTTTTTGCAAATTGCTTATTTGACTTAAAGGTGATTATGAAAATACTTCATGTTAACTCAGATAAAATAAATAAAAACGATATGGTATGGGGCCTTTTGCAGGCGGGATTTGAGGTAGATATTCCGGAAAAGGTCATTACAATGGATAAGCTTGTTGAGGAAGAACTTGAGTACCTTCTTAAAAGCGTTGAAAGATATGACCTTGTAACTTCGCAGAACTTCATTCCTACGGTTGCGGTTGCCTGCAATCAAAAACAGGTAAAATATGCTTCCTGGATATACGACTCTCCCCAGTATCATCTCTTCGCAAAGGAAGCCCGCTTTGATACGAACTATATTTTTACCTTTGACAAAAAGCAGTCACTTATGCTTAAAGAGACCGGCATTAAAAATGTTTTCTATTTCCCCCTTGCGGGCAATATAGCAAAGGCTTCAGCAGTATGTATCAATGAGGACGATGTAAAGAATTATTCCTGCGATGTGTCCTTTATCGGTGGCCTTTATGAAAAAAATGCATACAGAAGTTTTGCTGACACTATCCCCGAGAGAAACCGTAATGTCCTGGAAAAAGCACTTTCTGATAACTTTTTTTCATGGGGAACGGGTCACAGTATATACGATAAATTGGATGGCGAAACAGAGAGCATTCTTCTTTCTGCCATGAACGAAGCAGATTTTTGCAATTATCGCGTGGATCCTCTTTATGCCGCAAAGACCCTTACACTTGTGTATGAGCTGGCAGCGCGAGAAAGAAAATTACTGCTTACCGAATCGGCTAAAAGATTTGATACTTTTTTCTATACAAAAAATCCGGAGCTTTATGACTTTTGCGATGAACTGACTGTAAAAGGACCTGTGTACGAAGAAAATCTTTATAAGGCATATTACCTTTCGAAGATAAATCTTAATGTTACCATGCGCTCCATAGAAACAGGTATTCCTCAGAGAGTCTTTGATATTATGGCTGTGGGCGGTTGTGTCTTCACAAACTATCAGGAGGAAGTTGGGGAACTGTTTAATATTGATAGAGATATTGTTGTCTACAGAAATCTTGATGAGTATCTGGAAAAGGCAGACTATTATTTACGGCATGACGAGGCAAGAGAACGCATAGGAATTAACGGTTACATCAGGGTGAAGGATGAATATAATTTTGAAAAGGCTTCCCTTAAAATGATTCGTATTATTTCGGAGAACTAATCTATGAAGGTTTTGTATCTGGAGTGGAACTGTTATTGTAATAATTTTGTAAAAGCAGAAATGATGAGAAGGGGTTATGATGTTGTTATTTTTCCCTTTCCTCAGGATAAAGAAGACACAAGACAAAGTGAGGAACTTGCGTCTTTGGTTGCCATGAAGGCAATTGAAAACGCGGTGGATTTTGTCTTCTCACTAAATTATTTTCCGGTGGCAGCAATAGCAGCAAATGCCTGCAGGATAAAGTATGTTTCATGGACTTATGACAGCCCTTATATACAGCTTTATTCAAGAACCATTGATTATCCTACAAATTATGCCTTTGTTTTTGATAAGGCTGAATATAACAGGTTAAAAGGCCTTGGAATCGATACAGTGTATTATCTTCCTATGGCGGCACCGACTTCATACTATGATAAGGTGACAGTAAACTTGCAGGAACAAAAAAAATATGATGCTGATATAGCTATGATCGGTTCCACCTACAGCGAAAAAAAGCACCGTCTTATGAGGCATTTTGACAATGCGGATGTTTATATAAAGGGCTATCTTGACGCGGTTGTAGGGGCTCAGAAAAGCGTATATGGGGCCAACATTATGGAAGAAGCCATAACCGATGAACTGGTGGAACAGATACAAAAGGAAGTTCCGATTTTTTCAAGGGGAGATGGATATGAAAGCGAAGCCTGGGTCATTTCCAATTATTTCCTTGCAAGAAAACTTACGGCAATGGAAAGGCAGGAATACCTTTCAAAACTTTCGGATTTTTATAAGGTAGCACTGTATACTTACGAGAAAACTCCGAATCTTCCCAAGGTAGAGAACCGTGGGCCCGTAGAATATTATGAAGAAATGGCTAAGGCCATGAAATGTGCAAAGATTAACCTAAATATTACTCTTAGAAGTATCGTCAGCGGAATTCCCCTAAGGGCCTTTGATATTATGGGAAACGGTGGATTTTTGCTGACAAATTATCAGGAGGACTTTTTAGATTTCTTTGTGCCCGGTGTGGACTTTGCCTGCTTTGAAAGTTTAGACGATCTGGTGGAAAAAGCAGGATACTATCTTTCTCATGAAGACGAAAGAATGGAGATTGCAAGGAACGGATTTGAAAAGATTAGAGAAATGCATAATTTCTCAGTGCGTTTTGATGAAATTGAAAGAGTGGCAGGGTTATGAGCGAAATAACTAAGGAAGTTCTTGACGAAAGATATACTGTCTTTACAAGAAACAAAGAAAGATACAAAGAAGTTGTGTTAAAAATACGCGGACTTTTTGATGCTGCAGCAAAAACAAAGGACGTAAGCTTTCTTCTTGATTACGAAAAAGAATATAAAAGAATCGAGGACATAAGAACTGCGGAAACCTACAGACTCGATATCATAAAGAACATTCTGGTGCTTGAAAAAGAGCACGGCGCAACAAACTTTTTCTTTGAAGACTGTGACACATGCGAGGAACTTCTGGAACACTACAAAAGGTGTACGCTTTATATACGAAGACTTGAAATGCCCCTTAGCGCCGAACTAAAAGAAGAGGCCATTTCATATCTTTTGGAAAAGAAAGTGTCGGGAATAGCTATTCTCTCGGTCTTAAGTAATGAACAGTACGAACACAGGGATTATCTGTGTAAGCTTTTGTACGAAAGATTGTGTGCCAACCTTGACTTAATGCAAAGATTTAAGAATCTGGATTACTATTCAGAATATATGGACGATACAACCTTCAAACTTAACAAAGCATTCCTTTTTCTTGAAAACGGTGACAGAAAATCTGCAAGGGAATGCCTTTTAAAGATTAATAATCCTTCGGTAGAAATATGTGATTTTATCAAAAAACTGGAGGCGTGACAGGGAATGAATAAGAAAATTGCTTTTATTATCTGTACAAATGATGAACTGCTTTTGGATGAATGTATAGCATATCTGAATGAACTGGTGGTGCCGGAGGGATATGACACAGATTTGCTTGCAATTTCAGACGCTGTATCCATGACATCCGGCTATAATGAGGCTATGCGGGCTTCGGATGCCGACATAAAAATATATATGCACCAGGATGTATTTATTATTAATAAATATTTTCTGTGCGACATAGTATCTATCTTGGAAACAGATGAAAGGATTGGCGTGATAGGCCTGGTGGGTTATAAAAATGTACCAAAGACCGGAGCCATGTGGTATGAGAAAAGGTATGGATGCATGCCTATGTATGGAACTTCGGAAGCGTATAGCGGGCTTTATATAGATAACTACAGATACATCCTTACCGACGGAATAGAGGATGTGGCAGTTTGCGACGGCTGTATGATTATTACATCAAAGGACCTTCCCTGGGACGAAAAAAACTTTGATGCCTGGGACTTCTATGATGCGGATCAGTGTGTGAATTTTCTGCTGCATGGCTACAGGGTGGTGGTACCTGTGCAGAAATACCCCTGGTTTGTCCATGATGACGGTAAGTACCTTACCATGTTTAACTATCCTAAATATCGCAAGATTTTTATGGAAAAATACAAGGACCTGATTGGAAAGTCATGGGATAAAATACTGAATCTATGAATTAAAGACGGTTGCAAATAATCCTTGAAGAAGCTTCTCGTAAGTGAAATCTTCCATGATTTTTTTGTAGCCGTTTTCGGCTATTTTATTTCTTTCGGAGTCATGCCTTAAGTAGTAATCGATTTTATCAAGCATTTCTTCTTTTTCGGAAAAAAGAACCAGTTCCTTGCCGTCTTCAAAAAGCTCGGCAATTTCGGGCTGCCAGGTGGTAAGAAGAAATCCTTTTGAGGCTAGAACGTCAAAAACTCTTAAGGAAACTGCACTGTGGATGTTTCTTGGAGCAAAGTGCAGATTGATTTTTGCTCCGTTAAAGACTCTTGGCATCTTAGTTTCATAATCGGCATAGCCGTTAAAGAGAGCTTTTATGGAGCCGTCATTGGAACTTCCGGTATATATTGTTAAAGGAAAACGTTCGCCAATTGCCTTAAGGTATTCCAAGCGTTCAAGCCCTGTGACCTTACGCTCAAGTATGAATGCGGCAGCGTAGGATGAGGATATGGAATACCCTTCCGGAACATTGTCATTGCATAAATTAAGTATCTTTTTGGCTGCTTCATCGGAAAGTGCAGGTTCAATTACATTGCAGCCATATAAAAATTTCTGAGTCTGAATGAGACCTTCAACGTAACCTTTTAAGTATCTGTCATTAAAGTTAATTCGCTCAAAATCTGTTTTGTTGTAGAGCTTTCCGAGGAAGCACACCTCTGATTTTATCGGACCTTTTTCTTCTATGATTTTTGAAAAGGCAGCGGGGTCGGAGCAGAGCGTTGAGTGGAAAATGCGACTTGAGCCAAGGGCTTCAAGTCTTGCATATTCCTCTTTGTCAAAGATGAACTGGTAATTGCAGGAAAGATTTCTTGTGGGGGAATAGAGCGGATAGGCAGGGGCATCCTGAGTCCATGATATGTAAGGAATGCCGGCTACTTCACCTATACTTGCAAGAATCGGAAAATAGTTGATTGTGAAAAGACAGTTAATATTATCTCTGTGGATAGTGAACAGAATGTCCTTCATTACTTCGCTGTCAATTTCGTATCCCAGAAGCTCTTTTTCATATTCAAAAACTTTGTGTCCAAGTTTTTTCAGGTTTTTTACGGTGAGGGACTCGTTACAGGAGCTCCATCTGAAATATAGTATGTTCATAATCTCTTCTTTCCTGATTTTATATAATAATTATATCGGAAAATGTTGCGTAAAAACACATTAAATGCGTAAAAACCTACCGTAATTGCAATAAAAATAGTATAATAAAATATAGCATCTTTTTGCGAGGCGAAAAAATGGAAACACTTATTAAGACAATACAGATGATAGATGAGGCTGTGTCCTTTGCACATGTTCAGAACTTCGCGGAAGAGGCAGAGGCATTTAAAAAAATAGTTAATTGTCTTGCCGATGTACAGGATGTTGCCATAAAGATGGCAGATGAATCTTCGGATTTTGGAAACATTTTTGCGGCCATGATGGCAGCCCTCAATAATAGAGATATGATTCTTCTTTCCGACTATCTGGAGTCGGGTCTTAAGCCGTTAATTGCTTCAATGCTGGAGCCTGCAGATTCTTTTGAAACCACCGATTATTGTGTAGAGCCTACCGAGACAGGCGTGATGACTGCAAAAGATAAAAAGGTCGGCATATATCTTCATTCCAACGTAAACCCGGTTGCCGAGGCGAAAAACCTTGTGGCATTTGCGGCTGAAAGCGGAGCTAAAGAATATGCAGTGTTCGGTTTGGGGCTTGGGTTTCATGTTAAAGCACTTTCTGACTATTTCCTTGGCTCGGTGGATATAACCGTCTATGAAGAAGACGAAGCACTGATTGAACTGTGTACGAGATTTGGAGTAAAAGAAATCTTCGATGCAGATAATATAACTATTGTTCATGACAGGACCGGTAAACTTTTCTCAGATAAGATTTCGAGCGGCAGCAGCATTCTTATGCACTATCCATCTGTGTGCAAGATAGAAAACAGTGAGGCGCGTGAAGCAATGAAGGCGTTCTTTCTTAACTGGAATACTACTGTTCAAAAGCGTCGGGAACTTTTTGCAAACTTTGTAAAGAACTGCAGTTTGAAAGCGCCTAATGTTGCAACCTTAAAAGAAAAATTTGTAGGAAAAGAAATTATATATGTGGGGGGCGGCCCCTCGCTCGTGACTTCGGCAGGATTTATTAAGGATAACCGTAAAAATCTTTGCGTTATCTGCGCCACAACGGTATTAAAGAAACTCATGGACCTGGGAATTGATGCAGACTATGCAATTGTCCTTGATCCAAACGAACGAACCTATGGACACATGCAGGGAATAAGCGACTGCAATGTTCCTCTTATATTTGCAGCCACGGCCTATTGGAAGTTTGCGGCATATTCAAGGGGGGAGCGGTATATTGCTTATCAGGAGCAGTATAAACCTTCTGTGGAGGCTGCAGCAAAAGAAAACGTTCCTGTATTTGCAACCGGAGGTTCTGTTACCACGATTGCACTGTCGATTGCAGCCGGGCTTGGCGCAAAGAAAATCTATCTTGCCGGAGTAGACATGGGCTTTCCCGGGGGAAAGACCCACGCAGACGGAACCATGGATGCAACTTCGGTTTCTGAGGACGGACTGATTCCGATTAAGTCTGTTAAGGGAGACATTATTTATACAGAGGATAAGCTGCTTAGTTACTTAAAGTGGATTGTGAGAGAAATAGAGAAGCACCCGGAAATAGAATATGTTAATCTTTCCGATTGCGGTGCGTATATTAAAGGCGCTGATAAACCATAGGTAAAATGTGTGATGCTATTGTAATGGGGGATAATATGCTTTATTTAATTTCAGATCGCGCGGATGCCCTGATAAATATCAAAAAATGTCTCGACGCTACAAAAACAGAATATGCAGTAGTTGATTTCTTTGACAGCTGTTGCGACAGCTGGGAATGGATTTCCGTGACTGAATTTTGTGAAAACTATAAAGACGAAACTGTTGTGTTCGCGGGAAGCAGTGATGAAATTAGTGGCGAAATCAGGAATCTGCTTAAGGAATTGGGCGTTTCTGAATACAAAATTTTAGACTTTGTAAAAGTGTCCAACGCTGTTCTGCCGCCACTTAGAGCTGACAGAAGGCTTCTCGCCCTTAATGGGGTGCATCCGGAAGGTATTATTCTTGGAATATCTCATGCTCTTGCGGGTATTAAAACCAAATATATGAAGTCTTCATGGCTTAATCTTGCGATGTGGTCCCAGGATATTTTCTATAACAAATGTGTGCTCAGATATATGCTTGAAAAATACCGTCCACGGTTTGATAAGCTGAAATACATAGTATTTGATATGTTTGATTACTCATATTTCAATTATGATACTTCAATGTCACTAAATATACCGACATATATCGAAAACGGTGGATATTCCGATAATCCTCATCATTATGCAGAAAACAGCAACTTTGCGGATGAATATGACTGGGAATCGTTTGTCGAAGGTATCCGTCTTCTAAAACTACAGGATATATCCGATGATAATCTTGATGTATGGGACACATATTTTAAGGACTATCACAGCATCACGGGATTTACCGATATTGAAGATAAATGCATAACTGAGTTTGCGTCTGACGAAAGACTGAAATATCAGTATGGCGGTCTGATGCGGCATGCATTTTCTTCAACTGTTCAGGAAAATATTCAGCTGTTTGATGAACTGCTCACCGTTATTGAAAGTTTTAATCCTGAAATAAAGGTATATCTGATTGTAATGCCAAGATACTATGGTGTATATGAAACGGACCAAAATGATAGTGATGTCATGACATGGAAGGAACGGTTTTACAATATAATTGAAAAACTCGGTGATAGTCATGACTTTGAACTTATTGACTTTAACGGCTGTGACATGAGCATCAATCGAAAGAACTATATGGAGGCCGGACACTTCAATGTATTCGGCGCATATAGATTCACAAAGCTTCTTGAAGATATTATATATAACGGCCTGTAAAGGTGGCAAAGTACTATTTTATGGTTGTGAAAATATAATGCTAATGATTTATTGACCGATACATATTATATAGTATGCATGCCCGGGAGAACGATTGTGACAAAAGTTGATTTTATAATTGCTTATAACACCGCAAATATTGATAAGTGTATTGAATGCATTAATGATCTCATTGTTCCGGAAGGTGTTTGCATTGATACACTTGGGATTGAGGGCGAGAATCGAATAGATGAAGTGTATAACGCCTGCCAGGAAGAATCAACAGCGGATTTCAGAGTATTCATCAGAGAAAATGTTTATATAGTAAATAAAAATTTTATTAGCGATATGCTTGCTTTTTTTGACGACAATCCTTCAGTTGCCGCAGCCGGAATAATAGGTGGCAGCAAAAACGGAAGATTTGCAGACTGGAATAGCGGTGCGGTTGATATCGTTAACGAAGACAGAGCGGATCGGTTTGTGATGAAAAGTGCATCACCTGAAACGGAAATTCTGTCGGGACAGCTTATTGTTACCAGGGAGAAAATAGACTGGTCCTGCGAAGAAGATAAGAATTTTGACCTTGCTTTTTCGGAAAGGATGAATTCTTTTGCAAGAAAGCTTGCGGTTTTTCCTCAAACGGAGCCCTGGTGTTTGTGGGAATATGGTGAAACCTACAGCGAACGCGCAGATGTGTATGATCTTGAAAAAGGTGCTTTTGCATACATTGGAGATGAGAAGCCTCTTGTCAGTGTGATGATTGCAATACATAACGGCGCTGATTTCATGCGAGATACAATAGATTCTCTTCTTGGTCAGACATACAGGAATCTTCAGATAGTTCTGGTTGACGATTGTTCGACAGATGATTCGGCGGAGATTATAAAAGAATATGCAGAGGCTGATGAAAGAATTGTTCCGATTTCTTTGCCTAAAAATCGTCATATCTGTTACGCAATCAACGAAGCCTACAACGTAGTTACCGGGAAATATGTTGCCAACATGGGCCATGACGACCTGTGCAGAGCCTGGAAGTTAGAAGAGCAGGTCGCATTTATGGAACGTTTTGAGGAATATGCGGTATGCTTCACTCTTTGCCATATTATAAATGATTATCTGGAAATAACAGATGACCGTAGCAGGATGACTTCGCTTTTTGAAAAGAGAAATACCTCAAAAGAAGACTGGCAGAGGAGTCTGTTCTGGCATGGAAACTGTTTTTGCATTCCCAGTGCAATTATAAGAAAAAGCATGATTCCAAAAGGCCCTTTATACAGGTACGACACTGTGCAGCTTCAGGATTATGATTTGTGGCTTCGAATACTTAATAACGGTGGTATTTACATTTTGCAGGAAAAAATAACACTGTACAGGTATTTTGAAGACGGACACACTAATTTAAGTAATCTTGGTGAAGAAAGCGAAATGAGTCCGCAGCGACTTAAAACAATGGAAGAAGCAAAACGAATAAAAGCACAATATCTTATGGAAATTCCAAATGCTGAGTTCATTAAAACTTTTTCGGTGGATTTTAAGTGTAAAGATTCCCAAAGCGATTTGGAACTTTTGTGTGAAAAGGCTTTCTTTTTATTGGAACTTGGTAACCGGCGATTTTATGATGTTATGTCATTGATAATGCGAACTGAGGAAGGCGTAAAACTTTTGGATGAGAAATATGGTTTTTCAACCATAGATTTTTATAAGCAGGAAGAAAAATATTTACTATAAGGATTATGGAGGAAGAGCTATGCAGGTAGTGAAGTATATGTTTCAGCCCCATGGGGATGAAAGAGGGCAGCTTATAGCTTTAGAGGAAGGAATTGATATTCCGTTTTCAATTAAGCGTGTTTATTTTATGTATGATACCATTGCAGATGTTGTACGCGGAAAGCATGCCCACAAATCGCTTCAGCAGATTTTGGTATGCATTCATGGTTCGTGTAAAGTTAAATTGGATAATGGCGTGGAAACGAAGGTAGTTCCTCTTGAAAAGCCTTACGAGGGTCTTTACGTGGCAAATGATATGTGGCGAGAGATGTATGACTTTAGTGAGGATGCGGTCCTTATGGTTTTTGCCTCTGATTTTTACAAGACAGAAGATTATATACGTGATTACGATGAGTTTTTAAGATACGTGAATGAAAAGAGAAAATGAATAAGGCATCGAAGAAGATCTGAGATTATAGCTGCAAAAAGCATACAGTAGGTATTTGGAAAATATATGAAAACAATATGTATAGCAGGAAAAAATAATATTGCATGCGATATATGCGCTGAAGTTTGCCGGATGTTTAAGGACAGAACCGACATAAAGCTTGTTGCTTCTCTCACAAAGGGAGACGCCGGTATAAACGGCTGGCAGCGTTCTTACAAAGCGTTCTGTGAAGGAGAAGGAATAGAGATTTTGTCCCTGGAAGAATTGTATGAGATTGATGATTTGTACTTTTTTTCGACAGAGTATGACAGAATAGTACGGCCTGAAAAGTTTAGACAGGCAAAACTTTTTAATATTCACTTTTCCTTACTTCCTGCATATAAAGGTATTCTTCCGTCGGTTCTTCCGATATTGAACGGAGAAAAGATGACAGGAGTTACGCTTCATCTTATAAGAAGCGGAATAGATACAGGCGAAGTAATTGCCCGGGAAGAATATGTCATAAATGATGATGATTTTTCAATTGATATATATGAGAAGCTGTGTGAGTTAGGTACTGCGACGGTTGTAGGATGGATTCCACGCATTCTAAATAATGATTATGAGGCTGCTCCTCAGAGTGAGAAGGGCTCCTCATATTTTGGAAGGGGAGTTGTTGATTATTCAACATTGGCTCTTAATGTTAATGCAACAGCATTTCAGATTCGTAATCAGGTGAGAGCCTTTTCCTTCAGGCCATACCAGATGCTTTCCTGGAACGGTAACAGAATAATGGATTGTACGATAACTTCCGAGGCTTCCTGTAAAAAGCCCGGTACAATTCTTTCGGAAGATGATACAACAATTACTATAAGTACAATAGATTATGATGCTGTTCTTTATAAAGATATTTTGGAAGAACTTCTTTTGGCAATTGCTGCAGGCGATAATAGCAAGGCGAAAAGTCTTTGTGTTTCGGGCAGAGTAATAAATGACAGAGAATGTAAGCATGGATGGACTCCCCTTATTGTTGCTGCATACAATAATAATATTGAAATGGCAGAGTATCTGATTGAAAGAGGAGCAGACTTAAACGCTAAAAATTATTCAGGGACCAACCTTTTAATGTATGCTAAAGACTGTTTCTTTAATCATAAGGACGCAACCATTTTCAGATTATTGCTTGAAAAAGGCCTTTCTGTAGAGGAAGAGGATTATAGTGGCAGGAATCTTTTTGATTATTTAAACAATGAGCAGCTTGAAGAAATAAAGAAATTACTGTGAGGAAAACGAAATGAATGTTCCGTTTGCGACTTTTCAACCGATGCACGATGAAATAAGAGACGAACTTGATAAGGTATATAAACGCGTGGTTGACGGAGGCTACTTTATTCAGGGAAAAGAATGCTCAGCCTTTGAAAAGGAATTTGCTGAGTACTGTGGTGCGAAGCATTGTATAGGAGTTGGAAATGGTCTTGATGCGTTATACCTGATTCTCAGAGCTTATGGAATAGGTGCCGGTGATGAAGTAATAGTTCCATCCAATACTTATATTGCCACTGCACTTGCAGTTTCGTATGCCGGAGCGACGCCGATATTTGTGGAGCCTTCATTGGAAACCTACAATATTGCACCTGAGCTGATTGAGGAAAAGATTACCGAAAAGACGAAGGCTATTATAGCGGTTCATCTTCAGGGCCGCGCGGCGGATATGGATGCAATTAACGGCATTGGAGCTAAGTATGGCCTTTTTGTGTTTGAAGATGCGGCTCAGGCCCATGGAGCAAAATATAAAGGCAAGCGCGTCGGCGCGCTTGCGGATGCTGCCGGATTTAGCTTTTATCCGGGAAAGAATCTTGGAGCCCTTGGAGACGGAGGCTGCATAACCACAAACTGTGATGAGATGGCAGCAAAAATCCGTGCTCTCGGAAATTATGGATCTGATTACAAGTATCATCATATATACAAGGGTAACAACAGCAGACTGGATGAGATGCAGGCGGCTTTCTTAAGAGCCAAGCTTCCAAATCTTGACAGATGGAATGAAGAAAGAAGACGAATTGCGGGAATCTATTTTGAAAAAATAACGAATCCTAAGATAGCACTTCCCACAAAGTCAGATGATATTTACGAACACATTTACCACATATTTGCGGTACGAACCGATACACGTGATGAATTTGAGGAATACCTTAAGGGCAATGGAATCGGAACCGTAAAGCATTATCCTATTCCGATGCATCTTCAGGAGGCGTATGCCGAACTGAAAATACCGGAGGGTACACTTCCTGTTGCTGAAAGGATAAGCAAAACAATTATCAGCCTGCCGATGTATTACGGAATGAGCGACAGTGAAATAAATTATGTGTGTGATATTATTAATAATTATTAAGAACCTGCCTGATTATCTCAGGGATTCTCTGATTGTATGAATGATTGCGCTTAACGAGTTCGTAACCGTTAAGTGCAATTTTTTTGCGCACTTCTTCGTTCTTCAGATAGAAATCACACTTTTCAATGAGATCCGGGATGTCGGTGTAAAAATCGTAATGCTCGCCGGCAACAAAGTATTCTGTGAGCTCTTCCTGATAATTTGTCATAAGAAAACCGCCGGAACCAAGAATGTCCCAAATACGAAGGGAGGCACCCGTTTCTATTGCCCGAAGGGTAATATTTAAGTTTATCTTGCTTAAGTTAAAAACCTTTGGCATCTCTGTGAGGGTTGAAACGCCACCCTTTACAGAAATGTTCGGACAGTCTGAAAAGCAAGCTGTATTACTTCTTGTGTACAGACTTACGGGGAAATATTCGCTTACAGCCTTAAGAATGTTTTCTCTTTCGTATTTTGCACAGTGCATGCCAAGAAGCAAGTGGGATGCTATATAATTATCGGTGTTTTTAACAAGATTTTTTTCATCCGGGAACAGGTCGCGGGCTTTTTCTTTTAACTCACTGATTATCTCAGGAGTCAGGGAACGCTTAATGATGTTTATTCCCTGAAGGTTACTTTGCACCTTCATGAGTCCGTCCACGAAACCCTTAAGATAAGGAGAGGGATCTTGGATTTTGCTGTAATCATCCTTCTCTGAATAGAGACTTCCAACAAAGGAAATGTCAGAGGAGAACTTCTTTGCATCTCCCGGGGTTATACCGGAGATAATCTTGTCCCATCTTGATACGTTTGTGGCAAGAGGAAGGTGAAATACATTGTCCCTTGCAAATTCGGAAACTTCTTCATATTGAGTTCTGTCAAAAAGAAATATTCTGTTGCAGGGATTCTGAATGGACTTTGAAAACAGTTCCGGAAGAGGAGAATCAACACTCCAGCCCACGTATTTAACGGAATAGATATTACATACATCTGAAATTGCAGGAAAAAAGTTTATACTGAAAACAAAAAGGTAGCTTTCTTCGGAAAGCCTTTTTGATACAAGTTCTACCCTCTCCGAATTAGTAATCTTTTTGTCTGTCATTTCCCTGTCTATAACATCTACCTCTAAACCGACAGAAGAAAACACCTCCATAATATCGGGTTCACATATGCTGTTGTAACGGTAAAAAAGCACCTTCATACTGTAATCCATTTCTGCCGGTGGGCTAAATAATAGTTTTAAACAGCTTAGACATTCTGTCTGAGTAGTTGTGGTATCTTCTTGCGGCCTCGGCGCCGTTTTCGGCGATGTATTCTCTTACATAGTCATTGCCCAAATAGTATCGGCATTTTTCCATTAAATCATCAGCGTCGGTATAGAAGTCATATTCCACGCCGGGCACGAAATAATCTGAAAATTCCTCCTGAAAGTTTGTTAGAAGGAAACCGCCGGAGGCCATAATGTCCCAGACGTTTGCGGGAATGCCGGTCTCCACGGAGCGGGGAGATATGTTCAGGTTGATTTTGCTTAACTTGTAAATTTTTGGAGCTTCGTCCCGGTAGGAGGCTAACTCGTGAATTCTAAGATTTGGATGACTGATTAAGTCAACTGAAGCGCTTTCCGAATATATGTCCAAAGAAAACTTTTCCGAAAGCCGGCTTAAAATAAGGCTTTTCTGCAAAACATCACAATGGGGGTCCACTATGTCATGGGCACAGATGTAGCTGTCCATATTCTTTACATAGGAGGTAGTGCTTACGAAAAGCTCCGGAAGCTTTTCTCTGAGTTCTGCTATGACTCTGTAAGTCAACGACTTTTCGAATATGTTGAAACCCTGGATATCCTTCTGGACATTTATGATTCCGTCCAGATATCCTTCGGAATAGGAAGAAAGTTCAAGGTTACTTAATCTGTCATTATTATTTGAAAGACTTCCTATAAAAGATATGTCGGCTGCATATTTTACATAATCGGAGTGGGTAATGGATTTGACCACACTGTGGCAGGTATCCGGATTGGTGCAAAGGGGAAGATGATAAACCTTTCCTTCATTATATTTGGAAATGTCCTCCACCTGCTTTTTATCAAAAAGGAATAGTCTGTTACAGCTGTTTTTAATCTGCGTGGAAAAAAGATTCTTCTGGGGTGCATCGATGCACCAGCATACATAGGGGACATCCGTATTCTGACAGATGTTTGATATTTCGGGGAAAAAATTAATGGAGAAAACAAAGGAGTAGGGTACAGCGGTGTCTTTGTTTTCAAGAAGTGAAGTAAGCTCCCTTAAGCCGTTTTCTTTGGAATTGTAACCGTCTACTGATTTAACGAGAAGACCTAACTCGGAAAACTGGGGGATTATGTCATTTTCTATGGAAAGATTGTTTCGATAAAATAGTATTTTCATGGTCTTTTCCTCATAAAAATTATACCACGGTGAGTTTTTTTGTGCCACTTACAACTAATTTTGGAACTATTATGTTAAAGAGAATGGAAAAAACGCTTTTTTTTCGTGCTTTTCCTATCTTGATAGAGTGCGTTTATGGTGATATATTTTCTATGTTTCAATAAACAAATATAAAAGGAGAGTATAGGAATGAAGAAATTATACGCACTTTTACTTTCTGCAGTTATGGTTCTTTCACTCACCGCATGCGGCAAGAATGTTGATGCTGACGATGAGGATGAAGTAGTATCTTCCGTATCTGTTGAAAAGGAAGCTGAAGTTTCTAAGGATGAAACTCCTGCTGAGAAGACCGAGCCCGCTGTCATCAGCCTCGGCATTGATAAGGACATCGTTGTTCTTTACGTTAATGACGTTCACTGCGGTATTGATGATAACTTAGGTTATCAGGATCTTGTTACAGTTAAGAACGCTTACGAAGCACTTGGACACAAGGTTATCCTTGTTGACAACGGTGACTCTGTTCAGGGTGACACTGTAGGTACTCTTTCAAAGGGTGAATACATTGTGGATCTTATGAATGAAGCTGGCTTTGACGTTGCAACACCCGGTAACCATGAGTTTGACTATGGTATGGACCGCTTCTTTGAACTTACAAAGAAGGCTAATTTCCCCTATGTATCATGTAACTTTGTAGATAAGGATGACAAGGCAGTTCTTGCTCCTTACACAATCATTGATGCAGAAGGCGTAAAGATTGCATTCCTTGGTATTTCAACACCTAAGACAATTACTTCTTCAACACCTAAGTACTTCATGAACGAAGAAGGCGAATACATTTACTTCTTCTGCCAGGATGAAACAGGTGAGAAGCTTTATAAGCAGGTTCAGGCATCTGTTGATGCTGCCAAGGCAGAAGGCGCTCAGTTCGTAGTTGCAATGACACACCTTGGAACAGAAGCTGACTGCGCTCCCTGGATGTCTACAGATGTTATTACCAATACAACAGGTATTGATGTTGTTCTTGACGGACATTCGCACTCAGTATGGAATGAAGAGCTTGTAAAGAATATGGACGGCAAGAATGTTGTTCTTTCTTCAACAGGTACAAAACTTTCAAATGTTGGTGTTATGACACTTTCAAATGATGGTTCAATTCACACAAGACTTGTTAACGATAACGGCGTTGACGGCGCATCCACAAAGGCAGCTGTTAAGAATGTACAGGCTCAGTTTGAAGAACTTGTAAATCAGGTAGTTGCTCACACCGATGTTGAGCTTGTTGTTAATGATCCCGTTCTTGTGGACGAAGAGGGCAAGCCCATCAGAATCGTACGTACTCAGGAAACAAACCTTGGAGACCTTTGCGCAGACGCTTACCGCGCAATGTCAGGTGCTGATGTTGCTATCGTAAACGGTGGTGGCGTAAGATCTAACATCAAGGCAGGCGATATCACATACGGAGATATCATTAAGGTTCATCCTTTCGGTAACTCCATGTGTGTTGTTGAGTGTACAGGTGAAGAAATTTACCAGGCACTTGAAATGAGCGCAAGCAAGCTTCCCGGTGAATTCGGTGGTTTCTTACATGTATCAGGTATGAGCTTCACAATTGACGTAAATGTTGCTTCACCTGTTGTTACAGATGAAAACAAGATGTTCGTTAAGGTTGAAGGCGATGCAAGAGTAAAGGATATTAAGGTCGGAGAAGAAGATCTTGATCTTACAAAGACCTACACACTTGCTTGTCATGACTACAAGCTTAAGAACATGGGTGACGGATATTCAATGTTCGCAGATAACAAGTTCCTTCAGGAATCTGTTATGATCGATAACCAGGTACTTATCAACTACATCGTTGATGTTCTTGGCGGAAACGTTGGAGAAGAATACGCTGATCCCTACGGTCAGGGACGTATTACCATCATCGACTGATTATTAGAATTAAATAGTTAGAATTACGGGTCCCCGGACGATGAATTTCGTTCGGGGACTTTTGTATTTTTCGCGGAAATTGTTGCAGGGTTTTGTAAATTTTCCTGCATTTGTGCTATTATGTTAGACATGAAAAAAAGCGAACTTAAACTTTGGCGCTTTATCCCTATGATAATCGTCATGATAATTATTTTTATATTTTCGGCAATGCCGGCAGCAGAATCAACTTCCGCAAGCGGAATGTTTCTTAACGCGCTTAAAACACTGGTTGAGGGTGTATCCAACAGAGTGCTGTCGGAGGATGTTCTTGCGGCTATGCATCTTTTGATTCGTAAGCTTGCCCATTTCAGCGAATATGCTGTGCTTGGCGCTGCAATTATGTTTGCTTTGTGGGAGGCTCGGAAAAATAAGCCTGTTCTGATTTTTCTTTCAGAGCTTATTGCGGCTTTATATGCGGTAACCGATGAGATACACCAGCGCTTTGTTCCCGGCCGTTACGGTACCTGGTCGGATGTTTTGATAGATTCTGCAGGAGCCATTACCGGTATACTTATATATTTGTTTATTTCCCGTCGGAGAAGTAAGTCCTTAAATCCATAGTTAAAATGCAAAATATCCACAAGAATGTAACAATTGTGTGACAATTAAAACAAATGTTGCAATGTTGTGTATTGTGTGGTAACATGAAAACAAAAAATGGGCAAAATGGGTAGCATGGGTGATGTTTAGCCATTTTGCGGCTAACAGCAGGCACACGGATTGTGCAGACCTATCATGGAGGAAAGGAGGAGCTAATGGCCGATAATTCTGTTATTAATAGTGTTTATAACTATTATCTTACGACGTATGCGCCTAAAACGGATTCTAAGTTCGATACGCATAAAAAGAGCGAATTGCGCGGCGTCTATAATTCCATTGTTAAGATGAATAAAGAAGCTCCCCTGTATATCGTTGATAAGTCTCAGGAGACTAAGGAATATGCTGTGGGAATTAAGGAAAACGCAAGAGCCTTCCATAATACCATTGCGTCTCTTGGTGGTGTTGCGGATGACGATCTTTTGAATAAAAAGGTTGCGGCAAGCTCCGACGAATCCCTTGCAAGTGCCCGGTATATAGGTGAAGACAATAAGGGAGAGGGCGTTCCTTCCTTTGATATTGAGGTATTAAGCCTTGCAGCACCTCAGGTGAATGTGGGCAAGTTCATTCCTTCTGAGGAAATTTACCTTGCTTCGGATACCTATTCTTTTGACGTTGGCATAAACGGACTTAATTACGAGTTCCAATACAATATAAATGGCAATGACACAAACCTTTCCATTCAGGAAAAACTGTCGAGACTGATAAATAATGCAGGAATCGGTCTTAGCGCAGAGGTTTTGAAAGATGGAAACGGTAATTCCGCCTTGAGAGTGGAGTCTCAGAATACCGGTGCGGCAGCAAACGGTGCCCATATGTTTAACATAACCGATGACAGCACATCACGAACTCAGGGTTCTGTTGCATACTTTGGCCTTGACAATGTGCTTGCGGAGTCCACTAATTCGAGATTTGTCATAAACGGTATGGAACATCAGTCCGCCGCCAATATGTTTACTGTTGACAAGCAGTACGAAATCTCTCTCAACAGAATCAGTACTTCCGAAAGTGATGTGGCTCATATAGGGCTTAAGGAAGATATTGAATCTTTAGCAGCTAATATTGAGGAGTTAGTTAAAGGTTATAATTCATTTATTGATACGGCAGATAAGTATGCTGAGAATCATCCGAAGTCCGTAAGGCTCATTAATGAAATGTCAACACTGGCTTCCCTGCGGGCTGATGATCTTGCGTCCCTTGGCATTAAGCTTGGTGAGGACGGAAGAATATCTCTTGATAAGAATGAACTTCTTTTGTCCGCGGACGAAGGCAAGCTTACCGAGAAGTTTGATGCTCTTAAACAGTTTGCGGGTTCAATGCTTAGAAAGGTTGATCAGGTTTCATTAAATCCCATGCACTATGCGGACCGTACAATAGTGGCTTACAAGAATCCCGGTCACAACTACGCATCTCCTTACGTAACAAGTGCTTATACGGGTATGATGTTTAACAGCTACTGCTAACTTAAGACTTAAAGTTTATATACCACATATCCTTTGAAGGGGATATGTGGTATTATTTTTTTATGGAAAATATTATTGATGAAAATATAGTTGTTGAAGATATCGTTACTGAGAATGTTGCTGAGAATTCCCATGTGAATTCGCCTGCGAGTTCCGGTAAAAAGAACAGGTTGCCTGAGTACTTTGCTAAGCATATGTATTTGTGCACTTTTTTTACGGGCTTTTTGCTGTTTGCGGCTATAGCCATACCCTCCGTGCTTTTTACAAAAGGTGTGTGGATGTATTACGGGGACTTTAATGTTCAGCAGATTCCCTTTTATTATCATGTCCACTATGCTCTGAAAAACGGTAGGTTCCTATATGATTTCGGAACCGATCTTGGGGGAAGCCTCATAGGCTGCTATTCCTTTTATCTTCTTGGAAGTCCGTTTTTCTTAATTACCCTGCTTTTTGATACTGAGGTGGTGCCTTTTCTTATGCCATGGATCAGCGCTTTGAAGTATGGTGTAATGACTCTTACGGCTTTTGCTTTTTTGAAAAGACATCTTAAGACCGATGCAGGTGCCTTTATGGGTGCCATGCTTTATGCATTTTCGGGATTTCAGGGAGCGGTTCTTGTGTATAATCACTTCCACGATGTTATGGCATTCTTTCCCCTGTATCTTCTTCTTTTTGAGAAAATGATTGAAAAGAAAAAGTCAGTAGGCTTCACGCTTATGACTGCTTTTATGCTTTCTTTGAACTATTATTTCTTTGTAGGGGAAGCGGTTTTTCTTGTTATCTACTATTTTTGTATGTTTGCACCCGGAAGAGAAAGAGTTTCTACTATTATAAGTGAGCTTTTAAGGGCTTTTGTGTCGGGCCTTACAGGGGTTCTTCTGGCGGGAGCATATATTTTGCCGGCAATTGCATACACTCTTGGCAATAACAGAATTACCCAGGTGCTTTCGGGCTACGACCTTGTTTCATACAGCGAACCCACCATGTTTTGGAATCTTCTTAAGAATATTGTTATGCTTCCCGATTTGTCGGGGCTTAATTCCATGCTTAATCAGTCCTACAGCAGAGTTTCCGGAATCGGCGCATACATTCCGCTTTTTTCTGTGGCCGGAGTTGTGGCTTATTACAGATTCCACAGGGAACGTGACAGATATAAAACATTAATGACTGTGTGCGCGATTTTTGCTTTTGTGCCGGGACTAAATGCCTTTTTCTCTGCTCTTAATTCCGAATATTATGCAAGATGGTTTTATATGCCGGTTCTTATTATGGCCCTTTTGACGGCTTCTGTTCTTGAAAAAAGAGCGGATTGCCAGAGCGAACTTAGATTTGGCGCAAAGGTTGTTCTTGTTATAACGGTTATTATTATGGTGATATCGGTTCTTCCCGCAAAAACAGAGGACGACGTTTTAACAGTCCTTGGGGCACTTAAAAATGCGGAGCAGCTCATCTGCCAATTCGTTTTTTCGGGACTTATGGCGGTTCCTCTGTTTTTGTTTGTACGTGAATGCAAAAAAATGTCGGTAAAAACACTTGTAACTACCGTAATCATCGCCTGTTATATAACCACCTGTACCATGTTTATCAGCGGGACGATGTTATGCGATTCTGACAGGAAGGAGCCTTTCTTAAAACAGGCTGTTTTCGGTGAATCCCCTCTTGAAGATGATGGCAGCTTTTACCGAATTGAAACCGATGAAGATTTTTATAATTACGGTATGTTCTGGCCGGATGTTCATTCCATCACGGCATTTATATCAACTGTGCCGGATTCCGTGTTTGCTTTTTATCATGGTGCGGATATTCCGAGAAAAGTTTCAAGCCACCCTTATACTTCAAGAATCGGCGCCAGAGCGCTTTTGTCGGGCCGGTACTTCCTTACAAATAACGAAAAATCCATTGAATATATCGGTCGTGTAGAGGATATGACCGAACTTAAGGACTACAGTCTGGTGGGTGAAAAGAACGGCTTTAATATATATGAAAATGCAAACTATGTTCCCATGGGCTTTTCTTTTGACTATTACATTACGGAAAAAGAGTATCAGGAATCAGAGGCAGCCAAGTATGTTAAGGACAGAATGCTTATGAAAGCACTTGTTTTGTCGGATGAAGTGGCTTCTGAACTGTCGGTGGTTCTTTCACACATGGACATAAGCAAGACCTCTTCAATAACACTTGGTGAATTTTCAAAGAGCTGCAAAGAGAGAAGAGAGACTGTGGTTTCGGACTTTGAGTACAGTCACAAAGGATTCTCTGCAAAGACCGATTATGAGAAGGCAAGGCTTGTGTTCTTCTCGGTTCCCTACGAAAAGGGCTTTAAGGCATATGTGGACGGAAATGAGACAAAAATATATAAGGTAGACTTTGGTCTTATGGGTATTTGTGTGCCTGCCGGTGAACACAGGGTTGATTTTTCTTTCCTTCCCACTTATTATAAGGAAGGTTTATACATGAGCCTTTGCGGAATGGTACTTTTTCTTTTGATTTTAGGAAAAAACATCTTGACGAGGAAGCGTGGCTGTGTTAAATTAGCATAGCGGAGAGAAGTTGGGCTCCTTTTTTTGTGTTAAAATTTATGAAATTTATTATACGCGGAGGACAAAATAATGCGTACAAAGATCACATTAGCATGCACAGAGTGCAAACAGCGCAATTACAATACTACTAAGGATAAGAAGACACATCCCGATCGTATGGAAACAAAGAAATACTGCAGATTCTGCAAGCGTCACACAATGCATAAAGAGACCAAATAATCCGTATTTCAGAAGGAGTTTATTATGGCAGATTCCAATAAGAAAGAAAAAAAGACCGGATTTTTCAAGACTATACCGGTTGAGTTTAAGAAGATTGTATGGCCTTCTAAGGAATCCGTATTCAGACAGTCAGTTGCAGTTACAGTTACCGCTATAGTTGTGGGTATTCTTGTTACTGTATTTGATTTTCTTATTCAGTATGGTATCAACTTTATTACAAAGTAAAGCGAGGTTAATTCCATGGCAGAAGCAAACTGGTATGTAGCACATACCTATTCAGGATATGAGAATAAGGTTAAGGTTAACCTTGAGAAGACCATCGCTAACCGTCACCTTGAAGAAGAAATCTTAGAAGTTCGCGTTCCCCTTCAGGATGTTGTTGAAGTTAAGGACGGCGTTCGCAAGACTTCCCAGAAGAAGATGTTTCCGGGCTATGTTCTTGTAAAAATGGTTATGAATGATGACACATGGTATGTTGTCAGAAATACCCGTGGCGTTACCGGTTTCGTTGGACCCGGATCAAAGCCCGTGCCCCTTACAGAGGCTGAAATGAAGCCTTTGGGAATTCGTATGGAAAATGTTTCCGTCGATTTCAAAGAAGGAGACACAATTGCAGTTGTTGCAGGCGTTTGGAAGGATACCGTTGGTGTCGTAACCCGTATGGATTACAGCAAACAGACCGCAACTATCAATGTAGAGCTCTTTGGACGTGAGACTCCTGTTGAAATCAGTTTCGCAGAAGTTCGCGCAATGAGTTAATAAAGATATTTAAGCTTCGGCTTTTATATATCCACTAACGTGGGAGTGTCGCCGCATTCGCGGAGAAACGACGCGCCTAACCACATATTTATTAGGAGGTGCCACAATGGCAAAAAAAGTAGAAGGATACATTAAGTTACAGATTCCTGCCGGAAAAGCTACACCAGCTCCCCCTGTAGGACCTGCGCTTGGTCAGAAGGGTGTTAACATCGTAGAATTCACCAAGCAGTTCAATGCTAAGACAGCTGATATGGGCGATACAATCGTTCCCGTTATCATCACTGTTTACGCAGACAGAAGCTTCAGCTTCATCACAAAGACTCCCCCTGCAGCAGTTCTTATTAAGAAGGCATGCGGACTTAAGTCTGGTTCAGGTGTTCCTAACAAGACAAAGGTTGCTACCATTTCCAAGGCTAAACTTCAGGAGATCGCTGAATTAAAGATGAAGGATCTTAACGCAGCAAGTCTTGAAGCAGCAATGAGCATGATCGCCGGTACTTGCAGAAGTATGGGTGTAAACGTAGAACAGTAAGAAGAGCTTAGGAGGATATTACAATGAAACATGGTAAGAAGTATGTTGAAGCAGCTAAGCTCGTTGATCGTTCTCAGTATTTCGAGGCAGCTGATGCAATCGCATTAGTTAAGAAGACAGCTACTGCTAAGTTTGATGAAACAGTTGAATTACATTTAAGAACAGGTTGTGACGGACGTCATGCTGAACAGCAGATCCGTGGCGCAGTTGTTCTTCCCAACGGTACAGGTAAGACCGTTAAAGTTTTAGTATTTGCTAAAGGACCCAAGGTTGATGAGGCTCTTGCAGCAGGCGCTGATTACGCAGGCGGCGAAGAACTCATTCCCAGAATCCAGAATGATGGATGGCTTGATTTCGACGTAGTTGTTGCTACACCTGATATGATGGGTGTTGTTGGTCGTCTTGGTAAGGTTTTAGGACCTAAGGGATTAATGCCCAACCCCAAGGCCGGCACAGTTACAATGGATGTAACAAAGGCTATTAATGATATCAAAGCAGGTAAGATTGAGTACCGTCTTGACAAGGCAAACATTATCCACGTTCCCGTTGGTAAGGTTTCTTTCACAGAGGAAGCTCTTGAACAGAACTACAACGCACTTATGGATGCAATTCTTAAGGCTAAGCCCGCTGCATTAAAGGGTCAGTACATTAAGTCTGCTACACTTGCTTCCACAATGGGACCCGGTGTACGTTTAAGTGTTGCTAAGTTCTAATTTAACCTTCTTTTGAAGGAGGGTTGACAAAACCCTGAAAATTTGTTAGTTTATACAAGGCCGAAGACAGTAGGTGCAGTAATGCGTAAGTTTAATCGCCTACCGAGGAACCAGTGAGTATTGATTATTTACGAATCCCTCTGTCTTAGGCAGAGGGATTTTTTTATAAGAATCTCCTGTTCGGCAATCTTTATAGGAGGTAAAGAAAATGGCTAGTGCTAATGAAGCAATCAAAGCCCAGAAGTCAGCTATCGTTGCAGAAATCTCTGAACAGATTAAAGACGCTCAGTCTATCGTAGTTGTAGACTACAGAGGTCTTACAGTTGCTCAGGATACAATGCTTCGTAAGGCTTTACGTGAGGAAGGCGTTTCTTACAAGGTTTATAAGAACACATTCATCACAAGCGCTGTAAAGGGCACAGATTTTGAGTCAATCGTTCCCAACTTAGAGGGACCTACAGCTATCGCTATCAGCAAGTCTGATGCAACAGCTCCCGCAAGAGTAATCGCTAAGTTCGCAAAGGACGCTAAGGCACTCGAAATCAAAGGTGGCGTAGTAGAAGGTACTTACTACGACGCAAAGGGAATCGGAGCAATCGCAACAATCCCTTCAAGAGACGAGTTAATCTCCAAGTTACTTGGAAGCTTACAGTCTCCTATTACAAACTTTGCTCGTGTTATGAATCAGCTCGCAGAAAAAGGTGGCGCAGCAAACTGTGCAGCACCTGCTGAAGCTCCCGCTGAAGCACCCGCAGAGGCTTAAGCCTAATCAGGTAACATATTAAACAGATTTTATTAAACGGAGGATTTTTAAAATGGCTAAATTAACAGCTCAGGAACTCATTGATGCTATCAAAGAGTTATCAGTTATGGAATTAAATGACTTAGTAAAAGCTTGCGAAGAAGAGTTTGGTGTATCTGCAGCAGCAGGCGTTGTAGTTGCAGCAGCAGCTCCCGCAGAAGCAGCAGAAGAAAAGACCGAGTTCGACGTTGAATTAACAGAAGTAGGCGCTGAAAAGGTTAAGGTTATCAAGGTTGTACGTGAAGCTACAGGCCTTGGACTTAAGGAAGCAAAGGACCTCGTTGAGGCTGCTCCTAAGGTAATTAAGGAAGCTGCATCTAAGGCAGACGCTGAAGCTCTCAAGAAGTCTCTTGAAGAAGTTGGCGCAAAGGTTACTCTTAAGTAATTTTTACATCCTAATAAAGATTGGAGCGAGGAAGTTTTCCTCGCTCTTTTTTTGTTATGACAATGAGCCGAGCACATGGATATGCTTGCATTAATCCATGTATTCGGCGAATGTTAATCAATCGAGCCTTTTTCTTTTTGCTTGTTAGTATGGTTTCTTTATTATATAATGTTCGAAGAATATAAGTTGGAGATATGCAATATGTGGATTGCCGGTAATTGGAAAGACTATGAAGTAATAGATACATCATCGGGAGAAAAACTTGAAAGATGGGGCAAGTATACATTGCTTCGTCCGGACCCCCAGGTAATCTGGAATACAGAGAAGAAGAATAAAGCATGGAAGCAGTTAAACGGTCATTACCATCGTTCATCAAAGGGTGGCGGCGAATGGGAATTTTTTGATCTTCCCAACGAATGGATGATTTCTTATCAGAACGGTGCCAGGTTTCATTTGAAGCCCTTTGCATTTAAGCATACCGGATTATTTCCTGAGCAGGCGGTTAACTGGGATTGGTTTTCTTCTATAATAAGTAGTGAAAGAGAAAGACATCCCGAAAAGCCCATAAAGGTTTTAAATCTTTTTGCATATACCGGTGGAGCCACAATTGCGGCAGCCCTCGCCGGAGCTGAAGTTACTCATGTGGACGCTTCAAAGGGTATGGTTCAGTGGGCCAAAGAAAACGCAGTATCATCAGGACTGGAAGATGCAAAAATCAGATGGCTTGTTGATGATTGCGGTAAGTTTGTGGAAAGAGAGATAAGACGCGGCAACAAATATGATGCCATCATCATGGATCCTCCGTCATACGGAAGAGGCCCCAAGGGTGAAATCTGGAAAATAGAAGAGAGTATCTTTCCTTTTATTGAACTTTGCGAGCAGCTTCTTTCCGAGGATGCACTTTTCTTCCTGATAAACAGTTATACAACAGGTCTTCAGCCGGCGGTATTAAGTTATATGATCAATACTGCAATTGCTTCAAAGCACCCCGGCATGGTAAAGGCTGATGAGATAGGTCTTCCGGTAACCGAAAACGGACTGGTTTTGCCCTGCGGTGCCAGCGGAAGATGGATGAAACAGTAAAAATAAATTTTTTTCAAAAAAGACTTGCTTTTTTCAGTGACTTGGTGTAACATAACGATTGCTGTGGCATGATAGCTATGAAGCGTGAGGTTGCTACAGGCAGAAATACATAACTGCCGGTAGGTTTTCCGTGGAGCGAAGGTCATGTAAACTGACGACAAGTCACTGTACAAAGCAACAGTCTACATCATAGTAGAAACGACGTGCAAAAGCCGTTTGCTTGTATGAAGAATGCGAGAATGCGTTCTTCAAAAAATATGAGTAAGCAGGACACGCACGGGAGAGTGTACAGTCGCCACTTGTCGTACTTAGATTCGAAAGTACGAAAAGGAGGAGACTTTTTTTATGGCAAGTCAAGTAATGAGAATCACACTCAAGGCATATGATCATCAGTTAGTTGATGCATCTGCTAAGAAAATCATCGAGACCGTTAAGAAGAACGGCTCTCAGGTTAGTGGACCTGTTCCGCTTCCTACTAAGAAGGAAGTTGTTACAATTCTTCGTGCTGTACACAAGTACAAAGATTCCAGAGAACAGTTCGAACAGAGAACACACAAGAGACTCATCGATATCATTACTCCTACACCTAAGACAGTCGAGGCACTTCAGAGATTAGAAATGCCTGCAGGTGTAAGCATCGATATCAAAATGAAGTAATTAAACTTCACAACATTTAATTAAGAAAGAAAAACCTCTACTAGAATGAATGCGAATGCATTCCGCTGTAGAAACAAGGAGGAAAAATGAAGAAAGCAATTTTAGCAACAAAAGTCGGAATGACTCAAATCTTCAACGCTGACGGTACATTAGTACCTGTTACAGTACTTCAGGCAGGACCCTGTGTAGTTACACAGATCAAGACTGTTGAGAACGATGGTTACGAAGCAGTTCAGGTTGGTTTTGCTGAGAAGAAAGAAAGAATCACCAACAAGGACGCTAACGGCAAGAAGGAATATGTTCATGCTCACGGCGTAAACAAGGCTATGAAGGGACACTTCGATAAGGCCGGCACTACAACAAAGAGATTCGTAAGAGAGTTTAAGCTCGAGAACGTAAGTGACTATGCACTTGGCGCTGAAATCAAGGCTGACATCTTCGCTGAAGGCGATAAGATCGATGCAACCGCTATTTCAAAGGGTAAAGGATTCCAGGGCGCAATCAAGAGATTAGGTCAGCACAGAGGACCTATGAAGCATGGTTCCAAGTTCCATCGTCATCAGGGTTCCAACGGTGCATGTTCTTCACCCAGCCGTGTATTTAAGGGAAAAGGAATGCCCGGTCACATGGGACACGTAAAGGTTACAGTTCAGAACCTTGAAATCGTAAGAGTTGATGTTGAAAACAACTTATTACTTGTTAAGGGCGCTGTACCCGGACCTAAGAAGGCCTTAGTTACTATTAAAGAAACCGTTAAGGCTAACGCTTAAAACGTACGGAAGGAGGACCATTAAGATGGCAAAAGTAGCTGTTTATAATATGGAAGGCAAAGAAGTTGAAAAGATCGACTTAAGCGATGCAGTATTCGGTGTAGAAGTTAATGAACATCTCGTACACATGGCTGTCGTTCAGCAGCTTGCTAATAATCGTCAGGGAACACAGAAGGCTAAGACTCGTTCTGAAGTTTCCGGTGGCGGAAGAAAACCTTGGAGACAGAAGGGAACCGGACATGCTCGTCAGGGTTCAACAAGATCTCCTCAGTGGACAGGAGGCGGCGTTGTATTCGCTCCCGTTCCTCGTGATTATTCCTTCAAGCTTAACAAGAAGGAAAAGAGAGCAGCTTTACAGTCAGCTCTTACAAGCCGTTTACAGGCTGAGAAGTTAATCGTTGTTGATGCATTAAAGTTTGATGAAATCAAGACAAAGAACTTCGCAAATGTAATGAAGAACTTAAAGGTTGAAAAGGGCCTTGTTGTTTTGGCAGATAACGATGCAAACGTTGTTCTTTCTGCTAGAAACATGGCTGATGTTGATACAACTCTTGTTAATCAGATTAACGTATACGACATCATGAAGGGCGGCACAATTGTTCTTACAAAGGACGCTGCTAAGAAGATTGAGGAGGTGTACGCATAATGGCATCTATTCAGTACTATGACGTAATCCTTAAGCCTGTACTTACAGAAAAGAGTATGTCAGGCATGAGCGAAAAGAAATATACATTCCTTGTACACACAGAGGCTAACAAGTCTCAGATCAAGGAAGCTGTTGAGAAAATGTTCGCAGGAACAAAGGTAAAGCGCGTTAACACCGTTAACTACGACGGAAAGACAAAGAGACGTGGCGCTACTTTCGGAAAGACAGCAGCAACAAAGAAGGCAGTAGTTTGGTTAACAGACGATAGCAAGGATATCGAAATCTTTGCAGGTTTATAAGATAGGCCTTCAACTTATACGCATATGAAGCGTGATGACAAATCAGTAAAGGAGATATAAAAATGGGAATTAAGACATATAACCCCTATACACCCTCCAGAAGAAATATGACCAACTCTGATTTCTCAGAAATCACAAAGTCAACTCCCGAAAAGAGCCTTTGCGTAAGCATTCCTAAGACAGCTGGTCGTAACAATCAGGGTAAGATTACCGTTAGACACATTGGTGGCGGTAGCAAAAAGAAATACAGATTAGTAGATTTCAAGCGTTTGAAAGATGGCGTTCCTGCAAAGGTAATCGGCATCGAATATGACCCCAACAGAACTGCTAACATCGCACTTATCTGCTATGCAGACGGCGAAAAGGCATACATCCTTGCTCCCGAAGGACTTAAGGATGGAATGAAGGTTATGAACGGACCTGAAGCAGAAGTAAGAGTTGGTAACTGCTTACCTCTTTCAGAGATCCCGATCGGTACCGAAGTACACAACGTAGAACTTTATCCCGGCAAGGGCGGACAGTTAGTTCGTTCAGCTGGTAACAGCGCTCAGGTGCTTGCTAAGGAAGGTAAGTATGCAACACTTCGTCTTCCTTCAGGTGAAATGAGAATGGTTCCCCTTGTATGCCGTGCTTCTATCGGTGTTATCGGTAATGGCGATCATAACCTTGTTAACATTGGTAAGGCTGGACGTAAGCGTCACATGGGTATCCGTCCCACAGTTCGTGGTTCTGTTATGAACCCTAACGACCATCCTCACGGTGGTGGTGAAGGAAAGACAGGTATCGGTCGTCCCGGTCCTTCTACTCCTTGGGGCAAGCCTGCACTTGGACTTAAGACACGTAAGTCAAAGAAGGCTTCAAACAAGCTCATCGTAAGAAGACGTAACGGTAAAGCTATTAAATAACACAGGAGGATAGATCAATGGCTAGATCAATTAAAAAAGGACCTTTCGCAGATGCTAGCCTTCTTAAGAAGGTTGACGCTATGAACGCTGCTGATCAGAAGCAGGTTATTAAGACATGGTCACGTCGTTCAACAATTTTCCCTTCATTTGTTGGACACACAATTGCTGTTCATGACGGTCGTAAGCATGTTCCGGTATATGTTACCGAAGATATGGTTGGACATAAACTTGGCGAATTCGTTGCTACCAGAACTTTCAAGGGACATGGTAAGGACGAAAAGAAGTCAAAAGTAAGATAAGAGGCAATTTGAATGGAGGACAAATCTATGGCTAAAGGACATAGATCTCAAATTAAAAGAGAAAGAAACGCAGTTAAAGACACAAGACCTTCAGCAAAATTGTCTTACGCAAGAATTTCAGTACAGAAGGCTTGTTTCGTTTTAGATGCCATCAGAGGAAAAGATGCAAAGACAGCTCTTGCTATTCTTACATATAATCCCAGATATGGTTCAAGTATCATCAAGAAGTTATTGGAATCAGCAATCGCAAATGCTGAGAACAACAACGGTATGAATGCTGATAACCTTTATGTAGCAGCATGCTTTGCTAATAAGGGACCCACAATGAAGAGAGTAAGACCCCGTGCACAGGGCCGCGCTTACAGAATTGAAAAGCGTATGAGCCACATCACAATCGTGCTGGATGAAAGATAGGAGGAGCAAGAATGGGACAGAAAGTTAATCCTCATGGACTTAGAGTCGGTGTAATCAAGGATTGGGATTCCAGATGGTATGCTGAATCAGATTTCTCCGAGAACTTAGTAGAAGATTACAACATCAGAAAGTACCTTAAGAAGAAATTATTTAGCGCAGGCATCAGCAAGATCGAAATCGAAAGAGCTTCAGACCGCGTTAAGGTTATTATCTTCACCGCAAAGCCCGGTTTAATCATCGGTAAGGGCGGACAGGAAATCGAAGTAACAAAGAACGAAGTTGCTAAGCTTTGCAATGGTAAGAAGGTTCTTGTTGACATTAAGGAAATCAAGCGTCCTGATAAGGATGCACAGCTTGTTGCAGAGAACATTGCACAGCAGCTTGAGAACCGTGTATCATTCCGTCGTGCTATGAAGTCTGCTATGTCAAGAACAATGAAGACAGGCGCTCTTGGTATCAAGGCAGCTGTTGCAGGCCGTCTTGGCGGAGCTGATATTGCTCGTACAGAAACATACAGCGAGGGAACCATTCCGCTTCAGACAATCAGAGCTGACATCGATTATGGTTTCGCTGAAGCAGATACCACTTATGGTAAGCTCGGTATCAAGGTTTGGATCTACAAGGGTGAGGTCCTTCCTACAAAGAATACTAAGGAAGGGAGCGACAAATAATTATGTTAATGCCTAAAAGAGTAAAGCGTCGTAAACAGTTCCGTGGCACTATGGCAGGAAAAGCGATGCGTGGTAATACAATAGTTTATGGTGAATATGGTATCGTTGCTACAGAGCCTTGCTGGATCAGATCCAACCAGATCGAAGCAGCCCGTATCGCTATGACAAGACACGTAAAGCGTGGTGGTCAGGTTTGGATTAAGATTTTCCCTGACAAGCCCATCACAGCAAAACCGGCAGAAACCCGTATGGGTTCCGGTAAAGGAACAGTAGAGTATTGGGTAGCAGTAGTTAAGCCCGGACGCGTATTGTTTGAAATTGCAGGTGTTCCTGAGGAAACCGCAAGAGAAGCATTACGTCTGGCATCTCACAAGCTTCCTTGCAAATGTAAGATCGTTTCTAAAGCGGACTTGGAAGGCGGTGCATCTAATGAAAACTAATAAGTATGTTGATAGCTTAAATGCAAAGACAACTGCAGAATTAGCTAAGGAATTAACCGATGCTAAGAAGGAACTTTTCAACTTAAGATTCCAGAATGCCACTAACCAGTTAGACAACACAGCAAGAATTAAAGAAGTTAGAAAGAACATTGCAAGAATTCAGACCGTTATGACTGCAAAGTCAAAGGCTGAAGCGTAAGTTCGGCATTGGATGATTAGAAAGGAGACTAAAATCGTGGAAGAAAGAAATCTTAGAAAAACACGTACCGGTAAGGTTGTCAGCGACAAGATGGACAAGACAATCACGGTTGCAGTTGAAGATCACGTAAAGCATCCCCTTTACGGAAAGATCGTTAAGAAGACCTACAAGTTGAAAGCTCATGATGAGAACAACGAATGTCAGGTTGGCGATACAGTTAAAGTAATGGAAACAAGACCCCTCTCTAAGGATAAGAGATGGAGACTTATTGAAATCGTAGAAAAAGCTAAGTAAGCATTGGAAGGAGAATAAGCATGATTCAACAGGAAAGCAGATTGAAGGTTGCTGATAACACCGGTGCTAAGGAATTGCTTTGCATCCGTGTTATGGGCGGATCTACAAGAAGATATGCTAACATCGGCGACATCATCGTTGCCAGTGTTAAAGATGCAACACCCGGCGGAATTGTTAAGAAGGGTGATGTAGTTAAGGCTGTTGTTGTTCGTACAGTTAAGGGCGCTCGTCGTAAAGACGGTTCCTATATCAAATTTGACGAGAATGCTGCAGTAATCATTAAAGATGACAAGGAACCCAAGGGAACCCGTATCTTTGGACCTGTAGCACGTGAGCTTCGTGAGAAACAGTTCTCTAAGATCGTTTCTTTAGCTCCCGAAGTACTCTAGGAGGTAGCTAAATGGCAACAATGAAGATTAAGAAAGGTGATACCGTTAAGGTTATCGCCGGCAAGGACAACGGAAAAGAAGGTAAGGTCCTTGTTGTAGACCAGAAGAACGCTAAGGTTATTGTTGAAGGCGTAAATATGGTTACAAAGCATATGAAGCCCTCCCAGGCTAATCAGAACGGTGGAATCGTTCAGAAGGAAGCTGCAATTGATGCATCTAACGTAATGCTCGTATTTAAGGGCAAAACAACAAGAGTTGGCTTCAAGATGGATGGTGACAAGAAGGTCCGTATTGCCAAGGCAACGGGCGACGTTATTGATTAATACGTAAAGGAGGCCAAATAAACGTGAGTAGATATAAAGATTTATACAAAAACGAAATTGTCAAGGCTTTAACTGACAAGTTCGGATATAAGAACGTTATGGAAGTTCCCAAGCTCGACAAGATCGTTATCAATATGGGTGTTGGCGAAGCTAAGGAAAACGCAAAGGTTTTAGAGTCTGCAATTGCTGATATGGAAAAGATTTCCGGTCAGAAGGCAGTTGTTACAAGAGCAAGAAAGTCTGTTGCTAACTTCAAGATTCGTGAGAATCAGGCAATCGGATGTAAGGTTACTCTTCGTGGCGAAAAGATGTATGAGTTCTGCGATCGTCTTGTAAACCTTGCACTTCCCCGAGTTCGTGACTTCAGAGGTGTAAACCCTAACGGATTTGATGGCAGAGGTAACTACGCTCTTGGTATTAAGGAGCAGATCATTTTCCCTGAAATCGAATACGATAAGGTAGATAAGGTTCGTGGTATGGACATTATCTTCGTTACAACAGCAAAGACAGATGAAGAGGCACGTGAATTACTTAGATTATTCAACATGCCGTTCGCGAAATAGGAGGAGGTAAATTCATGGCTAGATTAGCAATGAAGCTTAAACAGCAGAAAGCGCCTAAGTTCTCTACAAGAGCTTATACCCGCTGCAATATATGTGGACGTCCCCATGCAGTATTAAGAAAGTATGGAATTTGCAGAGTTTGCTTCCGCGAACTCGCTTATAAGGGAGAAATCCCCGGCGTTAAGAAGGCCAGCTGGTAAAGAAAAGGAAGGAGGACAATCAAATGGCATTTAATGATCCCATTGCAGATATGCTTACAAGAATTCGTAATGCTAACACTGCAAAACACGATACAGTAGATGTTCCCTCATCAAAGATGAAGTTAGCTATCGCTCAGATTCTTTTAGATGAAGGTTACATTAAGAAATTTGATATCATTGAAGAGGGCAATTTCAAGACTATCCGCGTTACATTAAAGTATGGCGCAGATAAGAATGATAAGATTATCTCCGGTATTCAGAGAATTTCCAAGCCCGGTCTTCGTGTATATGCAAGCAAGGAAGATCTTCCTAAGGTTCTTGGCGGACTTGGTATCGCTATCATTTCTACCAACCAGGGAGTAGTTACCGATAAGAAGGCTCGTGAGCTTGAAGTTGGTGGCGAAGTTCTTGCATTCGTTTGGTAATTTTTTGAAACTAATAAACCTAAATTTATTATAGGAGGTACGGGCATGTCACGTATAGGTAGAATGCCAATCGCGGTTCCTGCAGGCGTTACTGTTGAAATCGCAGAAAATAACAAAGTGACCGTTAAGGGTCCTAAGGGAACTCTTGAAAGAGTATTACCCAAAGAAATGGAAATCAAGGTTGAGGGAGCAACAATCATCGTTTCCCGTCCCAATGATTTAAAGAAGATGAAATCTCTTCACGGTTTAACAAGAACACTTGTTAACAACATGGTAGTAGGTGTTACATCAGGCTACGAGAAGAAGCTTGAAGTTAACGGTGTAGGTTACAAGGCAGCTAAGGCTGGCAAGAAGTTAACCTTATCCTTAGGCTATTCTCATCCGGTAGAAATGCAGGATCCTGAAGGTATCGAGACCGTTGTTGAAGGTAACGTTATCACCGTTAAGGGTATTGACAAAGAAAAAGTTGGCCAATTCGCAGCTGAGATCAGAGACAAGAGAAGACCTGAACCTTATAAGGGCAAGGGTATCAAGTATGCTGATGAAGTTATCAGACGTAAAGTTGGTAAGACCGGTAAGAAATAATAGATAAGGAGAGTGTAAAAATGGTTAGTAAAGAATCCAGACAGGAAATACGTGTTAAGAAGCACATGAAGATCCGCAACCGTTTTGCAGGTACAACTGAAAGACCTCGTCTTGCAGTGTTCCGTAGCAACAACCATATGTATGCTCAAATTATCGATGATACAGTTGGTAAGACTTTAGTTGCAGCATCTACAGTAGAAAAGGATGTTAAGGCTGAGTTAAACAAGACCAATGACGTCGAAGCAGCAGCATATTTGGGAACTTTAATTGCAAAGCGTGCAATTGAAAAAGGTATTAATACAGTAGTCTTTGACAGAGGCGGCTTTATATACCAGGGTAAAATAGCAGCATTAGCTGACGCAGCAAGAGAAGCTGGGTTGGAATTCTAGGAAGGAGAACACATCACATGAAACGTACTATGATAGATACAGCTAACATGGAGTTCAGTGAAAAGGTGGTTACCATCAAGCGTGTTACCAAGGTTGTTAAGGGCGGACGTAACATGCGCTTCTCAGCTTTAGTAGTAGTTGGTGACGGTAACGGTCACGTTGGCGCCGGCCTTGGAAAAGCTGCTGAAATTCCTGATGCAATTCGTAAAGGTAAAGAAGATGCTATGAAGAATCTCGTTAGTGTAGCACTTGACGAGAACAATTCAATCTCACATGATTTCTTAGGAAAGTTCGGATCAGCTTCCGTTCTTCTTAAGAAGGCTCCCGAAGGTACCGGTGTTATCGCCGGTGGTCCCGCTCGTTCCGTTTGTGAACTTGCAGGCATCAAGAACATCCGTACAAAGTCACTCGGATCAAACAACAAGCAGAACGTAGTTCTTGCTACCATCGATGGTCTTTCTAAGTTAAAGACACCTGAGCAGGTAGCTGCAAACCGTGGCAAGTCCGTTGACGAAGTAATGGCATAAGGGAGGGACTTAAATCATGGCAACAAAGAAAGTTAAAAAGCTTAAAGTTACTTTAGTGAAATCTCCTATCGGAGCCATTCCCAAGCATAGAGCTACAGTTGAAGCTCTTGGACTTCACAAGACCAATAAATCTGTAGAACTTCCTGATAACGATGCAGTTAGAGGAATGATTTGGCAGGTTAGACACTTGGTTAAAGTAGAAGAAGTATAAGAAGGAGGTGTCACATGGAATTATCTAACTTACAGCCCGCAGAAGGCTCTAAACACAGTGATAATTTTAGAAGAGGTCGTGGACACGGTTCAGGAAACGGAAAGACCGCAGGTAAGGGTCACAAGGGCCAGAAGGCTCGTTCCGGAGCTCCCAGAATCGGTTTCGAAGGTGGTCAGATGCCTTTATACAGACGTCTTCCTAAGAGAGGTTTCAAGAACAGAAACCACAAGGAAATCGTTGCAATTAATGTTAGTGCATTAGAAGTATTTGATAACGGCGCTACTGTTGATATCGAAGCACTTATGGCACAGGGAATTATTAAGAACCCTGCAGACGGAGTAAAGGTTCTCGGTAACGGCGAACTTACCAAAAAGCTCAATGTCAAGGTTAATGCTTACAGCGAATCTGCTAAAGAGATAATTGAGAAGCTTGGTGGAACTGCAGAGGTGATCTAATGTTCAAAACAGTAAGAGACGCTTTCAAGATTAAAGAAGTAAGAACTAAACTGTTGTACACACTGCTTATGATTGTTATTATCCGAATCGGCTGTCAAATGCCGGTTCCGGGTATTGACAGAGCATATTTCTCACAGTGGTGGGCAGCACAGATGGGAAACACAGATGCATTCAATTTCCTTAATGCATTCACCGGTGGATCCTTCCTTAACATGTCTCTTCTTGCATTAAACATAACACCCTACATCACATCTTCAATTATTATGCAGCTCTTAACAATTGCTATTCCTGCACTTGAAGAGATGCAGAAAGAAGGTGGAGAAGGCAGAAAGACAATTGCATCAATCACACGTTACGTAACCGTAGCACTTGCATTGATTGAAGCAGCTGCCATGACCATTTCTTTTGGTCAGAACGGGTTACTTGAAGAGTACAACGCACTCAATGTTATAACCGCAATTGTTGCACTTACCGCAGGTAGTGCATTCGTAATGTGGATCGGCGAAAGAATTACAGATAACGGTATCGGAAACGGTATTTCCATTATCCTTCTTGTAAACATTATCGCCAGAGTACCTGCTGATATGTCCAGCTTATTTACAGCAAAGGTTTTCAGCCAGAATCTTATTGCAAAGAAGATTCTCGCAGCCGTAGTTATTTTAGTAATATTAGTACTTATGATTATGCTTGTAGTACTTCTTAACTCCGGTATCAGAAAAATCCCTGTACAGTATGCTCGTTCATCTCAGGGCTCAAGAATGGGTGGAGGCACATCCTCAAATATTCCTATTCGTATTAATACCGCAGGTGTTATCCCTATCATCTTTGCATCATCCCTGATGCAGACTCCGGGTATCATCTCATCCCTTACAGGATATTCAGGAACAGGCGTATGGAGCGAGATCTTAAAGGGTCTTTCTTCTCAGTACTGGGTAAATAAGAATTATCCTATTTATTCAATCGGCTTACTTGTTTACTGTATACTTGTAATTGTGTTTGCTTATTTCTACACATCAATTACATTTAATCCTGTAGAATTAGCTGACAACTTAAAGAAGTCAAACGGCTTTATCCCCGGCATTCGCCCCGGTAAGCCTACCAGTGATTTCATTACAAACATTTTAAATGCCATCATCTTTATCGGCGCTATCGGTCTTATGATCGTGGGCATACTTCCTTACATCTTCTACGGTGTATTCGATGTTTCGGTAACTTTCCTTGGCACATCCTTAATCATCGTAGTAAGCGTTATCATTGAAACACTTACTCAGGTAGAGGGTATGATGCTTGTAAGAAATTACAAGGGATTCTTAAATCAGTAATTTGCATGTACTTTCGGAGTGGGATTATTCCTACTCCGAAGTTGTGCGTTAAAAAAGAAAATAAAGGAAATGCATTTTCCTTTTACATATACAATGCATATAAAGGAGCATATAAAATGAAGATTATTATGTTGGGAGCTCCCGGAGCAGGTAAGGGTACACAGGCAGAAATGATTTGCGAAAAGTACGGCCTTCCTCACATCTCCACAGGAGACATTTTCCGCGCAAATATAAAGAACGGAACAGAACTTGGTAAAGAAGCAAAGAAATACATGGATCAGGGATTATTGGTTCCCGATGAGCTTACTGTTAAGATCTTACTTGACAGAGTAGCAAAGGATGACTGCAAGAACGGTTATGTACTTGATGGTTTCCCTCGTACCATTCCTCAGGCAGAGGTACTTGATAAGGCTCTTACAGAGTTAAATGACAAGGTAGATTACGCAATTAACGTAGATGTACCTGATGAAAATATTATTAATCGTATGAGCGGACGCAGAGCATGCGTTACCTGTGGTGCTACTTACCACGTAGTATTCGCTCCTACAAAGGTAGAAGGCTTATGCGATAAGTGTGGCGCAAACCTTATTTTAAGAGATGATGATAAGCCTGAAACTGTAAAGAACAGACTTGATGTATATCATAAGCAGACTCAGCCCCTTATTGATTTCTATTCACAGAAGGGTGTTCTTAAGGAAGTAGACGGTACCAAGGCAATGAGCGATGTATTCGCTGCCATTACAGGTATCTTAGGTTAAGGGACGGTGCCATATGTCAGTAACTGTTAAGTCTAATAGAGAGATTGAATTAATGAGGGAATCCTGCAGGATTTTAAGTGAGGTTCATGATAAACTTTCTGAAATCATTGCTCCCGGAATTTCCACAAAGGATATCGATATAGAAGGCGAGCGGTTGATCCGCAGTTACGGATGCATTCCTAACTTCTTAAATTATAATGGTTATCCCGCTTCCATATGCGTATCTGTAAATGAAGAAGTAGTGCATGGTATTCCCAGTAAGAAGCGTGTTCTTAAAAACGGAGATATAGTAAGCTTAGATTGCGGACTTATCTACAAGGGATATCATTCAGATGCTGCCAGAACCTACGGAGTAGGTACGGTAAGTCCTGAGGCTCAAAAGCTTATGGATGTTACCAAGCAGGCATTCTTTGAAGGTATTAAATATGCGAAGGCAGGAAATCATTTGTATGATATTTCAAATGCCATTGACGATTACGTTACACCCTTTGGCTACGGTATAGTAAGAGATCTGGTAGGTCATGGAATCGGTACAAAGCTCCATGAAGATCCCCAGATTCCCAACTTTCGTCAGAAGCGTCGCGGCTTAAAGCTGGAAGCAGGCATGACACTTGCCATTGAGCCTATGATTTCTGCAGGCACATGGGAAGTAAGCTGGCTTTCTGATGATTGGACAGTAGTAACAAAGGATGGCTCTTATGCATCACATTATGAGAATACAATTCTTATAACAGATGGAGAGCCTGAAATATTAACACTTGAAGCTAAGTACAGATAGACAACGGAGGAAATGAATGTCTAAGCAGGATGTTATTGAAATTGAAGGAACAGTAGTAGAAAAACTTCCTAACACCATGTTCCAGGTAGAACTTGAAAACGGTCATAAGGTATTGGCTCACATCAGTGGCAAGCTTCGTCAGAACTTTATCCGTATCCTTCCCGGTGATAAAGTTACTTTGGAGTTATCTCCCTACGACCTTACAAAGGGCAGAATTATTTGGAGAGATAAATAATAAGAGTTATCAATTTGATTGATAATAATTAAAATTAGTGGTTGCAAACGGGAAACCGTTGTGATATAGTTTTATTTGGTCTTTTTTGGGCAAGGAATATCTATGCCCATTTGTAGGCCGTTCGGAAGAACTGAAAGGAGGACGTTATGAAAGTAAGATCTTCTGTAAAACCTATTTGCGAAAAATGCAAAGTAATCAAGCGTAAGGGAAAGATCAGAATTATCTGTGAGAACCCTAAGCACAAGCAGAGACAGGGTTGATCCTAGTAAGGATTTAAAGTATATATACGTAGTTTGAGCCTACGATAATACTTTTGAAACCGAAGAGAGCTCAATAATACGGAGAGCTCGATCCTTGTCGGAAAAATCGGGAGCCGTCCCGATCGGCTGCAATAGCGGCCCATTCAATTAGTTTTAGCATGCAAAAGGCATGCACAAGCGCGAGATATTCGCGAGAAAGATTTTGGAGGAAACAAAAATGGCTCGTATCGCAGGTATTGACTTACCTAGAGAAAAACGTGTCGAGATCGGTTTGACCTACATCTACGGTATCGGTAGAGTTACATCAAACAAGATTTTGGCAGCTGCAAATGTTAACCCTGACACTCGTGTTAGAGACTTAACAGATGATGAAGTAAAGAGAATTGGTGAAGAGATTGAAGCTAACTACATGGTAGAAGGTGACCTTCGCCGTCAGGTTGCTCTTAACATCAAGACACTTCAGGAAATTGGATGCTACAGAGGTATCCGTCACCGTAAGGGACTTCCTGTTCGTGGTCAGAAGACAAAGACAAACGCTCGTACTCGTAAGGGTCCCAAGCGTACAGTTGCAAACAAGAAGAAGTAATTTATTTATTAGGAAGAAAGTAGGTTAGTTTAAAATGGCAAAAGTTGCAAAGAAAGTAACAAAGAAACGTGTCAGAAAAAACGTTGAACGTGGACAGGCACATATTCAGGCATCTTTCAATAACACAATCGTTACATTAACAGATGCTGAAGGTAACGCATTATCATGGGCAAGTGCTGGTGGTCTTGGATTTAGAGGTTCAAAGAAATCTACTCCCTATGCTGCACAGATGGCCGCAGAGACAGCTACAAAGGCTGCTCTTCCTCACGGCTTAAAGTATGTTGACGTATTTGTAAAGGGTCCCGGTTCAGGACGTGAAGCTGCAATTCGTGCATTAGCTGCTGCAGGTTTGGAAGTTGTTTCTATTAAGGACGTAACTCCTGTACCTCACAATGGATGCAGACCTCCCAAGCGTCGTCGTGTGTAGTTCTTACTTATAGTAATAGATTTAGTACACGTTGGAAGAAGACAGCGTAAAACGCTGCTGTAAACAATAATTTGAAAGGAAAATAAAAAAATGGCAATTAACAGAACTCCTGTATTAAAAAGATGCAGATCCCTTGATCTTGATCCTGTATTTTTAGGATATGACAAGAAGTCAAACAGAACCAGCCCTCGCGCAGGCAAGAAGATGTCTGAGTACGGTCTTCAGCTTCGCGAAAAGCAGAAAGCTAAGTTCATCTATGGAATGCTTGAGAAGCCTTTCCGTACCTATTATGAGAAGGCTGACCGCATGAAGGGTATGACCGGTGAAAACCTTATGATCATGCTTGAGTCCAGACTTGATAACGTAGTTTTCCGTATGGGATTTGCTCGTACACGTAAGGAAGCAAGACAGGTTGTTGATCACAAGCACATTTTAGTAAATGGCAAGCTTATCAACATTCCTTCTTACCAGATTAAGGCAGGCGACGTAATCTCATTAACCGACAAGGCTAAGGAATTACAGCGTTATAAGGATATCCTCGAAGTAACAGGTGGCAGACTCGTTCCCGAATGGATCGATGTAGATCAGGAAGCTTTCAAGGGAACAGTTAAGAATCTTCCTACCAGAGAAATGATCGATGTACCTGTTAACGAAATGCTTATTGTCGAGTTATACTCCAAATAATGTAATTTCACTTAAATCCAAAGGAGGGTATTTACTGTGTTTGAATTTGAAAGACCCAATGTCGAAGTTGTTGAAGTGTCCGAAGATAAGAAGTATGGCAAGTTTGTTTGCGAGCCCCTTGAGAGAGGCTATGGTATTACCCTTGGCAATTCTTTAAGAAGAATCATGCTTTCTTCTTTACCCGGCGCTGCAGTAAGCCAGATTAAAATCGAAGGCGTACTTCATGAATTTTCATCTATACCCGGCGTTAAGGAAGATGTTACAGAGATTATTCTGAACATTAAGAAGCTGGCTATTAAGAATACAAGCGATTCTTTTGAGCCTAAGACAGCTTACATTGATTTTACCGGTGAAGGCGTTATTAAGGCTTCTGACATTCAGGCTGATTCTGACATTGAAATCTTGAATCCCGATCTTGTTATCGCTACTCTTTGCGGTGGTAAGGATGCTAAGTTCTATATGGAACTTACTATTACCAAGGGCCGTGGATATGTAAGCGCAGATAAGAATAAAAAGGATGATCTTCCCATCGGTGTTATTGCAATCGATTCCATTTATACTCCCGTAGAGAGAGTTAACATGGCAGTTGCAAATACACGTGTAGGACAGGTTACAGATTTTGATAAACTCACACTTGATGTTTATACAAACGGAACTCTTGCTCCCGAAGAGGCAGTTAGCCTTGCAGCTAAAGTATTAAGCGAGCACTTAAACCTCTTCATCGACCTTTCTGAGGCAGGTAAGAAGACCGATGTTATTTCCGGCCCTGTTGATGTTCCCGGCGGAAAGCTCGTTGATGATATGAGCATTGATGAACTTGAACTTTCAGTTCGTTCATATAACTGCTTAAAGAGAGCCGGCATCAATACTGTTGGTGAACTTGTTAACAAGACTCCCGATGACATGATGAAGGTTAGAAACCTTGGTCGTAAGTCATTAGAAGAAGTGTTAGCAAAGTTAGAGGAGTTAGGTTTAAAGTTAAACTCCGCTGATGATTTATTATAATTAGCATTTATTGTGCGGTAAGACCGTAAGAGCACGCATGAAAGGAAATTGAAATGGCAAAGTACAGAAAGTTAAGCAGAACATCATCTCAGAGAAAGGCACTTTTAAGAGGCCAGGTTACAGCTCTGATTGCAAATGGTAAGATCGTTACTACCGAAGCTAAGGCTAAGGAAGTAAGAAAGATCGCTGAGCACCTTATTGCATTAGCTATTAGAGAGAAGGATAACTTCGAAACCGTTAAGGTTACAGCTAAGGTAGCTAAGAAGGATAAGGATGGCAAGCGTGTGAAGGAAGTTGTAGATGGTAAGAAGGTTACCGTTTACGAGTCAGTAGAGAAGGAAATCAAGAAGGATATGCCTTCTAAGCTTCATGCTCGTCGTCAGATGCTCAAGGTTCTTTACACAGATGAGACCAACAAGCTCTTTGATGAAATCGCTCCTAAGTATGCAAACAGCAATCACAACGGTGGTTACACATGTATCGTTAAGATTGGTCAGCGTAAGGGCGATGCTGCATTAGAAGTTTTACTTGAGTTAGTTTAATAGTAAAATAATTAAATCCCATGCCGATAAGGCATGGGATTTTTTACTTTAAAGGAGTGACAGACGAAAAAGCGGCTGATTCTATGATTAAAATCATCCTGCATTTTTTGCAGCGTAATCAAGAAGCGTTTCATTACCACCTATTAAGTGGGCTATTACTGCACATACAATTATAATGCCGATAATCTTAAGTAAGGGCTGAATTATATTTTTCTGGTAGGGAGCAAGGGCATCACGTATTCGGATGTAGAGCTCTTTTAACTTGAGTTTCATTGATTTTCCTTGTATAATACATTAGATTTAGTTTATCATACAATATTTATTTGGAAGAAAAAAGTGGAAATAGTAAAATCAGATCATTTAACATTTGAATATATCAGAAGAGATGAGGAAGGGAATGTTGAAGGCATAACAACTGCTGTAAATGATGTTTCTTTCTCCATAAAGCAGGGAGATTTTGTGGCTATTTTAGGCCATAACGGTTCAGGAAAATCTACTCTTGCAAAGCACTTAAATGCTATTCTCTATCCTACGGAAGGAACTCTTTTTGTAGACGGTAAAGACACCTGTAAGGATGAAAATCTCTGGGATATAAGAGAGTCAGTAGGGATGGTGTTCCAAAATCCCGACAACCAGATAATCGGACAGGTGGTAGAAGAGGATGTAGGCTTCGGACCGGAGAATTTAGGTGTTCCCACCAAAGAAATCTGGGAGCGTGTGGAGGAATCCTTAAAGGCTGTAGGTATGTACGAGTTTAGGGATAAATCTCCTAACAGATTGTCAGGCGGACAGAAGCAGAGGGTATCCATTGCCGGAGTGCTGGCTATGCACCCTAAATGCATAGTTTTGGATGAGCCTACTGCCATGCTGGATCCTATAGGAAGAAGCGAGGTAGTGAGGGCTGTGAGAGCCTTAAATGAGGTGGAAGGGATCACCATTATCCTTATTACACACTACATGGACGAAATAGTAGATGCAGATAAGGTTATAGTAATGGACAAGGGTTCCATTGCCATGACAGGAACTCCCAGAGAGATTTTCTCAAGGGTAGAAGAGCTGAAAGCATTGAGCCTTGATGTGCCACAGGTCACTTTGTGTGCCTATGAATTAAGGAAGAAGGGTCTGGACATTCCTAAGGGGATACTTACAAACAAGGAACTTATAGAGGCTTTGAAGAAATGTCGATAATAGTAAATCACTTATCCTATAAGTACAATCCGGGTACCACCATGGAATCTGTTGCTTTAGAGGATGTAAATATAAAAATAAATGATGGAGAGTTCATAGGCCTTATAGGGCATACGGGCTCAGGAAAATCCACCCTGGTGCAGCAGTTAAACGGCCTTTTAAAGCCTACCGAAGGTGGCGTCTATGTAGATGGCGCGGATATTTCCGACGATGATTATAATAAGAAAAAGCTTCGCTCCGAGGTAGGACTGGTATTTCAGTATCCTGAACACCAGTTGTTTGAGGAGACTGTGTTTAAGGACGTTTGCTTTGGCCCTTCCAACATGGGACTTAGCAAAAAGGAAGTGGAGTTAAGGGCTTACGAGGCACTTAAGCTGGTAGGCTTAGAGGACGAATATTTTTATCAGTCTCCATTCGACCTTTCAGGAGGCCAAAAAAGACGTGTGGCTATTGCCGGTGTACTGGCTATGAAGCCTAAGGTGCTCATATTAGATGAGCCTACTGCAGGATTGGATCCTAAGGGTAGAGATGAGCTTTTAAACAAGCTTTTGGATATAAGAAAAGAAAGCGGTGCTACTATTATTTTAGTATCCCACAGCATGGATGACGTGGCCATGTTTGCAGACCGCTTAATAGTAATGGACAGAGGCCGTGTGGCCTTTGATGACACTCCTAAAGAGGTATTTAAGCATCATAGTGAGTTAAAGGAGATGGGGCTTGGTGTGCCTCATATTACAGAAACTATGTATGCCCTCAAGGATGCAGGTTTTTCGGTGTCTACAGATATAATAACAGTGGAAGACGCAGTAAGGGAGATATTGAATGCTACGTGAAATAACATTGGGTCAGTATTACCCTGAAAATTCGGTGATACACAGACTTGACCCCAGAGTGAAGTTGTTTGGAACCCTTATGTTCCTTATATCACTCTTTGTATCAGACAATTTCATAGGTTATGTCGTAGCGCTTATACTGCTTATAACAGTTATTAAGCTTTGCAAAGTACCTTTTTCTTTTATGGTAAGAGGTATGAAAGCCATTGTGGTGCTGCTTATGTTTTCCGTGCTTTTAAACCTGTTTCTTACAACCGGTGAAGTGGTCGTGAGCCTTGGTAAGCTTACTATTACCAAAGAAGGAATTTATACAGCCTCTATGATGGCCGTACGCCTTGTTTTCCTTATAATAGGCTCTTCCATAATGACACTTACCACTACCCCCAACAACCTTACAGACGGGCTTGAGAAGGGCTTAGGCTTTTTAAAGCGTATAAAGGTGCCGGTGCACGAGATTTCCATGATGATGTCCATTGCGCTTCGTTTTAT